>JAGBCB010000066.1 GCA_017938145.1 Lachnospiraceae bacterium
ACGAATATATAAACTATTACAATAACGAAAGAATTCAGGCAAAAACAAAATGGATGCCTCCTGTAAAATACAGGGAAGCATCCATGTATTGCTGTGCCTAATTCATAAATCAATGTGTCCAGAATTCTGGGTACATATCAAGGCGGTTGTAAAAGGGTCTTTTTTTACACATAAAATTTTTTTCGAAAAACTTCTTGACAAATATATTGCAGTGCGATATAGTATATATCGTAGTACGAGTATTGCAGTGCGATATATCGCAGTTCATAAGTCAGGAAATTATTTAAGGAGACTGAATATGGATGCACACATCAAAAAGGTTTATGTCCCTATGACAGAAACCGGTTTTTACATTCTGCTTTGTCTGCAGAGCCCAAACCATGGATACGGGGTCGTGCAGATGGTGGAAAAAATGACAGACGGGGAAATCCGTCTGAGTCCGGGAACCATGTACGGAAGTTTGTCGAAAATGGAAAAAGACAAGCTGATTCAGTTTGTAAGAGAAGAAGAAAAGCGCAAGCTCTATGTCATTACCGAGCTTGGTAATGAAGTCTTACAACTGGAAAAGGCGCGCATTAAGCGTTTGTACAGAAATTCTACGGAGGTACTTTAGTCATGGAAATGACAACAAAACAGGAGCGTAAGATTTTTACAATCACGGAATACGACAGGGAACAGGAGTATCTTTCCAAGCGCCACAAGGAAGGCTGGAAGTTTACCGCTGTTACCGGATACGGTATGTATCACTTTGAAAAGTGTGAGCCGGAGGATGTGGTTTACCAGCTGGATTACAACATTGAGGGTAATATCAATCACGAGGAGTACACCCGCATGTTTGAAGACTGTGGCTGGGAGTATATCACCACTTATGTGGGCTATGCTTACTTTCGCAAACCGGTGGCCGACATGAAGGAAGAGGAAGAAATTTTCTTCGATGACAGTTCCAAGCTTGAGATGATGCAGCGTATTTTTAAAGGCCGCATGATTCCCATGTTTATCGTATTTTTCCTGTATTTGTTTTGGCAGTTTCTGATTGGCTACTTTTTTGACGGCATATTTTTTAAAGTGATTGCAGTACTTCTTGGAATCACGATGACAATTTATATTTTGGTCACGGTGCATTTTGGCATCAAGTATTTGGGACATTTGAGGAGAATTAAAAAATAATACACAAGGGTAAAAGGAGAAATGAAAATGAGAACAACATTAGAACAGCTTTGCAACAACTTTATCAGCAACAGAGACGCAGTAAAGGCTACCTTTAAGTGGGAGAACGACCAGATTATCGCAGCAAGTGCCACCAGCTTTTTAAACCGTGGCGTACTTGCAGACGCAGCCAAGTTAGAAGACTGCAAGAAGCTTTTAAAGGAAAACACCGGTGTATTTTCCAACTTCCGCGGAAACGTAGAGGTTCCGATGGTTGCCCAGCTTGCCATGGCTGAAAATCCGGCAGACAAAATGAAGAAAACCTTAAAGATTTACGAAACCTTAAAGCAGGAATTCAGAGGTTCCGAATATCTGGTTCTTGCCGCTGCAGTGATGGCAGATATGGTATCCGATGAGCAGGTGGTAAAGATGACAGAAAAAGCCCGTACTATCTATGATAAGATGAAGAAGGACCATCCGTTCCTTACTTCCGGCGAAGATAGTGTATATGCTGTTTTAATGGCAGTTTCCGAAAAGAGCGACGAAGCTTTGATAGAAGAAATGGAGGTTTGCTACAAGAAGTTAAAGGAAAGCTTTTCTGCAAGCAACGAGGTGCAGGCGCTGGCGCATGTGCTCTCCATCGCAGAAGGCAACGCAGTGGAAAAGTGCAACAAGGTGGTTGCTTTATATGAGGCATTAAAGGCGGACGGAGTGAAGTACGGTAAGTACCACGAACTGGTTGTGTTAGCTTCCCTGGCACTGCTTCCGGTAGAGCAGAGTGTACTGGTTGAGGATATCAAGGCAGTGGACGCCTTCTTAACAGAACAGAAGGGCTACGGCGGCTTCTTTGGTCTTGATAAGAAGACCCGCCTCATGCATGCGGCAATGATTGTATCCTGCGACTACGTAAAGAATGATAATTCCGACGTTGCAGCAATGACCGGAACCTTAGCGGCAGTGGCAGCACAGCAGGCAGCTATGTGTGCGGTAATCGCAGCTTCCGCAGCATCTACAGCGGCAAGCGCAAGCAACTAATAACATAGAATTTATAAGGAGTCATGGTAAAGTGTATGCTTTGTCATGACTCCTTTTTTTGTTAGGGCAAGGCCCTGTTTTTGGAATGGAGTTTTTCGTGGTCCGAAAAATGGAATGACAAAAACAAATAAACCACCTGCTATGCGGGTGGTTGAAGTCGCTTCAGCTTACAGTAAAAAACCTCCCATGTTATAATAACGCTGGTTCGCCAACCGCATTAAAACAAAGGAGGTTATCCAAAGTGGATGTAAATAGTTTATCACATACGAAGTGGAATTGTAAGTACCATATTGTATTTGCACCGAAATTTAGAAGAAAGGTCGCATATGGTCAGATTAAACAGGATATTGCAAACATCTTAAGTACATTGTGCAAAAGGAAAAATGTAAAAATAGTAGAAGCAGAAGTCTGTCCAGACCATGTGCATATGTTGGTGGAGATACCGCCAAGTTTGAGTGTTTCGGCTTTTGTAGGATATCTGAAAGGAAAAAGTACGTTGATGATATTCGAAAGACATGCAAATCTGAAATACAAATATGGCAACAGACATTTCTGGTGCCGTGGATACTATGTGGACACGGTCGGAAAAAATGCAAAGAAAATACAGGAGTATATCCAAAATCAGTTGAGAGAAGATTTGGAATACGACCAAATGACACTGAAGGAGTATGTTGACCCGTTCACGGGTGAGCCGGTAAAGTAAAGCAACAAAAACAGAGCCCCAAAGTGCTCTGCAAGTAAATGATGTTGCGGCTGGCGAACCATTTCGATGGGTCTTTAGACTCCAGTGCCGGTAACAAGCCCTTATAGGGCTAGAGCAAACCACCGGCTAAGCCGGTGGTTCTGATTCTTTGTCTGATAAATCTTGTTGACAATGTCGATATTCGATAATATAATAAAAGTAACTAATAACGATATTCGATATAAAAGGAGGTTGATGGAATGCCAAGAGAAAAATTCCAGACGCTCACGGAGCAGATGTTTTATATTCTGCTGTGTTTAAAAGAAGAATGCTGCGGCATGGATATTATGAGCCGGGTGGAAGAACTGACAAACGGCCGCGTCCGGGTGGGCCCGGGTACACTTTATAACTTGTTAGAGCAGTTCCAGTCTGCCGGGTTTATTAAGGAAACCAAGGTGGTTGGCCGCAAACGCAGCTACATCTTACAGGAAAAGGGAGAAGCAATGCTTCGGGAAGAATATCAGCGGTTAAAAACGCTGACGGATGATTTTGAAAACATATTTATGCAGTAAAGGAGGCAGGAGAATGGCAAAGTACAAATATCAGATTGGCACCTTTAATTTATTTGATTATGCCGGTGTGGAACGTCACTTGGAAAAAATGGCGGCAAAGGGCTGGCAGTTTGATTCTATCGGTTCTTTCTTTTGGAAATATAAAAAGATAGAGCCTGCAACACTTAAATATTCTGTGACCTATATTCC
This sequence comes from Lachnospiraceae bacterium, assembly GCA_017938145.1. GTDB lineage: Bacteria > Bacillota > Clostridia > Lachnospirales > Lachnospiraceae > SIG299. Next base: position 3,625 of record JAGBCB010000066.1, read on the forward strand.
GGAAGTTTCCGACTTTGACCCGGAGCCGTTAGAAAAACAAAAGGAGATTGAGGCTTATTGTGAGGAAGCAGGATGGAAAAAGGTAGGCAGCTGGATGCAGATGCAGATTTTCTGTTCGGATAATCCGGAGGCAGTGCCCATTGAAACCGACGAAGAACTACGTCTTGAGGTTATCGGAAAGAGTATGAAGAAGAACCTTCTGTTTTCTCATGGTTTATTGATGGCGGTATTCTTAATGAATATGTTTACTACTTTCAGTACAGCAAAAAGAAACTGGGTGGAATTTCTTTCCGACAGCCACCGGCTTTGGAACACCGGTGTATGGATGTGGGGTATCCTCATATTATTGATTGACCTTGCCTTTTATTTTGGCTGGATGCATAAAGCTAAGAAGGCAGTAAAAGAGGGACTTGGCTGTCCGGCACCAAAGGGCTACCGTTATTGGACTTTGGTGGCATGGGGCGTGTTGGCAGTATTGATTTTGGGTTTAATAGCGTCTTATACTTCAGGAATGCTGTGGTTTATGGTGGTATATCTGACCGGTATTTTCTTCATCATTTTTGGCGTACGGAAAGTGCAGATGAAACTTAAGAAAAAAGGCTTTTCCAAGGAAGGAAACTGGGCAGTCACCATGATTCTTTGCGTGGTATTAAGCCTTCTTTTTGTAGGCGGAGCGGTTGCGGCGGTGATGGTGTTTGATATCAGCCTGACCGGTAAAAAGGAACCGGCCGGCACCATTCTTTTAAACGGAAAGGAATGGAAGATTTATCAGGATACCTTACCGCTTTACGTGGAGGACTTTGCAGAAACAGGGTATAGCGGCAGCTCCCGGGAGGCAAGAGAACAATCCAGCTTTTTGGTAGGTTACGGTGATTATGAAGAGTACCTGTTTGAAGGCCAGGAAGTAACATCGGTAAAGGTAGCAAACACGTATGAGGTAATTACCGTAAAAGCTAAGTTTTTATATGATTTTCTGTTGGAAGCATTTTATGAGCGGGAATTCCGCCATTCGGATGAGGCAGAAAAGCAGAAAACAGAGTACCGTGCTGTATATGAAGCAGAAAGCGGCACCATGTACCGTCAGTATTACGAGGGACTTCCTGTGGTCCACGACTGGCTGGTTCTTACAGAGAATAAAATTGTTTCGATGCATTTGTATCTGGATGATTTAACAGAAGAGCAGATGAAAAAAATAGTAGATAAGTTCGCGGAGTAAATTCTGGTTGACAACTTTCCTTGTCAATGCTATACTCTTTTTGACAAGAATAGTTGTCAAAATATTGGGAGAATAACAAATAGGAGTATATGCAGTATGAGTGAAGATAAGAAGAAAAAGAAATTTCCGTGGAAGTCTATTGTGATGATTGCGGTGTTTTTGGGAGCCAGCTTTGGTGTAGGGTGGTTTATCGGGTCGGTGATGGAACCTGTGTTTGATAAAATGTCCAAAGGGGAGCTGATTACCGGTCTGGTTGTCATTTATATAAGCTTCCTTTTGTCTTACTTTTTGCAGATTGTGGTACACGAGGCAGGACACCTGGTATTTGGTTTGTTAACCGGCTATCAGTATTCTTCGTTCCGCATCGGCAGTTTTATGTGGGTAAAGCTGGACGGAAAAATCCGTTTAAAGCGGTATTCCATGTCAGGAACCGGCGGACAGTGTTTAATGGCTCCTCCGGATATGGTGGACGGAAAAATTCCGTACGTATTATATAATATGGGTGGTGCTATTGCCAATATTGTTGTTTCGGTAGTTCCGCTGGTAATCGCTTTGGTTTTTGGTAAGTTTTCATTGGTAACCGGTGCCATTATTATGTGGTCAGTGATTGGTTTGTTTTTTGCATTAATGAACGGTATTCCAATGAAAATGCAGGGCATGCCAAACGATGGTCATAATGCCATGTCCCTTGGTAAGCATCCGGAGGCTATGAAGGCGTTCTGGCTGCAGATGAAGATTAATGAGCAGGTTGCTCTTGGAAAGCGTCTTCGCGATTTACCTGAGGAATGGTTTGAATTACCATCCAAAGAAGGTATGCAGAACACATTGATTGCTACCATTGCGGTGTTTGCCTGCAATCGTCTGATGGATTTAGGACAGTACGCAGAAGCAGATGAGTTGATGGAACGTGTGCTTGCTGAAAAGGGCGGCATGGTAGGTGTTCATGTGCAAATATTAAAGGCAGACCGTGTATTTTGCGAGATGGTGGGAGAAAACCGACCGGAAAAGCTGGAGGAACTTTACGATGAAGAGTTAAAGAAGTTCCTGAAAGCTATGAGAAAGTCGCCTAGTACCTATCGTGTAGAGTATTTGTACGCAAAGTACATAGAAAAGGATGAAAAGAAAGCTACTGAAGCTTTAGCGGGCTTTGAAAAGGTGGCAAAAACCTATCCGTATCCTCATGAGATTGCCGGAGAGCGGGAAATGATTGCTTACGCAGAAGAGCGACTGCAAAATAATTTGTAACTGAACTATATTTTTATTAAAAGAGCCGAATATGGAACCCATGCTTTCTGAACCCGCATACGCTTCCGGTTCTTGAAAGTATGAGTTCCATATATCGGCTCCGTTTAGTTAAAAGAAAATCAGTTACAGATTATTTCGAATTCGCTCTGCGTAAGGGAAAAGAGTTCTGTTATCTTACAATCTAAATATTGGTAGGTTTCTTTATAATCCGAGGAGTTATCATCTAAAACCATCAGTTTGTCCACTAACTTCACAATTTCCCTCTGGGTTTCTTCATCTGCCATAGGTATCGGTATCTGTTCTAAGTGGGAGCGGAGTACCTTGACGGAGTGGAATTTTTTCTCAAAGAAGAACTGCGCCACGGAGGAGTTTAAAACTGCCAGGACATATTTTACGGATAATCCCGGTATTTGCGGAATTACAATATTGCAGCTGTTTAAGGACAGTAATCCGGTGTTGTCGTAGGCAAATATCAGTTTTTTGTTGATAAAGCGGTAAAACAGCTTTTCCGGGGCACGGTAGAGGTGTTCCGGGGCGGTCTGCTGAAAATGTTCCGGTTGAAAGGATACATAACCGGAAACGGAGTTGATGTGGTACTTGCTGATGTCACTGCCTTTGATGATAGGTTCCAGACCTTCTGCCGGGGCAGTATGTAACAGTGCAGCGTTGTTTCCGGTAACAATGCCAAGGGCGAATTCAGAGTATTCTACAAGAGTAGTTGAATTTGGACACGCTATGATTTTGTTTAATAGCAAATATTCCTCATCTATGATGCCAAAATTATAGAAATCTGCATAAATATTGCGTTCTACCTGAGTAGAAAAGGTGGCACCGTTGGAAAGGGTAACCGGTATATTTTGAAAAAATGGTCGTTCGGTATTTTTTTCTATAGAAAATATGATGCTCGGACAATGTACCTGTTCAAAGGCTTCTCCAAGATATTCCACAGAGCGTACGCAGGTGGTTTTCAACAGAAGTTCCCGCACGGGTTTGTGTGACTTTACAGTCAGAACCGCTTCCGGTAAAACAAAGGCAAGCACACCGTTTTGGGCCAGCTTCTTTATGCTTTGTTCTATAAATAAATCATAAATTTCAATAGAGCTTCCCAGAGCGCAGGAAAAGCGATTCCGGTAAGCTTTCTTTTCTTCGGAAGAAAGTTTTGCGCCCCAAGGCGGGTTACCGACGATAATATCATAAGTACCGGTGTGGGCAGTCAAAAAATCGGAAACCGTAATATTCCTTTGCAATATTTCTATTTCCTGTAAAGTAGTAACATGATATTTTAAAGCAAGATTGATTCTGGTTAATGTGACGCTGAGAGGGTTAATATCGTTGCCGTATATGTTTTTCAGCGGAACATTCATTGGTAATTGCAATAAAAAGATTCCGGTACCGCAGCTTGGGTCAAAAACTGTATGGTTGGGCTGAAAAATCGGTAAGTGATGTTCTACAAGACGTTTTGCCAGCGAAGCAGAGGTATAATAAGCGCCGGAGGCTTTGCGGTCTCCCATATTACGTAAGGACTGATAAAGAAGTCCCAGGGTGTCTTCACCGGAGGTATAAGTATAGGTGGTTTGGACACAATATTCCGGATTTTCTGTTTTCCATTTACAGTAGAAGGTTTCTTCTGCCAGGTCATGTAAGAACAACTGAAACAGAGAAACATCCTGATATCCGGCAGAAAGAATTAACTGTTCTGCACAGTAGCGAAGTTTGCAACGAAGAGAACTATCATCAAGTGCAGGCATTTCTGGGCTGATATATGTTTTGTTTCTTCGGCTTTTTAAACCGGGAATACTTCCGTTTGCAAGGGCTTCTTTCAGGGCAAGCAGAGTGTTTTCTTCAAATACTGGATTGTTATGGGAAGCATAGGCAACAGAAATCAGGCGTCCGGACTTCATCCAGTTTCTGCCGGTGGCGGTGGAAATGGAGAGAAGCTCGCAGGCCTCGGATAAGGTATAAAGTTTTTCTGCGTATGTTTTACTCATGGAAATTTCTCCGAATTGTTAATAAATTTATTATGAAATACCCGGATTCATAAGTCAATAGCGAAAAAGCCTTGACAAACGAAAAATGAGTGGGTATAATTGCACTATCAAAAACGATGATAGGAAGAAGTAGTGGTGAACTATCCTTACAGAAAGCAGCCGGCAGATGAGAGGCGCAAGGTAACCCATCATGAATACATCCCGGAGTTGCGCACCGAAAAGAAATGAGTAGGCTGCGACGGAAGACAACCGTTAACGTGTCAGAGTATCGCAATAGCTGTACTTGCTAAGGTAAATGATGTGAGTCATTTATAAATTAAGGTGGTAACACGAGTTTATGCCTCGTCCTTATAGCAGGACGGGGCTTTTTATATTTAGCAAGAGAGCTGTAAAAATCCACATTTATAGGAGGAAAAAAAGATGACTGTTTATGAAGAATTAGTCGCAAGAGGCCTGATTGCCCAGGTAACAAATGAAAAAGAAATTAAGGAAATGATTAACGAAGGTAAAGCCGTATTCTACATCGGCTTTGACCCAACCGCAGACAGCCTTCATGTAGGCCACTTCATGGCACTTTGCTTAATGAAGAGACTGCAGATGGCAGGAAACAAGCCAATCGCTTTAATCGGTGGCGGTACCGCTATGATTGGTGACCCATCCGGCAGAACCGATATGCGTCAGATGATGACCACAGAAACCATCGCCCACAACTGCGAATGCTTCAAGCGGCAGATGAGCAAGTTCATCGACTTCTCCGATGGCAAGGCTATGATGGTTAACAATGCAGACTGGCTCATGGGCTTAAATTACATTGAAGTACTCCGCGAGGTTGGTCCTCATTTCTCCGTAAACCGTATGCTTACTGCAGAATGCTACAAGCAGAGAATGGAAAAGGGACTGAGCTTCTTAGAGTTTAACTACATGATTATGCAGAGCTACGACTTCTTAGCATTGTTCCAGAAGTATGGCTGTAACATGCAGTTCGGTGGTGATGACCAGTGGAGTAACATGCTGGGCGGTACCGAGCTTATCCGCAGAAAGCTCGGCAAGGATGCACACGCTATGACCATCAACCTTCTGTTAAATTCCGAAGGTAAGAAGATGGGTAAGACCCAGTCCGGCGCTGTATGGCTTGATCCAAACAAGACCACACCGTTCGAGTTCTTCCAGTACTGGAGAAACGTAGGTGACCAGGACGTTATCAAGTGCTTAAAGATGTTAACCTTCCTTCCTCTGGAAGAAATCGCTAAGATGGAATCCTGGAAAGGCAGCCAGTTAAATCAGGCAAAGGAAATCCTTGCATTCGAGCTTACCAAGCTGGTTCACGGCGAAGAAGAAGCAAACAAGGCATTAGAAGCTTCCAAGGCGCTCTTTGCAGGCGGCGGCAGCTTAGAAAACATGCCAACTACAGAACTTTCCGATGAGCAGTTTACCGATGGCGCTATCGACATCATCTCCATGATGGTAGCAGCCGGCATGGTAGCCTCCCGTTCCGAAGGCAGACGTGCTATTGAGCAGGGTGGTGTAACCGTAGAAGGTGAAAAGGTAACCGATATTGGTATGAAGTTCACCAAGGAAGACTTATCCGGTGAAGGCAAGATTGTCAAGAAGGGTAAGAAGAGCTTTAATAGAGTGATTTGCAAGTAATCAAAAATAATTCCCCCCGGACCCGCTCATCGCTGACGGTCCGAAGGGGAATTTTTTTGATTATAGCAAAATTATGCGCGCAAGGAATAACAGCAGTAAGTGCACCGGATAAAAGGCGTAAAAGAAGTATTTTGTCAGTTGTTTACCCCGTTCTCCATTGTAGAACCAAATGAGAAGAAAGGCAAGACAGCCGGTGGTGCTGTTAAACAACATCAGGATGGCACCTGCGATGCAGCGAAGAAGTTTGTAATTCCTGAACTCGTAGAGAAGCACAATCAGTATAATTCCAAAGGCATCGTAATCCGTGCGCAGAAATACGGCAAACAAAACGCCGGTAATGGCAACAATGAACCTGAGCCAGGATAAGTGCAGCGGCAGGGTTTCTTCAAAATATTTATGCCCAATGAGTACCAGAAGCCCAATAAACAGTGTGAAAAATACATTTTGATAGGAAACTTCCAAAATCCTTTCGTTAAATGCCAAGTCAAACGGGATTTCTGAAATCAGGGCAAAGAGTCCGAGACGAAGTGCGTATTTTTTTACATCTTTTGTATGAAGAAAGCCTTCCACCAATAAAAAGCAAAAGATTGGGAAGGCAAGCCTTCCTATGGCACGGAGCACATCATCGAAGCGGTACCAAAAATGATAATCCGCCATGACATAATCAAAGGAGTTTCCGGCAAGCACGGCGTCTGCTACTTTTGGAAGAAGTCCAATTTCTAACAGGGCGGCGCCGATATGATCAATCAGCATAGTGATAATAGCAATCCATTTTAAATGAGAACCGGTCAGACCGGGTTTTTTTGCGTAATTCATATAATTCTTGTATGATGTATTTACACTGAAATACATCAATACGCTCCTTTCTTCTCAACTCTGATATAATCAATAGTAACACTGTGGACTTTTTATTTTTATCTTATAGCTTCGACTATTTAAAGGAGTGTATTGCCACAGTTTTA
>JAGBCB010000067.1 GCA_017938145.1 Lachnospiraceae bacterium
AGTTCTGGAAGTGAAAGTATTGTATAACGGAGTTGAGGTAAGTGATACCATTGCTTATAGCATAGAAACCTACGTATGCAAGAAACTTGCATCATCAAGTGATGAAGCGTTTAAGAATCTCTTACAGGAACTGATGGTATACGGAGATAGTTCGGAAGCTTATTTTAACTAACCGAATTTGAAAGGACGTCAGAATATAATGAGAAACTTTACCATCTCCCTCGCAGGTTTCTGCGTGGAAATCAACTCAATATTTGAAACCACCCGCATCTTCTGCCGCGACTACCTGTGCGAAGGTGTCCCAGAGTTTTCCGTAACTATTTCCCCAGAGAACATTACCTTCGAGCGGGAAAAGAGCGCAAAAGAAGACTTGCTGGAGGGCATTCCGGTGCGGCAGTTTTCCGATGAATATCTGGAAACCCTGGCGGTATACCGGAAAATCTGTGCAAAACTGTTGGAGCGGGAAACCTTACTGTTTCACGGTTCAGCCATTGCGGTGGACGGTGTGGCGTATTTATTCACTGCTAAAAGCGGCACGGGAAAGTCCACCCACACGGCGCTGTGGCGGCAGGTGTTTAAAGACCGGGCGGTCATGATTAACGACGATAAACCGCTGTTAAAGCTTACTTCCGACGGGGTGCTGGTATGCGGCACCCCTTGGAACGGCAAGCACGGTCTTGGCTGCAACAAGATGGTTCCGTTAAAGGCCATCTGCATTCTGGAGAGGGCAGAGCAAAACACCATTCATCCGGTGGATGCGGCAGAGGCGCTTCCGATGCTGTTGCAGCAGTCCTTCCGCACCGGAACCCCAAACGGAACCGTATTGTTATTTGATATTTTGGACAAACTGACAAAAAGGGTACCGCTGTATCGTCTGGGCTGCAACATGGACCCGCAGGCGGCTGTGGTTTCCTATGAAGGCATGAAAGGATAAAATTATGAAATTAAAAGAAGGCTTTGTATTACGAACCATCTCCGGCCAGACCGTAGTGCTTCCTACCGGCGGAGATTTGGACTTAAGCATGATGATAAAATTAAACGATACCGGACGCTTTATTTGGGAGCGTCTGGAAAAAGGAGCAGAACTGGACGAACTGGTAGAGGATATGTTAAAGGAATATGATGTATCCAAAGAAAAAGCTACCGAGTATGTGGAAGAGTTTGTACAGAAGGTGAAAGAAAATGGATTCCTCGCCTGAATATATGATATATGGAGACGAGCTGGTACCGTTAATAAAGGAAAGGCTGGGAGCCGGGCAAAAGGTCCGTTATCTGCCTTTCCGCGGTGTCAGTATGCTTCCGATGCTGCGTCAGAAAAAGGATTCGGTGGAATTGTCTCCGCTGCCGGAGCAATTGAAACCTTATGATTTGCCTCTCTATGAGAGAAAAAGCGGGCAGCTGGTAATGCACCGGATAGTGGCAGTAAAAGAAGACTATTACATCTGTTTGGGTGATAACACGGAACAGTTTGAAAAAATAGTTCCGGAACAAATGATAGGCGTGGTTTCGGCGTTCAAGCGTGGGGAAAAGAGGATAGAAGTATCCTCCCCCCTCTACCGCCTTTATTGCCGTCTCTGGCGGCCTACCCGCCCGCTGCGCATCCTGTATAAACGGGCAAAGCGCCTGTTGCGGAGGTGTTTCAAATGAAAGCAGCATCACCGGTTTTCTGGGTGTTTCAAAAGATTAAGAAAAAGATACCTGCATTAGTGTTACTGATGGCATCCAATGTGGCAGGTGCGCTGTTGGGTGTCTTTTTTGCGTTGGGTTCCAAGCAGGTCATCGACAGCGCCGTGGCGGGCAGCAGGGAGCTGTTTTTGCGGGCGTGTCTGGTGCAGCTTGCCCTGATTGTGGGCCTGATTGGCACCTATGCCCTGCAGCGTCATCTGCGGGAGTGGCTGGCGGCGGAGCTGGACCGCAGCTTTAAGAAAAACCTGCTGCAAATTTTGCTGCGTGGCGACTATACGGAGGTAACTGCTTTTCACAGCGGAGAGCTGATAAACCGGTTAAACAACGATGTCCGGATTCTAAACGACGGGGTGCTGTCTGCCTTTCCGAACTTTGCGGCACTGCTTACCCGTCTGGTGGCGGCTCTTGTTGTACTGATTGGTCTGGAGCCGTTCTTTGGCGCAGGAATTATTGTGCTGGGCGCCGTAATGCTGGCGGGAACCGCTCTGCTTCGCCGGAAAATGAAGCAGTTACATAAGCGGGTCAGCGAGGCCGACGGCAAGGTAACCGGCTTCCTCCAGGAGGCGCTGGAAAAGCTTCTGGTGGTGCAGGCACTGGGTGCGGCAGAGGAAATGGAGCGGCGGGCAGACAAGCTTCTGGCAACCCGCTTTGAGGCCCAGCGTGTCCGGAAAAATGTATCCCTGGCGGCAAACACCGGGGTCAGCGTGTTTTCTTACGTGGTGAGCTTTGCGGCTCTGGCATGGAGCGCCGGCGGCTTGCTTGTGGGAACCATGTCCTTTGGTGAGCTGACGGCGGTCACCCAGCTGGTGACCCAGCTTCGAATGCCGATGGTAAACCTGTCCGGCATCTTTCCGCAGTATGTGGCCATGGTGGCGGCTGCGGAGCGCTTAATGGAGCTGGAGGCACTGCGGCAGCCGGAGGAAGAACGGCTGAATGCCACGGCGTTATATGAGCAAATGGAGGCCATACAGGCGGAGGGGCTTTCCTTTTCCTACAACCGGGACAAGGTGCTTTCCGAAACAGACCTGTACTTGCCAAAGGGAGCCTTTGCCGTCATTACCGGACCGTCCGGCATCGGCAAAAGCACCATGTTAAAGCTATTATTGGGCGTTTGCAAGCCGGACCGGGGAGAACTGTTTTTGCAGTTAGATTCCGGGCGGCAGGCCATCGGGCGCAGTACCGGCGGCTTATTTGCCTATGTGCCTCAGGGGAATTTGTTGTTTAGCGGAACCATAAGAGAAAACCTGCTGTTGGCAAACCCGGACAGCACCGAGGACGAAATTGCTCGGGCGGTTAGCCTCAGCGGCATGGAGGAGTATGTGGCGCAGCTTCCCCTTGGCTTGGAAACCCCGCTTTTGGAAAACGGAGCGGGCCTGTCGGAGGGGCAGGCACAGCGTCTTGCCATTGCCCGTGCCATTTTAAGCAAAGCGCCAATTTTGCTTCTGGACGAGGCAACCTCTGCCCTGGATGAGGATACGGAGCGGGAGGTGCTGTTGCGGCTTCGGAGCTTAAAAAACTGCACCTGCATCGCCGTCACCCATCGTCCGGCGGCGTTACAGCTTGCCGACTGGCAGTTAGAAATTGAAAATCAGAAAATTCTTTCTCATAAAAGAAATCAGGAAGGAGCATCGGAGCAATGAAAGAGTTAAGTGAAGCGTTATGGAAGAACGGAAGTCATCTTTTGTACCTGACCGCCTGCGCCCTGCAGGGCAAAACACCGGCGGCAGAACAGGTGGCAGCCATGGATTTGCGGGGGATTTACCGGCTGGCAAAGTGGCATTCCATGCGGGCAGTATCCTACTACGGCGTGAAGGCGTGGCTCGATGCCTCCGGTCAGGCTCCGGCAGAGGCGCAGGAGGCCCTGGCAAAGTGGAAGGAAGCCTATAACAAAGCCATTCGCAAAAACCTGCTTTTTGATATCGAGCGGAAGGGTCTGGAAGCCTTTATGGAGCAGCAGGGCATTTGGTACATGCCGCTGAAGGGCACCCTGCTGAAGGAGTGGTACCCTCAGGCCGGCATGCGGGAAATGGCGGACAACGACATTTTGTTTGACGTGGCGTTCCGGCAGAAGGTCCACGATTTTATGGTGGCAAAGGGCTACGAGGATGCCCATTATATTGCGCCGGAAGAGGCCGGGGATGAACCGGTTGCCGCCGGTGTCCACGACAATTATTACAAGCAGCCGATTTACAATTTTGAAATGCATTTCGCGCTGTTTTGCGATGCCTCCAGCCCGGTCTGGACCGAGTATTACAAGGACGTAAAGGAGCGTCTGGTGCCTGTGGAGGGCACAAGCTGCCGCTACCGGTTTACCGACGAGGATTTTTATGTTTACATGACCACCCACGCCAGCAAGCACTTTAACGGCGGCGGTCACGGCATGCGCAACCTGATGGATGTAGTGGTGTTTCTGAAAACAAAGCCCCACATGGACATGGGTTATATCGAGCAGGAACTGACAAAGCTTGGTTTGGCAGAGCACGAGAAAAACGTGCACTCTCTGGCCTGCAAAGTGTTTGAACCTGCCTTCTGGGAGGCTGAGGCGCCGCTGGAGGCGTTAACCGAAGCCGAGCGGGAACTTCTTGCCCTGTGCATTTCTGCGGGCACCTACGGCACTACAGAGCGTCTGGTGGAGAATTCCTTAAAGAAGATGAGCGATAAAAACGAAATTACGCTGGCAAACCGCCTGACCTATTTAAGAAAGCGCCTGTTTGCCGACAAGTCCACCTATTTGGTGTTATATCCGCAGCTGGCAAAACACAAGTGGATGCTGCCGTTCTGTGTGATTCACCGGATGTTCCGTGGCTTGTTTACCGCAAGAAAGCGCCTCTGGGGTGAGATGAAATCCATTTGGAGGGCGAAATAAAAGTTTCGGGTATATAAGAAAGAACGAAAGAAAACAGCAAGAGTTTCTCTTATAAAAGAAACTCTTGCTGTTTTTTTATAGGCTATTATTTTTCTTCGTTCTTGCTTTCTGCTAACTTTCCGCCAACAAATCCGGAAAGCACAGCCTGCAGGTCAATACCTGCGGATTCCTTTAAACCATCGGTTACCTGGGTAAGAGTGGTCATGATATCCTTGGTAAGCTTTGCGGAGTTGCCGTCACCGTACATAGTGATCTTATCAACCTTGGTAAGAGGCTCGGCGATGTTACGTGCGATTTCAGGCATAGCGTTGAAGTACATTTCAAGCACAGCAGCTTCGCCCATCTGCTTCATAGCGATGGCCTTCTTTTCGATACCTTCTGCTTCTGCTAAAGCCTTTGCACGGATTGCTTCCGCTTCTGCAAGACCCTTGCTGCGGATACCTTCTGCTTCCTGCTCCATAGCAAACTTGTTTGCTTCTGCGGTAGCCTTCATAGCTTCTGCGGCACGTTCCTGTTCGTACTTTTCAGCTTCGGCGTTCTTCTGACGCTCGAATAACTGCGCTTCGGAATTCTTCTGGGTTTCATAAAGTCTTGCTTCTGCCTTCTGCTGAACCGCATACTTTTCAGCTTCTGCTTTCTTCTTAACTTCCGCTTCGAGAGCACGCTCGGTGAGCTCAACTTCCTTCTGCTTTAAGAGAATTGCCTTTTCCTGACGGGCAAGGTTTGCTTCTGCAGTTGCAATTTCGATGGTCTTACGCTCAGTTTCCTGCTGAATCTGGTAGGAAGCGTCGGCGATAGCCTTCTTGGTATCGGCATCCTTCTGGAGCTCTGCCTTCTTGATGGCAAGTTCGTTTTCCTTCTGGGCAATGAGGGTGTTGGCAGCAATTTCTGCTTCCTTGGCGCCTCTGGTTGCCTCTGCCTGAACAACAGCCTTTTCCTTTTCGGCGGTAGCCTGTGCGTTAGCAATAGCAAGGGCGGATGCAACTTCTGCGTCGTTGGCTTCCTTTCTTGCGTTGGCCTGAGCCATGGCAATTTCCTTTTCGCTTTCTGCACGGGAAATCGCTGCGGACTTCTGAATCTTTACGATGTTATCCACACCAAGGTTCTCGATTACGCCGTTGCCGTCCACAAAGTTCTGCACGTTGAAGCTGACAATGTCAAGACCCATGGCAGCAAGGTCAGGCTCTGCGTTTGTCTTTACGTTGGTAGCAAAGGACTGACGGTCGCTGACCATCTGCTCCAGTCTCATCTGACCTACGATTTCACGCATGTTACCTTCCAGTACCTGCTGAGCCACGCCTGCGATGTAATCCACCTTCTTATTTAAGAAGTTTTGGGCCGCCAGCTGAAGCTTTGCCGGGTCGTCACTGATTTTTACGTTGACAACCGCATCCACCTGGATGTTGATGTAGTCGGCGGTAGGAACTGCGCTGGATGTTTTAACGTCAATCGGAATTAACTGAAGTCTCAGTTCATCCTTCTTTTCTAAGAACGGAATCTTGATGCCGGCCTTACCGATTAAAATCTTCGGTTTCTTACGAAGACCGGAAATGATGTACGCTGTATCCGGGGATGCCTTTACATAACCCAGAACAAACAGTAAAACAATAAGTACTACTACAGGTGCAATGATGATTAGATAATCCATATAATTTGTTTCTCCCTTCTCGTTTGTGCTATCAGAGTGTGTGCCCCGCGGGGGCTTCTGATGCTACATTAGTGCTTTTTTCTAATGTATGAACCTAGTATAACACATAATGTTCAGTTTGTGGGGATTTTAATGCAGTTTTAATGAGATTATTAATTGATTGTTAACAATGGAGAAATTTGTCAAAAAAGAGTAGTATTATGAACAAGGATAGTATATGATATAGTAGGGTCAGGGAAATATAATTTGCGTGAGGTATTTTGAAAATGGATGCAGGGGAACAAATTTTTGAATTAAGGCAAAACACACAAATTACGTTAGAAGAATTGGCGCTGGGCATCTGCACACCGGAAAGCCTGAGAAATATGGAACTGGGAAAAGAAGCAGTAAGCAAGCTTTTTCTGGAGGTTATGTTTCAAAGGCTGGGAAAATCCACGGACAAGTTGGAGCTGATAGTTTCCGAAGAAGTGTACGAGGAAGAAGAACAGTGGGATTATTTTGAAGAATGCTTAGAACGGGGAGACCGGGCAGGGGCTGACAAAGTTTTAGAAAACTTTTTAGCGAATATGCCGAAGGATAGTAACGTTCATAACATGTTTTATTGCAGAAACAGGGCATATGCAGAGATGCGGGTAGGAAATAATCCAACACAGGCGAAGGAATGGATGCAAAAAGCACTGGATATTACCATGCCTGGTTGGCAGAAAAGACCAATAAAAGCATACCGGATTTCTACCTTAGAAATGGAAAACCTGCTGGCTTATGCCAAAACCCAGCTTGCTATTGGAACGCAAGAGGAAATAGACGCTGCAGAAAAGTTGTTAACGGCTTGTCATAGTTTTATTGATGAGCGTGTAACAGACGAAGAAGAGCATGCCAAAATATTTGCAAAATGTGCCTACTTGCTGGCGGGGCTATATTTGAAGCACGGTAATTTGGTACAGGCAAAACAACTTGCGGAACGGGCATTTCAGGAATTGCAGACCTTTGGTATCAGCTATTTTATGGAGCCAATATTAGAACTATTGATACGATGCACGGAGGATGAGAAGGAACCACCATACCGGCAGTATTTGATGGCTCTGCAGCATGTAAAACAGTACGTTGGTGAAGACTGGCGTTTTACGGATTCGGTGTTTAAGAACTGTTCCCAGCAGACCTATTATATTGACCACGAACTTTTCCGGGAGGAACGGATTGCCCAGGGCTATAGCCAGGAGCAAATGATAGAAGGTGTTTATAAAAATCCGGAAAGTTTATCCAGAGCAGAGCGGGGCAAGGGAACCATGCGGGACAGCAGACTGATTCGGTTGTTTAAAAAGCTTGGTATCGAAAAGTGCCGGTATAACGGGTTTGTGGTAACGGATAGGTATGAGGATTTAGAGTTAAAGCAGCAAATAGAAATTTTGATTAGCCGGAACTGTAATACGGAGGCAGAGGAAAAACTGGAGAAATTAAAAAAGAGGCTGAATTTAAACATAGCGGAAAACAGAAGAACGGTACAAGGGTATGAGATTGCAATAGCAATAAAAAAAGGAAAAAAATCAAGGGAAGAATTACTGGTGCAGGCAGAAAATTTGTTAAAAGAAACCTATAGATTAAAAACACATGGGGCATATCGATCACCAATGGATAGAGAGGCATCGTTGATTAATCAGATCGGTGTATTGCTTCAAAAACTTGGGAAAACAGAAGAGGCAAAACAATTACTTTACAATATTACGGCTGTAATGAAAAAAAGCAAGGTAAATATAAATAAACGTAGTAGAAAATATAGTCTTCTTCGAAGCAATTTGGCAAAATGGGAACAATCCGTTTTATTGGCAAAAGAAAATATTCAATTTACATTAGCATGTGGAAAGCTTCGTACTTTGCCAATGGACTATATGACAATTGCCTGTGCGTTAATTGATAACCCGGCAAATATGGAAACCTGCCGGGTTATGATAAAAGATGTATATTATTTTTGTGATTTGGTGCAAAATAGTTCAAATAAAATAATAGCGGGTCAATATTACTTTAAAAAATTTAACGAACAGTTATAGGAGTTGTATTAATTGTTTTCTAAAGAATCGTCGAAAGGGTTTTCCTCCATTAACTGAATAGGTGGATTTTCACTAAGCTGCGTGCGGATTACCGGAAATAATCCTGAGGCAATCTGACTGGAAAGCATGAGACAAAAAATAAAGCGGCGTAATTTTTTCATAAGTAAATTCCTCACTTTCTTGTGTTCGTTTTGTAAGGCGATTATATGGTGCGATAACAAAAAAGACCATGACTTTTCCTTTGGGTTGAAAAATTTTTTTACCCAAAGGAAAAGTCATGGTGAAATCGACAGTTAGTATTTACACTAGAGGAGACGTAGGTACTCACTATCTGTCGATTTGGAAAAGCACAAGGAGAAAATTATGGGAAAGAAAAAGTTATTTAAGAGATTGTTGGCAGTAGTCATGGCATTAGTACTGTCAAATGTGGTTACTACCGTGGAAAGAGCAGAGGCGGCTACATGTGAACATGTAGAACATTACTCTCAGCTAGTATATTCAAGACTTGTAACAGAGAAACATGACGTTAAGATAAGGGTTTATGCAGAAGATCAATATGGAAATAAGATAGATATAACTGACAATTTGGCTTCTCCGGTATATGTAACATGTACAAAAAGCAAGCAACAGTATTATTACGACATTAGATGCAAAAGATGTAATGAGTTCATAATGCCATATAACTATTATGGACCTGAAAAGCACAGCTATTGCAAATAGGGTATAAAGTAAATTCAATCCAGACTCAACGACAGATAGTGAGTATTTAGCGAAGGAGGATTTGTGAAATGAAAAAGAAATTAAGTGTACTGGTTGTACTTATACTGATAGGACTAACCGCTTGCAGCAAGCCTGCCGAGGGAACAAATCTTACGGAAAAAAAAGAAGCTACCGTTATCCCCGGTGGCAAGGAAGAAATAACCTCTGCACCGGCGGAACCGGGTGAGATGGATATAACAAGAAAAGAGTACGGAACAGAGAAAGTAGAATTAGAAGGAAAAGCCTTGGGTCAGTTGACAGAAAAAGGCACAGATAATCCGTATTATTGTAATCTGGAAGAAAATTTAAAAATGGAGTTTGGCACAGATGAAACGCCGGTCTACGTATGTAAGGACCCGGTATATGGCATTACCTATTATGTCAATTATGGAAGAGACAATTATATATATGCTTACCGGAATGAGACCTCTGAGTTAGTGGTGGAGATTCCGGCAAGAGATTTGTATTGCAAGGAAGGAGAGCTTTATTTTATTGCAGAAACAGATGGTCAGCACCAGTTTTCCGGCTTTGCACAGGGTAATATTTTAAAATATAATCCGGTGGATGGAAGTGTTACGGTTGTAGTGGATTGCAGTGCAGACAAAATGATAGTTTATCCACAGGAAATTTGTTACAGACAACTCGGCGAATGGCAGGGGGACAGCAGGAGAGAAGAGACTTTAATTTTTTCCTTTGCAACAGGGGAAAGTAGTGCCATGCCAATTGGTACTTCTGGTACGAGAAAGTGGAATGGGTATTGGTTGCACAAAATAGAAGAGGTGAAGACGTATTCCGAATCCGACCCGATAATGCAGGACCCGTTAATACAAGAATTGCTGGCCCAGGGCTATACCTTTGGAGAGGGCACAGGAATTATGAAGGAAATCCAGTTGAAGGATGCTCAGGGAAATGTAGTGGAAACTCTGCAGAATACGGGAGGAATTCCAAGAGATCACTTGATTTATGGTGACTATATTTATTATGTGGAACAGCAGAAGGAAGAGGCCGATGAAAGAAGTATTTTAAGAAGATACAATATGCAGACCGGTACTCAAGAAGATATCGTGGTACTGGGTCAGTTGATAGACCTGTCCATCACAGATATGATAATTCACAAGAAGGAGATTTATTTTGATAACGGACTCCGGGTAGATCCGGATACCGGAGCACAGTGTCTGATGCAGTATGCAGGGGAAGGACTTTCGCCACAAATAAAATATTTTTATACGGATGGTGAAACTATGTTTTGCATAAGCGAAGGAAAGCTTTGGTTGTTTGAGGAGCAGCCGGGAAATTTTGTGATTACAAGAGAGCTTGTTGCCGGGGTGCCTCTGGAAATTGGCACCTATACTTACCGGTTAGTGGAGCCGTAAACCAAATCCCGGCAACTATTTACCACCTATGCGCAAAAAACAACCACTTTTGTAAATGCGGTTGTTTTTTTGTCTTTTGCTGTTTATAATCGGGGCAAAGAAAATAGTGGGTATTTAGCGAAGGAGGATTTGCAATATGAAAAAGAAACTAACTGTACTGGTTGTATTTATACTGATAGGTCTGACCGCCTGCAACAAGCCTGTGGAGGGCACAGATCCTGCGGAAAATAAGGAAGCTACCGTTAACCCCGGTGGCAAGGAAAAAGTGACTTTCGGCGGCAAAGAAGAGGCAACGGATTCCCAAGGGGAACCGGAGAAAATTGCAGTTACAAGAAAAGAGTATGGAACAGAGGAAGTAGAATTAGAAGGAAAAGGCTTAGGAGAGCTGACGGTAAAAGGCACCGATAATACGTATTATTGCAATCTGGAAGAAAATTTGAAGATGGCATTTACTGCCGACAATGACCCTATTTATGTTTGTAAGGACCCGGTGTATGACCTTACCTACTATGTCAACTATGGAAGAGATAATTTTATTTATGTTTACCGGAAGGAGGGTTCCGTGTTGGCGATGGCAATTCCTGCAAGAGACCTGTACTGCAAGGAGGGAGAGCTTTACTTTATCGCAGAAACAGATGGGCAGTATCAGCTTTCCGGCTTTGCTCAGGGCAACATTTTAAAATACAATCCAGTGGCCGGAAGTGTAACTGTTGTAGTGGATTGCAGTGCGGATAAAATGATAGTTTATCCGGATGGAATCTGCTATAGGGAAATCCTTGAGGAAACGAAAAACGGCGATTGGACAACCCGGACGGAAGAATATATTTTCTATTCCTTTGCCACAGGGGAAAGCATTGCTTTTCCAAAGGGAGTAGACAGCTTAAGACGCTGGAACGGATATTGGTTACAGCGTGAAGAAGAAATAGGGATGCTTTCGGCATCCGACCCGAGTCTGCAGACCCCGGAAATGCAGGCACTGCTTGCCCAAGGCTATACCTTTGGCACTGCAACAGGAATCATTAAGGAATTAAGGCTGCTGGATATACAGGGAAATATAGTAGAAACCTTTCCGGGTGCGGCAGGTATTTCAAGATATAACTATATGATTGGCGACTATGTTTATTATGTGGAAAAGCGGCAGAATGAGGAAAACACAGAAAAAAGAAGCTATTTAATTCAGTATGATAAAAACACCGGTATCCATGAGGATGTGGCGCTATTAGGCCAGGGAATCATCCTGTCCGGTGGGGATATGCTCATTCACAAGAATGTGGTTTATTTTGACCACCATATCCGGGTGGAGCTGGATACCGGAGCACAGTGTCTGATGCAGTATGCAGAAGACGGTTTTACGCCGACAATAGAATATTTTTACACGGATGGTGAAACCATGTTCTGCTTAGGTGACGGAAAGCTCTGGGTGTTTGAAGAGCTGCCGGGTGATTTTGTGATTACAAGAGAGCTTATTACCGGGGTGCCACTAGAGATTGGCACCTATGAATACCGGTTGCTGGAGCCGTAAATCATAACGGATTTATAATGGGGGAAGAAAAGGATGGGTAGCAAAAAATGGTGGAGTCTGCTGACGATGGTGCTGTTTTGTGCACTGCTTGGCGGCTGTAAGCATGTGGAGGTCGAGCCGGTGGCGGCATTGCAGGATGTGTGGACCGAGTATAAACTAACGGAAAACATGATTGCCTACACTTTGGATGAGGAGGGGAATCTGTATACCCTGGAATGGGATATGACAGTAACTGCTGGACAGGCTGATCGGATGCAGAAAGCACTTGCCGGGCTGACGGCGGAAGAACTTGCGCAGATGACACCGGAGGAGCTGGAAGCTTTGATGTCGGAAGAGGAAGACTCTCATTTCATAAGAAAATATAATGCGCAGGGAGAACGCATCCTTTCCGTGGCCGTGGATTCCGGCGCAACCTCCTATGTAAAAACAATGGCTGTGCAGGATGGAACCGTTTATTTTGTAGCGTACATAACAGGTAACAAAACGTCAACGCTGTATTCCTGTTCCCTGGAAACAGCGGAGCTTACGGTGGTGAAGGAGCTTCCGTATCTCAAGAGCGTATTAAGAATTATTCCGATGGGCGACTGTCTTTATCTGCTTGGAACAAATGTAGAGGGCTATGGGGGTCCAACAGATTCCAGAAAATATAAGCATTCCGGCGAAAAGATATTTTGCTATACCCTGTCGGAGGACCGGTTTGAAGAGCTGGGAATTGAAGAACCGATGGATATGTGTCCGGCAGAGGACGGAAAGCTCTGTATCTACGCGCATATAGGAGAGGAATTTTGTCTGCTTCTGTATGATACAGACAGGGACGCCATGACGGTGCTGGCAAAAACAGAAGAGTATAAGATGCATTATGTGGCGTATTGCAGTGAACAGCAGGCAGTAATTTATATGTCCCTCAGCAGAGGTCTGGTGCTGTCCTACTTTACCGATTTGGATGTGGAATGTGAGCTTTATCCGGACTTTGGCTTCCAGGACAACAATATTTGCTGTGTGAACGGAAACGTAGCTGTCCGGACCAGTGCCGAGAATACCATTATCCAGTTTCCGCTTGCGCAGGTAAAATGCGAGAACAGAACCATCCGGTATATCCGTCCGGAGATATGGGGCATTGACCCGTTTGGCTGTGGCTATGAGATACAGCACACGGAGCTGACACACGACAAGTTTGCCTTAAAGGTTATGGCACTGGATAAGGACTTTGACCTGTGCTATGTCAACAGCTATGGCTCCTTCGGATACAGTATGAAGGAGTACGGTGTGTTTTATCCGCTGAATGATATTCCGCGGATACAGGAGTATCTGGATGCCTGCTTCCCTTATGTGAAGGAGGCGGCAACCGATATTGACGGTAACATCTGGATGCTTCCGATAGCGGTGGATATTCCGGGGATAGTTGTAAAAAAGGATGCCACGGAGGATGTGCTTTTGAAAGAGAACATGACCTATGAGCAGTATTGCCGGGAATACGAGGCGTTATCCCCGGAAGAAAAGAAATGGGCAATAGCACCGGATTACTATGCGGAAAAGTTTATTAATCAATATATTCTGGACCGTGGCACCATTGCTACAGAGGAGTTTCGAAATATCCTGCAAAGCATGGCAAACAGCAGTGGGGCGCAGCAGGAAAGTATTAATGCTATGTATTGCCGCGTTTGGGAAGAACGGGATTACCGGGCGTATGGTACCCTGCAATACGGAGAGGATGCCACTATTTTTGCGGAGCCGAAGCTGACGGCAGACAGTAAAAACGTGGGTACCTGCCAGTTTCTGGCGGTGAATCCGTATTCGGATAATTTAGAGGAAACCCTGCAGTATATTACCACTTTGGTTGCTTATATGCTGGAGAAGGAGGATGCACCGCTGTTTTTCGCAAACCGTGAGGTGGCGGACACCAATTATGAACGCACCTTGTACGAGCTTTATGAAAACGGTGCCATTGTGTTTTCCGTAGATGCAGATGTGTACGAGGCTTATGAGGATGTCCTTGACGGCAGCTTAACAGTGGAGGATTTTGTTACGGAAGCGGAATCCGGAGTAAAAATCTTTTTAAATGAGTAATGAGGGCTTACGGTATGCAGAAGAGAAAAATTATTTTGGTTATCAGTGTAATGTTCTATCTGACCATGGGCGTGCTGGCACTTTGCTCCCGGGGCTGGTATCAGGCAGGTCTTCCTAAGGTCCGCATTTTCTATCTGGACCAGAGGGCATTTCGGGAAGACAGGACATACCACTATTTACCGGCGCTTCCGGAATCCTATTATGGTCAGACTTTG
Source organism: Lachnospiraceae bacterium (assembly GCA_017938145.1). GTDB lineage: Bacteria > Bacillota > Clostridia > Lachnospirales > Lachnospiraceae > SIG299. The sequence goes on from JAGBCB010000067.1 coordinate 14,182, forward strand.
TATTATGTGCAAAGGACATACAAAAACAAGGAGCTTTGCTATGTCGTAGCAGAGGCAAAGGATGTAGTGCTTGGAAAAGAAGAAAACGGGTATTACGCGGTGGAGGACGGGCTGACGGTGTATCTTCCCCTGATAGTGGACCCGTCCGGGGATATCGCAGAGGGACAGGAGGTGCTGGTGGAAAATGAAGAAGACTTCTTATGGTAATAAAAAGTGGAATTTGCGTTGCTGTCTTTGTTTGCTGCCAAGCTTTTTGGGAATTGTTGTGTTTTTCCTGGTTCCTTATCTGCGGGTATTGTACTATTCCCTGGTGAATAACCAGTTTCAAAAAAAATTTGTGTGGTTTCGGAACTATCAGGATGTGCTGCAGAATGAATACTTTTTGCTGGCACTGAAAAACAGCTTCTGGTTAATTTTAATCGGTGTGCCAGCATTGATGCTTTTATCGCTGGTGCTTTCCCTGTCGCTGTCCTTTTCCATGAGAAGGTTCCGCATTTTACAGGATTTGTTCGTGTTTCCGATGATGGTGCCGACCGCAGCAATTGTGGTGGTATGGCAGAATTTGTTTTCCGGTTCGGAATCCGCCCTTCCGATTTATGTGCTGTTTGTATGGAAGAACTTAGGAATTTGTATCATTCTTCTCACGGCGGCCCTGACTACCATTGATAACAGCTATTATGAGGCAGCCAGACTGGATGGGGCAGGCACAATAAAGCTGCACCTAAACATAAGTGTGCCGCTGGTGGTGCCGACTTTCTTTTTTACATTGCTGCTGGCAGTAATGAACAGCTTTAAAATATTTAAGGAAAGCTTTCTGTTCTATGAGGGAAAGTATCCGCCGGAGCACAGCTATACATTGCAGTTTTACATGAACAACAACTTTTTGAAGTTTAATTATCCTTCCCTGGCATCGGCGTCGATTATCACCTCTCTGCTGGCGCTTGTCATTGTGTTTGCAGGACTTTCTTTACAGCGGAGGGTACAGTCATGAGGAAAAAAGCTATTTGTAAATGGCTCCTGTTTGGAGGTCTCCTTCTTGGAGGAATTCTGTTTCTTGTTCCGGTACTCCTCACAGTCATCGGTTCCTTTTTGCTGAAAGGCGAACTGTCTTTGCAGGGGTATTTGATTTTATTCCGGGAATGCTTTCCGTTTTATCGGATGTTCTGGAATTCGGTGCTGTATTCCGTAAGTATTACGGTGGGAACGGTTCTTATTTCCATACCGGCGGCGTATGCCTTTAAATTTGCGCAGTTCCGCGGAAAAAATGTGTTGTACATCATATATATCATTCTGATGCTGATGCCGTTGCAGGTTATGATACTGCCAAACTATATCGGCCTGCGTGATATGAAGCTGTTGAATACTCCGTTTGCCATTATCCTCCCGCTTTTGTTTTCTCCTTTGGCGGTAGTGGTACTGCATCAGTATTTAAGGGAATGTGACGTCCAGGTGGTGGAGGCCGCCCGGTTAGAAACAAATTCGTGTCTTTTGGTTATCCGACACTGCATCCTTCCGCAGATTAAGGTCTGTATTTTTGCAGTAGGTCTGCTCGTGTTTGCGGAAACATGGAATCTGGTGGAGCAGCCGCTGTTGTATCTGGATGAGGACAAGTGGAGAAATCTTTCGTTATTGTTTAGTGAGGCGGACCGGTATCAGGCAGAGGTAATTTTACCGGCGGCAGTATTATTTATGGTTCCGATGCTTTTGTGGTACCTGTTGTTCAGGGAAGAGCTGCAAAAGGGGTTGAAGCTGTAATCTGTTTGGAAAAATTTCATTAAGATGTTTTCTCCCGGAGATGCGGATGATTAAGGAATCTGTGTCTCCGGGAGTTTCTTATTGACTGAAAGGGAGCGCATTACACCTACGGCAATAAAATTCTTGCATGGGAATAAGGGGTGGTATATAATAAATAACAGAAGAAACTTTGATAGGGTAAAGTGGTAAAAGGCTACTGTAAGGAGAACGGACAATGGGCAGAGAGAATATTCGGGAGTGAAATAGAGCTATGATGGATTTGAAAAATATTAAAAATGAAAGGAAGCTCGGAATGGAACATATCAAAAAATTTCTTAACTCTATATATTTAGGAGACAGATATTGTGAAAAGATAGAAATGAAAGATGACAAAATTTCGTTTCAAATTAATTGTATATCGAGATTGAAAGAAGGAACTAAAGAGTGGAATTACTATTCTGACGAGGATATTGAACATGGCTGTCTTGTGTTTGACGAAGTTGTTGAGTTCAGTTCAAGTAGTGAATTAGACATTAATGCTGATATCGAGATAGACGTTGTTGAGAAAAAGGATGATATTTATTCTTTTATAGTATATGGTTGTAATGTGTCTGATAAGGCAGTTTCAACAGATATAGAATTACATATAAAAGCAAAAAAATTTTATATATTCAATCCTGTAGAAATGTGTAATATAACAGAGTAGAGATTATATTGGACCAGTCATGATGAAAACATGGCTGGTCGTTTTTTTACCCAAAAGAAAAGTCATGTTCTTTTTTCAGTTCAGGTAGTAAGGTAAAGGTGTCACTTAAGTGAAACAAAAGGTATATCGCAAATACCTAAAATTTAAAGGAGACTAACACTTATGAAAAAGAAGAACAGATTACAGATGTTGGCAGCGTTGCTTGCTGCAACACTCAGCATGGCATTAACTTCGCCTATTGCGGCAAAAGCAAATGAAGAGTATAATGTAGACACCGCCAAAGAATCTAATGCAGATACCGGACGCATTTACTACCTGAAAAATTCCCACGGTGACGTTATCGGCCAGATGGACGAAACCGGAACTGTGCTGACAAGCTATGCGTATAATGCATTTGGCGAGCAGGTAAGCGCAGTTGCAACTAAGGGAGGACAGAAAAGTACCGCCAACCGGTTTTTATATGCCGGAGAGCAGTATGATGAAACCAGCGGCCTGTACTATTTAAGAGCCCGCCATTATGATGTAAAAGCCGGACGCTTCACTCAGGAAGATACCTACCTTGGAGACGGCAGAAACTTATATGCATACGTACACAGCAATCCGCTGAAATATGTGGACCCGACAGGGCATAATGCGGAAGAGATTTTTGATGGCGATGATAGTTTACTAGATGATTTAGAAGATAAATCCATAGATGGTGGTAAATTAAGCGACAATGCATATGTGGTTAGAGGTGGGCAAAGTTCTGTAGATACGTTACTTAATAATCAGGCAAATGATGTAAGAGGTTATATTTCAGCAAACTCAGCTAATGGAGTAAGTTTAGATAAATTGGCAAGTACACCAAATGCATTTCCGAACGGGAGTATAACGACTACAACGGTAGGAGCAATTAGAGAAATTGGCATGGATGTTATTCCAGATCCGTCAATTGGAAATCCATATCATGCAGCGATTGTTCCAATAAATAACCCAATGCTTCCAAGTGAGGCAAGTGCGTTAAATCAATTGTTTGAGCAGAGAATAAATATATGGAAATAAAAGAGGTGACAAGCATATGAAGTCGTTGTTCATTGATACAAATCTAATTAATAAAAATGGAAGTATACAAATTAATGATATGCTTGTAAAGAATTTAGATTTACAGGTAGGAGAAAAAATAATTGTATACCAAGATGCAGATTCGTGGCAAGCTGAAGTAGTGTATGATAAAAACTGTTGGAGTGTAATGATTATTTCGGAAGCTCAGGCAATAAAGGAAGAACACAAACAAGGACACGAAGAAGGATTTTGGGCAGGATATTATACACAAAGTATGAGATTGGTAAATGTATTGGAGCAATTAGAATATTCTGCGGCAGATATAGAAAAAATAAAGAAGAAATTGGGACTAAAATAATATTTGAAGAATATAAGTGTCTATTTCCGGAGATATCAGTTGTTGGTGTCTCCGGTTTTTCTATATCCAAAGGAAAAGTCATGTTCTTTTCTCAGTTCAGGTAGTAAGGTAAAGGTGTCACTTAAGTGAAATAGGGGGTATGTCGCGAATGCCTAAAAATTTTAAGGAGACTAACACCTATGAAAAAGAAGAACAGATTACAGATGCTGGCAGCATTACTTGCCGCAACACTCAGTATGGCATTAACTTCGCCTATTGCGGCAAAAGCAAATGAAGAGTATAATGTAGACACCACCAAAGAAACAAATACAACGACCGGACGTATCTATTATCTGAAAAATTCCCACGGTGACGTTATCGGCCAGATGGACGAAAACGGAACTGTACTGACAAGCTATGCGTATAATGCATTTGGCGAGCAGGTAAGCGCAGTTGCAACTAAGGGTGAGCAGAAAAGTACCACCAACCGCTTTTTATATGCCGGAGAGCAGTACGATGAAACCAGTGGCTTTTACTATTTAAGAGCC
>JAGBCB010000047.1 GCA_017938145.1 Lachnospiraceae bacterium
CTACAATCAAAAAATATCCGAAGGACGTTCTCATTACAACGCGTTAGGTCACTGTGCAGGTAAACTGGTTCGTATCATTTACAAGATGCTTACCGATAACGTTGCCTTCAATTTAGCTTAGCAAAGGCTTTACATAGATTTTTTTCAAAAGGCCTTCACTGAAGGTCTAGTTAAAGTCGGCCATTTTCGGTAGTCAAAGAAAAATCAAATGTTTTTGAAATTTATTCTTGACTATTCATAGCTGGTCTTCTTTCGTGATTGAATTAATCATATTCAAATATTTCTCTGCAGCCAGCAAATCCGTAGTTTCATTGATATTAAAGTTGATGTCTGATACGTTAAATACCTTACATACTAAACCATAGTCAATACCTAACTGTATCCAATTTCCCATTTCAAACTCGCCTCTGATTATATTTGGTTTCAATGCATTTAAAATAGGTAACATAGATTGTTTCATAATACATATTCCTGTTCCTTTTATATTATTGAAGCACTTAGTTGGTTTTTCGATGAGGTCTGAAACATTATTTTTCTCATCTAATTCTATAGTATAGGCTTTTTGAATGTTCTCGATTGTGTCTCTGACAACACCACAAACACAATCGGCACCGGAACTTAAAAAGAAGTTACGCATTGCAGTTACATGAGGATTTATATGTAATTCATCACTCAAGCAGAATATGAAATCTTCCTTTATATATGGAATGGCCGTTTTTATTGCATGAGCTATTCCGAGAAGTGGCTCTTGATGAACATATATTACAGGAATACCTTTATAATTTTCCCCAACGTACTGTTCAATGTAATTGGAATTATATCCAACAACAATAATAATCTCGCTGATTAATTCCAAAGGAATTAATTCTAAATTGTAATCTAGTAAAGTTTTGCCACATACAGTTACAAAACATTTATTTGTTACGTTCATGCCTAAACGTTGTCCTTTACCGGCAGCTAATAAAATATATTGCATATAATTTCTCCTTTGTAAGAACTGTAAATAGATATTTCCATTCGATAATTACATATTATCGTTGCCAAAGGATGTCTTTGAAGTATCAATATTTCGCAATGGATATTTTTTGAAATGGGGATATAAAAAGAAAAATACCAATATTGATAAGGGATACAATAAGTGCTGTAGGGTATTTTTGCAGTGTAGAAGATGTGTTACAATTTCTATTGTGGCAACAAGCAGGGAGAAATGTGCGATTACGAAGGAATCTATTCCGGAGAACATTTTTGAATTATCTAAGCTGAAATCTATATGAAATGAAATCGAATGGTGCACAAGTGTCTATATGTGTGGAGATGAACTGTAATAGAAAATGGTATCTGGCAGAGCTATTAGGTGTGAAGATAGGCGGATTGGAAGTAAGAATAAATATGATTATTTAAAGAAATACAAGCAAAGTTTACATTTACTTATATTTTATTGAAAATACAAAAAAGCTGTGTTATACTTAACACAGAAAGAAGGTGCAATATGGAAAATAACAAAGCATTGGATCAAAAATATCAGGAAATATTAGAGGTATTGGGAGAACAGGCAACGTTTTATGTTGAAGATTTACAAAATGTTTTTCCGGACATGAAAAAATCCTCACTTTACTGGAACATATCCAAACTGGTAGAGGAAGGATATTTGCGGCGTATCAGGAATGGTGTATATTCCTTTAATGAATGGAAGGGAAAGAAAACGGTTGTTTTATCTCAAATAGCAGAAAAAGTCAAGGACATATTAGATGAAACAGGTTTTGATTATTATATATCAGGGTTGGATATTTTGCAGAAATATATGCTACATGTTCCGGAACAATATCCGGTAATCGTATATATTCAAAAAGAGAGTAAGGAAGAAATTGTAGATGTCTTAAGAGAACGACTATATGAGATTATTGAACCATTTAAGCTTAGGGAAAGGTATGAAACAAGCAGATATTCCAGACAAAATGATGAAGCGGTGGTTTTGTATGTAACAGAAAATTTGGAAGATGGAGAGAATGGACTTGCAACGATAGAAAAGGCATTTGTTGACCTTTATTATGCGGTAACCAGGAATGGATATCCTTTGGCGCTACAGGAATTGGTTAGAATATATGGAAACCTGGTTCGCTTAGGAAATATAGATAAAAAAAGAATGATTAGTATTGCAGCCAAAAGAGGAATTCACTACGATATACGTTTTATAGCAGAAGCAAAATATATTACGGAAAAAGCCAGAGAATTTGTTGATATACTTGAAAGGAATGAATAAAATGGACTATCAGAAACTATTCCATGAAAGAAAAGCTTTTGAACGAGAAACCTTTGCTCAAAGAATGGAAGAGTTTGGGTTTAAAAATATGGCACGAATGGAATTATTTTTATGGGATCTGGAATTGTTTTTGCAGATTCAGAAAATATTAGGTGACAGAATTGTATTGAAGGGCGGGGCTGCAACACAGTTTTATCTGCCCATAGAGGCACAGCGAACAAGTGTTGATATAGACATGCTGTTTTGTGGAACCGAGCAGGAAGTTATAGACACCTTAAAGCAGATAGAAACATTACTTGGTACAGGAGACGGATTGATGGAGTTCCGGAAGCATACTCCAAAGAATCCTAAGACGACCTTGCCGCTGCATACATATTATGTGGATATTCCTTCCGTCCTGACCACTGTGGAGCGCAATGTTAAAGAGGAGGGATGCCCACAGCAGGAATTAAAAATTGAATTTATTCTTCAGCCGGAGAAGTGGGAATTTGAAAAAAGAACCGGAGAAAATATATTTGCAGTAAAAAGTAATTGGGAGTATCAGTTATTACCACTAAATTATCTTTTTGCTGATAAGCTGACCACCATGGGATGTGAGACAGTAGGCGTTCAAAATGACAGAATGGATGAGCAGGTGAAACAATTTTATGATATTCTTATGCTTACCAAATATGGTATTTCTGAAATTGATTGTTCTACGGTACGAAACAAGTATATGGATTTAATAAAAAAGGAATGGTCTGTCAGAAAAGGGACAGAATGTAGTGCAGAGGAGGTTATTGCAGATGTGCGGAAGCAGTTGCTTCGTTATGAAATGGCAGATGGCGGAGAGGATATAATATTAAAGAAGCATATTAATGATTTTCATTCCCTATACCTTAATAGCAAAGTAGAATATACACCGCAATCTGTTGCTTGTGGAGCTGCACTGGTTCGCCTCATGTACGAATTAATGCTTAAAAATGCTGGCTGGGAGAAATTGCAGCAGGCAATGCGTATAGAAAATAAGTTGGAACTTTCGCACCTATCCGGAAAAGAAAAAGGAATAAAAGTGAGGGAAATTAGAGATACATTAATTAAGGAATTTGGGAGCTATTCCGTAATTCTACCACAGATTTTAAAGGGTAAAAATATTAAAAGAGTATTTTGGGCTGTGGCTGATGTAGATAATCTGGATGAGATAGAAAAGGTTCTAGTGTAGAAGTAGGAAGTGATAATTTGAGATATTATATAGCAGATTTGCATTTTTTCCATGCAAACATGAATATAAAAATGGATCATCGTGGGTTTGCAACTGTGGAAGCAATGAATGAATACATGATAAGTAAGTGGAACAGCAAGGTCCGTAAGAATGATGAAGTGGTTATCATTGGAGATCTATCCTGGGGAACTGCAGAACAGACAAATGAGCTGCTGCAGAAGCTGAACGGACGGTTGTATCTGATAACCGGCAACCATGACCGCTTCGTGAATCAGCCGGAATTTGAGGCCAGCCATTTTACTTGGATTAAGCCCTATGAGGAACTTTCTGACAATAAGCGCAAGGTGGTGTTATGTCATTATCCAATTATATGTTATAACGGGCAGTATCGGACGGATGAGGAAGGGAACCCGAAGACATATATGCTGTATGGTCATGTGCATGATACGCAGGATCAGAGACTGATTGAGCATTTTCAGGAGATTACAAGGAATACAATGACGGTAGATGCAAAGGGTGAGAAACAGCATATTCCATGCAATATGATAAACTGCTTTTGTATGTACTCGGATTATGAGCCTCTGACACTGGATGAGTGGATTGAAGTCAATAATAGGAGAATGATTGAACTAGAGAGCAGAAAATGATGGAAGAGGACAATAAATTTTGCGTAGGGAAAGACGTGTATTATGTACAGTATCTCCCAGGGAATATAAAATGCATAAAAGCAATAAAGATAATTAAATTGATAGGAAAAAATGCGTTAGCAAAAGAGCAAGGAGCTCTTTTTAGCAGAGAATATATCTTGTATCCGGAGAATATAGATAAAACAGTATTCTTTCAAATAGACGATGTTTAATAAAAAAAAGTAAGGCAGGAGGCTGAGTTTCTTGTCTTATTTTTTTCTAAGCATTAGAATATTCTCGTTTGTTTTGATAAAGTAAGAACATTTGAAGAAATTTTGTTTTTGTGGTTCTTGCAGAAGTAGAAATTTCGCAAAATAATAGTTGAATTTCGCTCAATTCAATTATTAAGTAAAATATATAATATAATAAGAAAAGAAAACGGTGAATAAGGGGGGAGTCCAATGTACTTTGTGTTTCTTGATAGAAACATAATATGAATATTCGAAAGAAAAGGAGGATTTACTTATGAAAACAATGCGAAAATTATGGGGATTATTTATGGTTGCAGTCATGGTGTGTACTACAAATATGCCAGAGATGATGGCTTATAGCGACGAAAGCTTTGATATGGGTACATCATTGTATAGCGAATGGATTAATGAGGACGGTTCATATGAGTTTCCAATCGACCAATATGATGATGAATGGTATGCATTGGATTCTGCTGTAGAGATGCGTGAAGTAACACAGATACCGGAGGCTTTGCTCGATGTTATTTCAACGGAAGAATTAATTAATCTTATTATAAAATATCCGTTGCTATGTGATATGAAAGCTTATTCTACACTAGAGGAAGGGTACTATGTGGTAAAAGAGCGTTTCAATGGTATTCAGGAATTGGTTGCAAGAGAGGATGCATATAGTGAATTGTTGAAGGCATATGTGGCATTTGATATCCCAGAGGAGAGGCTTGTGGATTATGAGAGTATTATTAATTCTGAGAGTCGAATTGCGGATTTGAATGCGTTCTGCGCAAATAAAAATAATAGGAATGCTATATATGATGATGCAGCAGTAAATAATGCGTTAAATATATTAGAATTTATGCTGCTCGATATAATGGAAACCAGAGAAGTAGACGAGAATAGATTTTCCGATATTTATATTCAGAAAGTTAGTGAGAAAACAAAGTCTGCTTATTTTGAGAATACTAATGCAGCATTATTGTTAGATTACATGGATGAAAGTTCGACAAGAGGGCTTAGTATTGCTGAAGCGAGGGATTCCTCATATTCAATAATTATGATATCTACCCCAGAAGATAATGTTGCAGTTAGTGTAAAATATTATCCAACTTTGACAATGTGCAGCGTTACGGAGGATGCAGATTTAATAGCTGAATATGGTGCAACATATATTTCTGCGGCATCATCAACATTTAATTGTCATTCGTATGCTTGGTTACATAATCTTCGTTCTGATTATCAGCATATTTGGATGAATTATGCGACACAGTTTGCTGCGGATTCTTATTACGAAGAATCAACAGTAGCCCAAGTGGGAGATATAGCATATTGGGGAGCACATTCCGCGCAAGTGATAGAAATTAATGTTAAAGATCCAGAAGCAGATAAGCCGGAGAATATATGTGTTTCAAAGTGGGATGATGGTCCTATGGTTAGACATTATATGAAGCGCTGTCCATATTATGATGGCAGTTCGATAATTTCTTATTATCGTCCTGCTGAATAAGGAGCGTGTTTAGGTGAAAAAAACAGTTTTAATAATAGGAACCACTTTTGCGGTGCTTTTTTCCGGATGCGCGAAGGAAAATGTACTTTCGCAGAATGATTTTATAAACACAGAGCAAAACCAAGCAGAGGAGGATTCCTCATTACATACAACACCAGTGCCGTCAACAGTGCCGGAGAACACAACAATAGTACAAATGGAAACTACACCAACAAGAATAGAAGTAGATTCGTTGCTGTATAAAGAATTTAATGATATGAGAGAGGTATATAGTTACGAAGCAAAATATAATGCGGCACAATGGATGAACGAGGCAGGAGAGCTATTATTTCCGTATGAACAGGATTTAAATAGTGATACCAAGATGGTAGATGATTTGGCATTGTTATATATGCCTGATGAAGTATTGTTTAAAGCTTCAACAGAAGACTTATTAAAGGTAGTTATGGATGGTTGGTTGGAAACTAACGTAACATCTATTTCTGTGTACAGCATTCCTTCACATTATATCAGGTCTTGCACTATCAAGAATCAGGCCGCCAATGAACTAATGCGAAGAAGTGACATGGTTACGGTGATATATGCGGATTACTGCAACAGAAATTATCTGAAAGGCGAAGAAAGCAGAGAAGGTAGATGGGCTGCGGATAAGCTGCAGTTTGACGAAATCATTCTTGCAAGTAATCATGCCTTTGCCATGATGGATAATGAAATGAAGGAAAATGTTCTGAATGCAGCTCTAGAAAAATACGGACAGGTGCGGAGTGGCTACTTCTATACTGTGGAGCATACTTCTGGATTCTTTGCCTATATCGTCGAAGAAGAACTGAATGGCGGAAGCGCTTGGTATCAATATGTACAAGATAACAATATAGAAGCGGCTAAAAATGCAATTTGCTTTGATAGTACTTGTTGGTTGGAACAGTTTTATAATTGATGATAAGAAACTTTGAAAAGATTATGTTTTGATGTTTTTTGTAGGAATAGTAATTTCGCAAAAATCAAATATTAAGTAAAGTAAATAGTATAATATACATAGAAAATGGTGGATAGGAGGGTGAGTCCAGTGTATTTAACATTTAATAGGATGACAGAAACATAATACAAATATTCGAAAGACAAGGAGGATTTATATGAATAAAAGATATGTGAGCTTATTTTTAATGATGTGTATGTTATTAACTGGATTTGGAAGAACTACAGCATACGCATCGAATGAAGAAAGTTTAGAAATGCAGTACTTGATGGAAGTGCTTGGTGGATATCTCACTGTTAATGATGATTTAGAGTATACGGATCTTTTTATTAGTGAACAAAGGCACATATATACTTTTGACGGAAGCGAAAGTGATAAGAATTATTATTTGCTTATCTCAAACAATTCAGTTATTGCTATGATTGTTGTAGAAAAAGTAGAGGAATATTTTTATTCATATTTAACCACAGAAAATATTGAAATAATAAGCAGCTTATATGTGGAATGTGAACCATTTGCCCTAGCTACTATAAATGGAAATTTAATTGTGGCAACAGAACAAGAGTACGAGATTTTGGTAAGTGATTATTCTGGCACGGGGATTCAAAATCTGGATTTAAATGATATATTTGATAAAGCAACATCTGTAATTGCTTTGGATATTTCACATATACCTATGGTGGCGAGTGCAGGGAATACATATACAGTAACGGGAAATCCACCACCATATGTAGCTAACGATGAATATAATAATAAAGGTTTATGCTGGGCAGCCTGTGTTGCGTCAGTAGTCAATTATCGTAGAGGAAATGTTGCAGAAACCGCATATTCTATTTTTATGGATTGCTGGGAAACTGTTGATTGTTCAGAAGATAATATTCCTGACGGCGCTGATAAGTGGGTAAAAATTGCATTTGAAGAAAATGGAATTAGTAATATTACATATGAAGCTAATAGTTTACCTGTGGATTATATCGAAGTATTGCTTGGAACCTATAGCAAGCCAATTATAATAACGGTATATAGGTATGATGAATTAGGAAGAGTGGAAGGTGGTCATGCAGTAGTAGTCTACGAATTTTATAATGGTGGAGGATATGGCTATTTTAAAGTGATGGATCCTAATTATGATCGTTCATATATTACAATAACTGTACCATATGAGACATTACAAGATACATCATCGTTCCCTTATGTTCCAACGTGGGATACCTCTATAAAATATACAGCGTGGACGGGTTCGTTTTATTAGGAAGGTGAAAAATGAAAAAATGGCATATTATAACTATAGCAATAGTGATTGTTTTTTTGATGTATTATATACAAGATAGCACGTCTAAAAAACAACAAGAATGGTCGACAACACAGGTTTCCGAAGAAAACGTTACTGTAAAACCAACTAGGCCTCCAGACACTGCCTTGCCAACAGTGGTAATAAATGGAAAACTTTATCGGGTAGAAGGCATTATGAAAAGCGAGGCGATTTTTGAAGAAACAGATTATGTTGGAATGGTAGAAAGTGAAGTTGAGCTTAGCAGAACTCCAAGTGAGGAGTTAGAAAGTAATGTTTTACCTATTGGTACATTGATATATAAGCATCAAAAGGAGGACGATGTATTTATATGTCTCGTATACAATGAAATAAGTAGAACATATAGGTATAGTCGTGCTATTGCAACTGATTAACATTTTTGAAATTCCAACACATTATTTTACAAAATCGTGTTTTATCATGAATAGTAATAAAAATGAGAAAGCGTGGTAATTGTGACCACGCTTTCTCGTTTAAAACGTTACATTTTCTTAGGACACCATGCAGGCGAAGTTTTCAACGGAACTGTATCTGAGTAAGCAGCTCCATAATCAAGAAATCCCGGCATTTTATGTATCCTGTTTTTCATAAAGTAATCGTGAATGTACCGCTGGTCTGGGTGGTTGCAGGAAAAACTTGTCCTTGTGTTTCCACGGGGACGTATTCCTTTGCAATAATCGCATTCACTGCATTTGATAAGTTGCTTTCGTTCTGCCATGTGTTTTGCTCCTTTTTGTTTCAGACATAAGCTGCAGGAGGAATGGTAACGGTTTCCCTACGGGTTACTGCGGATTGGTGATAGTCCAGTTCTGCGATAACTGCAGTAATGGTGTCAAAGGCAGCAGAGAGTTCCAAATACCGTGTTAGGAAGCCAATGACTTCGGTGTATAGGAACATCTGTTGTTCTTTGGTCAGACGTTTGATGGCATTCAGCCTTTTCTGCTTTTCGGTAAATTCATCTGCCTGATAAATGTTTTCCTTTTCCAAAAGGGTCTGCATGTCAGTATCGGACAGAAGGCAGGCTGCGGTATTAAACCAGGCAATGGCTGTCTGGGTGCAGTCGTCCTCGTCACAAAACTCGATATGCTTATCCGGCATTTTGTACCACAGAGTAGATTTTAAGCTGTCAAGGTCATTTAAAAGGTCTGCGGCAAGGATGCCAAGCTCCTGAATCTGCTCCACGTAGTAGTCCCAGTAGAGGCTGTCTTTTTCGTTTCCGTTATAGTCGTAATCTATCATCCGGTCCAGTTCATCCATGACAGACCAGAAATCCAGTTTCTTATATAAACCCATAAAGACCTCCTAATGCCGCAGGCGGGTATACTGACTGCCTTTTGCTACAGACCATTCCGTATACATGCCATCCAGATAAATACGCCGGTCACAGAGAGGACAGCGGACGGTTTCCGGAGAGCGGGAGGAAAGATAGATTTTTTCGCTGCAGGTTGGACAGTAATATCCATACAGGTGCAGCGGTTCAAGTACAACGGATTTTCCCTGGGCTTTTTGTAACGCTTCCAATTCAGATAACAGTTCCTGTCGTTTACTGATAGCTTTTTCATAACGGCGGTATGGACCGCCTATGCCGTAGACAGACATGTTACTGCTTTGGGTACGCCGCAGGTTTTCAATCTCAGCCTGTATTTTTTGTTCCTCCTTGTAAAGGATGTTACTGATACGTTCTTTTATTTTTATGAGCCTGTTCATATTCTGCCTCCATTTCTAAACTGCAATCTTTCTGTCAGCAAGCAGCCGGTGGTATTCCTTTATGATGCGTTCGCCAAGCCTTGTATTCCGGTTGTCGCTTTCCGTGTTGTGAATGGCCTGGTAAATGGTCCGTTTGCTGCCGATAATGACAACCTTTTCCTTTGCTCTGGTGACTGCCGTGTAGAGAATGTTGCGGCGCAGCATTTTGTAGAACATGGGCAGCCATGGAAGGATGACAACCGGGTATTCGGAACCCTGGCTCTTATGTACGGTAGTAGCATAGGCATGCTCCACCATATCAAGTTCATCGGCAGTATAGTCCACGGTGCGTCCTTCGGAAAATACCAGCTTGGCAAGTTGTGTGCCTTCCTCGTCCAGAAAGATGGTGTCTAGATAGCCCACATCACCGTTGCTGACTTCGTTCTTGTTTTTGTTGTGGATGATTCTGTCACCGGTTCGGAATGTATGCTTTCCGGCTTTGATTTCCGGTTTATCCGGGGCTGCCGGGTTGACAATATTCCAAAGCCTTGCATTCAGGGAATCCACACTGGCATCGCCACGCTTCCTAAACGGGGTTAAGACCTGTACCTTGTCTACACCGAGCCTTGCGACTTCCTCCCGGTAAATACGTTCAATAACAGCAGCGGCTTCTTCGGCTGTGGAAACTTCCATCAGTTCAAAGCCGGTGCCGTAATCGAGCATGGCATTATTCTCCTGCATACGGTGGGCATTGACTGCAATCCTGCTGTTTTCTGCCTGCCGGAATACCATGTCTAGAATCGTAACCGGGATAACACCACACTGGACGAGTTCCCGGAAGACGTTGCCCGGTCCGACACTCGGAAGCTGGTTGACATCACCCACGAGAACCAGACGGGTTCCAAGCGGGATATGGGCAAAGAACTCATACG
This sequence comes from Lachnospiraceae bacterium, assembly GCA_017938145.1. GTDB lineage: Bacteria > Bacillota > Clostridia > Lachnospirales > Lachnospiraceae > SIG299. The sequence goes on from JAGBCB010000047.1 coordinate 10,746, forward strand.
ACAGCCTCATGTCTGCCATGGTGTATTCGTCTGCAATGATAAAGTCTGCTTCCAGCATGTCAGACATTGCATCGCAGTCTTCATCATTGGTAAGTCCCATGGCACTGTGCATGGTAACTGCTTCGGAATGCCCGGTACTTTCTGCCATCCGCCTGCTGGCACGCCCGGTTGGGGCAGTCAGCAGTACGTTTTTTCCGCCAAGTTTTTTATTAATGTATAAAAGAACTTTTTGGACAGTGGTTTTTCCTGTTCCGGGACCTCCGGTAATGATGCTTATCAGATGGGTGAATGCCTTTTTGACACCTTCCACCTGTTTTGCTGACAGCAGGATGCCAAGCTCACGTTGGGCTTCCGCAATCAGATAATCAAGGTTGGATGCAGGCGTTGTTTCCTGTGCAAGCAGTGTCGCCATTTTTTTGCTGCACCGCATTCGTAGCCGTAAAGCTTCGCTGGGTACAGGGCATTGTCCTCGTAATATAAGGATTTATTCTGCACCAGCCGGTATAGCTCCTGGTATACTTCCCGTTCCGTAACAACTTCCGTGCTGTAACCGTGGTTTAGCTGTTCATATACTTTTCTTTGGAACAGCCGTTTGTCTTGGTATAAATGACCTTCCTGCATTTCCAGCTCCATGCAGTACTGAATGCAGCCTTCGATGCGCATGGGGTCATTTAACCGGCAGCGGTTTGCCTTTGCAATCTCATCCACGGTAAGAAAGCCGAACCCGCTAATCTGGCAGAGGGCAAAGGGCTGGTTTTTGACTGTTTCCAAAGCATTATTACCAAAGCTTTCATGTATCTTTTTGATTTTGTTCGGGGTTACATGGAAGGGGGTCAGATAGGCAGCCAGGTCACGGAGGGCGTGGCTGTTCTGGTAAGAGGACAGAATGGTTTCCAACTTGCCAGGGGTGATGCCCTTGATGTCCAGCAGGCTGTTCGGGTAATGGTCGAGGATTTCAAAAGTCCTTGTTCCATACCGGTCAACAATCAGCTTCGCAGTTTTCGGGCCGATGCCCCTTATCATGCCGGAGGAGAGATAACCTATGATACTTTCCTCGGTATGAGGAAGGATTTCTTCATAGGTATCAACCTGCAGCTGCATACCATGGCTGTTCTTGATCCATTTGCCCTGAAGGTCAATTTCGATTTTGTCGGTGTCCGGCAGGTTATTGCCTATGGCAGTGAACTGGCATCCTCGTCCCTTGTAAAAGGAATTCTGTGCCTGAGCCGGGACACCGGTATCCTCCGTGTGGTAAAGGAAGATACAATATCCGTTGTCGTTATTTTGAAATATAGGTTTCACAAATCTGCATTTCATAATGTACGTCCTTTCTGATACTGGATTATGCGGCGGTATTCGTTTTGATGGCAAACCGTCTGCTTTCCGAGGTGCTTACATAATCAGCATAGACATCCGGATGATTAATTTTTAACCGTTGAGAAGATTTCTGCCACCAGATCCTCCAGGCGGTGTCCTACCTCCTTGGCTACCCAGTTACTTTCCTCTTCCTCCATGGCTGGAGTGATACCACACTTATCGTAATATAAATCCCGTTTAGTACAGAATGGAGATACCCCCATGATAGCAGCGGCATCGCTTCCGCCAATTCCAAGCCTTCTATATTTCAGCCAGTCCTCATGGCTTAATGTATCCGTATCAACAACTTCTGCTTTGTAATTCAAATTTAGTTCCATTGTTTATTCCTTTCAGACAGAAAAAAAGAAGGAAATCAATTTCCTCCTAAACTGTCGTAGATTTTTTCTATTGTGTTATTTCTATCATGAAGTTCTGCCAAAGAAATTCCTTGGTAAAGAATTCGAAGTTCCTTCAGGTGACGGTCGTACAGATACACGTTGTTGGAAAGGCGTTCTTCCGGTTCTAACATATTAAGATTGATATCAGCGACTTCATTGGTAGAAAGCTTTACTGTTTTTGTATCGGATTCAAAGGTAATCAGGCATTCATGTACACTGGATGGATAAATAATCAAGTTATCATTATGTTCTATTGCAAACTGGTGTAAGGCTTGTGTGTGTAAGAGCATGCAAGCACCATGGATGCTGTTTGCGCCTGTCAGTACAAAAAGATGGCCTTTAGGCAGGTAGCTTATTTCAAATTCGTCAAATAGAAAGTTTCTACCAGTTTTCCCAGCAAGCATGTAAAGAGAGTCCCTTATATCAGAAATCATGATATAATCTTTTGTATAAAAATTTTGCATACAGGTATTTATGAAATCTTCCGGACTCATTTCCCAGGTTTTTAACATCTGATGAGTGATATTCATAGTTCCGATAGAATTATCCGGGAGATTGATGCTATAATAAAAAATTGCAGCTAAATCCAGCATGCGAAAATGTGGAAGATCTTCAAGGAGTTCTTCGTTAGCTTCATAGTTTATAAGCCGTACACGGATATCATCTTTGATATTGTCGTAGTTAAGCAGGCTTTTTATATCAAAAGACAGTTTCATGTGTTCTCCGATTTCACGAATGAGAATGGAACTACATTCATGTAAAGTATATTTGCCGCTTAAATAGTCCTTATAGAGATTATGTACATAGAATACAGGACACACAGGATTTCCCTCAGCCCGTACCTGAATACCTGTGTACTTTTGATTATTTGTTTTTGTACTGGTTACCTGCTCTAAAGAATAGCTATCTTCTAAGCGTTCCTGTGTTTCTTTAATAAGTTTTGTAATAAAATCTTTCATTGTTAGTGTTTCCTTTCTTAAAATGTTTCCGGAATATCATATTCAGCCCAGTTAAATGCCAAGGCTCTTGCAATGTTTTCTTCCATGTGTGCAATCCGGCTTCCTTCTTCACCGTCGCAGGCAAGCATATAGAGGATTTCGGAAATTCCATAGTAAATGTCATGCGCTGTACAGAAATCCAAATCATATTGTGCCTGGAACAGCTCAAGAGCTTCAGCCTGATATTTCTTTGGAATCTTTAATTTATCCATGACATTTTTCATGCAGCCAATAGGATGCACAATATCAATCTGTAGAAGATTGACGAGCTTGCCGGTAGCTTGCTGGAATTTCCCGTACAACTGATTCAGCTGCTTGTCAAATTCCTGAATGTCATTTCCGTGGCGGTGTTCTAACCGAAGCGGACTGCCAAGATTGATGGTAAGACTACCTTTACTGGACAACAGCATTGGAAAGATATTTGCTCCTCCGGAACCGGTGTCTGAAGTAGTTATTCTTACTACGGGCTTCATGTCGCCGATAGATTTGCCATGCATACGGATTTCGTCACGGTATGCTTTGAGCAGTTCATCCTCGCCGGTTAATTCCCATAATGCCGATACCATGTTGTGTTCATAGAATCCACCGAGGTACTGGCAGCCTTTAAAGTTGTCGGTCAGATACTCAACAGCATGGTGAAATAGTTCTTCCATGTCAAGAATGGAATAGTCATTACAGTCACCACTGAGAACTGCGGATACTTTACCGACAGAAAACCGGATGAGGGCTTCGCCTTGTGCTACTTTGAGACAGTCATTCAGAATACGTGCATAGACGTTCTTTTCAACACGGCGAAGGCCATTTCCCTGGATGCCTGCACGATCAAGAATACTTTTGATGGCACAGCTTCGGATAGGATAATATTCATTCCTATCTTTAAGAAGAAGGCCGGTATTAAGTATCGTGTCTGTGATGATGTCTTCATCCAAGCCGGAGTCAGTGTACTTGACTTTCATTTTTTCAGCCAACTCGCTTCCTTGTGCGAGAGGAATCAGACGAAGGTTCTTTGCCTTTTGCCTGCGCCAGGAGGAATTCTCTCCAATGCGCCTTAGGCAGGATAGGAAAGCATCCTGGTCCCGGAAGACTCCATGATAGCAATCCATAAATACTTTGGGTTCATTCATTTTTTGTTCCACCTTTCTTTCTCCCACTATGGGGATTATTATTATCCAGCCGCTTATGCGGAAAAAGCCCGAAGGCATTACTGGCAATAAAAAAGGAATGGTTCGCTTAGAATCCATTCCTGACTGTGTGTGGTACATCCACAAAATAACTTTTTTATCTGAACTGCAAACTGCAGAAAATA
>JAGBCB010000010.1 GCA_017938145.1 Lachnospiraceae bacterium
TGATATGATTCCCCTTAAGTAGACAAGGTAAATAACCAAATCTACTTAAGGGGGATTTTTTATGTATCGAAAATATACGCCAGAGGAAAAAATAAAAATTGTCAGGGGATATATAAAGGGCGAATACTCTTGGAGTGAAAAGGCTCACGAACTCGGATATAATACACCTCCCGGATGTTTCAAACGTTGGCTTGCTCTTTATCGACAGCATGGTGAAAGGGCTTTTTATAAAACAAAAGGTAATGCATCATATACTAAAGAGTTTAAAATAATGGTTGTCGAGGAATATCTTGCTGGAGGAACATCTGCTTGTGAACTTGCGGCAAAATATCAACTTAGCACAGCGGATGTTTTATTGCGATGGATTTCGATGTATAATGCTAATAGAGAACTGAAGGATTATTGTCCTAAACGGGAGGTCTATATGGCAGAAGCAAGAAGAAAAACAACCATTGAAGAACGCAAAGAAATCGTAGAATACTGTATAAATCACAACCGCGATTATAAAGGAACCGCAAGCATTTATGATGTCTCATACAGCCAGGTCTATTCCTGGATAAAAAAGTATGATGCACAGGGTGAAGAGGGACTAACTGATAAACGTGGGCGTCATAAAACGGATGATGAGGTAGATGAATTAGAGCGCCTTCGCAGGGAAAATGCCCGATTAAAGCGACAACTACAGGAAAAGGATATGTTAGCTGAATTGTTAAAAAAAGTACAAGAATTCGAAGGGATGTGAGGTTTGGAAAACTTCGCTATGATTCAAAATTTATGGCAATAAAGTTTTTCTATGAAACAAAGAACTGGAGTATTAATTGGATGTGTAAGCAGCTTAAAGTATCAAGAGCTGCCTACTATAAATGGCTGCACCGCGAGATGCCTGAACAGGAAGCAGTAAATATGAAGCTAGTAGAACTTATAAAGGAGTATGATGAACGATTTAATCACATCTTAGGATATAGAAGAATGACCTCGTGGATTAATCACTTCAACCATACCAACTACAAACCGAAACGAGTACATAGAATTATGAAAAAGTTAGGAATTCATTCTGTAATCCGAAAGAAAAAGAAGAAATATGCTTCCTCAACACCAGAGTCTGTAGCAGAAAATAAGTTGGGCAGAGATTTTTATGCGGATGCTCCTAACAAAAAGTGGGCTACCGATGTGACTGAATTTAAAGTTCCAGGCGAGAACAAAAAGTTGTATCTAAGCGCAATACTTGACTTGTATGACAGATATCCGGTTGCATATGTAATCAGCACCCGAAATGACAACAGGCTTGTATTTAGAACATTTGATAAAGCACTGGCTGCCAATCCCAAAGCAAAACCGCTTTTTCACAGTGATAGAGGCTTCCAATATACTAGTAAAGTGTTTCAAAGAAAGCTTAGAGAACATGAAATGGAACAGTCCATGTCACGGGTTGGACATTGTATAGATAATGGTCCGACAGAAGGGTTTTGGGGAATCATAAAAACAGAAATGTACCAAATGTACGATATTACAGATGAAACTTCATTAAGATTTGCAATAACGGATTACATTAGATTTTATAGCGAGGAGCGACCTCAAGATAGGTATCATTGTAAAACACCATTAGAAGTAAGAATAGAAGCCCTTTCCGCTGGACATCCGGCTGAATATTTGATTCCTCGAAACAAACGAATTGAGAAATATAAAGAGAAATGGTGTGCATAAAAAAACGACCGCACAATTTTGTACGGTCGTTCGCCAGCACTTCATTTTAGATATTTAACCTGTCTACTTGACAGGGGGCATATCAATAATCGGCTCTTTTAAATAAAAGGTTTAATTTTCGGTTCCTTCATCTTCCAGATAGAGACGTTCAATGAAATCCTTTAAATTGGAGTCAGATAACATTGCCTCTACCAGAGGGTCATAGGCTTTTGTTTTGTAGAAATTATTGTATTCATCCGTCTTACGCAGCTGCATACGATAATCCTGGCTTTCGGTAGAAATGTTACCAAGGAATACAAACGGATAATTGTTATTATCCATTTTGATGATAAATTCATCTACACCCGGTGCAGGAGTCTTAATGTTAATGATTTTTGACTCGAATGCAACATATACAACATAATCAAATTCCGGAACAATATCGGAACAGGAATATATCAAATATTCCGGGTTACGGTATTCTTCAATGTATTCGGTTGTTTTACGGATTTTTTCATAATTTAAATAGGATGGATCTGTTACCAGGGAGGAAAGCAGTGCTTCGTCTACCGCAAGTTTTGCATTCATGTAGCAGCGAATCAGCTCTTTAATGTAAAGCTCTGATACAGACTTGGATGCACGGGATAAAAGTAATGCTTCCTGAACGTCGGTGTTGTCTGAGAAAGTAAGAACCGAAACGTTTTCTCCGTCTATAGTAACAAGATACTCTTCAAAGGTTGGAACAGGAACGTTGCTTCCTTCGTATAAAATGTCATAAGCAACATAAACAAAGTAATTAACGTCCGCAAGACCTTCTTTATAGTAGCAGGTAATGTTACTGATTTCTTTTACCTGTAAGTCTTCGTTGGAGTAGTAATTGTTTAAATAGTCGGATATTACCGTGGTTAATCCGGCGCCGATGTCATCAGTAGCCGGCTGGATTTCAATTAACGCATTCAGCTGTGCCAAAGATGGTGTTGGAGTTGGAGATGGTGTTGGCGTAGGAGTTGGTGTGTTGGTTGGCGTAGGTGTTGGCGAAGGAGTGTTATCCGGTGTCTTGGTTGGAGCAATGGTAGGTGTGTTGTCCGGTGCTTTGGTTGGAGCAGGAGTCGACACGCCTACAGTTTGTTTTGCAGGACCCGGTGCTTCAAAAGAAAGCAATGCAAGACCTAAAACCATAACTGCGGAACATATGTACAATAAGTTTTTTGTTCTTTTTATTCTCATTAAAAATCTCCCTAATAAAATGTGGTTGATTGGAAAAATAATTCCTTCAGCACATGCTGAAGGAATTAGCGTTGCTGACTGGAATTGAACCAGCGGCCCCTTGCTTCGGAGGCAAGTGCTCTATCCCCTGAGCTACAGCAACATGCTGATATATTATAACCTATCCTGTGGAGAATTTCAAGAACCAGTCTTTACAAATCACAAATTTTTCATTATTATTAAAATAATGGGTTAAAATGCGTCAAATAAGGATAAAAAGCAACAAGACGTGAGAAACAAGGAGAGTTCAGATGGCAGGAAAGAGAAAGAAATTCGAAGTTCCGGAGCAGAAAGAAAACGGCGTTCGTATTAATAAATATCTGGGAGATGCGGGAGTATGCTCCAGAAGAGAAGCAGATAAATTTATTGAGCATGGTAAAGTAACTATTGACGGCGTTGTGGCTGAAATGGGTAGCCGGGTCTTTCCGGGGCAGAAAGTTACTTTTAATGGTAAAGTATTAAAAAAGCAGGAAGAACAGGTGCTCATTGCTTTCTATAAGCCGGTGGGTATTGTTTGCACTACTGATACCAGAGAACCGGATAATGTAATTGACTTTTTAAATTATGGCAAGCGTATTTATCCGATTGGTCGTTTGGATAAGGACTCGGAAGGCTTGCTGCTTTTAACTAATGACGGTGATATAGTGAATAAAATTCTCCGGGCAGGTAATCATCATGAAAAAGAATATCTGGTTACGGTGAATAAACCGCTCACGCCGGAGTTTTTAAAGGGAATGGCCGGCGGTGTACCGATTCTTGATACGGTGACGAAACCGTGTACCATTGAACAGACCGGAAAATGCAGCTTTAAGATTATTTTGACACAGGGTTTGAACCGTCAGATCCGCCGTATGTGTGAATACTTTGATTATCGGGTAATTTCTTTAAAGAGAGTGCGTATTATGCATATTCAGTTAGGACATTTGAAGCCGGGTACTTACCGGAATTTATCCGAAGGTGAACTGGCAAGACTGCAGAATGTGCTTAAAAATTCCTCCGGTCTTCCTGCGGCAGTGGAAAAGCAGAGGAAGCGGGAACAGCAGGTAAAGGCTGAAGAAAGTGGCAAAAAAAAGACAGAAAACAAAGAGGTGCGAAGCCATGGAAAAAAGACAGAGAATCGAAGAACTGGTAGAACTGTTAAATAAAGCAAACTATGCCTATGAGCAGGAAAACAGGGAAATTATGAGCAATTTCGAATATGATGCCCTGTATGACGAATTGAAGGCATTAGAGGAAGAAACCGGATTTGTTATGGCCCAGAGTCCAACGGTGAATGCCGGCTATGAGGTGCTTTCCGAGCTTCCGAAGGAGCGTCATGTGGCTCCGATGCTTTCCTTAGACAAGACTAAGGATGTGGATGCACTGGCGGACTTCCTTGGGGAGAAAGAAGGAATGTTGTCCTGGAAGATGGACGGTTTGACCAATGTTATTACGTATAATAACGGAGAATTGGTTAAGGCACTGACCAGAGGTAACGGTGAAATCGGTGAAAATATAACCAACAATGCCAAGGTATATAAAAACATTCCGTTGAAAATTCCGTACAAGGGAGAACTGGTGCTTCGCGGCGAGTCTATCATTACTTATTCCGAGTTTGATCGTATCAATGCGGAAATTGAAGATGTGACTGCCAAATATAAAAATCCAAGAAATCTTTGCAGTGGCAGTGTGCGTCAGTTGAACAATAAAATCACAGCAGAACGTAATGTACTGTTTTACGTATATTCCCTGATTTCTGTTGGAGAGGATGTACAGTTTGCAACCCGCAGTGAGCAACTGGAGTGGATTAAATCCCTTGGCTTTACCTGTGTAGAGCAGAAGAAGGTTACGAAAGCTACTATTCATGATGCAGTGGCATATTTTGCCGGACAGGTGGCAAAGAACGATTTCCCGTCTGACGGTCTGGTGCTTTGCTTTGATGATATTGAGTATTCCAAGAGCCTTGGCAGAACCGCCAAGTTCCCAAGAGATTCCATCGCTTTTAAGTGGAAGGATGAAACAGCAAAAACAAAGCTTGTGGAAATTGAATGGAGCGCCTCCAGAACAGGTTTGATCAACCCGGTGGCTATTTTCGAGCCGGTGGAACTGGAAGGTACTACGGTATCCAGGGCCAGCATCCATAATGTAAGTATTATGGAGAGTCTGGAGCTTGGTATCGGGGATGAAATCGAAGTTTACAAGGCGAATATGATTATTCCGCAGATTGCTGTAAACCATACAAAGAGCGGTACAGCGACACCGCCATGTGAATGTCCGGTGTGCGGCAGGGAAACCAGGATTTCTACCGAAGGCGATGTAAAAGTATTGTATTGTATGAATCCGGATTGCCTGGCAAAGAAAATTAAATCCTTCAGCCTGTTTGTCAGCCGGGATGCCATGAACATGGAAGGTCTTTCCGAGGCAACCATGGAAAAGTGGATTAACGAGGGCTTTCTTAAAGAGCCGGCGGATTTGTTTAAGCTGGCAAGACATAAGGATGCTATTGTAAACATGGAAGGCTTTGGTGAGAAGTCTTATGAGAACCTGACTGCATCTATTGATAAGGCCAGAACCACAACTGCAGAACGTTTGCTGTATTCCATCGGTATTCCAAACATTGGTGTGGCTACTGCAAAGCTGATTACCAAAGCGTTTGATGCGGATATGGAGAAAATCCGTCATGCAACCGTGGAAGAGCTGACGGAAATTAACGGTATCGGTGATGTGATGGCGAGAGGCTACGTGGATTATTTTGCTAAGGAAGAAAACCAGCAGCAGCTGGATCATATTCTGGTAGAAATTCGGTTAGAAAAGGCAGAAAACACAACGGAGGCAACGCTGGAGGGCAAAACCTTCGTAGTCACCGGAAGTGTTTTTCAGTTTAAAAACCGCAATGAATTAAAAGCTTATATTGAGGAACGGGGCGGTAAGGTGGCCGGCAGCGTCAGCAAGAATACAGACTATCTTATTAATAATGACAACATGTCCTCCTCGTCCAAAAACAAAACCGCCAAGGAACTTGGTATTCCGATTATCACAGAAGAAGAATTTCTTGCCATGGTGCAATAAATGTGTATAATATAGGGAAGAGATAATGATTCGAAAGGAAAAAAATAATGCCAATCAGAGTACAGAACGATTTACCTGCAAAGAAAATTTTAGAAGATGAAAATATCTTCATGATGGACGAAAACCGGTCTTTGAGCCAGGATATCCGTCCTTTAAAGATTGCCATATTAAATCTGATGCCGTTAAAGGAGGATACCGAGGTTCAGCTCATGCGTTCTCTGTCCAACACTCCGCTTCAGTTGGATGTTACATTCTTAACTACTGTAACTTACGTTGGAAAGAATACTGCCACCAGTCATCTGGATACTTTTTATCTGACCTATGAAGATGTAAAGGACCAGAAGTTTGATGGCCTGATTATTACCGGTGCACCGGTGGAAACCATGAATTTTGAAGATGTGGCTTACTGGGAAGAGTTAAAGCAGATTATGGACTGGTCCGAAACCAACGTAACCTCCACCCTGCATATCTGCTGGGGTGCCCAGGCCGGTTTATATCACCACTACGGTGTGCGTAAGCTGGATTTGTCCGAAAAGCTTTCCGGCGTATACCGTCATGAGGTGTATCACAGAAGAGAACCTTTGGTACGTGGATTTGATGATGTGTTTTATGCACCGCATTCCCGTTATACCGAAATGTCCAAGGAAGACATTCTTGCCAATGAAAAGTTACAGGTTTTAGCGGATTCCAAGGAAGCAGGAATTTTCCTTGTGCTGGCAGAAGAGGGCAAGAACATCTTTGTACTTGGCCATCCGGAGTATGACCGTGTGACCCTGGATAAAGAATATAAGCGTGATGTGAACAAGGGTATCAATCCGGCGCTTCCGGTTAACTATTATCCGAACGATAACAGTGAGGAAAAGCCGTTGATGCTTTGGAGAGCCCATGCCAACACCCTGTACACCAACTGGGTAAATTATTATGTATATCAGAAAACACCGTATGAGTGGTAAATAGAATAGTAAAGCCGTTAGGAGTTTCGTTTTAGAAGCTTTGTAACGGCTTTTCTTTTTTTGGTCATATTGCACAAAAAAAGTTTACGAAAACTCCGAAAATTTTGTAAGTCAGATTATATGTAAAAGCATTGACACAAAAAGTTGAAAATGATAGTATTTTTATTAGTATAATTATTAGTGTGTCTATGACTATACAATGCATCATGGTAAAGCAGTAAAGTGAACAAAATTGGATAAATTTGAATGTGGAGGAACAAAGAATGAAGAAGAAAGTCAACGACATTTTAAAGGGTGTTGCCGGTGCAGGTGTTGCGCTGGGTGGTGCAGCTGCCTTCGGGGAGATGGACGTGGTATATGCTTCTGAGTTGGAGGATGTAACAAGCCAAAATAATGCAGAAGAATATGACCTTGAAGACATGTATGCCAGCCTTGCGGCTAACTCCGAGTTGACGAATGATGAAAAAGAAGCATTGGAGTATGTTTCTACTGCATATAAGAACAGCTTAGCTAATAGTACTGCAGAGTCTGAATACATAAAAGAGTCCCAAGCAGCGTATACAAGTGCTGTTGAGGTGTATGGTTCTGAAACGGCGGATGTATTGTTAAATGAGACACAGGGAGATGTATACACTGTTGATGAAAGTGGCGATTTTCTTGTGGTAAAAAATGGTACATACACTTACTATTATAATAACGGTGCTGACAGTGTTACTCTGAATGCTGGAAATATATTAACAGCCGATAATAGTAATTTAGCTAAAAACCCGAACGGTGTAATTTCCGGAATTAGTTTTGATGGCTTTTATCTGAATGGAAATGGAAAGATTGTATCTATAGCTACACATATTGACTATAATCCAAATTACGGAAACAAGGTTTTCATTGATGGTAAATTGTGTTTAGTAGATGAAAATGGATATTGGCAGGTTGTTAGTATCAATTTGGGAAATGGAAAGACTGCTACTGTAAATTATGAGGGTAAAGTAGGTGCATCTTTCTGGAGAGAAGGCTGGGAGGCTGTCCAAATTAATGGAACCAGATATTTCCTGGATGCTTCGACACTTGACGGTAATAATGCTTCCTTTGGCGTATTTAATTCCTGGGGAGATAAGGATTGGAATGTTGATGAATTTTCTTATACATTATTATCTGGGGAAAATAAATATAAACAAATTGAGAATGTAGTTTTAAATGAACAAACTGCATCCGATGAACAAGACGCATTTGAAGGAAGCCAGGCATCTATTGCAAATTCGGATAGCTTGGTTGAAAGTACGATTGATAGTTACTCTGAGAAATTTAGTTTAGTGGAAAGCACAGCAGATAGCCAGAGCTTAGTTGAAAGTACAGCGGACAGTTTAGCAGATAGTACAGCGGACAGCCTTGCGGATAGCACTGCAGACAGTTTGGCAGACAGTACTGCAGACAGTCTTACAGATAGCACAGCAGACAGTTTGGCAGACAGTACTGCAGACAGTCTTACAGACAGTACAGCTGATAGTTTAGCAGACAGCACCGCAGACAGTTTAACAGACAGTACCGCAGATAGCCTTGCAGATAGCACAGCTGATAGTTTAGCAGACAGCACCGCGGATAGCCTTGCAGATAGCACAGCAGACAGTTTGGCTGACAGTACAGCTGATAGTTTAGCAGACAGTACTGCAGATAGCTTGGCAGATAGCACAGCTGATAGTTTAGCAGACAGCACAGCGGATAGTTTAGCAGATAGCACAGCAGACAGTTTGGCTGACAGTACAGCTGATAGTTTAGCAGACAGTACTGCAGATAGCTTGGCAGATAGCACAGCTGATAGTTTAGCAGATAGTACCGCAGACAGCCTTGCGGATAGCACTGCAGACAGTTTGGCAGATAGTACCGCAGACAGCCTTGCAGACAGTACCGTAGATAGCTTGGCAGATAGCACAGCTGATAGTTTGGCTGACAGTACAGCTGATAGTTTAGCAGACAGTACTGCAGATAGCTTGGCAGATAGCACAGCTGATAGTTTGGCTGACAGTACAGCGGATAGTTTAGCAGATAGCACAGCAGACAGTTTGGCTGACAGTACAGCTGATAGTTTAGCAGACAGTACTGCAGATAGCTTGGCAGATAGCACAGCTGATAGTTTGGCAGACAGCACTGCGGATAGCTTGGCAGATAGCACAGCGGATAGTTTGGCTGATAGCACAGCAGACAGTTTGGCTGATAGCACTGCAGACAGTTTGGCAGATAGTACCGCAGACAGCCTTGCGGATAGCACTGCAGACAGTTTGGCAGATAGTACCGCAGACAGCCTTGCGGATAGCACTGCAGACAGTTTGGCAGATAGTACCGCAGACAGCCTTGCAGACAGTACCGTAGATAGCTTGGCAGATAGCACAGCTGATAGTTTAGCAGATAGCACAGCAGACAGTTTGGCAGACAGTACCGCAGATAGCCTTGCAGATAGTACCGCAGACAGTCTTACAGACAGTACAGCTGATAGTTTAGCAGATAGTACAGCGGACAGCCTTGCGGATAGTACCGCAGACAGTTTGGCAGACAGTACTGCAGACAGTCTTACAGATAGTACAGCTGATAGTTTAGCAGACAGTACCGCAGACAGTTTGGCAGATAGTACCGCAGACAGTCTTACAGACAGTACAGCTGATAGTTTAGCAGATAGTACAGCGGACAGCCTTGCGGATAGTACCGCAGACAGTTTGGCAGACAGTACCGCAGATAGCCTTGCAGATAGCACCGCAGACAGTTTGGCTGACAGCACTGCTGATAGTTTAGCAGATAGCACAGCAGACAGCTTGGAAGATAGTACCGCAGATAGCTTGGCAGATAGTACCGCAGATAGCCTTGCAGATAGCACAGCTGATAGTTTAGCAGACAGCACAGCGGATAGTGCGGCTGACAACTTAGCAGATAGTACCGCAGACAGCTTAGCTGACAGCACAGCAGACAGTTTGGCTGACAGCACTGAGGATAGTTTAGCAGATAGCACAGCAGATAGCTTAGCAGATAGCACAGCGGATAGTGCGGCTGACAACTTAGCAGATAGTACCGCAGACAGCTTAGCTGACAGCACAGCAGACAGTTTGGCTGACAGCACAGCAGACAGTTTGGCTGACAGCACAGCAGACAGTTTAGCAGATAGCACAGCTGATAGTTTAGCAGACAGCACTGTGGATAGTTTAGCAGATAGCACAGCTGATAGTTTAGCAGATAGCACAGCAGACAGCTTGGCAGACAGTTCCGCAGATAGCCTTGCAGATAGCACAGCAGACAGTTTGGCAGACAGCACTGTGGATAGTTTAGCAGATAGCACAGCGGATAGCTTAGCAGATAGCACAGCAGACAGTCTTACAGACAGTACCGCAGACAGTTTGGCAGATAGCACTGCGGATAGTGCAGCTGACAACTTAGCTGATAGTACTGCAGAAAGTCTTACAGACAGTACAGCAGATAGCTTAGCAGATAGCACAGCTGATAGTTTAGCAGATAGCACAGCTGATAGTTTAGCAGACAGCACCGCGGATAGTGCAGCTGACAACTTAGCAGATAGTACCGCAGACAGCTTAGCAGATAGCACAGCTGATAGTTTAGCAGACAGCACCGCGGATAGTGCAGCTGACAACTTAGCAGATAGTACCGCAGAAAGTCTTGCAGACAGTACCGCAGACAGCTTAGCAGATAGCACAGCTGAAAGTTTAGCAGACAGCACCGCGGATAGTGCAGCTGACAATTTAGCAGATAGTACCGCAGACAGCTTAGCAGATAGCACAGCGGATAGTTTAGCAGACAGTACCGCAGACAGCCTTGCAGATAGCACAGCAGATAGTGCGGCTGATAACTTAAAGGATAGCACCGCAGAAAGTCTTGCGGACAGTACTGCAGACAGCCTCGCAAACAGCACAGCTGATAGCACTGCAGATAGTCTTGCAAATAGCGAAGCAGACAGAAATGCAAGCAATCAGGCAAGTCAGGATGCAAGCACCTCTGCTAGCCAAGCAGCATCCGCAGAAGCTAGTACGGCAGCAAGTGAAGCAGCGTCTACAGCGGCTAGTAATGCGGCTAATGAATCTAGCCAGAGTACTGCAATTAGTGAATATGATAGTACCAGTGCTTTAGTAAGTGCCGGTGAAAGCACTGCGGCAAGTGAACGCGCTAGTGCTTGGGCAAGTCAGCAGGCATCTGCAGCAGCAAGTGAAGCAGATAGCTATAGAGCAAGTGTTGCAGCTAGTGAAACAAACAGCTACTGGGCAAGCGTTGCAGCTAGTGAAACAAACAGCTACTGGGCAAGCGTTGCAGCAAGCGAAACAGCATCTACCGTAGCAAGCGAAGCAGCATCTACCGCAGCAAGCGAAGCAGCATCCACTGCAGCAAGCGAAGCGGCATCTACTGCAGCAAGTGAAGCAGCATCCACTGCAGCAAGTGAAGCAGCATCCACTGCGGCAAGTGAAGCAGCATCCACTGCAGCAAGTGAAGCAGCATCCACTGCGGCAAGTGAAGCAGCATCCACTGCAGCAAGTGAAGCGGCATCCACTGCAGCAAGTGAAGCAGCATCTACTGCAGCAAGCGAAGCGGCATCTACTGCAGCAAGTGAAGCAGCATCCACTGCAGCAAGTGAAGCAGCATCCACTGCGGCAAGTGAAGCAGCATCCACTGCAGCAAGTGAAGCAGCATCCGCTGCAGCAAGCGAAGCAGCATCCACTGCAGCAAGCGAAGCAGCATCCACTGCAGCAAGTGAAGCAGCATCCACTGCAGCAAGTGAAGCAGCATCCACTGCAGCAAGTGAAGCGGCATCTACTGCAGCAAGTGAAGCAGCATCCACTGCAGCAAGTGAAGCAGCATCCACAGAAGCAAGCACAGCGGCAAGCGAGAGCGAAAGCGCAAGCGAATCCGCAGCAGCAAGCGAAGCAGCAGACCAGTTTACCGAAATTGACGATGAGGATGTTCCTCTTGGTGGTCAGCCGGGCGATGTTACCGAAATCGAAGATGAGGACGTTCCTCTCGGCGTTATCGATGATGAAGACCTGGTAGACTTAGAAGATGAGGATGTTCCTTTAGCCGGCGGTGTTAAGATGAACGGCGGTGAAGGCGAAGGTCAGAAGACCTGGTATTGGTGGATTCTTGCATTGATTGCAGCTGTAACCGGTGGCAAGATTGCATATGATAAGAAAAAAGCTATGAAGAAGGCAACTGAAGAAGCTAAGGAATCTGTAAATGAGACCGAAGAAAAGTAATTTTTCAGTAGACGTAATATAGCTGAAATAATATAAAGAATAATAAGTGACCACTTGGTTTCAGGTGGTCACTTATTTTATTTTGATAAACAAAGAGTTAATTGTTGTTTTCTGTGTTGACAAGCTGAAAGAATAGTGCTACTGTGAAGATGGGGTCTTATAAGTATGCTTACATATGCTTAATATATGTAAATGAAGTAATCAAGCGAAATTGATTATACTACGGAGAAATGTATATGGAGAAGGGAGTAAACAATGCCTTAAAAGGTCTTGCCGGCGCCGGTATTGCTCTTGGCGGAGTGGCTGCGTTTGGTGAAGCAGATGTGATTTATGCACAGGAATATGCAGAACAGCAGAGTAGTGAAAGCAGCATAGAAGAATACGCTGCATCTGAAACTTATCAGGTGGAACTTACAGAAACAGATGCTGATGATTCTGCTTCCGAAACAGATACTTCAGCTGTAACATCATCTAAAACAAAAAACACAGTGGCTGAAAACTCCGGTTCGCCATATTATTATAACGGAAATTTCTGGGGAAATGATGCTTATGTTTTAGCAAAATATTTGTTATATGCTTGCTTGAGATGGGATTCCAGTGTCTTTTGGGATGCATGGAGTGCATTAATTTCATATTATAATTCAACCGGTAATGAGGAAGGAAAGCAAGAAGCAGAAGATTGGTTTGAGGATAAAGAAGAAGAGATTGAGAATATTGCCAAGCCAACAGCAACGCCAACTCCGAGTCCGGCGCCAACAGTAGCGCCAACGGCAACTCCAACGCCAACAGTGGCCCCAACGATAGCACCAACAGCCACCCCGGCACCAACAGTGGCCCCAACGATAGCACCAACAGCCACCCCGGCACCAACAGTTGCTCCAACGGTAGCACCAACAGCCACCCCGACACCAACAGTTGCTCCAACGGTAGCACCAACAGCCACCCCGGCACCAACAGTTGCTCCAACGGTAGCGCCAACGGCAACCCCAATGCCAACAGTTGCTCCAACAGTTGCTCCGGTAATTATTCCGACTATAAATACTTCCGATGTGGCAAGTCAGTCTGCCTCCGTAGCTGCCAGTGAATCCGCAGCAGTAAGTGAATATACATCTGTAAGTCAGTCTGTAGATGCAAGTATGTCTGCAGCAACAAGTGAATATGCATCTACCAGCCAGTCTGTGGAAACAAGCTTGTCTGTAGCAGCAAGTGAATATGCGTCTGAAAGCGAAAGACAGAAAGCGGATTCTGTTACCAGTCAAAAGGAGAAAGATGTTCAGTCTGCAGCAACAAGTGAATCTATAGCTGCAAGCCTTTCGGCAGTAACCAGTCAGTCTGCAGCAACAAGTGAATCCGTATCGGAACAGTTGTCTGTGGCAGCAAGTGAATCTGTGGCTGCAAGCACTGAAGCAAGTGAAGCAACAAGTGAAATTGTATCAGAAAGCGAATCTGCAGCAGCAAGCGAGACCGGAACTATCGATGAATCCGAATTGTCTGATGAGACAGTAAATAGATTTACAGAAGTGGAAGATGAAGAGGTTCCGCTTGGTGTAATTGATGAAGATGATTTAACAGAATTAGAGGATGAAAAGGTTCCGTTAGCATTCGGTGTAACTATGGATGCTGAGGATGCGGCTGCTGTTAAATGGTATCTGCCGGCCGGATTAATCGCTTTACTTGCTGTTATCGTTGATAGAATTGCACATATCAGAAAGAAAAATGCTGAAAAGAAAGCGGAGAAGATTAGAAGACAGATGTATCGCAAGTAAGGAATAGCATTTTTCTGTAGACAATATAGTTAAAATAATGGTAAAATAATAAGTGACCACTTGATTATAGGTGGTCACTTATTTACTATCATCACAAGGCAGGATAAAACATTGAAGTATGGGTTTCAAAAAGAAAATTTAATGCTTTATAAAGTACTTTTTATGCTGTTTACGGTTGTCGCCTATATTATCGGAAAAAGTCTGCCGTTGTATATGATTGATGTGGAAGCTTATGCGGATGTTGCGATTTCTGCGGAGGAAGTATTGTTGCAGGCCATCCGCGGCGATAGATATCAGTTTTCCTTATTTGCCCTCGGAATATCTCCGTATATGGTTTCAAGTGTTGCATCCCAGTTGATTATTGCTCTCAAGAGTTCTGAAGCCAAAGCAAGAATTACACCCCAAAAAAAGAACCAATTTACAGTGCAAACTACATTGCTATTAGCTGTTTTTATGGCTGTGATACAGGTCCCGAAGCTTCATTTTAAAGTAAGCGGAGAACAGTTGTTGGTAGCACAGTGTATTGCCGGAATGGAAATGGTTGCCGGTGCAATGCTGATTATCTGGCTTTCTGACCGTAATAAAAGATACGGTATTGGTGGTCAGTCAGCGCTTATTTTCATCAATTTGTTTGACAGCTTTACCACCAACTTAAAAGGACATACATCAAATCAGATGTTGGTTGCTTTATTATTAACTTTGATGTCGGTTTCTGTAATGGCAATTTTTGAGAATACGGAAAAGCGGATTCCTCTGCAACGTGTATCTATCCATAATATCTATGCAGACAAAAACTACCTGGCTATAAAAATGAATCCTATCGGTGTTATGCCGGCGATGTTTTCTATGGCGGTTTTTACCTTGATGAAGCTTATTGTGGAATTTGTCGGCTGGTTTGTTCCGGAACATTCAACCTGGCTCTGGTGGAGTGAAAACATGGTTTTAAACAAGCCGTTTGGAATTTGTATGTATGTTCTTGGACTATATATTTTATCTATGGTTTTTTCCAGAGTTTTCTTGAGTCCTCAGGAAACAACGGAACAGTTTTTAAAGAATGGCGACAGTATTGTAAACATACACGCAGGAAAAGACACGAAAAGATATTTATCAAAAACGATTAATCGGTTATCCTTCTTAAGCGCTACAATGATGGCAGCTTGTCTTGCATTGCCTTTAATATTACAAATGCAAGGGTATATGGAAGGTTCCTTGGCTGCGCTTCCTTCTTCCGCTATGTTTTTAGTTGGTATTGTATGTAATATTTTCAGGGAATTTGCAGCAGTAAGAGATTTAGAAGGATATGAACCGTTTCTTTAGGAGGAACTATGATTTACTTTATTCCCGCCTGGTATCAGCAGGATAAATGGTGTGAAAATGAGCAGTATTGGTATCGTCGAAGAATGAAAACAGAGTTCGATGATACGGTAAAGCACATTCAGTTGTTTCACCGCAGTCAGGTATATCCGTTTCAAATTGTGTTACTTAGTTATGCCCCGAATTTTCGACATTTTCTTCACCGGCAGAGTGCGTTTCATGCTCCGTACTGGTCTTGCTTTGATGCAATTCAGGAGGTTCGAAGAAAAAAAATTCGAATGTTTTCTTTTCATAATTTAAGCTGGCCGGAACATATTGAGTTTGTATATTCACCATTTGCCATGATTGCCATGTTACGTGGAGAAAAATATGCCCAGGTGGAATTTGGTGAAGATGGAAATCCGATTCAAGTTGATATCTATCAGAATGGTTTACTGTATCGCAGAAATATTTATGATGATAGAGGTTTTGTATCGGGAACAATTGTATATGAAAATGAGATACCCAGCTATCAAGATTATTTAACCGATACAGGTGTATGGAAGCTACGAGAGTTTTTTTCGGATGGGCATGTTGAGGTAAATCCAAAGTGTCCTACTTATCTTTTACAGTATCAGGAAACGGAGCAGATAAAGAGTTTTCAAAAATATTCCTACAAATGTATTGATGAAGTTATTCAAGAGGTATTTATTTCTTATCTTGCCTTGACTGATAAACAGGATATGTTTTGCGTGGCTGTTCATGAGTTACATAAGAATATGCTGCAGGAAGCATTAAAAAATAAGAAGATGATATTGTCTTTTTATGGTGAACGATATGATATTAAAAATTGTATGGATCAGGTGCTCCCTATGATAAAGCAGGCAAAATACATCATAGCCGATTCCCAAGATACTTTGAAACGAATTCAACGTAGAGTGGAAAGAAAACTTACAAATATTACAGATATTACTCCATTTGATTCTCGTGTTGATTTAGGAATCAGTCAACAACTTAATGTACAGAAAATACTGGTTCCGGTAGATGGATTGGATGAAGTCTGGTTTGAAGAGGTAATACAGCGCCTGGGTGAATATCTTCCAATTAATGAAAATGCACAGGTGCATCTGTTTACCAGAATAGCTGATCTTGGTCGTAAAAGGCAATTGTTAGAGCAGACCAGACTGTGTTTGAAAAAGGCAGGATTAGAAGAAGGATGGGCAGAAATGCAGGAACAAAACCAAATAAGGGAGAACTATTTGGATGGAGAAGAAAGTATTCCGGTACGTTTTTTTGTTGAACAATGTGTAGATGAGCTCTCTGTGAGTAAATGCGTTCGGGAACAGCGGATTGTGGTAGATATGAGAACATCGGCTGATTTATACTTACGAATCATGGGAATAAGCATGGGGATTCCGCAAATCGTATATCGGGATTCACAGTTCATTGAAGATGGTAATAACGGTCTGATTCTCAAAAATCCTGCTATGCTTGGTGGCGCAGTTGCTTATTATCTGGACGATTTAAAAAATTGGAATGAAGCAATGATGTATGCATATGAACTTAGTAAAAAATATACCACAGATATTTTAATTGATAAATGGAAAGAGGTTATTAATTTTGTCGGACGTGATTCGGGTATTACAGCTGGGAACTGAAGATTGGAGAAAGTGCTACAAGGTGCCGGATTATGTGGATTTTATATTTGCGAAGGATGTGTTTTCTGAGGTACCAAAGTCTCCCTATGACCTTGTTTTTGTAGACAGGGTGCTTCTTGATGAAGAGATTATGCCGCTTTGTCAAGCAACGAAAGCATATACTCTGTATGTGACAGACCGTGAGATTTGGAATGAAGGGTTACAGGAGTATTATTCTCGTAAAAATGGAAAACGCCTTTCCAGGGAAAAAGTACAGGACTTTTTAGACAAAGAGGTTAGAAATTATTTTTCAAAGCCATATGGAGAAAAATTCAGATTTCAAAATCTGGCAATTGCTCAGGGATTTTCAGGAAGTGTAGAATGGATTGGAAATTACAGCGTTAATGTAACTGGTGATTTTGGTGAAGAATTGAGCCAGATTGCTTTCTGGCGGAATAATATTCCGATTATGGAAGGGCAAGCGATAGACCTTTGGCTGGAATACAAAAAGGATCCACAAGTGGAGATTGCACTATCTGTTACTCAGTTTGTACGGGGAACTATTTCACAGGTCCAGCAGACATGGTTTTTTACGGAACAGGAACTGGAAAATACCGTTATTTTAGATAATCAGCTTGCCACAGGACCAGTGTTTGTTTCACTTTTAGCAAAGGGACAAGGCAACCTGCAGATTATCGCACTCAACGACCGATATTCCAGAAGAGGTCACGGTTTGTTTTTACCGGGAGGGCAGCGTTCTGTAACTTCAGAAAGAGAAGAGATTTTTTATTATTTTGATCCCGGTGATTTAAAACCGCCGTTAAATGTATATTTTTCGGGATATAAGACTCAGCAGGGATTTGAAGGTTATTACATGATGCGTAAAATGGGGTGTCCGTTTTTACTGATTGGTGAACCAAGACTACATGGCGGAAGTTTTTATATGGGTTCTGAGGAGTATGAAAAAGAACTAATAAATATAATTAGTAAACATATGAAAAGGCTTGGATTTACCAGAGAACAGGTTATTTTATCGGGTCTTTCTATGGGTACATTTGGTGCCATGTATTATGGTTGTGACATCCAACCGTATGCAATGATTTTGGGTAAACCGTTGGCAAGTATTGGAGATGTGGCAAAAAATGAGCGCCTGCATCGTCCGGGAGGTTTTCCGACTTCGTTAGATGTTTTGGAATTTATTTCCGGTGGAAGTGACGAGAATGCAATCCAACGCTTGAATCATCGTTTTTGGGATAAATTTGATTCGACTGATTGGAGTAATTCACGTTTTGTTGTGTCTTATATGATAGAGGATGATTATGATTCCACAGCATATAATACGTTAATAAGTCATTTAAAGTCAAATGGAGTAAAAGTATATGGAAAAGGAATCCATGGCAGGCATAATGACGAGTCATTTGCAATTAACGCATGGTTTAAGAATCAGTATGATATGATTCTGAGGGAAGATTTTGGAAGAAAGGCGGAGCAGTAAATGCTGGGAGAAAAATGGATAGTATATTGGAGTGAATATGCTTCTGATACCTATTTATACGGTTCAAAAATTACTTTTCATAAAAAGGATGACGTAGAATTCCAGAATTTACTAATGCCACCCGGAACAATTATTAAGCAATGGTATTCTAAGACTAATTTTCAAATGCAGAAGATTGAGCCAACGTTGCCGATTATTGACGGAGAAACGGAATACCAAATCACATTAAATATTGTCACAAATGAAAATGAAACCTGTCTCGGCCGGTTGGTTTACTATGACAGATATGGTGTAGAGGCAGGAAGTCTTACGTTGCGTGATAAGGAAACTCTATTCCGGTGTCCGTTGAAGACGTACAGCTATCGGCTTCAGCTGATTAATGGTGGTGTTACAAATTTTCATTTTCACTCGGTGATAATACAGGAAGTGCTTCATGGGACAGAAGAAAACAATAAAAAATTTAAGAAGAGAATTAAAAAAAGTAAGAAGCAATAAAGATTATATGGCATCTCTGTCGGATGAGGAGCTTTCCGGGCTGACAATACAGTTTAAAGAACGCCTTAGAAATGGAGAAAGTTTGGATTCACTTTTGCCGGAGGCTTTTGCTGCTGTTTGCGAGGCGGACTATCGTATCTTGGGAAAAGCTCCTTATGATGTTCAGGTATTAGGTGCTATTGCTATGCATCAAGGAAAATTAGTGGAAATGAACACCGGCGAAGGGAAAACACTGGTTGCAACGATGCCGCTTTATCTGAATGCCTTAACCGGAAAGAGTACTATTTTAATGACCAGTAACTCTTATCTGGTACTGCGCGATGCCGAAGAAATGGGACAGGTATATAACTTTATGGGACTTACCATAGCTGCAGGTGTCAGAGCCAGAGAAGAGGAGCAGTTTTCAAACGAAGATAAAAAAAAGGTTTATGCAGCAGATATTGTATATACTACACATGGAACATTTGGATTTGATTATTTACTGAATAATTTAGTTACATCAGCGGAGGATCGTTTTTTACGCGAGTTATATTACTGTATTTTAGATGAGGCAGATTCTGTGCTTTTAGATAGTGCTCAGACTCCGTTGGTTATTTCTGGTTTTCCAAGAGTACAGTCAAATTTGTATGAGATGGCAGATTTCTTTGTTACTACGCTTGTAGAAGGAAGAGATTATGAGCATGAAGATCAAAAGGTATGGTTAACAGAAGATGGAATAAGATACGCAGAGACCTATTTCGGTATTGATAATTTTTATGGAGAGGAATTTTTTGAAATTAATCGCCATGTAACATTGGCTCTTAGGGCTCATGTTTTGTTTGAACCCGAAAAAGATTATGTAGTTAATAATAAACAGGAACTGCAACTTTTAGATAATGGCTCCGGTCGAGCAATGTCAGGAGTTAAACTGCGTGGTGGACAACATCAGGCTATTGAACAAAAAGAAAAGCTGGAAGTATCCAGAGAAAATCGTTCGATGGCATCTATTACATATCAAAATTTATTCCGGCTGTTTCCGAAAATGTCCGGCATGAGCGGAACTATTTCTGATGCAGAGGAGGAACTTAGTTCTTTATATGGTGTTAAAATGGTGGTAATACCTCCGAATCGTCCGTTGATGAGAAAAGATTTAGATGATTTTTATTTTAAAAACAGTAGACAGCAGCTTAGTGCCGCTATGAATACTATCGCAGAGGTTCATTCCACCGGTCAACCATTGCTGATTGTGGTTTCGACCATTGGAGAGACAGAATTGGTTTCTAAGATGTTAATGGAAATGCAGATTCCGCATAGTGTGTTAAATGCAAATAATGCCTTTTGGGAGGCGGAGATTATTAAAGAAGCAGGACAGCTAAATGCTGTAACAGTCGCCACAGGTATGGCAGGACGCGGTACTGATATTCGGTTAGGCAAAGGCGTAAAAGAATTGGGAGGACTAGCAGTTATTGGCATCGGAAGAATGGTAAATACGCGGCAGGAGCGCCAGGCAAGAGGACGTGCAGGACGTCAAGGAGATCCTGGTTTTAGCAGATTCTTTGTTTCACTTGAAGATGAAGTAGTCAAGAATAGCGGAGTGATAAAAAAAGAAAAGTATGAAAAAAAGAATTTGAAAATCCGCAAGAGAAAACTCAGAAAAATAATCAATACAGCTCAGAAGATAAATGAAGAGAAAGCTATTAATTCCAGGCAAACCGCAATGGATTACGATCAGGTTTTACAGCGTCAACGTTCGTTAATTTATGCTACCAGGGATCGTATGATGGATGGTGAGGAATTGGAAATGAAGAAAATTCTTCAGGTTGCAGGGGAGAACATCAATTGTTTTCTAAATGAGAAATCGGAATTGACGGAACAGACGATAAGAAGATATATATTGGATAATTTGTCTTACCGTTTGGATAAAGAATTTTTTGAATGTTCGTGTACTGATAAAACAGAAATGCTACGTTATCTTAGGGATTTGGTAGTTGACGGCTTGAGAGAACAGGAAAACAAACTTGGCAGTGAAACGGTCATGGGTGAATTCATGAGGGTAGCAACTTTGCAGGCAATTGATGAGGCATGGATCGAGCAAGTGGATTATTTACAGCAGTTGCAGTATGCAGTTGCGGGACGGTCTACAGCGCAGAGAAACCCAATATATGAATACCAGAAGGAAGCGTTACTGTCATTTCGAAAGATGGAGAAAACAATCCAAAGAAACATGGTTCGGAATATTTTACTTAGTACTGTTTCTTGGGACAAAGACGGGAATATGAAAATACTTTATCCGTAGGGAGGATGCTATTGATGGAAGCAGAATCGGTATATCAATATCTTATTGACCGACAAGAGTTTCGTTTGTTAGAAGAGAAAGATTTGTATTATGTATTTTTACCTGTACCGGAGTATTGGGACATTCGAGTGGATGGATATAATGGTGCAGTGACCGATATGGGAGAAAAGAAAGCAATCATATATTTTAAAGCTCCTTCTGAAAAACGTTATGTACAAAGAGTAGAGTGGATTACAACTACCGGAACTGTATACAAAATTGATTACTACGGAAAGTATGGTTATGCATATTGTACGGAGTATCTGAATTCAGATGGAAGCAGTCGAATGAAGGAATACTATACTTCACAGCGTAAGCTGGTAGCAAGTAAGAATTCCAGCAATGGTGTAATTACTTTATTTGAGCAGGGGCATGTGGCGGCTATGTATGATTCGGAAAGTGTATTAATAAAAGAGGTAAGTGAGGAAACAGATGGCGATATATGTATTTAATCTTTTAGTTGGATATTATACCGGTGGCCTTGATACAGCACAAGGGGTCAGAAGCAGATATCTCAGAAAAACAAAGCATACTGTTAAGTACATATTTGACACAGTTCCCACTTATCGCGAACTTTTGGTCTATCATAATCTGGGGATTTGTGTGGAAGAAATGCTTTGTGCACAATTATTCATGACAGGAAATTACAATTTTGCAGGAAATATTAAAGTGTCTGATAAATTGCAGGAGCTGGTTGAAAAATTACAGGTCAATAAGACTGTCGAAATAGGAAATAGTTTAAGATTATATCACGAGAACCAACTGGTGGCTTCCATAGAGCGAAAAGAGAATAAAGAATTCCTTTACCAAATCTCATATTATCATAATAATGGGAAGCTTATTTTGACGGAGTGGTATGGGGACAGTTTGCTTTACACAGATCATTTTGTGACAGCGGAAAAAGATGGGAAAAAGTATGCAAAGAAGGTAAAAACCTCTTTTTTTGATAAAAAGGGAACCAACGTTTATGATTGCTTATATGATATAAACGGTGAAGAGCTATATGTATATCCGGATGGACAAAGTTACAGTAAAACCCAATGGTTTTATAAGTTTATTCAGACTCTGAAATTATCAGAGGATGATATTGTTATTTTAGAACGTCCGTCTTTCAATTCCTATGTTCAACCATTGTTTCAGTATGGAGGAAAAGCAAAAAAAGTAGTGGTATTCCATTCGGGGCATTATTTTGAGCGTGGGGAAGATACCGGTTCTTTATATATGAACAGAGAATATTATTACTGGTTTAAGTATTCGGAAAAGATAGATTTGATGATTGTCTCCACAGAGGAACAAAAAGAAGATATTCGAACTAAGCTACTGGAATTTTCAAAAGAAATACCAAGAATAGAGGTAGTGCCGGCAGGAGGGCTTGCTGACATTAAGAGAACAAAAGAGTTTAGGAAACCGCGTTCCTTAGTAACTGTGTCAAGGCTTGTTCCGGGTAAAAAGGTAGACTGGGTAATTGAAAGTGTTATAGAAGCCAGAAAGGGGATTCCCGAACTGACTCTTGACATTTATGGAGAAGGAAAAGCTACATCCGCATTAAAAGAGCTTGTACATCAGTATAACGCAGAAGAATATATCCACTTCATGGGGCACTGTGATGTGAGTGAAGTGTACAAGAATTATGAGGGTTATATTTCGGGTTCTGTTTTTGAAACATTGGGACTTTCTGTGATGGAGGCTATTGGCTCAGGAAATGCTGTTATAGGTTTAGATGCCCGATACGGTAACCGGGTACTTATTGAGGATGGAAAGAACGGAAGATTGATCAAATTCTCACCGGATGATATTCAGAATCCACAAAGAGTAAAAGAAATTATTTCGGATATGGCAAAGTGTATTGTAGAAGTGTTTTCTGATGAAGAAATGCTTCTGGCTTATCAGGAGCATTCCTATCAGATTGCCGAACGGTTTTTAAATGATAAAATCGAAAAGAAGTGGATTGACGTTATTGAATCACTATAAGAGAAACTATCCATTTGGCAGTGTATGCTGTCGGAAAGGAATTTTGTTATGATTTACAACTTTAACTTAGGTATCGGCTGGGCCAGCAGCGGTGTGGAATATGCGCAGGCGTATCGGGCGAAGATGTTGCGTGCCATCGGAGCAAAGGCAAAATTTATTTTTACGGATATGTTCCCAAGGGAAAATATCCAGCATATGACGGAGAACATTGGGTTCTTAGACTCTGAAGTAGAGTGGCTGTATACTTTTTTTACAGATACCAAGATTGCACCGGTAACCTATACCTTAAAACAGCTGGAGGCGACCTTTGGTACAACGGAATATACATTTTCCAGAGACGGGAAAACTGCAAAGTATACCTTTCCGGGAAACAATAATTTTTATACGGTTTATATGGTGGATGAGAACTCAGACAGAGTGCATCGTGTGGAACTGGTATCCAATGGTTTTCTCATCCGTAAGGATTATTTTACCTATTGCAGAATTTATTCCGAGTATTATGCACCGTTAGATAATAAGGCACATATGTATCAGCGCCGCTTCTTCAATGAAGACGGAAGTATTGCTTATGAAGAAATTAATGATAATGATGTGGTAACCTACCGGTTTCCAGACAAAATTCTCTGCTCCAAAGAAGAATTTGTGGGCTATATGGTGTCAAAGTTAAATCTTACCAAGGATGATATTGTCATTATCGACAGAACCACCGGTATCGGACAGGCAATCCTTATGAATGTCCGTCCGGCAAAAGTGGGTATCGTGATTCATGCAGACCATTTCAGTGAAGGAAGCAGTGACGAAACCAACATTCTTTGGAACAATTATTATGAATATGCCTTCTCGCAGTACGACAAAATTGATTTCTACCTGGCTTCCACGGATGCCCAGAATCAGCTGATGCGGGAGCAGTTTGAGAAATATTTGGGCGTTACTCCGAACGTAATTACTGTTCCGGTGGGTGGTTTAAAAGAGTTAAAATATCCGTATAAGAGACGGCCGCATTCCCTAATAACCGCGTCCCGTCTGGCAACGGAAAAGCATGTGGACTGGGTTGTGGAAGCAGTGGCAGAGGCAAGAAAGACCATTCCTGATATTACCCTTGATATTTACGGTAATGGTGCAGAGGAAGGAAAAATCAAAGAAGCTATTGAGCGTCTTGGCTGCACCGGCTGCATTAAGTTATGCGGCCAGCAGGATTTAACAGAGGTTTATCAGAGCTATGAAGCTTATATAGCAGGTTCTACCAGTGAAGGCTTCGGATTAACCTTGATGGAAGCAATCGGTGCCGGTTTGCCGATTATCGGTTTTGATGTACGCTACGGCAACAAGAATTTTGTGGACCAGGGAAAGAATGGCTATAAGATTCCGGTGCATGATAAAATGGAAAGTAAAGAGCGCATTGCAAAGTTGGCAGAATGTATTGTAAAACTGTTTACAGAAGCCGATTTGGAAGCGTTTCATGCGCATTCCTATAAAAAAGCAAAGGAATATCTCACAACAGAGGTGGAGAAACGATGGGAAACACTGTTAAAGACAATATAATATTACTTTTGGACAATTATGGGGATGACAGCAAAAAGCTTCATAATTCCTTCAAATTGGCAGGAAAAAACTATCCGGTGTTTGTCATTGAAGAGGATGGCTTTCTGCCGGAGGACGTAACCTCTGTGTTCAGCTATTTCCTCGGAGATTTCAAGAAGGCAAAAGGTGTTCCGGGCAGACCGTTGTATTTTAATCAGATTAAGGTACCGGAATATTGGGAAATCAGCGCAAATAACAGCGGCGGAAGTGTGCATGATTTAAATAAAGAACGTGCAAAAATCTTTTATTCCGAGCCAAAACATAAGCGTCTGGTAAGGGTGGTAGACTGGTATGATGAAAGGGGAACAGTTTGTTTCAGTGACCATTACAACCGCTACGGTGCCTTATATGCCAGAACAATTTTTAATGCGAAAGGACAGAGAGTAAACAAATCTTTCTTTTCTGCGGATGGAAAAGAAGTAGTAATGGAAAACTACGTAACCGGAGATATTATTTTAAATGACGGTGACTTGGTTAAAATATTCCATACAAAGAAAGAATATATTGCATATGTTCTGGAAAAAGCCGGCTATGCAGACTACAGAATTTTCTTCAATACTTTGTCAACCTCGTTCTTTGTTTCACAGTTTTTGGGTGACAACGGAAAGGGTGATGTTTTATTCTGGCAGGAACCAATCAATAATGAGATTCCGGGCAATATGCGGAGTATATTAAACGGAACATCAAAGCGTGCGGGTCGTGTAATGGTGCAGCGCAGGGATTCTTACGAAAAAATGCTTGCTCTTGGTGCTCCGGCAGACATTATCAGTCCTCTTGGCTTTGTATATCCTTTCAAAAAAGAAAATCAGGGTAAAAAAGAAGCTCTCATTTGTACCAATTCCGACAATATTGCCGAAATCAATAAGATTGTGGAAGCCCTTCCGGAGGTTCATTTTGCAATTGCAGCCTTAACGGAAATGTCTTCCAAGCTTATGAGTATGGATCAATATAAAAATGTCAGTCTGTACCCTGGTGTGAAGATGAAAGTACTGGAGGAATTATTTGAACAGGCAGATATTTATCTGGATATCAATCATGAGTCGGAGATTGTATCTGCGGTAGAAAAGGCGTTCCTGCATAATCATTTGATTTTTGCATTTAAGGAGACACTTCATAATGCGCGCTACGTGCCGCAGGAACACATTTTTGTAAAAGACAAGGCAAATGAACTTGTGACGGATTTAAAGTCTGTTATGGGCAACACAGCGCTTTTAAAGGAGCGTTTGGAACGGCAACGGGCATTTGCAATGTTAGAAACCAAGGAAACGTATTTAGGTATTTAAACAGTAAAGGGGTTTACTATGGATAATACGGAATTTCGTTATTTGGAACAGTTATCAAAGCTTTATCCTACCATAGGAAAAGCTTCCACGGAAATTATTAACTTACAGTCGATTTTGAATCTGCCAAAGGGCACAGAGCACTTTTTGTCGGACATCCACGGAGAATACGAGGCATTTTCCCATGTGCTTCACAATGGTTCCGGTGCTGTGCGGAAAAAGATTGACGATGTATTTGGGCATACCTTAAGTAATACGGATAAGTCTGCCCTGGCAACGCTGATTTACTATCCGAAGCAGAAGATAGAACTGGTAAAGCAGGCAGAGCCGGATATTGTCAACTGGTATAAAATTACCCTGTACCGACTCATTGAGGTGTGCAAGGTAGTTTCCTCCAAGTATACCAGAAGCAAGGTGCGCAAAGCCCTGCCGGAGGATTACGGTTACATTATCGAAGAACTAATTACGGAAAAATCCGAGGTGTTAAACAAAGAGGCGTATTATGAGTCTATCGTAAACACCATTGTGGAAATCGGCAATTCCGAGGAGTTTATTATTGCTCTGGCAAAGGTAATCCAGCAGCTGGTTATTGACCGTCTGCATATTTTAGGAGACATTTTTGACAGAGGTCCGGCACCACACCTGATTATGGACCGTATGTGCCGGTATCATTCCGTGGATTTCCAGTGGGGCAACCACGACATTCTCTGGATGGGCGCTGCAGCAGGTCACATGGCATGTATTGCTAATGTCATCCGTAACAGCGTGCAGTACGGAAACTTAGGCATTTTGGAGGACGGTTACGGTATCAATATGCTGCCACTGGCAACCTTTGCGTTGGATACCTATGCTGAAGATGACTGTGCCTGTTTTGAATTAAAAGAAAAAAATCAGGTTTCTGACAGAGAAAATGACATGGTCATGAAGATGCACAAGGCCATTGTTATTATTAAGTTTAAGCTGGAAGGACAGATTGCCCGGGCAAGAGAGGATTTTGGACTGCAGGATCGCTGTCTGCTTCATCTGATTGATTATGAAAAGGGTACCATTGTGCTGGAAGGCAAGGAGTACGAGCTGTTGGATAAGAGTTTCCCAACCATAAACCCGGCGGACCCATATGCTCTTACGGAAGAAGAAGCAGATGTTATGCGTCGTCTACGAAATTCCTTCCTGCACTGTGAGAAGCTACAGCGTCATGTACAGCTGCTGTTAAGCAGGGGCAGTCTCTATAAGATTTATAATAACAATCTCCTGTATCACGGCTGTGTGCCGATGAATGAGGACGGCAGTTTTACCGAGGTTACATTGTTTGGCGAAACCCATAAGGGAAAGAAGCTTTATGATATGCTGGAAAGCTACGTGCGTAAGGCATTTTTTGCAGAGGATAAGGAAGAAAAGGCCAAGGGCGCCGATATTATGTGGTACCTTTGGAATGCGCCGAATTCCCCGATTTACGGCCGCAGCAAAATGTCTACCTTTGAGCGGTACTTTATTGATGACAAGGACCTTTATATAGAGGTCAAGAACCCGTACTATCAGTTAATTGAGAAGACGGAAACTGCCATCAATATTTTAACGGAGTTTGGTCTTTCGGTGGAAACTGCCCATATCATTAACGGACATGTGCCGGTGCACCGCATGGCGGGAGAAAGCCCGGTAAAATGCGGTGGCAAGGTAATTGTTATTGATGGCGGTTTTTCCAAGACCTACCGCAGGGAAACAGGTATTGCGGGTTATACCTTGGTATACAATTCCTATGGTCTTACTTTAACGGCCCATGAACCGTTTGTTTCCAAGGAGCTGGCCATCAGCAAGGAAATTGATATTGTTTCCAGACAGGAGGCGGTAGAGCGGATGTACCACCGTATGCTGGTGGGAGATACCGACCAGGGCAAGATGATTAAAGAGAGAATTGAAGATTTAAAGAAACTTATTGCAGCGTACCGCTGTGGTGAAATTGTGGAAAAGAGATAACATGTGAGAAGCCTCACAGGTGACCTATCAGTCACTTGAGAGGCTTTTTGTTGCTTTATGCAGAGTAAGAGCTTCTGCAACCGTTGTAAATCCCTGGCTTACCAGCAGGGTAAAGAAGTATGCCGCCATGCCATGGGTTGGGACAAGAAGCATCAGACAACCAATTTTGATTACCAGAGAGAGAACAGAAATGGTAAAGGTCTGATACACCTTACCAAGACCGTTTAAAATGCTCCCCAAAGTAGAGGATAAGTACATAAACGGGCACAACCAGGCAAGAATACAGATGTATGTTCCGGCTTTTAACTCATGAAACACAGCGTTTCCGAGAAAGTTACCGGACAAAAGGAAAAATGCGGTGCATGCAAAACCAAGGCCCCCGCTAAAGGTTAACGACATGCGGATAACTTTATGCAGATACCCGGTGTTTTCTTCCTTATTTGCTTTGGATACCACCGGAAGCAACAGTACCGAAAGGGAACCGGTAAGGGCAGTAGGGAAGAAAATAAAGGGAAAGGCCATGCCGTTTAAAATACCGTATTCACTGAGTGCCATGGTCTTGGTCATGCCGGACTGTTGCAGGGTGTAAGGCACCAATGTTGCTTCAAAGCTGTGGAGCAGATTGATAATCAGACGGTGGAAGGTTAGGGGCAGGGCTAACAGAGTAATGTCTGCAAGACCGCTTTTATGTAAGGATTTTGCACTGATTTTTTTGCCTTTGCATTCCTTGGAGATTAAAGAAAGAATGCTGACAAGGGCAGAGGTGGCTTCTCCGATAACAAGTACAAGTACTGCCAACTCACAGGAAAAGTTAAGTCCTTGGAAGGTAAATACAATAAAGTAGGCACAGGCAATGCGGATGACTTGCTCTGTCAGCTGTGAAACAGCAGGCCCCCGGGAATTACTTTTGCCGTAATTATATCCGTTGCAACAGGCGGTAACAGCACCGAAAGGAAACATAAAGCTTAAAATACGTAAAGGTTGTATGGTCCGTTCGTCAAACAAAAAGTGGGTGGCAAGAAAAGGTGCACCTTCATACAACAGAAGAGATAGCAGAAGAGATAAAAACAGGGAAAGGGTCAGTCCGTGAAAAAAAACAGAAATTGAAGCCTTTCGCTCTGCAGTGATTTTTGATATGGCAGTTTGAATTCCTGAGGCATAAATGGTATAGCAGACGCCGGAAATGGGAAAAATCATCTGATAGATACCAAGGAGTTCACTGCCTAAATGGTCGGAGAGCCAGATGCGGTAAAAGAAGCCTAAGATACGGCTTAAAAATCCGGCTGCGGTAAGAATAATAGTGCCTTTGGCAAGTGTACTTTTGAACATAAAACCTCCGAGATTTAAGCGGAAAAACTGCATTTACCAAATGGTATGAAGATAGTGAAAAAAATAGAAGAAAAATAATTGATAAATTATTAACAATAGGGTTGACAAGCAGCATATTTCGTAGTAATATTAAATCGCAGTAAATTACTAGGAAATAAAAAAGTCGGAATTGATTTACTGGGAATTAAAAGGAGTTGATATAAGTGAAGCTTACAACAAAAGGACGTTACGGTCTGCGGGCGGTTATTGATTTGGCTATGTATGCAAAAAATGAGCCGGTATCTTTAAGCGATGTGGCAGAGCGTCAAAATATTTCCATCAGCTATTTGGAACAGCTGGTGGCAAAGTTAAAAAAAGCAGGTATTGTGCAAAGCACCAGAGGTGCCCAGGGCGGGTATGCGTTGGCAAAGGCACCGGAAGAAATCTCTGTTGGAGAAATTCTTAGGGCGTTGGAGGGCAGTTTAAGTCCGGTGGATTGCTCCGCTGTGGACGGAGAGGGAGAAACCGAGTGTTCCGCTTCCAATTTCTGCGTCACCAAATATGTTTGGAAGCGTATTAATGATAGTATCAATGATACGGTAAATAACATGTTTCTGTCCGAGCTCTTGGAAGAGAGCAATAACGTAAAAAGTGATGCAACCCAGGTAGAGCCGGGCTGCTAGACATAAAGGGAGGTATATAGTCATGAATAAGAAGATTATCTATTTAGATAATGCAGCAACAACAAAAACAAGACCGGAGGTAGTGGAGGCCATGCTTCCTTACTTTACCGAAAAATTCGGTAATCCATCCAGCGTGTACGGATTTGCGTCTCAAAATAAAGAAGCGGTAACCGAGGCAAGAGAGCAGATTGCAAAGGCATTAAATGCCCCAACGCAGGATATTTACTTTACTGCCGGCGGTTCTGAAGCGGACAACTGGGCATTAAAGGCTGCCATGGAGGCTTACAAGGACAAGGGTAACCACTTAATTACTACAAAGATTGAGCATCATGCCATTTTGCATACCTGTGAATATTTAGAGAAGCAGGGCTGTGAGGTAACTTACCTTGATGTGGATGAAAACGGTGTGGTGGATTTAGAGCAGTTAAAGCGTTCCATCAAGCCAACTACTGTACTTATTTCCGTAATGTATGCCAATAACGAAATCGGTACTATTCAGCCAATTAAGAAAATCGGACAGATTGCCAAGGAACACGGTGTACTGTTCCATACCGACGCGGTACAGGCTTTTGGTCAGTTACCAATTGATGTGGTGGCAGAAAATATCGATATGTTAAGCGCCAGCGGCCATAAGTTGAACGGTCCGAAGGGCATCGGTTTCCTGTATATCAAGAAGGGCTTAAAACTCCGTTCCTTAATCCACGGCGGCGGTCAGGAAAGAAAGCGCCGTGCAGGTACTGAAAATGTGCCGGGTATCGTAGGCTTTGGTAAAGCGGTAGAACTCGCTGTGGCAGGCATGGAAGCAAAAATTAAAAAGGAAACAGAGCTTCGTGACTACATGATTGACCGCGTACTGGCAGAAATTCCGTATGTGCGCTTAAACGGTCACAGAACTTTAAGACTTCCGAATAACGCAAACTTCAGCTTCCAGTTTATCGAAGGTGAATCCTTACTTATCATGCTTGATATGAAGGGCATTTGTGCATCCAGTGGTTCCGCATGTACGTCCGGTTCTTTGGACCCGTCCCATGTACTGCTTGCTATCGGACTTCCTCATGAAATTGCCCATGGTTCTTTAAGATTAACTCTTTCTGAAGAAACCACCAAGGAAGAAATCGATTTCACCATCGACCAGTTAAAGGCAATTGTAGCAAATTTAAGAAACATGTCCCCATTGTATGAGGACTTTGTAAAGAAGCAGAATAAGAATAAATAACTTTTAGTGAGAAGGAGAACAAAAGTATGTATACAGAAAAAGTAATGGATCATTTTACAAACCCAAGAAATGTTGGAGAAATTGAAAATGCCAGCGGTGTGGGAACTGTTGGCAACGCAAAGTGCGGCGATATTATGAGAATTTATCTGGATATCGACGACAATCAGATTATCCAGGATGTTAAGTTTAAGACCTTCGGCTGTGGCGCAGCTGTGGCAACCAGCAGTATGGCAACGGAGCTTGTAAAGGGTAAGTCTATTTATGAAGCTTTACAGGTTACCAACAAGGCAGTTATGGAAGCTTTGGACGGACTTCCACCGGTAAAGGTGCACTGCTCTTTACTTGCAGAAGAAGCAATTCATGCGGCTCTTTGGGACTATGCGGAAAAGCATGGTATCAAGATCGAAGGCTTAGAAAAGCCAAAGAGTGACATCCATGAGGATGAAGAGGAAGAAGCTGAAGAATATTAAGAGGGACAAGCTATGGCAAAAATTGTAGTCGGACTTTCCGGTGGTGTAGATTCTTCCGTGGCGGCATATCTGCTTAAAGAGGCCGGTCATGAGGTTATCGGTGTTACCATGCAAATCTGGCAGGAAGAAGATAACGAGACTCAGGAAGAAAACGGCGGTTGCTGCGGACTTTCTGCGGTGGAAGACGCAAGACGTGTGGCATCCATGCTTGGAATCCCGTATTATGTAATGAACTTCCGCTCGGAGTTTAAAGAGGCGGTTATCGATTATTTTGTGGCAGAGTATGAGGCAGGCAGAACGCCAAACCCATGCATTGCCTGTAACCGGTATGTGAAATGGGAGTCCTTATATCACCGGGCAAAAGAAATTGGTGCCGACGGTATTGCAACCGGGCATTATTCCAGAATTGTGCAGCTGCCAAACGGAAGATTCGCACTGCAGAAGTCTATTACAGATGCAAAGGACCAAACCTATGCCCTGTATAATTTGACTCAGGACCAGCTGGCACATACGATGATGCCGGTGGGCGCTTATTCCAAAGATGAAATTCGTGCTATTGCCGAAAAAATCGGTTTACTTGTGGCAAACAAGCCGGACAGCATGGAAATATGCTTTGTTCCGGACGATGATTATGCAGGATTTATAGAAGACTACACTGGTAGAACGTTTCCGAAGGGGAACTTTGTGAATACAGCGGGGGAGGTTCTTGGGCCTCATCAGGGTATTATCCATTATACGGTTGGCCAGCGAAAGGGCTTAGGCATTGCCCTCGGTTCCCGTATGTTTGTAAAGGAGATTCGTCCGGAAACCAATGAGGTGGTTCTGGCTTCCAACGATGAACTGTTTTCCAAGGTGCTCTATGCGGACAGACTTAATTTTATGTCCATCGAAACGGTTACCGAACCGATGGAAGTATGGGCAAAAATCCGTTATAATCATAAAGGTGCCAAGGCAGTCATTGAGCTGGTGGGTGAAGATAAATTAAAGGTTACCTTCGAGGAACCGCAGCGTGCCATTACCCCGGGTCAGGCCGTGGTATTGTATGATGGCGACATTGTTGTTGGCGGCGGAACCATCATAGGTGCTGAGTAATTCAGGTTTACAATAGGAGAAGGATATTATGTATGATTATTTAATAGTAGGTGCCGGTTTATTTGGTGCCGTATTTGCCCATGAGGCAAAAAAAGCAGGCAAAAAGGTGCTTGTTATCGATAAGCGTCCGCAGATTGCCGGAAATATTTACACAGAAGAAGTGGATGGAATTAATGTGCATAAGTACGGTGCCCATATTTTCCATACCTCCAACAAGAAGGTTTGGGATTATGTGCAGCAGTTTGCGGAGTTTAACCGTTACACCAATTCACCGGTGGCGCGTTACAAGGACGAGCTTTACAATCTGCCGTTTAACATGAATACCTTCAGCAAAATGTGGCCGGAGGTAAAAACTCCTGCCCAGGCAAAGGCTAAAATCGAGGCTCAGAAAAAAGAAGCAGGTATTACCGAACCTAAGAATTTGGAGGAGCAGGGTATCAGTCTGATTGGCCGTGACATTTATGAAAAGCTTGTTAAAGGCTATACAGAGAAGCAGTGGGGCAGAAGAGCCACCGAGCTTCCATCCTTTATTATCAAGCGTCTGCCGGTTCGTTTTGTGTACGATAATAACTATTTTAATGACCTGTATCAGGGTATTCCTGTGGGTGGTTACACCAAGATGGTAGAAAATATGTTAGAAGGCGTGGAAGTGCGCTTAAATACGGATTTCTTTGCGAATAAAGAAGAATTCCTGGCATCTGCAAATAAGGTGGTATTTACCGGTATGCTGGATGAATACTTCGATTTCTGCTACGGAGAACTGGAATACCGCAGCCTTCGTTTTGAAACAGAGCTTCTTGACGAAGAAAACTATCAGGGCAATGCGGTGGTAAACTATACGGAATACGAGGTGCCTTACACCAGAATCATTGAGCACAAGCACTTCGAGTTTGGCTGCCAGAACGGCAATTATAATCCAAAGACCGTGATTACCCGTGAGTATCCGGCTACCTGGAATAAGGGCGATGAGCCTTACTATCCAATGAACGACGAAAAGAACAATGCGCTGTTTGCTAAGTATAAGGAATTGGCAGACAAGCAGGACAAGGTTATTTTCGGCGGAAGACTTGGTATGTACAAGTACTATGATATGCACCAGGTTATCGAAGTGGCTTTAGCGTGTGCAGAAGTGGAGCTGAATTTGTAGTTTAAAGTATAGATTGTTATTTAAAATAAAATTTAGAGGTGATATACTTCGTGTTCGCCTGCCTCCTCCGACAGTTGCATGTTCAGCCCGGAGCAAACAAAAATGTTTGTCCGTTCTGACCATACAACTATCGTTTGAGAGGTCGGACATGTGAAGTATATCACCTCTAAATTTTTAGTTAGATAACAGCCAATATTATTAAAATTTTACAAATTCAGCTTTCCGCTTCTTGTACACGTAATAACCGGGTATATTAAGTGATTTCAGTAGTTCTTCTGTCTTTGCAAACTCCGTTGCGATTTTATCCGGAGCATGTCCGTCGGAACCGATGGTAAGCAGTTCTCCGCCGAGTTCTAAATAACGCTTTAAAACATTGAGCTTTGGATGAAAACATGGCAGGCCTTTAATCAGGCCGGCGGTGTTGATTTCCAAGGCTTTATTTTTTGTGATTAAGAGTTTGAAAATTTCATCAATGACTTCGGCATATTCTTTGTAGGAATAAGTTTTTCTTCCGCAGGAAGATGGGATATAACGGATTAAGTAATCCAGATGGCCTAAGGAATCGAAGTTATTGTATTCCTTAATGGAAGTCAGCATGTCATTGAAATATTTGCAGAGAATGTCCTTTGCGGTGCGTCCCTGCCAGTAGCTTTCGTAGTATGGGTCATCGTTATCAAGCAAATGCACGGAGCCCAAAACGAAGTCGAATGGATAGTCAGCAAGAAGTTTGTTCATCTGCTTGTTTAAATCTTCCCTTCCCGGACGAAGCCCCAACTCGATACCGATACCAAGGTATAGTTTGTCACTGTGTTTTTCTTTCAGCGGTGTGAGAGTGGAAAAGTACTTTTCCACATCAAACTCAAAGAGCGGGTCTTCTTTTGTGGTTCCCGGGTAGTCCAAATCCATGTGGTCGGTAAGGGTAAGCTGGTTTAAGCCTTTTTCTATAGCGCCTTGTACCATGGATTCCGGGGCTGCCTCGGAGTCTGTAGAAAAATTACTGTGGGTGTGTTGGTCTGCAAGTATCATGGTTCTTTACCTTTCTAAATGCTGGTCTACAAAAGTAGAATTATTCTTCAAGCAATGTCATCGCGGAAATATCCGGCGTTGCTATCATGGAATAGTTGGTGTAGTATACTACAAATCCCGGTTTGCCGCCGGCAGGTTTCTTAACATGTTTCTTTTCAATGTAGTCGATTTCGACTTTTTCGCCGTCCCGGCCTTTGGAATAGTAAGCAGCCAGTGCGGCAGCCTCCTCAAATACACGGTCAGGAAGGTCTTCCGTAGCGACACCGCCGGTTTTTAATATAACGTGGGAGCCGGGAACGCCTTTAGCATGAAACCACCAGTCGCCGCCGGTGGCAAATTGGAAGGTCAGCTCGTCGTTCTGCAGGTTGTTTTTGCCTACATATAAGTGGAAACCATCGCTGGATAAGTAATGCAGCGGAGTATTCTTTAATTTTACCTTCTGCGGCTTCTTCTTTGTGTTTTTATCGATATGACGGCGGAGATAGCCGCTTTCGATAAGCTCTTCCTTGATGGCATTTAAATCGTCCTCGGTAAGGGCCAAGTCTAAAGAAAGGCGGACAGTTTCCATGTAGTCCAAAGCTTCTTTGGTTTCTTTGATGTAGACGGAAAGAGCCTCATGGGTTCGCTTTAACTTGTTATACTTTTCAAAATATTTCTTGGCGTTTTCCATTGGAGTGAGAGTTTCATCCAGCGGAATAGTAATTTCTTCGTTGGTGTAGTAATTCAATGCCTGCATGGACTTGGAACCCGGTTCCACGCTGTAACCGTAGGCTGTGATAAGTTCGCCGTAAACCTTGTAGTTTTCACGTTTTTCCGTATCCTTTAACTGCTTGGTCTGCAGGTCATATTTCTTTGCCTCACGTTCGATGGCAGTATTTACAATGCGGCGAAGGTCCGCAGACTTCTGGCGGATGCGGGTAATCTGGTTTTTCTTGGCGTAATAGTCCTCTAAAACAGCAGAAATGCTGCTGTACTTCTTGATTTCCATGCCTTCCTTAGGATGTTCCTCGTAGCAGGAGAGAGGTACTGCGGAAAATTCCACCGGAGCATCGTCCTGAAATACAATGCAAGGAGTAAAGATACCCTCTTTGATGCTTTCTGTAAAGCGTTCCAGTACCTTATACAGGTGAACGCCAAAATCTTCGGAAATGGTATTGGCCGGAATATCAGAAGAAAGACTGGCCCGATGGCACAGTTCTTCTGCCATAACCGGGCTGATACCGGTAAGGCCGGTGTATAGTGCTTTGGAGAGCGGCATCGGTTTGTCCAGCACGAACTGCTTTAATTCTTCCTGCGTCAAAGTAAGCGGATTTGCTTTTTCTACGGTTTGAGGAATAAAGTAGTTACGTCCCGGCAACACTTCTCTGACAGAACTGACAAAGCCGGAGATGTGCTTGATACTGTCCACAATCACGTAGTTTTCATCACAGAGGATAATGTTACTGTGCTTGCCCATGATTTCGATAATCAGGTGCTTTACCGTTAAATCGCCAAGCTCGTCCAGATGCTCAATTTTAATATCTAAGCTTCGTTCCAAACCCGGCTGGGTAATGGAAATAATACGGGCACTGTTGAAGTGCTTTCTTAGCAGCATACAGAAGTTTGGTGCAGTCAGCGGATTCGGCTTGGTGCTCTCGGTTAAGTATACCAGCGGAAGAGACGCGTCTGCGGATAAAAATAATTTATAAATATCATATTGTTTGATAGTAAGGATGATTTCGTCCTTTTCCGGCTGGGCAACCTTTTGGATGCGGCCGCCTGCCAGGGTATCGTTTAATTCTTTTGCTAAATTTGCTATTGTAATGCCGTCAAATGCCATGATTTTGTGTCCTTTGCTTGTGATTTTTTTATAATCCCGTTTTATTTCAATATTTTATCTAAAATGGAATAAGAATATTTTTGTGTCAGACTAAACAAAGCCGCCAAGTTCAGGAGGCAACAAACAAGGAATTGAAAAGAAATCTTTTTGTTCCGTCAAGCCAAGCTGCTTTAATTTTGATATAGCAGTCCAATTATCTGCTTCAGGTAATACAAAAATAATAAAATTTCCTTTTATTTCGGAAGATAAGGAACTAAAATCTTTGCAAGGAAGTATACAAGAATCGTCATTTGTAGGATTAGAAAGTATTCGATAATCCTCTTGCTTTAGAGAAAGCATTTTGTATAAATTTTTCATTGCAAAGGATTCGTGACCGTAAAAGATTTTCTTTATACTTGTATTACACATAAACGGAATGGCAGCACATAATTGATGAGTTCTGTCTAACTGGCGAGACATACTTTTGGTTAATATTTCTGTAGCACATTGTTTTCCCCAAGGAGTGCGATGGATTGTTTCATAGTAAGCTATATCGAGAGGAGAACAGGTGTATAATTTAATTACATCTCTTGCGTAATGGTATATTTTTTTATCTAAATCATGTAATTTTTTGCTTCGATATTCAACGGTGAAGTAATTCCATGTATTATCGAGGTATAAGACTTTTTGTCCATAAATAACATTGAGGGCATCTTGATCAAAAAGTAATGATTCAGGATTCTTAATTAAATAGTCTAATACTTCTTCTTTCATATTCCCTTTATTTCGAATCTGGTGAAGATTAAGGTATAATACACCGGCATTAAAATATTTTTCTAATGTAACCAAATTATGGGTTATTGGATATGGTAGGTTGGTAAACCATGGTCTGACTCCCAAATCCGGTATAGCGGCTAAATAGTAATCGGAGATATTGGTTTCCCATAATTCAGATATGTCGCCATTAACATAGAGGTCCGCATCTAAATAAATTATTCGGTCAAGTTGCGGTAGTAATTCAGGAAGCATAACCCTGAACATTGTACCAACTGTATATTTACTGATTTGTTCCGGTAAGAAGGAGAATACTTGTGCATCTAAAAGATGAAAAACTATTTGATGACCACCACTATGCGCGACTTGTGTCAGTTTATATATGTTTTCTGTAGATAACGTATCGTCATGCAGAATGTGGAAACATATTGGTGAGCAAGTATGTTCTATGATAGAAGTCATAGTGGTGCCAACCCACATGCTGTAATCTCCATTTTTATCATGTAGTCCAAAACCGATTTGAATCATATTATCAGTCTCTTCAATATAATTTGGCACATGAGTAGGAATGAGTGGTAACGCTAATGTAACAGCATCTAAAAGTATTTTTTTTATGTAGAGGCCTGCTGTTATGTGAGAGTCCAGATTATAGCTTTCATCACAAAAAAGATGTTTTGTGATTCCAAGACCAGTCAACATGTCAGAGGCTGCAATGGAATTATGAATGATGCAATCGGCCTTTTTGTACAGAGAAATATATTTTTTACGCAATTCGATATCGGTATCATTGGAAAGTACATCTAAATCATGCAATACTAATATAATCTTTGTATTTCTATATGCTTTAATTTTGTTGAATAAAAGACTCTCATATTCAAATTCATTTCTGGTGGGAAGCTGCATTATAACCACATCTTCCGACTCCATAGCTGCGATGATTCCGTCTAAACGCTTGTTTAATTCGGAGGAGGAATCTGTTTTTACTGCATAAGAGAAAATTCCCATTTCAGTGAATCCGAGTTCCCGA
The DNA here is from genome assembly GCA_017938145.1 of Lachnospiraceae bacterium. GTDB lineage: Bacteria > Bacillota > Clostridia > Lachnospirales > Lachnospiraceae > SIG299. The sequence continues at coordinate 38,535 of JAGBCB010000010.1, forward strand.
CCGGCATTGGCAAAACGGTGCTGTTTTTCAACAAGTTCATCGTGCGGATTAAAATTGTATAAGTTTGTAATGTGAATTTTCATTTTGTAATATCCTCCTGATTTTGGGAATAATCAAAGTTATTATACTACAAAATCTGTATCAACACAATTGTTTAATATAAATGTGCAATCCTTTTTTATACCCATTCTTTCCCTTTCTTTTCCCATTTACCCATGTTATGATGAATACAGTCAGAAGCGCAGAACGACTAATTTTTATATAAAAGAATAAAAGGAGAAACAAATAATGAACAGAGACTTATTTATAAAGCAAATTTTACCGGCGACAGTAGACATAACCCCAATCGGAAGAATTTCCGATGAATTATCCCCGGAGGAATTTGCGCCGGTAGCGGAGCAGTTTTTTGCTGATATTTTGGAAATTCATAAAGCGGATATTTCAGGGCTGGAAGGCTACGGAGAATTTGATGAGGAAAACCAACTGGAGAATGCAACATTACGACAGTTTTTAGTGGAAGAGTTTGCAGAAGAGAAAGAGGGCTACTGGAAAAATTGGACCCGGATGTTTGAAACAACCATGTTGTCTAAAGCCTTTTTTTACAAGTACTATGATAAGATGTTAGAGTATGCCGCGTTTTGTGAAGGAAAGCGGTTCCTGGTAAACAACAACACCTTTTTCTGCAATATGATTGTGAAAGAAGACGGCAGGGTAGGATTTCCGGACTGGAGCCGCTCCGGTGTGTGTGACTTTCTGCTGGATTTCGCCATTATGGATTTAAACAAGCCATATTTGCAAATTCCTGAGAAGTTATATGATTACTTTAAGAAGAATGACATTAATGCGGAGCATTTCCATGAAAGATTTTTATGTATGGCATATTACAAGGGAATCGCAACGCTGATGTGGCATGCGTCCATTGACGATGAGGAATCCTGCATTTCCATTATGAAGTCTATTTCGGAATTGGAAGAGAGGATTTGGGTGATAAAATAATTTTGCTTTCAGAAAGCAGATGGGAGACACAGAACATGAAATACGAAAATGCAAAAGAGTTATTGCCGGAAGCACTGTTGAAAGAAGTGCAGAAATATGCCGGAGGTAAGCTGCTTTACATTCCGGTGGAAAATGAAACAAAGAGTTGGGGAGAGGCATCCGGGTACCGGCAGAAGCTTCTGAAACGGAATGTGATGATTTCGAACCGGTATAAATCAGGAGCAACCTTGTCGGAGCTGGCAGAGGAATACTTTTTGTCCTTAGATTCCATTAAAAAGATTGTGTATGGTAAAAAAGAAAAGAATCTTTTGTTTGAACCGACAGTGGAATCGGCGGTGTGTTATGCCAATGCAGGTCTTTTGGAGGAATGGCTGACATTATATTATAAGGCTTTCCGGAATAATGAAAAAATAAGCTTTGACGAAGTGATTTGCTGCGGAGTCATGAAGGTACCTCTTCGTCTGATTGAAGAATGCATGGATAGGTCTACAAATGTAGAATGCTACGATGACAATCCGCTGGAACCACTGCTTATTACATATCGGGATGGCAAATTTGAAGTATCCTGCCAGCAGGAACTGTATAATGTGCTTAAGCAGAAAAAAACAAATGCATATCCTTCGCTGCTGATGGTACAAAAAGAGGAGTACAAACAGTTTGAACGGCAGTTCGGAAGATATTTTATATCAGTTTTCTTGTTTCAAAACAATTCTTCTGAAACAGAAGTCCTTGACATTCCGCCTTAGAAAGAATATACTGATTTTTATGGATTAATTTGTACAAACTAATAGAGTTTTACACATAGAAAGGAGTCTTAAGTATGACAAAAATTGATATTATCTCCGGATTTTTAGGAGCAGGCAAAACAACTCTCATTAAGAAGCTGTTAGACGGCGCTTTCAAGGGAGAAAAAGTAGTTTTAATCGAAAATGAATTTGGTGAAATCGGAATTGACGGTGGTTTCTTAAAGGATGCAGGAGTAGAAATTACCGAAATGAATTCCGGTTGCATCTGCTGTTCCCTCGTCGGCGATTTCGGCAAGGCATTAAAGGAAGTGGTAGACCGCTTTGCTCCGGACCGTATCATTATCGAGCCATCCGGCGTTGGTAAGCTTTCTGACGTTATTAAGGCAGTGCAGGATGTACAGGATGATTTAGAGGGCGCAGAACTTAATTCTTTCAGCGCAGTTGTTGATGCTTCCAAGGCAAAGATTTACATGAAGAATTTCGGTGAATTCTTCAACAACCAGGTGGAGAGCGCTAAGACCATCATTTTAAGCCGTACCCAGAACGTAAAGGAAGAAAAGTTAGAGCAAGTTGTGGCAATGTTAAAGGAGCACAATGCGGATGCTACTATCATCACCACTCCATGGGATGAGTTAGACGCTGCCCTTGTTCTTTCTGCTATGGAAAAGAAGACAAGCTTTGAGAATGAAATGTTAGAGGAGATGAAGCATCATCATCACGAGCATCATCACTACCATGAGCATGGGGAAGACTGCACCTGCGGCTGCCATGACCATGAGCATCATCACCACGACCACGAAGAGCATGAACACCACCATCACCATGAAGATGGCGAGTGCTGCTGTGGACATCATCACGATCATGAAGAACACGAACACCATGAGCATCATCACGACCATGGCGAAGGCTGCACCTGTGGCTGTCACGACCATGACCACGAGGGTCATCATCACCATCATCATGCAGATGAGGTGTTTACAAGCTGGGGCAAGGAAACTCCGCATAAATACACCAAGGAAGAAATTGAGGCTGTGCTCGTAAAGCTGGCTGAAACCAACGAATTTGGTACCATTTTACGTGCCAAGGGTATGGTAGACGGTGTGGACGGTCACTGGATTTACTTTGACCTTGTTCCGGGTGAATATGAACTGCGTGAAGGTCAGGCTGATTACACCGGTAAGCTTTGTGTTATCGGAACCGACTTAAAGGAAGAAGCACTGGAAGAAGCATTCCACTGCTAATTTGTCAGATAGAATCGAGGATATACTATGAATGTAACACCTGTGTACCTGATTACAGGTTTTTTGGATAGTGGTAAAACCACATTTTTACGGGACACCCTGCAGGACAGTGAGTTCCTGGATGGAGATGAAAAAACAGTTTTGATTCTTTGCGAAGAGGGTGAAGAAGAGTACGATATGGACATTCTCAAAGAGAAGAATGTTACTGTACTCACCGTAGAAGAGGAAGAAGATTTAAATCCACGCTTTCTGATGGATATCAAAAAGAATTACAAACCGGAAAAGGTTATGATTGAGTTTAACGGTACCTGGAGTACCTCCAAGCTTTTGGAAAACGGTTTTCCAAGCGGCTGGGAGCTTGCACAGACCATTACAACCGTAGATGCATCCACCTTTGAAGCTTACATGAGCAACATGCGCCAGATGATGGTGGAGCAGATAGGTCCGACAGAATTGGTTATTTTCAACCGTTGTACAGCGGAAACCAAGAAGAATTCTTTCCGCAAGGCAGTTAAAACCTTCAACCGCCGTGCTCAGGTGGTTTATGAGGCACTGGACGGCGAAGACGGTGTGGAGGATGAAATCGAACTTCCATACAACATCGATGCGCCGGTTATCGAGATTGAAGATGATGATTACGGCATTTTTTACCTGGATGCGCTGGATGACCCTAAGAAGTATGAAGGCAAGAAAGTGCAGTTTACTGCTATGGTATACCGTGGCAAGGAGCTTCCGAAGGGAACCTTCGTACCGGGACGTTTTGCCATGACCTGCTGTGCCGATGATATTACCTTTATCGGTTTCCTTTGCAAGGGTGAACAGGCAAACTACTTTAAAATGCGGGAATGGGTTAAGGTTACCGCAAAGATAAAGTGTGAGTATTACAAAGAGTACGAAGGTGTCGGACCGGTTCTTTATCTGGAGAAGATAGAACTGACGAAGAAACCGGAAGAACATTTACTTTACATGAATTAGTAGGAGTATTATGAGTCAGAATATCAGTTTAAATCTGGATAATGCAGAACGGCTGGCGGCAATCGGTAAGGCCCTGTCATCCGAGGTGAGGATTGAGCTGTTAAAGCTTTTGTGCCACTGCAGTTTAAATGTAAATGAAATTGCAGAACGGATGCAGATTCCGCCGTCTTCGGCAGCCATGCATGTTAAGGTTCTGGAAGAAGCGGGGTTAATCCGCACAGAACTGCTTCCGGCAGTACGCGGCTCCATGAAGGTCTGCCACAAAGCAGTGGATGAGATATTAGTGGATACCAATACCTCCCTGGGAATGGAAAAGGTGGAAATTATTAACATGCCAATCGGCGCCTATGTAGATTATAAGGTGGCTCCTACCTGCGGTATGGTCAGCGACAAAGGACCAATCGGTGAGGAAGATGAACCGCGTTGTTTCTATCATCAGGACAGAACGGCGGCCCAGCTTTTATGGTTTGGTGAAGGTTATGTAGAGTACCGTTTTCCGAATCACGTACTGACTACAGCAAAAGAAACCCGTCTGGAACTTTCTATGGAACTTTGCTCTGAGGACCACGAGTATAATTTGGATTTTCCGTCGGATATCACGGTGTGGATTAACGGTGTGGAAGCCGGAACCTGGAACTGCCCATCCGATTTTGGTGGAAGAAGAGGATCCTGGAATCCGGAATGGTGGCCGGATAAGAATACCCAGTACGGTTTGCTTAAAACCTGGATTCTTGCTGAAAACGGAACTTTCCTTGAGGAAGAAAAGTTGAGCGGTACTACCATTAAGGACTATCGTCTGAATGAGTCGGATTTTATTTCGGTCCGTATCGGAATAAAAGAAGATGCAGTTCACAAAGGCGGAATTAACTTATTTGGCGATGGCTTTGGCGATTATGCCCAGGGAATCCGCATGGCGATTTATTACGAAGAAGAATAGGAACAAAGAATAACCTCCGGCATATCTTGATAGAGAAGAGATACCGGAGGTATTTTATGCCTAAAATTATTTTAGATGCCGGTCACGGCGGTTATGACAACGGTGCGGCATATAACGGCAGAAGAGAAAAAGACGATAACTTATCACTTACTTTAGCAGTTGGTGAAATTTTATCGGACAGCGGAATCGAGGTGGGTTATACCAGAGTGGATGATGTTTATCAGTCTCCGGTGGATAAATCCCGCATTGCCAATCAGCTGGACGGAGATTTTTTAGTATCGATTCATAGAAATTCCAGTCCGATTCCTAATACTTATTCCGGCGTGCAGTCTTTGATTTTTAAGGACAGCGGCATTATGGCCCAAATGGCAAACAATATTAACCGGGAAATGTCCCAGGTGGGATATCCGGACCTTGGAACGGAACTTAGAAGAAATCTGGCAATCCTTCGCCGCAGCGATATGCCGGCTATTTTAGTGGAAGCCGGATTCATCAATACGGATGCAGACAATGCTTTGTTTGACCAGCGGTTTACCGAAACAGCCAAGGCCATTGCCGATGGTATTATCGGAACTCTGATTCAGACCGGAGAACTGGAATTTGAACCGGATGATGACGAAGAAATTTATCGTGTCCAGACCGGATTGTTCAGAAATAAAGAAAATGCAGATGCCATGGCAAATAAACTTAGAAGCCTGGGATATCCGGTGGCGATTGAACTGTCCAAAGATTTATATGCAGTAAAGGTTGGGGAGTACGATGATTTAGATGATGCCAGAGAGTTAGAACAGCAGCTCCGTCGCATGGGCTATGACACATTGCTTGTTTCCCGGTAACTAAAAAATAATGTTGGTCCGTGGTTTTTTAACAAAAAATATAAAACACGGACCAACAATTATTTTTTATCAGTTGACGGACGAAAAAAAATAATCTATAATGAATTGGATATATGTATAAATCAAGTGTGTGAGGTACATTATGATAAAAAGTATGACTGGTTTCGGCAGATATGAGTTTGTCGGTGCCGAAAGAAAAATTACCGTAGAAATGAAGTCGGTAAACCACCGTTACAGCGAATTTTCCGTACGCATGCCGAAAAAGCTGAATATGTTTGAGACAGGCATTCGTAATGTGTTAAAGCAGTACATCAGCCGTGGTAAAGTCGACATGTTTATTACCTACGAGGATGAATCCGAGGGCAAAGCATGTGTCCGCTACAACGAGGAAATTGCGGCAGAATATCTTGGATATTTAAGAAAAATGGGAGAAACCTTCGGTTTAGAAAACGACATCCGTGTTTCCACACTTTCCAAGTATCCGGAAGTTCTTGTGTTAGAAGAACAGGCACAGAATGAAGAAGATATCTGGAACGATATCGAAACCGCAGTCAGAGGCTGTGCAGAAAAGTTTGTACAGACCCGTATCGATGAAGGCAACCACTTAAAGGAAGATATCATCCAGAAGCTTCACGGTATTTTGGATATGGTTTCCAAGGTAGAAGAACGTTCTCCGCAGATTGTTGCCGAGTATCGTGAAAAGCTTACCAACAAGGTAACAGAGTTGTTAGGCGATACCAAGCTGGATGAATCCGTTTTAGCAACGGAAATTACCATCTTTGCAGATAAGATTTGTGTAGATGAAGAAACTGTCCGTCTCCGTGCCCATGTAGACAACATGATTAAAACACTGGACTCCGGCGAAAACATCGGCAGAAAGTTAGACTTCATCGCACAGGAAATGAACCGCGAAGCAAATACCACATTGTCTAAGGCAAATGATATGGAATTATCCAACATTGCCATCGACTTAAAAACCGAAATCGAAAAAATCAGAGAACAGATACAAAATATCGAATAAAAAGGAGAGAAAAACATGTTACATCCATCTTACGGAGAATTAATCCAGGCATTAAACAGTGACGTAGTAGAAGGCGAACAGCCGGTAGTAAACAGCAGATATTCTGTAGTTTTAGCTACAGCAAAGAGAGCAAGACAGATTATCAACGGTTCTGAACCGCTCTGCGACAAAATTCCATGCAGCAAGCCTTTATCCATTGCTGTAGAAGAAGTTTACGAAGGCAAGGTTAAAATCGTAGGAGATGAGGAGCTTGAAGCATAAGAAGTTAGGCACTTTTATGGAGTATGCCGTCTATTTGTTTATCATTGTTTTTGTGCTTTTTATTGCGCCTAAATATTTGATAGAAAAGATTCTGGTAGACGGAACCTCTATGGAATGTTCCCTTTATAACGGGGAACAGGTTCTCATCGAAAAAGTGAGCCGTAATTTTAACGGACCGGACCGTTTTGATATTGTGGTTTTTACCAAAAACCACGGTACATACACAAAAACCTATATCAAACGTGTGATAGGTCTCCCGGGAGAGTCGGTACAAATTATCGGCGACCGCATTTTTATTGATGGTAAAGAAATAGAAGAAGACTTTGGCAAAGACCCGATGGACTCTGCAGGAATTGCTGCAGAACCAATTAAATTGGGGGAAGGCGAATACTTTGTTCTCGGTGATAACCGCAAGGTAAGCATTGACAGCCGGAACAGGTCTGTGGGTGCGGTAAGCATTGATGAATTGGACGGAGTGGTAATCCTACGTGTGGCTCCGTTTTCTGCTTTTGGCAAAGTGGACTAGTCGTCATTTTTACCAGTTTTTTTACTTTTGGACGCAGGAATGTCAAAAAAATCACAATTTGTAAAAAAAGGCTTGATTATTTGCCATTCTTTAGTTAAAATATGTTATAGGTCCGTTCTTTGGTACAAAAGCGGACAAGAACAATTTCTTTTTAGGAGGATTTCAAAATGGCAGTAAAAGTTGCAATCAACGGTTTTGGTCGTATCGGTCGTCTTGCATTCAGACAGATGTTCGACGCAGAAGGATACGAGGTAGTAGCAATCAACGACTTAACAAGTCCTGAAATGCTTGCTCACTTATTAAAATATGATACAGCACAGGGTAAGTATAAGTATGCTGACACTGTAGAAGCTGGCGAAGGCTCCATCACAGTTAACGGCAAGAAAATCACAATCTATGCAAAGGCTAACGCAGCTGAACTTCCATGGGCTGAGCATGATGTAGACGTAGTACTTGAGTGTACCGGTTTCTACTGCTCCAAGGAAAAGGCTTCTGCTCATATCACAGCAGGTGCTAAGAAGGTAGTTATTTCCGCTCCGGCTGGTAACGATCTTCCAACTATCGTTTACAACGTAAACCACAAGACATTAACAGCAGATGATACTATCATCTCCGCTGCTTCCTGTACAACAAACTGCTTAGCTCCTATGGCTAAGGCTCTTAACGATTTTGCACCAATCCAGTCCGGTATCATGACAACAGTTCATGCTTACACAGGTGACCAGATGATTCTTGACGGTCCTCACAGAAAGGGTGACAAGAGACGTGCACGTGCAGGCGCTGCAAACATCGTTCCTAACTCCACAGGTGCTGCTAAGGCTATCGGCTTAGTAATCCCAGAGTTAAACGGCAAGTTAATCGGCTCCGCTCAGCGTGTTCCTACCCCTACAGGTTCCACAACTATCTTAGTTGCAGTTGTTAAGGGTAAGGTTACTAAGGACGAAATCAACGCAGCAATGAAGGCAGCTGCTACAGATTCCTACGGTTACAACACAGACGAAATCGTATCCTCCGACGTTATCGGTATGACATACGGTTCCCTGTTCGATGCTACTCAGACTATGGCAATCGCTATGGAAGATGGCAACACTCAGGTTCAGGTTGTTTCCTGGTACGACAACGAGAACAGCTACACATCTCAGATGGTTAAGACAATTAAGTACTTTGCTGAATTAGCATAATTTTAATTGACTCAGTGAGGGTCCGGTCTTTAGGGACCGGACCCTTTCTTAATAGTAAAAATAAGAAAGGCAGGAATCTACACATGTTAAACAAGAAATCCGTAGATGATATCAACGTAAAAGGCTTACGCGTTTTAGTTAGATGTGACTTCAACGTGCCATTACAGGAAGGCAAGATTACAGACGATACCCGTCTTGTTGCAGCACTTCCTACTATCAAGAAGTTAATTAACGATGGCGGCAAGGTTATCCTTTGCTCCCACCTTGGTAAGCCAAAGGGCGAGCCAAAGCCGGAGCTTTCCTTAGCTCCTGTAGCAACCGCTTTAGAAGCTTTACTTGGTCAGAAGGTTACTTTCGCAGCAGATGCAACAGTCGTTGGTGAAAATGCTAAGGCAGCTGTAGCAGCTATGAACGACGGCGATGTAGTTCTTCTTGAGAACACTCGTTACCGTGCAGAAGAAACAAAGAACGGCGAAGCTTTCTCCAAGGAACTCGCTTCCCTTTGTGACGTATTCGTAAACGATGCTTTCGGTACAGCACACAGAGCACACTGCTCCAACGTTGGTGTTACCCAGTACGTAGATACAGCAGTAGTTGGTTACTTAATGCAGAAGGAAATCGACTTCCTCGGCAACGCAGTAAACAACCCTGTAAGACCATTCGTAGCTATTCTTGGCGGTTCCAAGGTTTCCTCCAAGATTTCCGTTATCAACAACCTGCTTGACAAGGTAGATACCCTCATCATCGGTGGTGGTATGGCTTATACCTTCATGAAGGCTCAGGGTTACGAAGTTGGTAAGTCCCTTCTTGAGACAGATTACCTTGACTACGCTAACGAAATGCTTGCAAAGGCAGAAAAGAACGGCGTTAAGTTATTACTTCCTATCGATACTGTAGTATCCAAGGAATTCTCCAACGATGCTCCTTTCAAGACTGTAGGTCTTGGCGAAATCGCTGCAGACGAAGAAGGTCTTGATATCGGTGAAAAGACTCGTGAACTTTACGCTGACGCTATCAAGAGCGCAAAGACCGTTGTTTGGAACGGACCAATGGGCGTATTCGAAATGTCCAACTTTGCAAAGGGTACTATCGCAGTAGCAGAAGCTTTAGCTAACATCGACGCTACAACCATTATCGGTGGTGGTGACTCCGCAGCAGCTGTTAACCAGCTCGGCTTCGGTGACAAGATGTCCCACATCTCCACAGGTGGCGGTGCTTCCTTAGAGTTCCTTGAAGGTAAGGAACTCCCAGGCGTAGCAGCAGCTAACGATAAGTAATTAAACATACTTAAAATGCCAGGGGCTTTCTTGGCCCCTGGTTTATTATGTTATATCAGAAAGGACATAAAGTCATGCGTAAGAAAATTATTGCAGGTAACTGGAAAATGAATAAGACTCCAAGTGAGACTGTAAAGCTCATTGAGGAGTTAAAGCCATTAGTAAAGAACGATGAAGTAGACGTAGTATTCTGCGTTCCTGCCATCTCTTTAACAACAGCTATTGAAGCTGCTAAGGGTTCCAACATCGAAATCGGTGCAGAGAACATGTTCTACGAAGAATCCGGCGCTTACACCGGCGAAATCGCTCCAAACATGTTAACAGATATCGGCGTTAAGTACGTTATCCTTGGTCACTCCGAGAGAAGAGAGTACTTCGCAGAAACAGACGAAACCGTTAATAAGAAGGTTCTTAAGGCGTTCGAACACGGCATCACACCTATCATTTGCTGTGGTGAGTCCCTCACTCAGAGAGAACAGGGCGTTACTATGGACTGGATCCGTATGCAGATTAAGATTGCATTCCTTAACGTAACCGCAGAGCAGGCAGCTAAGGCTGTTATCGCTTATGAGCCAATCTGGGCTATCGGTACAGGTAAGGTTGCAACTACAGAGCAGGCGGAAGAAGTTTGTGCAGGCATCCGTGCTTGCATCGGCGAGCTTTATGATGAAGCTACCGCAGCAGCAATCCGCATCCAGTACGGCGGCAGCGTTTCCGCAAGCTCTGCTCCTGAATTATTTGCTCAGGCAAATATCGACGGCGGCTTAGTTGGCGGCGCAAGCTTAAAGCCTGATTTTGGTAAGATTGTAAATTACAACAAGTAATTTTATAACGTTATTTTTGGGGAGGCTGCAGGTTGTGGCCTCCCTTTCACTATGTCTTTTTTTCCCTCCCTGTTTTAATACAGTCATTATTCCTTTTGTAACAATCCATTTTTATACACAAACAATTCTCCGGAGGAACTCTCAAAGTACAGTTCGTTTAAATCCTCGGAGGCACCGTAAAGGAATAAGTCAGGCGCCTTTTCTTGCATTTGTTTACGTTCTTCTTAGGTTGTTTGAGTCAATAAATCGTAGCTTCTGTCACAACGCTCTATCCATAAATACAGGTAGTTTTCGTGGGACAAAATGCGTTTTTTCAGATGGCTGATGTTTTCTATCCGGAATCGGTTGCACCATGTAATGTCGGCCTGGTATAACATCAATCCGGTTTCTCCGGCAACTATATCATCGTTATCATAAATGATTGGAATTTCTTTCAGACCATGCTTATATGCAACGTAGGCTCTGCTGTGCCCATCGGTTAAGGTATAACGTCCGTTGCCGTAATTATGAACGGTTAATGGTGTGAAGTTGCTTAAATCGTCCGGATTAATCCATTTTTCTATGGATTCTATTTTGCTTTTGTTAAGATATATCTGGCTGAGGCCAAGGTCCAGCAATGGGTAATTCTTTATTCCTGTAAATTCCATATGAGTTCTCCTGAGTAAATATTTTGCAATATAATTATTTTACTATAATTCATCAGTTATGGGAAGAGAAATAGCTATTGAAAAAAATAAAAAATATGTTATTTTTGAATTGTAACATAATATAGAAAAAGGAAAATGTTTATGTACTTGGGAAAAAGAACACTTAATTTTTATACATTGTTGATGCAGTTTCAGTGATAGGACTAATTGCTTTTTTTTTGGTCCGGAATTATTTGTGAATATATTGGTAGCGGAGTTTATGCTGAAATACCGCGGATTGATGATATATCATTGTATTGTTTGCGGTTTATTGACCGGATTGTTACAAAAGCTTCATGCAGAGATTTCTGTGGAGATAAAGAAGTTACAGGACTGGATTATTGCAGTAGAAAAGAAAGTAGAAGAGAAATAATAGGTAAAAATCCTGTAAATGTGCTTAGGAACCTAAGTTGCTACCTATAGTTGCGGAATTGCTTACGGGTGTATATAGAGTTCTACCGGCTTTTTAAGTATGCTTTATGTGAAAGGAGAAATTATGTTATCAGAAAAATTATATCAGCTTCGTAAAAAGAGCGGACTTTCGCAGGAGCAGCTGGCTGAGCAGTTAAACGTGTCACGGCAGGCAATTTCCAAGTGGGAATCGGGAAGTGCATTTCCGGAGAGTGAGAAGCTCATCATAATCAGCAACTACTTTGGGGTATCGGTGGACTATCTGTTAAAAGATGAGGTAGAAGACGAGATAAAAACATCGAATACTGAAATAGGGAAAAATCCTAAAATGGTAGCCGGACTGATTATTTGCATAGCCGGAATTGTGGCCATGATTCTTTGGGGACTGTTTTCCATCCTTCGTCCGGAAGCATCAAATCAGATGAGCGAATCTTCCATGATAACCATTGATGGAAACGGTATTTTCCTTATATTGTGTGTTGCGGCTGTGATTGCTGGTGCAGGTTTACTCCTAAAAAGTCAAAAGAAATAGGAGGAAATTTAGATGAAAAAGATTTATAATATTTTTATTGTTCTGGCCATTTTACTCAGTGATGTGATGTGTGCGGTGGTTGCCTATAATTTCGGCATATTGTATTTGGGCGGAAAATATGGCATGTACAGTGCACCAACCTGGGTAGCATTTTTATATGGAATTCCGTTTGTTATAGGAATTGTAGTGTGTGTGATTGTGGCTGTGGTGATAAAAAAGAGGACGGTAAAATAAAAGTGACCGAGTGCTGAAGTCTTGTAGCGGGAGAGCAAATGCTCTCCCTGTTTTTGTATCAAAGTTTATTCTTCCTTAATTGACGTAGGACCATATTCGCGGTACAATATAGTGGGTTAGTTTGAATCGAAGAATTACAAACCAACATACAGAAAAGAAAAGGAAGAGAACTCTATGGAAGAATCAAGAGAAAAATTATTAGGAACCGCCCCTTTGGGCAAACTTATTTTTCAGTTGGCGCTGCCGGGCATTCTGGCGCAGCTGATTAACGTACTTTACAATATTATTGACCGTATGTACATCGGTCATATGGAAGAGGTAGGTGCCACAGCGTTAACGGCGCTTGGGGTTTGTATGCCTATTTTAGTGCTTGTATCTGCATTTAGTGCTTTTGCGGGCATGGGAGGTGCGCCTTTGGCAGCTATCCAGCTTGGTAAAGGCGATAAGGCAAAGGCAGAGAAGATTTTAGGTAATGCAACTACATTGTTGATTACCTGCGCCATTATTTTAACCATTGTATTCGGTATTTTTAAGGAACCGATTTTATATGCCTTTGGTGCCAGTCCGGAAACCATCGGGTTTGCCATGGATTATCTGAACATCTATCTGGTGGGTACTATTGCAGTTCAGCTGGCCCTTGGTTTAAATACCTATATCAGTTGTCAGGGCAATGCGAAAACTGCCATGCTTTCCGTACTGATTGGTGCGGTATTAAATATCATTCTGGACCCGATTTTCATTTTTGCATTGGACATGGGCGTAAAGGGTGCCGCGTTGGCAACCATCATTTCCCAGGCAGTCAGTGCCATCTGGGTAGTTCGGTTCCTGGTTTCCAAAAAGTCGGTTATCCGCATTAAGCTTGCAAACATGAAGCCGGACTGGAAGATTGTGGGCATGGTATGTGCCCTTGGTGTTTCTCCGTTTGTGATGCAGTCCACAGAAGCCCTTGTAACGATTGTTTTAAACATAGGCCTGCAGGAATACGGCGGAGACCTTTACGTGGGCTCCCTGACCATTTTACAGAGCGTAATGCAGTTAATTATCATTCCGGTCAACGGCATGACCCAGGGTGTACAGCCGGTTATCAGTTATAACTTTGGTGCAGAAAATTTTGACCGTGTGAAAAAAACCTTTAAAATCGTGTTGATTACCGATTTGGTGGTAACTGTTGTTTCCTGCCTGTTAACACAGTTCATTCCGGGATTTTTCGGTGCGCTGTTCACGGATGAAGCAGCCCTCATTGAACTGGTAAAAGAAGTGATGCCGGTATTCTTTGCGGGTATCTGGATTTTCGGTGTACAGATGGCATGCCAGAGTGCTTTCATGGGTATGGGTCAGGCAAAGGTGTCCTTGTTTCTGGCGTTGCTCCGTAAGGTAATTTTACTGATTCCGCTGGCGCTGATTCTGCCAAAACACTTCGGTGTCATGGGTATTTACTACGCAGAACCGGTAGCAGATATCGTTGCGGCAGTTACTACAGGTGTAGTATTCCTGATTTTAAGCAAAAAACTTTTAAATAAGCAGGAATAACAAAGAAAAGTGCTTGCAAATCCTTCCACTTTGTGAGAGAATATAACGGTGTGTGAAATAATTCACATGGATAAACATTAGAACATGGATTTTTGAAAGGACAGGTATAAAACATGAGCAAAAAGCCAACAGTATTAATGATTTTAGATGGTTATGGTTTAAATGCAAAGGCAGAGGCAAATGCCATTGCAGAAGCTAAAACACCGGTTATGGATAAATTAATGGCCGAGTATCCTTTTGTACAGGGTGATGCATCCGGTCTCGCAGTAGGTCTTCCTGACGGACAGATGGGTAACTCCGAAGTTGGTCACACCAACATGGGTGCCGGCAGAATTGTATATCAGCAGTTAGTTAAGATTTCCAAGTCCATCAAGGACGGCGATTTCTTTGAAAATAAGGCACTGGTTGCAGCAATGGAAAACTGCAAAAAGAACGGTTCCGCTCTTCATTTAATGGGTCTGTTATCTCCGGGCGGCGTACACAGCCACACAGAGCATATGTACGGCCTTGTAGAAATGGCAAAGAAGAACGGTCTTGAAAAAGTATATATTCACTGCTTCCTTGACGGCCGTGACGTTCCTCCTTCTTCCGCAGCAGAATACATGGAAGATGCAGTGGCTAAGCTTGGCGAAATCGGCTTAGGTAAGGTTGCTACCATCGCAGGCCGTTTCTATGCTATGGACCGTGACAATGCTTGGGACAGAGTAGAAAAGGCATACAACGCATTAGTATTTGGTGAAGGCGTACAGGAAACCGATCCGGTACAGGCAGTTAAGAACTCCTATGCAAACGGTGTAACCGACGAGTTCATGCTTCCTACAGTTGTAGAAAAGGATGCAAAGATTTCCGAAAACGACAGCGTGGTATTCTTCAACTTCCGTCCTGACCGTGCAAGACAGATTACAAGAGCATTTGTAGATCCTGAGTTCAAGGGCTTTGAAAGAAAGAACGGTTTCTTTACCACCACGTTCGTTTGTATGGCACAGTACGATGCAGAAATGCCAAACGTATTAGTTGCATTCCCTCCGGAAGAGTTAACCATGACCTTCGGTGAGTATCTTGCAAAGAATGGCAAGACACAGCTTCGTCTGGCAGAAACCCAGAAGTATGCGCATGTTACTTTCTTCTTCAACGGCGGTGAAGAGAAGCAGTTCGAAGGTGAAGACAGAATCCTTGTAAATTCTCCAAAGGTTGCTACCTTTGATATGCAGCCGGAGATGAGCGCTTACGAAGTAGCAGATAACTTAGTAAATGCTATTAAGTCCGACAAGTACGACGTTATCATCGTAAACTTTGCAAATCCTGATATGGTAGGTCATACCGGTATCATGGAAGCAGCAGTAAAGGCGATTGAGTCCGTAGACGAGTGCGTAGGCAAGGCATACGATGCGTTAATGGAAGTAAACGGTCAGATGTTCATCTGTGCAGACCACGGTAATGCAGAACAGTTAATGGATTACGAAACAGGTACTCCGTTCACCGCTCATACAACCAATCCGGTTCCGTTCATTTTAGTAAACTATGATAAGGACTACACATTAAGAGATGGCGGTTGTCTGGCAGATATCGTTCCAACCTTAATCGAAATGATGGGTATGGAGCAACCTGCAGAAATGACAGGTAAGTCTCTGTTAGTTAGAAAGTAAATTTTTCGTGTTTTTAACACAAATCTGAAAAAGCGGAAAATTTTGCTTTACAAAACGGCAAATATTTTATATAATATACGTTAGTTGATTATTCCTGAAGTTTAGGAGGTGTGATAAATGGCAGTTTTAAGAGTAATCGTGACAGTTTTATATGTTCTTATTTGTTTAGCTTTAGTAGTTGTAGTATTATTCCAGGAGAGCAAGACTCAGGGTCTTTCCGGTTCCATCAACGGTGTTGCTGAAACTTACTGGGGCAAGAACAAGGGTCGTTCTATGGAAGGTGCATTAGAAAAGGGTACAAAGATTCTTGCAGCTCTTTTCATCGTATTATCTGTAGTTCTTAACCTGAACTGGTAATCATAATAAGAATTTATAAGGCGTGTCTCGATTTGGGACACGCCTTGTTTCATGTTATAGAAAAATCTATAACATGAAACCGCTCCGCGTGGATGCGCACTCGCGCGAAAGGAAGTTTGTCGCATACTGCGACCGCACTCGGCGCGAGAGTTCCGTTAGCACGGAACTCTATGGGTAGGGGACTCCGTAAAAAAGGAGGATAGTATGAAATTCGTAAGTAAAAACGGTACTGTTGTCAAAAGCGGCGACAGTTTAATGACAAAGAAAATGAAGAAGCCGGCCAAGAAACCGGTGCCGGTCATCAAAGAAGGAACCTTTAGCGGCACGACCCGTGGATTTGGTTTTGTACTCATAGAGGGAGAAGAAGACATTTTTGTTCCGGAGCGTGACACCAAGGGTGCGTTGCACGGCGACACCGTACAGGTGGAAATTGTCAGCGGAGAATCCGCAGGTAAGCGTAGAGAGGGTAAGATTGTAAAGATTACCAAGCACGACGCCGTATTCGTGGTGGGTACTTTTGAAAAAAGCAAGAACTACGGCTTTGTGGTGCCGGATAACTTAAAGCTTGGCAGTGATATTTACATTGCAAAAGAGCACACCAAGGGTGCGGTCAACGGCCATAAGGTATACGTAAAAATCACAGACTACGGTAACGAAAAGCGCAGTCCGGAAGGTCGTGTGGTAGAAATTTTAGGCCATATCAATGACCCGGCGGCGGATGTGAAAACTGTGCTGAAAACCTATGGCCTGGAGCCGGAATTTCCGCAGGAAGTAATGGACCAGACCGAAACCATGCCGGAATCCATTGAAGAAAAGGAAACTATCGGCCGCTTGGACCTGCGGGGCACACTTACCGTTACCATTGACGGCGAAGATGCCAAGGATTTGGACGATGCTATTACAATAAAGCATCTGGAAAACGGCAATTACGAGCTTGGCGTGCATATTGCGGACGTTACCAATTATGTAACGGAAGGCTCTCCGTTAGATAGAGAAGCGCTGCATCGTGGCACCAGTGTATATTTGGTAGACAGGGTAATTCCTATGCTTCCTCACAGGCTTTCCAACGGTATCTGCTCCTTAAACGCAGGGATGGACCGTCTTTCCTTAAGCTGCATCATGGAAATTGATGAAAGCGGTAATGTGATTGGTCATAGATTGGCAGAAACGGTTATCCGGGTAACCCGCCGCATGAGCTATACGGAAGTAAACAAGATTCTGACCGTAATGCGTTCGGAAGAAGGTACGCCGGAGTTGGAAAACGAAAAAATAGAAATGGAAAAAGAATACGGCGAGTTGGTAGAACAGTTCCTGCTTATGAAGGAGCTTTCCGATATTTTAAGAGGTAAGCGCAGAGCCCGCGGTGCGGTGGACTTTGATTTTCCGGAAAGTAAAATCACTTTGGCGCCAAACGGCAGACCAATCGAAATCAAGCCTTATGAGCGTAACGATGCCACCAAGCTGATTGAAGATTTCATGCTGGCGGCCAATGAAACCGTGGCAGAGGATTTCTTCTGGCAGGAGGCACCATTTGTATACCGTACCCATGAAAATCCGGATCCGGACAAAATCAAGAAGCTGGGTGTGTTCATCCGAAACTTTGGTTTGAATATTAAAGAAGGCAAGGACGGTATTCATCCAAAGGAACTTCAAAAGCTTTTGGATTCCCTGGAGGGTAAAGATGAGGCTCCGTTAATTTCCAGATTAACCCTGCGTTCCCTGAAGCAGGCAAAGTACTCCACCGAGTGCGAAGGCCACTTTGGTCTGGCGGCGAAGTACTATTGTCATTTTACCTCCCCAATCCGCCGGTATCCTGATTTGCAGATTCACCGCATTATCAAGGATAATTTGAATGGCAGATTAACCGAAGAAAGAAAAGAACTTTATCTGGAATTTTTAGAGGAAGTTGCGGTCCAGTCCAGCAAAACAGAGCGCACCGCAGAGGAAGCAGAGCGTGATGTGGAAAAGATGAAAAAGGTGGAATACATGGAGCGCCGTATCGGTGAAGTGTATGACGGTGTTATTTCCGGAGTTACCAACTGGGGCATTTATGTGGAACTTCCGAATACGGTGGAAGGAATTATCCGCCTGGAAAACATTCAGGATGATTTTTACCGCTTTGATGAGCAGAACTATCAGTTGGTAGGTGACCGGTTCCATAAGGTTTACCGTCTTGGCCAGCATATTACCATCATGGTACTTTCCGTGGATAAACTTTTAAAAACCGTTGACTTTCTGCCGTTTAAAAGGTAAGCTATAGAAAATGTAACAACAAATTGCCCGGACTTTCGGGCACCTACATAGAGTCAAGGAGGATTGTATGGCAAAGGATGGTTTTAAGCTGATTGCCAACAACAAAAAGGCATATTATGATTACTTCATCGAAGATAAGTACGAGGCCGGTGTGGCACTCCACGGTACGGAGGTAAAGTCTATCCGTATGGGTAAGTGCAGCATCAAGGAATCCTATATTAAAATTGAGGACGGCGAGGTGTTTATCTACGGTATGCACATCAGTCCTTACGAAAAGGGCAACATTTTTAATAAAGACCCGATGCGTATCAAAAAGCTTCTCATGCACAAGTATGAAATCAATAAGCTAAACGGTAAGCTTCAGCAAAAGGGCTTAACTTTAGTGCCGTTGCAGGTATATCTAAAAGGTGGCCTGGTAAAGGTTGAGGTTGGCCTTGCAAGAGGTAAAAAGCTTTATGATAAGCGCGACAGCCTTGCGAAGAAGGACATGAAGAGAGAAGCAGAAAAGGAATTTAAGATTAGAAATCTTGGATAAAGAACAGGGGAATAAATCTATTATGACAACACATAAAAGAAAAATTACCGTTATCGGACATAAAAATCCGGATACCGACTCTGTCTGCTCCGCCATTGCTTATGCGGAGTTAAAGAACAGGCTTGGCAATACCGACCTGTATGTGCCGCGCCGTGCCGGCGCCATCAATGCAGAAACCCGTTTTGTATTGAAGCATTTTAAGGTAGATGTGCCGGAGTTGGTAGAAGACGTGGGCACTCAGGTAAAGGATATCGAAATCCGCGAAATTGAGGGTGTAGCAGGCAGTATTTCCTTAAAGAAGGCATATACCTTAATGAAAGAGAAAAACGTTGTTACCCTGCCGATTACAACTGCAGACGGCTATCTGGAAGGTCTGATTACCATCGGCGACATTGCCACATCTTACATGGACGTGTATGACAGCAGTATCCTGGCTAAAGCAAAAACCTCTTACCATAACATTATCGAAACTCTGGATGCAGAGCTTGTGGTGGGAGATGAGAACGCTGTTTTTGATGCAGGTAAGGTTTTGGTGGCTGCGGCAAATCCTGATTTGATGGAAGGCTACATTGAAAAAAATGATTTGGTTATTACCGGTAACCGCTATGAAACCCAGCTGTGTGCCATCGAAATGAATGCGGGCTGTATTATCATCTGTGAGGGAGCAAAGGCATCCCTTACTATTTGCAGAATGGCGGAGGCAAAGGGTTGTACCGTTCTTTCCACGCCACATGATACCTACACCGTGGCGCGTCTTATCAACCAGAGTATGCCGGTAGCATACTTTATGATTAAAGATAAAATCGATAAGTTCCTTACCACGGATTTTGTGGAAGAAATTAAGGAAGTTATGACAAAGAAACGCACCCGTGACTTCCCGATTTTAGATACGAAGGGTAAGTACCGCGGTATGATTTCCCGCAGAAACCTGTTAGACATGAAGAAAAAGCAGGTCATCTTAGTGGACCACAACGAAAAGAGCCAGGCGGCAGACGGCGTGGAAAATACCGAGATTTTAGAAATTATCGACCATCATCGTCTGGGAACCATGGAGACTATCACTCCGGTGTTCTTCCGGAACCAGCCTCTTGGCTGTACCGCAACCATCATTTACCAGATGTATCAGGAAAGCGGAGTAGTCGTATCCAAAAAGATTGCCGGACTTCTTTGTTCTGCTATTCTTTCCGACACCCTGATGTTCCGTTCCCCGACCTGCACTCCTGTAGATAAGGTAGCGGCGGAGAGTCTGGCACAAATTGCTGGCATCGATGTGGAATCCTATGCCAATGAAATGTTCCTGGCGGCAAGCAATCTTCGCAAAAAATCCGAAGAGGAAATTTTCTTCCAGGATTTTAAAAAGTTTTCCGCTGATGATATTTCCTTTGGCATCAGCCAGATTACTTCCTTAAACGAAGAGGAATTAAAGATGCTGGGTGCACGTTTAAAGCCTTGTCTGGAACAGTTTAGAAAGAATCAGCACGTAGAAATGGTGTTCTTTATGGCTACCGACATTGTGAAGGAATCTACCACACTGCTTTATGCCGGTGAAGACGTAGACAGTATTTTAGAGGTACTTTACGGCCATGCGGGAACCAACGGCAGCATTGAACTGCCGGGTGTAGTATCCCGTAAGAAGCAGCTGGTACCTGCACTGATTCAGGCAATACAGCAAATTTAAGATAAATTCTGGCATATTTGCCACAAATTTGTCATCAAAATATCATGGTTTTAACCTTGATTTCAAGGTTTTTATATGTTATAGTTATCACATCAGCGAAGGCGGATGAAGTTCCGCTTAGTAACTTTATCCGGGCGTTGCTAAAGCGTCCTTAAACCAGGGCTTGTACTGGTTTCGACGGGGGTTTTGAAGTTACGGAAGCCATTGGTGGCGGGGACCACCTAAAAACCTCAAAAAAAAATAAACGCTGAAGATAATTTAGCACTCGCTGCCTAATATGGCAGCTGTCAGACCTGGCGCACCTACACGCTAGGACCCTGGCATCGACTATGTAGGAAACGATGCATCCTAAGCTTTGCGGATGTAGGCGTATCATGAAGCTACTAAGGTTCAAAGCGTGTCTGCTTGCGATGAACCGAGGGAATGGCGAAAGCAAAATAACAGACTGTAATGGGAGATGCCGTAGTGGATGGGCTTTCGGACAGGGGTTCGACTCCCCTCAGGTCCATAAAAAAGAGTCTCACAGGACAAAGTCCTGTGAGACTCTTTTTTTCGTACACTTCGGGTCATCGAATTCGTAACGACGAAAACACCTAGGGCTTTTGGACAGGGGTCCTGCTCACCAGTGGGGAGCGTTTAGGACGGACCGAGCCGGAAGGCGAGACTTCGACTCCCCTTAAGATTCACTATGATTCTATATGGAATATGCTGTGTGAACAATAGATTTGTCTGACGAATCTGACATAATTAATTATAAACTCAATAGTTTACATTCTCGCTTAAAGATGTTAAAATATAAGCGAGAATGTAAAGGAGGGCGCGTTAATTATGAATAAAAAAATGTTGTTAGATCGATTAATTGAAGAGAATAATGGATATTTACTTGCTTCTATGGTAACAGAACAGGATATTTCTAGAACATATCTTTCTCAATATGTAAAAGAAAAAGAATTAGAAAAGGTTGCAAGGGGAATTTATATTGCAGATGATGTATGGCCGGATGAGCTTTACATCATGCAGGTAAGAAACTCTGCAGTTATTTTTTCAGGAGAAACAGCCCTTTACCTTCATGGACTAATTGACAGGGAGTATTCAGATATTTGTATTACAGTACCAACCGGGTATAATGCTACTCATTTAAAATCTGAGAATGTGCAGGTACAATATGCCCCAAAAGAAACTTATGAAATGGGTGTCTGTGATGTTGCTTCCAGTAGCGGAAATATGGTTCGGGTATATGATAAGGAACGTTGCATTTGCGATTTGATTATCGATAGAGGCAAAGTAGAAGTACAGCAGTTCCAGACAGCAATGAAAGATTATATGTCAGGGAAAGATAAAAAACTATCAAGGCTAATTGAATATGCAGAACGATTAGGAATCCGGGATGAAGTAATGAAATACGTGGAGGTACTGGTATGATTCGTACATCAAAGCAATTAAAAGATAAGGTTCGAAATATTTCTAAGGGAGATAATAATGTTGCAAAGGCAATGATAAGAACATTTATGATGGAACGTTTTTTGGAGCGGATTTCGTTATCTAAATTTAGAGATAATTTCATTTTAAAAGGTGGTATGCTAGTAGCATCTTTAGTGGGTGTTGATATGAGGGCTACCATGGATATTGATACTACAGTCAAAGCATTGCCTTTAAATGAAGCTGATGCAGAAAGGATTATTTCGGAAATCTGTGCTATTCCGTTGGAGGATGGTGTGACATTCCGTATTACATCTGTAACAAATATTATGACGGATTTTGAATATCCGGGAATCAGAATGATGTTGGAAGCTACATTAGACAGAATGCGACAGAGCATAAAGCTGGATATTTCCACAGATGATGTGATTACGCCGTCGGCAATAGAATATAAGTATAAGCTGATGTTCGAAGAAAGAACAATTTCTCTTCTTACATACAATACAGAAACACTGCTTGCAGAGAAACTACAAACAATTTTTACAAGAGGCATTGCAAATACTAGATTAAGAGATTTTTATGATATCTATGGTGTTTTTAAGATGGATGAAGATAGAATCAGTAAAGAAATTTTGCAAGAGGCATTTTGCGCTACCTGTGAAAAGAGAGAAACTATTTTTTCAGGAGAAGAAATGAAGGATGCGCTTGCTAAGATAGTAGCGAGTAAAGCTATGGCGCAGATGTGGGAGCAGTTCCGAAAGAAGAATTTTTTTGTTAGAGATTTGCAGTGGGATGAAGTACTACAAGAAGTAAGGAAGATAATGAATACTTATATATTTATGTTAATCGATAGTTAAAAGAAAGATTGTATGGAGAGATAAAAAAATGGGAACCTCATTTCGAAAAAAATATATAGAGCAAATCAAAAAAATTGCGGAGGAACTTAGAAACCTGGAACTGCCGGCTGTGACAGAGGAGTTGTTTGCATTATTCGAGACGACAGGAAACCGCCTGAAATATGAGGAAGTGTATTTTATGCGCAGAAAATTTCTTGCGGTGTTTGGTATGGCGGCATACATTTGGAAACGGAAGGAAGATGTTGCAAAGCTTACGGAAGTTTTGGAGGACATTTGTGGTGAGGAATGCTGGGCACTGCCTGCCCATGTGAACCGTAAAGAAGGGAAAGACTGGCGGGTTACCGTGGACTTATTTGCTTCGGAAACAGCGCAGGCGCTGTCGGAAATTCTGGGCCTTGTAAATAAATCTTTGCCGGAGGAATGCAAAATTCCCGCGGAACTTTGCGCTAAGGTGGAGTCAGAAATTGAACGGCGTGTGCTGATACCGTTCTTTTCGTCGAAACCGAATTACGGAGGCTGGGAATGTGCAGACCATAACTGGAATGCAGTCTGTGCCGGAAGTATCGGAAGCGCATGTATTTATCTGATGGAAGGAAAAAATGAAGAACGGCTGGAACAATGTTTAAGAAGGATTTGCCATTCTCTGGAATTTTATTTAAACGGATTTAAAGAAGACGGCACCTGTATGGAAGGAATCGGCTATTTTACATACGGTATGACTTATTTTACCGGGTTTGCGGAACAGCTTTTGCGATACAGTAAAGGGACCATAAATCTGTTTGAAAACGAAAAAGTAAAAAACATCGCCCGGTTCCAACAAAAAATGTATTTTAGCAGCGGAAAAACCGTTAGTTTTTCGGATGGGGACCGGGATGCTAAATTCCGGATGGGCCTCACCTGCTTTTTGGCAAAACAGTATGAGGGAGTCCGGATTCCGCCGGAAACCTTGGCCGCAGATTTCGAGACGGATCCCTGCTACCGGTTCATGGGGCTGATGAGGGATTATTTGTGGACAAAGGAAGAAAGGGTGACAGAAGCATTAGATACAGCGTCACGCCATGATATTCTTTCGGATGCCCAGTGGAGTATTTGTGAGGGAGCAAACGGGGCTGCCATGGCAATTAAGGGCGGAAATAACGCAGAACCGCATAATCACAATGATGTAGGAAGCTTTATTTATCTGGCTGATGAGGAATTTATGGTAACAGACCTTGGTGCCGGAGAATATACCAAAGAGTATTTTGGAGAAGGACGGTATCAGATTTTGTGTAATTCTTCGCTGGGGCACAGTGTACCGTTGATTGGCGGGCAGAAGCAAAAAAGCGGGGCAGAATATGGTGCGTCGGAATTTACTGCGGATGGTTGCGGACGGACAAAGGTGGAATTTGCGGGTGCATATCCGGGAAATGTGGTAAATCGTCTGGTAAGGGAAGCGGATTTTTCTATGGACAGCGGTGCATTAACCGTTACCGATTGCTTTGAGTTACCAAAAGGAACTATTTTTTTCACAGAGCAGATTGTAACACAATGCGACGTGGAACTTACGGAGCACGGGGCATGGCTTAGAGGAAAACAGCATGATTGCGTGTTACAACTGCCGGAGATTGTAAAATTTATCTGGTGTCAGGAAAAGGAGCATAAAAACCATCAGGGAGAAACAGAGATTGTCCGGCTGCTGCAATGGTCGGTACCGCTACAACCGGGAAGAGAAAATAAGGGCTCTACCTGGTTTGCCATGATAGCATACAAAAAATAAAAGGAGCACTTTTGTCAATTCCGCTTTCCGGCCTCTGAAATGTCAGATTCTGAGCCTTAACCGCATAGACAGGCAGAGGGGAAAAAAGTATAATTAAGGTAAATAAAACAAATAGAAGAGAGGGTTTTGAAAAATGGAAGTAACAAAGTTTATACAGTTTCGGGAAAAGGTAGTTGAGAATTGCTCCAAGATTATTTTAGGTAAGGAAAAGGCAATCGAAAAGATTGCAGTCAGCTTTCTTTGTAACGGA
The DNA here is from genome assembly GCA_017938145.1 of Lachnospiraceae bacterium. Taxonomy (GTDB): domain Bacteria; phylum Bacillota; class Clostridia; order Lachnospirales; family Lachnospiraceae; genus SIG299. The sequence goes on from JAGBCB010000010.1 coordinate 63,500, forward strand.
CATGTGCTTTTGGAAGATGTACCGGGAACCGGAAAGACGATGCTGTTCCGTGCATTTGCAAAGACAGTAGGGGGAGATTTTAAGCGTATCCAGTTTACACCGGATGTTATGCCGTCCGATGTAACCGGTATCAATTTTTATAACATGAAGGAAGGCGATTTCGAACTGAGAAAGGGTCCTGTGTTTACCGATGTGGTACTGGCAGACGAAATTAACCGTGCCACACCAAGAACCCAGTCCAGCCTTTTGGAGGCAATGGCAGAGCATCAGGTATCCATTGACGGAACATCATATCCTTTGTCTCAGAATTTTATGGTAGCGGCAACACAGAACCCGTTGGAATCCCACGGTACCTTCCCGCTTCCGGAAGCGCAGTTAGACCGTTTCTTTATGAAGCTATCCCTTGGTTATATGACAAGAAAAGAAGAACTGGCGGTTATGGCAAGAGAGAATACAACTGCATTGCTGGATAAACTGGACTGTGTTGTAACAGCAGAAGAAATCGCAGAATTGAAGAAAGCGTATCATGATGTGACGGTAACCGAGCCGGTGGCAGACTACATAATGGATATTATTGAGCTTACCAGAAATCATGGGGATATTACGGTGGGAGCATCCACCCGTGGTGCCATTGCACTGTATGAGGCTTCCCAGGTGCTGGCGGCATTCCGGGGACGTGATTTTGTGCTTCCGGAGGATGTGAAGGAGCTTGCACCGGCCATATTGACACACAGACTGACCTACCGTGGCATTTATGGTCAGGGCGAGGCTGCCAATGTGTTTGAGAAGCTTTTGGATGAAGTAGCTGTTCCGACAGAGGAGAGAGAATAATAATGATTTGGTTTTTAATTACCATTGTGGTGGTTGCCCTTGTAGTAGAAAAGGCATCACTTAAAATTCCTCTGGAGCAGATAAAGTACAAACTGGAGCCTTCCAAGCGCAGTGTAGAGCAGGGGGAAGAATTTCAACTGAATACGACATTGTATAATGCTTCCGCCAGAAGTATTCCGTATGTTTTTGTGGAAGAGGTACTTCCGGCAGAAGTGGAGATAGAAGGAAGCGATACGCTAAAGCTTTTTCCAGACGGACATTTTTTGCTTCACAGAACTACGATTTTTATGGGTAAGCATCAGAAAATTAAGCGCTCCATCCGGGTTTGTATTCAGGAAAGAGGCTTGTTTCGGTTCCGCCAAGCAAGAATGAAAGTTGGTGATGCCTTAGGTTTCCGCCAAAGGGAAAAAGAATTCCGGCAGAGCCAGGGTATCGTAGTGTATCCGAGAAAGCTGCAGGATGAACGCTTAGAGCATGTATTGAGTGATATTTTTGGCAATATTTCCGTGCAAAGCTTTTTGTATGAGGACCCGTTTTTAGTGATGGGATACCGGGACTATACCGGACGCGAGCCGCTGCGGAGTATCAGCTTTTTACAGAGTGCAAAAAGAAATGAACTTACGGTCAAGGAATACGACCACACCAGAGAAGAAGTGGTGGATATTATTTTTGATACAAATTATAAGGGAAATTTTGACCACTATTTTGTACAGTTAGAGACGATGTTTTCCATGGTGCGTACTCTTTGTGAGGCCTTTGAGAATAAGGGTGTCAGCTACCGTCTGATAACCAACGCCTATTATGATTCCATGGAGGAACGGGGCGTTAATGTGATTCAAAGCGGCGGCAGCGGCGGAAAAAGCTTTGATAAAATTTTAGATATTCTTGGTATGGCATCCCATGCAGCAATGTGTACGACAGAGGAGCTGTTACGGCGGACCTACCTGAATTTGTCCCAGGAAAAAGAATTTGTGTATGTATGTCAGCGCAGGGATGACGAAACAGAGGCTGCCATAGCAAGGGTGGAGCAGCAGTACAAGATTCACTTTCATCGTATTTACGGAGAAGATTTTGAAGCTGTCTATCTGGAAGAAGAGGACAGAAGAAAGAAGGAGATGCAGTAATGGAAGCATTTTATAAATTGGTATATGATATCAGCTGCTACTATGCATTTGCCGCTTTCTTTGTGAGCTATGGTATGGAATATGATGCAAACCCGCTGTCATTTCTGGTATTGTTTGCAGCCTGCTTTTTGGCTGTATATGCAGAAAAATGTAAGAGATTCAGTCAGGCGGTACAGATTGGTGCCTTTGTGCTTCCGGTAATACCGTTTTTACTGGAGACCAATATCTGGGGAAAACTCATTTTGATTTTACCTTGGGCGTATCTGGTTGTGACAGTAGTCCGTCAGGGCTATGATATTACATATACACGGTTTAAGAAAACGTATCTTGTTTTCTTTTGGATTTATGTAGCGGTGTTCGCCTTTTTTATGGCAGAAGATTTTGTTAAGGGCGAAGTGGCAATGATGGTAGCAGGCCCGTTTCTGGTGATTTTTTTAGTGTCGGGTATTTTTTTACTGCAGATGTTGCGCTATCAGACGGGTTCCGGTGATAAAAAGAAACTGGAAAAGTATCAGCGCAGACAGCTGGTTATTTTCTTGGTAGCAGCTATGGTATTAACGGCAGGAAATGTAGTGGAACTGCTGTACGCTTATGTGATTTACCCGATTTCTAAGCTGGTGTTTGGTGTGATAGGCGGCCTGGTGATTTTTACTGTCAGTAAGCTTGACAGACCTCGGGAAGTTGCCAAAGAATTTGGACACAATGGAGATTTTGAGGAGTATGCAGAACAGCTGCGGGAAGCCCAGGAAAAAATGGAATCTATCTGGGGACCAATCCGCGAAAGGATGCAGGCGTATGACCCTAATCCGAAAGAAATGGATTATACACCGGTATTCATTGGTATTGCCGTAGTGGCTGCGATTGTGATTTTTGCGGTAATGCTCGGAGGAAAGAGAATAAAGAGAAAGCAGGCTGCCATTGAAGATGCGAGAGAAGACTTTTACGATGAGGTTCCGGTAGAAGAAGTGATAAAAAAGCGCTCCGTGCGTCCGGAAATTGTTATCCGGTATTATTACCGGGAATTCATGAAGAAATCCGAGACAAAAAAGCATAAGCTGGAGATTTCGGATACGACAAATGAAATTTTGGCAAAGTATCAGGCATGGAATGATGCCACGCAGGAGCAGACGGCGGAGGCAGAGGAAGCTACGGTTTTGTATCAAAAGACCAGATACAGCAAAGCAAAGGTAACACGTACGGATGCAAATCGGATGAAGGCATTGGTGAAAGGCTTATAGTGTAATAATATTTTATAAAAAACAACAGGAAAAAATATTGACTTTATTACAGCAGAGTGGTATAGTTATACCGTAAAGTTTATATGAATAAAATGCGTTTGAGCAGAAATAAGTAGGCTTGGAAAAATCCTGAAGAGAGTTGTCGGTAGGTGCAAGACAATGGAGATGACCTTGTTGAATTCCTTCTGTTAGCAGTGCACCGAACAAATTATTTAAGTAGGATGCAACGGGAGTTCCCGTCACAGAACTAGGGTATACAAGTACCCGACGAGGTCGCTATCGTGAGATGGCGGCGAAACTGAGGTGGTACCACGGGAAGTATTGTTATCTCGTCCTCTGTATTCTTAATCGGAATGCAGAGGACTTTTTTGTTTTACTGCATTCGGTGTTAAAAAAGGAGAAAGGACAAAGAAAAATGGAACAAAACTATTACCAGAAATCGATTGAAACCATGCCTGCTGAGGAAATCAAGAAGCTTCAATCCGAAAAGCTTGTAAAGCAGGTAAAGCATGTTTATGAGAATGTGGAATATTACCGCAATCTCATGGATGAAAAAGGGGTAAAACCTGAGGATATTAAGGGAATTGAGGATTTACATAAACTTCCGTTCCTGACAAAGGCAGACTTACGTGATGCATATCCGTACGGCCTTTTGGCAAAGCCTTTGGAAGATTGTGTACGTATTCAGTCTACTTCCGGTACAACAGGAAGAAGAGTGGTAGCATTTTATACCCAGAAAGATGTTGATTTGTGGGAGGACTGCTGTGCCCGTGCGATTATGGCGGCAGGCGGTACAAAGAAGGATGTATGTCAGGTGGCATACGGATACGGTCTTTTCACCGGTGGCGCGGGGTTACACGGTGGTTCCCATAAAGTAGGTTGTCTTACACTGCCAATGTCTTCCGGTAATACAGAGCGTCAGATTCAGTTTATGACAGATTTAAGCGCAACCATTCTCTGCTGTACCCCGTCCTATGCAGCATATATCGGTGAAACCTTAAAGGAACAGGGATATAAGCCGGAGGATATTCCTCTTAAGGCAGGTATCTTTGGTGCAGAGCCTTGGACAGAAGAAATGAGAAGAGGCATTGAAGAAACTCTTGGTATTAAGGCGTATGACATTTATGGTTTGACAGAAACCTCCGGTCCCGGCGTTGCTTTTGAGTGCTCCGAGCAGACCGGTATGCATGTAAATGAAGACCATTTCTATCCTGAGATTATCAATCCGGATACCGGTGAGGTGCTTCCGGAAGGCGAAAAGGGTGAGCTTGTATTTACGGCATTGGATAAAGAAGCATTTCCGCTGCTCCGTTACCGTACCCGCGATATCTGCGTACTTTCCCGTAAAAAGTGTTCCTGCGGACGTACTTTAATTAAGATGGCTAAGCCGATGGGAAGAACTGACGATATGCTGATTATCCGCGGTGTAAACGTATTCCCGAGCCAGATTGAAACTGTTCTCTTAAATGAAGGCTACCAGCCGAACTATCAGATTGTGGTAGACAGAGCAAATAATACCGATACCTTTGATGTTAATGTAGAGATGAATCCGGAGCAGTTCACTGATAAGGTAAGTGATGTACTTGCTATGGAAAAATCCCTTGCAGGTGCGATGAAGACCATGCTTGGCATTAATCCTTCCGTACATTTGGTTGCTCCAAAGAGCATTGCCAGAAGTGAAGGTAAGGCAGTCCGTGTAATTGATAAGCGTAAATTAGTTTAATCTGAAAGGAGATAAGAAAAAATGGCAATTAAACAGTTAACTGTTTTCGTTGAAAACAAACAAGGCACCATGGTTTCCATCACTGAGATTCTTTCAAAGAATAATATTAATATCAGAGCGTTATCGATTGCAGAAACACAGGATTTCGGTATTCTGCGCCTTATCGTAAATGATGAAGAAGCCGCTAAAACAATTCTTGCGGATGCAGGTTATCTGATTAAGATTACCAATGTTGTCGGCGTAAAAATCGGGGATGCTCCTGGTAAGCTTTGTGAAGCGCTGAAAGTCCTTGATGAGAGCAACATCAATTTAGAATATCTTTATGCATTTATGGCCAGAACAGAAAAGCATGCGTACGTTGTATTAAGAGTAGAAGATAATGATGCGGCAGAAAATGTACTTGTAAATGCAGGTTTCCATCTGATTACAGAGGCAGATATCAGAAAACTGTAATTTGAACAACGAAAAACTTATAACAAAGTAATAGCAAAAATAAGGGCGTCCTTTCCTGGGACGCCCTTACTGTATGTTTTAAGACATATTATACAGTTGCATGTTTTGTAACATAAATCGGATAAGTATCGGTGCCTCTCATGGTCTTAAGCTCGGAAACTACAGCGTTCTTATCGGTAATAATGTATTCGATATCGGCACCTGCTTTAACAACGGTGTCCTGCATGAGAATACAGTTCTTAACCTTTGCACCCTTTTCGATTTTAACACCACGGAAGAGAATGGAATTTTCTACTTCACCTTCGATGACACAACCGTCGGCAGCCATGATGTTTTCTGCTTTTGCGCCGGCAATATATCGGGTTGGATTGTCGTCACGAATCTTGGTGTAAACAGGAGCTGTATCAAACAATGCGTTTAAGTTAGCGTCGTCGAGAAGCTTCATGTTTTCGTCAAAATAACTCTTTAAACTTGTAATGCGTGCAACATAACCATCGTATTTGTAGCCGTTCATCTTCAAATAGCTGAAAGCATTCATCAGAACATCACGCTCAAAATAGCGTAAGCCACGAACGAAAGCAGCGTCTACAATTTCAATTAATAATTCACGCTTTAAGACGAAAATGCTCATGGAAAGATTCTGCTTTCCTTCACGGTTTCTGTTAACAAAGATTTCAGTGATACGGTCACCCTCTAAGTTAAAGGTGTAGTAGAAACTGTCTTCACCGGAAAGCTTTTTGTAACCGTCCGGAAGCTCGGTTTCGTTATAAGCGATAGTAACATCGGCACCGGAAGCAACATGGGCATCTAACATTGCTGCGAAATCGAAGTTAACAGCAATGTTGGCATCTGCCATAACCACGTATTCTTCCTTCTGGCTGCGGAGGAAATCGATGATGCCCTCCAGAGCGGAGATACGGCCGGTATAATGTAAGGATGTTTTTTCGGCATTTGGAGGGAAGAGGGTAAGACCGCCGTTTTTGCGGACTAAATCCCATTCACGACCGGAACCCAAATGGTCCATAAGGGAATGATAGTTTTTATTTACCAACAGGGAAATGTTATCAATTCCGCTGTTGCTCATGCCGGATAACACAAAGTCAATCATGCGGTAACGGCTTGCAAAAGGGATGGAAGCCATAAGACGCACGTTTGCAAGCTCCGGAACAGTTGCATCATAACTGTTCGGGAAAATAATACCAAGTGCACTTGTTTTAGAATTTAACATACTTCTGCACCACCTTCCACATCACTACTTACCATGGCGTTTGGACCAATCTTGGCGCCATCGCCTACAGTTACGCCAGGGCCTAAAGTTGCAACACCGGCAGAATCAGCGGTTGGCATAGCACCGACAACGGTATTTTCACCGATGGTTACGTTTTCGGCTACGATACAGTGTTTAACAACAGCTCCTGCTTTAACAACAGAGCCGCCCATAACAACCGCATCTTCAATAACAGCACCCTTTTCTACCTTGACGCCTGCAAAAAGAACAGAGTGCTTTACGGTACCGTCTACACGGCAACCGTCGGTAATCATGGAATCTTCCACAACAGCACCCTTGCTGATTTTATGACCGGTCATACCGCTGTTGCGGCTGAAAATCTTCCAGTCTTCGTCAAATAAGTTGATGCCGGAGTTTTCAGGGTCGAGAACTTCCATATTTGCTTCCCAAAGGGAAGAAATGGTACCAACGTCCTTCCAGTAACCGGAGAAGTGGTAGGAGTACATTCTGCGGCCGTCACGAAGCAGGTTTGGAATGATATTGTTACCGAAGTCGTTGGAAGAGTTTGGATCTGCTTCGTCTTCGGTGAGATACTTCTTTAAAATATCCCAGTTGAAAATGTAAATACCCATGGATGCTAAGTTGGACTTAGGATTCTTTGGCTTTTCCTGGAACTCGGTAATACGGTCGTTTTCGTCGGAAACCATGAGACCGAAACGGGAAGCTTCTTCCCACGGAACTTCCATAACCGCTACGGAGAATTCTGCGTTCTTTTCCTTGTGGAATTTAAGGAAATCGCGGTAGTCCTGCTTACAAATCTGATCACCGGAAAGAATGATAACATATTCCGGATCGTAGCGCTCGATAAATGCGATATTCTGGTAGATGGCATTTGCTGTACCCTTGTACCAGTCAGAGCCGGATGCCTGCTGGTAAGGCGGAAGTACATGCACACCTCCGTTTAAACGGTCTAAGTCCCAAGGCTGACCGTTGCCGATATACTCGTTTAATACGAGTGGCTGATACTGTGTTAAAATGCCGACGGTATCAATGCCGGAGTTTACACAGTTAGATAATGGGAAATCGATAATACGGTATTTTCCGCCGAACGGAACCGCCGGCTTAGCCAATTTCTGGGTTAATGCGTATAATCGGGATCCCTGACCGCCTGCAAGAAGCATAGCAATCATTTCTTTACCCATAACGTTACCTCCTCATAAGTATATAATTTTGCTTAAGTTATGATAGTTCTATTATAGTTTAAAAATTAGTTTTTTTCAAGAATTATCTGATAAAAACCGTATGAGGATTAAAATTGTTTGTGGAATAATTGGGGTTGATAATAGGCAATGGATGTTTTGTATGATATAATAAAAAATATTTGAATTTGTATGTAAGATTTTATATACAAAAGTGGTGAATATAGGTGAGAGGAGAAAGAGGATTATATGGAAGATAAAAAAATTATAAAATTGTTGTTTGCCAGGGCAGAGAGTGCCATTACGGAACTTGCTGCCAGATTCGGCAAGCAATTACAGCGGATTGCCTATAATATATTGGGAAATCCGTTGGATGCGGAAGAGTGTACCAATGACACTTATTTGGCACTCTGGAATGCGATTCCGCCTGTATCACCGGACCCGCTGGCTCCTTATGTATACCGAACCGGCAGGAATACTGCCTTAAAGAGATTACATAGGGATACGGCTAAGAAAAGAGACAGCCGCTATGATGTTTCTTTGGAAGAACTGAATGAATGCCTTCCGGGAGAAACCATGGAGCAGACGGTGGATGCCAGAGAGCTTGGCCGTACCATGGACCGGTTTTTGGATACCAAGTCAAAGGAAAGCCGCTATATTTTTGTAAGACGCTATTGGTTTGGGGATTCGGTTGCAGATATAGCAAAGGAATTGAAATTGAAGGAGAACGCAGTTTACGTCCGCTTGAACCGTATCAGAAGCAGTTTGAAAGAGTACCTTTTAAAGGAGGGATACCATTATGAAGCATGAGGAAATTTTAACCGCATTAGAGGAAATCAGTGATAAGCATATTAAAGAAGCAGAAAAAGCCCCGAAGAAAAAGGGAAGACGATTTTTAAGAATGGCAGTGGCTGCTGTTTTAGTAGTTGTCATTGGTGTGAATGTGCTGTCTGCGCCTATGAGAATCAGAGCAGATGAGGTAGCAAAGGCTTCTGAATCAAGAGCGTTGGAACGCCCGGATTTTGATGATTATAAGGACCGGGATAAGTGGAGAGCGGATTATGATGCCTGGGATACAGAAAGAAATCTACGCAGTGAAACCGTGGCAGAGGCTAGAACGGGCTTACATGATTTTTTTACTGAAGGAAACAATGTGTTTCTACAAGTGTCGAACAGTGAAAACAAGTTATGGTCGCCGGTAAATGCGTACATTGGTCTGGCGATGACAACAGAGTTAACAGAAGGGGAGACAAGACAGCAGGTTTATGATATATTAGGTGTAGAAGGTGCGGAGGAACTCCGCAAGCAGGTGAGTGCCGTTTGGGAAAGCGTATATCAGGACAATTCCCATGAGGTTTGCATACTTGCAAATTCCCTGTGGTTAGAAAAAGGCTTGCAGTATAATCAGGACGCCATGGATGCCATTGCGTATCATTATTATGCTTCCGTTTATCAGGGCGATTTAGGCAGCGATAAAATCAATAAGGACATTGCTGCATGGATTAATAACAATACCGGTAAGTTTTTAAATGAAAGCACAAAAAATATTTCACTGTCGCCGGAAACTGTCCTGGCACTGTATTCCACCTTATATTTTCAGGCAAAATGGTCGGATGAATTTAATGAGAGCAATAATACAGACGGTATATTCCATGCACCGGGCGGAGATATCCGGGCGGAGTACATGAATAAAAAGCTGAAGCAGATGAATTATTACTGGGGAGAGACGTTCAGTGCCGTGAATTTGGGTTTGAAAAACGGTTGCGGTATGTGGTTTATTCTTCCGGATGAGGGTAGGACAGTAAATGACGTACTAAATGATGGTGCCTACATGGACATGGTGTTATCGAACAACTATGAAAACAGCAAGTATATGAAGGTAAATCTTTCCGTTCCGAAGTTTGACGTAGCCTCCACTATGGATTTAAGCGATGGCTTAAAAAACATGGGGGCAACGGATATTTTTACTGAGACTGTTGCTGATTTTTCGAAGATTACTTCGGATTTGCCGGTCTACTTAACCGGAGCAAACCAGTCGGTCCGCGTTCAGATTGACGAAGAGGGCGTAAAGGCTGCGGCATATATTGAATTTCCGGGCGCAGGAAGCGCAGCACCTCCGGACGAAATTATCGATTTTGTACTGGACAGACCGTTCCTGTTTGTAATTACAAGTAATAAGATTCCGTTGTTTGCGGGATGCGTGAATCAGCCGGAATAGTGAAACATTTTAGCGTTTTTTGCGTCTAATATATAGAAGGATGTAAAGGAGGCCGGTGATAATGAAGAAAAAAACATGGATAATTTTGTTTATCTCTTTAGTAATTATTTTGGCAATAGGTATTATCTGCTATAAGTCCATCGGACGTAGACCATATAAGTCTTTAGAAGCTGTGGATATTGTTTCTGCGTCCGTAGAACTTCTTCCACCGGATGAAACGGTTCAAATTATCGAGATAAAAGAATTGGTAGAATATCTGAAAGAAGTGGTTATTTACGAGCAGGATGATTCCTGGATGGAATATGCAGGTCAGGCTACTGTGTTTACACTTACCATGGCGGACGGAACGGTAGAAGAGGTTACGGCATATAATCCATTTGTGATAATTAATGGTGTTGGATACCGCACCAAGTATGAGCCATGCGAACAACTGAACAATTTGGCTAACCGGTTATTGCATCGCAAAAAAGAGTTACAGGAAAGGTGAGTTTTTTTATGAATAAAAAGGAGGGGCATTCAATGAAAATACATAGTAAAAGTTTGATAAAGTTAATAGCACCAATTTTGGCTTTTCCTATTTTATTTCTTCCATATCAGCTATTGAATAGCGCAGTTATTGTAAAATGGCTGGGGTGCGGCTGCCCGAAGGTGGATGCTTCCGGTGAAATGATTCATGACTATTTCAGCGCCAATGATTTTACCAGAGTCTTTTGGATTGTTGTGGCAGTTGGAGTAACGGTGTTTTCCTGGTTTGTTTCGAAGAAGGTTCTTGGGAAGAACCGAGCAAGAGTACTGTATGTTGCAGGAATATTCGTGGCTTCGTTATTCATTGCAACCTGGGTGACAGGGCAGCTACTGTGGAGTTAGAGGAGGCTGTGGAATGAAAAAGAAACTGATATGGCTTTTTATAATTGCCTGCGCCATAATTCTAATTTTTTGCATAAGGAACCGGATTCCGAAAAGAGATACCAATCTTGAATTTTGGATTGCTGAAAATGTGGATGATGTGAATTTTTCAGGTTATCAGGAAAAGTACGGATTGATGGGTGGCCGTCAATATTATGGAACCGGGTATATTCCGACAACAAATGAAAACGGAGAACAAATAAATCCGGAAGAATATGTACTTTATACGGTAACATCGTATCCGGACTATATAAGCAAGCATAAGCATATTACAAGTATTTCTATAACTGACCCATCGGTGACAATATATGGATTAACGTATAATTCTTCTGCGGATGAGGTGGAAGCAACCATGAAAAGCCATGGGTTTAAGAAGGCAAGCGACAGAAGAAATACTTACACAAAAGGTAAAGTATCCATAAGCTTTTTACAGGAAGGTATTTATATAAATGTGAAAGTCAGAAATATCTTCAAGATACAGTTTTAAGGAGATTGGTTGATAAGAAATGGGGGGAAGAAATGAAGAAGATAATAGTAATTATCATAACCTTAGTTTATATTTTTAGCGTGACAGGCTGCGGTAAAAAATATGAAGGTCCCTTATCCTGCATATCGTATATCGGAAACGAAGGAACCGTGGTTTTAATTGATATGACGGAAGATGTACATAAGGAGATACTTGCGGTATTAAATAGCGGACATTGGTATAATGATGTTTCAAAATGTGAGCCCGATTATTCGTTTGAAACAAAGAACGAAACAATCTATTATCATGCGGACTGCGGAACCTTTAATGATGCGACAAATAAGCGGTACATGACACTTCCAGAAGCTGAAAAAGCGAAAATAAACCAGTTGTTGGGCGTAACGATGGTTTGTGAGTAAAAATTGAAGGAGTAAGTAGTCATAAAATGAAAAATCGGTGGTGCGGATGGTCCCACTGCAATTTTTCTTGCGGGGACTATTGGCGTGGGCAGTGTAATTGTTGAAATTATAATAGGAGTTCTTTTAATTGCTGTTGGCATCTGGGGACTCAGAAAGCTGAAAAAATAGCGGTTGCAACTGTCAGTTGCTAAATTTTAAACCCGCTTTGATAGACTTTTATCTGTGCGCTTGTTATAATTTAGACATCAAGATGACAGGAGGAATACATATGAGTTTAGGCGAGAGAATTTACAAACTCCGGACAGAAAAGAATCTATCACAGGGGGATTTGGCAGATCGGTTAGAGGTATCCAGACAGTCTGTTTCCAAATGGGAAAACAACAATGCGGTACCGGACCTTGACAAGATTATAGCTTTAAGTGAAATATTTGATGTTTCCTTAGATGTGCTGGTAAAGGGCAAGACTACAGAAGTAGAAAATGCGGATGATATACCTCAAAACAGGAAAGAAAGCTATACTACAAACGTAGAAAATAATTTTCCGCCACGCAAGATAGCAGGAACCATCCTTTTTTGCATGGGATTTGTTGTACTTTTGTTCTGTACGCTGTTAGGCGGGGCGCTTACCGGTCTGGTGTTTTGTCTGCCATTTGTGGTTTGCGGAATCATTTGCTTTATATTTAAAACAAATGCCGGTTTGTGGTGTGCCTGGGCAGTCTATGTGCTTCTTGATATTTTTACACATTATGCTATGGGAATCAGCAGGTCAGCGGTGATGCTTTCCCATCTTTGGACAGCGGAAATGAATTATGGAAGGCTGGCAATTGCATGGGGGCTTGTATTAATCCTTGTTGTAATTATTGCAGTTACGGTTGTCCGGCTGGGAAAAAAGCCGTTTTCTTTGAAAAAGAAGGGGTTAGAGCAGTTGATTGCAGCCTGGCTGGTAGTTCTGGCGCTTCAGGTAATTACCTGGGCCTGGGGCCGCAGCGAAACCTATATGTATATGATTGACCATATTATGACTATGGGTGCTGTTTATAGTTTGATTTCCCTGCTGCTTAGTTGGTGTAAAATTATTGCACTAACCGTAGCATTGGTGGTTACCGTACGTTTTATCAGAACCAAGAAACAGCAGTTATAGTCGTCAACATGTACATTTTCTCCATGCTCCATTGTTTTACAAATTCTTTCTTTGTATGTATAATAAAATCATCACCTATAGGAAGATAAATATACGTAAGGAGAAAGGAAAAACATGAGTTTGGAGTTTGGTAAAAAAATTGCTGCACTTCGTAAAATGCAGGGAGTAACACAGGTGCAGCTTGCCGATTATTTGATGGTTCAGCCACAAACGATTTCCAGATGGGAATCGGAGGGCGGTACCCCGGATATAATGCTTCTTCCTAAAATAGCAACATTTTTTAATGTGTCGATGGATGAATTGTTCGGTATGACGGATATGGAGCAGATTGACCATCTTGTATATAAGTATTCTGTTTTGCGGGATGAAAAATCTTTCGAAGAGGTTATGGGACGGATTGAGCTTGCACTGGCTTCGATGGAAAACGGAGAATGTCCGGAAAAACAGGAACAGCTGCTTGCATGGAAGGTACATATTTATATTCAAAAATCAAGGAAAGCACAGGAGGCGGCAGAAGCAATTCTGGATGAATTAAGGGAAAATCTTTCTGAGTCCAGTCAGCTTTCTTTGCCTCTTAAGCTTCAAAAAAACCAGTTTTTGATTCAAAAGGGTGAAGGGAGAACTGTTTTAAAGGAGGTAAAAGCTGCATGGGAAAAGGAGCAGTCTATTGAATCGCTATATTGCTATATGATGGCTTTAACAGAGCTGGATCGTGCAGGGGAGCTTCTTGGGCTTTGGAAACAGACTCCGGTGCAGCAACTGGTGCAGAACATAACAGCAGAAACGGAGCCTTTGTGGCAGATGATGTTTTACAGTGCGGCTGCAGAAGAAGTGGAAGCCATTTTTGTAAGTCAGTTAGAGCGTTTTAAAACAGAGGCGGGAGATTACGCTGTTTTTGAAGCGGAGTGGACCTATACCGGCTTTTTGAAAAAGCTTGGACGTGAGGCAGAAAAGGAAGCAGGAAAGAAGCAACCGTTAGAAATGGTTGAAACATTACCTGTCAATGAGTATTTGAAAATGAATTATGTAAATCGTATACAGAATCTATAGTGATTAAGAGGTTTATCATTTCGATGGTAAACCTTTTTTTATTTTTAATCAAAAAAGAGCTTGACATATCGAAACACGGACCATATAATGAACTTGCGTTCAAGAACGAGTGTTTCGAAACAAGTATTCAAAATAGAAAGGAAGGTGTAAAACTATGCCGCCAAAACCAAAATTCACAAAGGAAGAGTTAATACAGGCTGCTCTGGAGTTAACCAGAGAGGGTGGCTTGGATCTGGTTGTTGCACGTAACTTAGGTAAAAAGCTGAATACAGCGCCTTCCACAATTTTTACCCATTATGATTCGGTAGAAGAAATCCGGCAGGCAGTCATGGATGCGGCAAGGGAACTGTATAACGGATATGTGGAAGAGGGGCTTGCTATGGTGCCGCCAATGAAGGGCTTTGGAGTACAGTATATCCGTTTTGCCATGGAGGAACCGAATTTGTATTCCGTTTTATTTATGAAGAAGCGGGACGATTTCAAATATGTGGACTATATTATCAACGAAGGTCATTATGAACGGGTGATTACTGCGGCGGAAGAAAATTTTTCTTTGGAGAGAAAGCAGGCAGAGCTCTTGTATCACAATATGTGGGCCTATGCCCACGGAATTGCGGTTATGTCCGCCACCGGTGTATGTAATTTTTCCCTGGAGGAAATTTCGCAGATGCTTGGTATGGCGTGCCGCAGCTTCTTAATCGGCATGAAGATTCGGCGGGATGAAAGAGAAGTAACTATGCCAAAGGCAGGCGGTGTGATGCCGGGCGGTGTGGAGTCCTATATGTCGGCTGGAGGGAATAAGAATTAAAGCTTTAAGGGGAGATTATATGGAGAACAGTTGGATTTATTGCCCGGTGTGTAATAATAAAACAAGAATACAGGTGCGGGAAGAAACCGTTATGAAGAGCTTCCCGCTGTTTTGTCCGAAGTGTAAAAAAGAAACACTGATAGACGTAAAAGAAAAGCATATCGTAGTAGTTACAGAGCCAGACGCTAAGACGCAGAGCCGGTAAACCCAGTAGAAGGAAACACAGTACTTCTATAGGTTTACCGGCTTATTTTATTGGAGGGAGAGTAAGTATATGAAATACCGCTTTGTGCCCGTATTATGGCAGTGGCAGATATGTTTGATGCGGTGTCGGAAAAGAGGTGCTACCGGGATGCCATGTCTTTGAATCAGTGCTTTGCTATTATTGGAGAAGGAAGCGGGCAGGATTTTGACCCTGTAATTGCAGAAACCTTTCTAAACTGCAGGGAGAAGGTAGAACAGGTACATAAGGAATTCAGTGCAAAACAATAGGAGGTACGGAATCATGAAAGAGAAAAATTCATTTTTGATCGAACAGGAAAAACAGGCAAATAAACTGGCAGCCCAAGTAATGCAGGTTACATTTTTGTTTTTTACACTTACCTTTATCTTAAATATTATCGGGATATTTAAAGTGGAAAAAACTATTATGCTGATTGCTTACATTGTAGGAAGTATTGTTTTGATTGTCCCATCGTTGCTTGTTTTAAAATTTAAAATGGACAGCAGATATGTAAAAGGAATTGTTGTTCTTGGTGCGGTAAGCTTTGTAACAATACTCAGTACGACGCTTACCTGGCACGTGGTTGCAATTTATGTATATCCGATAGCCATTGCAAGCTTATATTTTTCAAAAAAATTAAATATTGTGGCTACCGCATTGACAATAGCAGGTGTATCTGCGGGCCAGATTGCGGCATTTTTCCTGCAGACTCTGCCAGATGATAATTTAGACGAACTGCAAAGAGTTATTATTTTCGGAATTGTGCCGAGAGCATTGATTCTGGTTGCGCTGGCAGCAATTTTTACAACACTCGGCAACCGCACCTCTGCCATGCTTTCCAACCTGATGGGCGCAGAGGAGCAGGAGCGTATGTTTAAGCAGATGCAGGCAATGAAGAAAGGAGCAATGGAAACCTCTGCAGTGTTATACAACATGGTGAATGAGCTTTCCGATATTACCGAAAGCTCCATGCAGGCAAATGAACTGATTACCCAGGAAACGGATGCACTTTTAGTTGGTGCGGTGGATAATACTACAATTGTAGAAAATACAAATCAGAGAATGCAGGATATTTCAGAAAAGATAACTTCTTTAAGTGAGCTGAATCACCAGACGGCACAGTTAACCGTGGAAATCGAGAAGAACACGCAGGAAAACCAGAGCCTTATGGAAGAAGCCACCGGCAATATGGAGCAGATTTACAATAGTACCGAAGAAAGCAAGCAGATTATTTTTACGTTGGGCGAAGCTTCCAAGGAGATTATCGGCATTGTGCAGACTATTACCGGAATTTCTTCCAAGACCAATATTCTGGCATTGAATGCCTCCATTGAAGCGGCAAGAGCCGGGGAGCAGGGCAAGGGTTTTGCCGTTGTGGCAGAGGAAATTAAAAAGCTTGCAGAGCAGACCAAAACGGCAACGGAGCATATCGGAACTATTGTTTATGAGGTTGTCGGCAACACCGAAAAGGCGGTTGCTTCCATGGAGCAGAATGCCGTATATACACAGAACGGAATGGAAAGCATCCGTAAGGCGAATGAGTCCGCAACAACGGTTACTGCCTCCAACCGTAAGCTGGCAGACCAAATACGTGAGATTGACAGCATGGCAGGCATGATTCGGGAAAAGAGCGCCGAAGTAGCAGATGCCATGGAAAAGGTCAGCTTAAATGCACAGCAAAACTGTACGGCAGTGGAGCAGATTTCCGCGGCAACACAGGAAAACTCTGCAGGCATGTCCAGTCTTAACGGCTTTGTAGAGCACATCAGGGAAAATACAGAGCAGTTAAATGCGCTGGTACAGGAGTAAAAATAGAAGAGGATTTTAGCGTGAATTATCAATTTGAAAAATTTATAGACAAGCATATTGAGGAAGCAGTACAATTAGCATTAAAGGAACTGGAAGCGGAGCGCGTTTTTTGCAGTGAACTTCCGGTTTCTGATTTTGAAGAACGGCTGAAACAGATTTTATGGTGGCTTGGTAGTCAGCCATACGGAAAGGCAGCTTTGTGTGATGGAAAGCTGGTTGGATATCTTTTATTTGCCGGTCCGTGGGACGGTTTTTTCGGAGACGTAAAGGGCGTGTTTTCTCCGCTTGGAGGAAGTGCTTTCTCATACGAATGCAAAGAACAAGGAAAACTTGCATCCATGCTGTTTGCCGAGGTGGCACAGGAGTTTGGGCAGGACGGCATTTTTAGCTGTGCACTGAGCCGCTATGCCCATGACGAAGAGGTGGCAAAGTCCTTTGTGTTAAATGGTTTTGGAATCCGCTGTATGGATGCGGTACGGGATATTACGGGTCCGTCCATACCAAGTGTTTCATCAAATGTGAAATATGAAGAGCTGGAAAGACAGCAGTTTTGTGAAGTGAAGCATTTGCAGAAAGGACTTAACAGACATTTGCATCAGGCGCCGGTATTCTTTCCGCTTCCGGAAGGTGGATTTGATGCATGGTTTTCAGAGTGGATAAAACGGGATACCATGCGCATTTTTGTGGCAAAGGCAGACGAAAGGATCATCGGATTTATCTCGATAATTGAGGAAGGCGAAAACTTCATCACAGAATATCCGTGGATGAAAAATATCTGCGGGGCATATTTTGAGGAAGCGTATCGCGGCTGCGGAATTTCACAGGGCTTACTGAATTTCGTATGTGATACCTTAGTGGAAGAGGGCTCTGTCTGTCTGGGAGTAGACTGTGAAACCATGAATCCTACGGCACTCCGTTTCTGGGAAAAGTATTTTGTGCCGTATACCTACTCCTTTGCCAGAAGAATTGATGAGAGAATACAGGGAGGTAACCTGGAATGAAAACAATATGCGGAATTGATTGCAGCGGCTGCGGGATGAAGGAAATCTGTAAGGGTTGTGCAGAAACAAACGGTCGTCCGTTCGGTGGGGAATGTGTTGCTGCGGAATGTTATAAGTCGGGCGGAGAAGCCTGTTTTGTTACATGCAAAAAGCAGTTAATCGAAGAATTTAATGCTCTTGGAATTGCAGATATGCCGAAGATAACGGAGCTGTGCCAGCTTTGCGGTTCCTTTGTAAACTTGGAATACACATTACCAAACGGAGAGAAAGTAAAGCTTCTGGACGATACAAAGGTTTATCTTGGTTATCAGGTAGAAAAACAGGGCAGTGACCGGTGCTACGGACTTGTTGCAGATCAGCAGTATTTGCTTGTATGCGAATACGGATGCAACGGAGCAGATGCTGAAATTGTGGTATACAAGAGGAGGTAGTTTTTATGTTAAATATTTCAAATGAAGTGGAAAAAATATTATTGGACCGTTTTGGCAAGGACAGTATCCTTGCTTTGGCTACAACTGACGGTACTGTGCCTTATGTCCGCAGTGTGGATGCCTACTATGCGGATGGTGCATTTTATGTGCTTACCTATGCGTTGTCAAACAAGATGAAGCAGATAGAAGCTAACCCTGTGGTGGCCCTGGCCGGTGAGTGGTTTACAGGACATGGAAAAGGAGTTAATCTGGGCTACTTCGGAAAACCGGAAAATGCAGAAACAGCAAAGAAAATGCGGGAGGTTTTTGCGGCCTGGATTGATAACGGACACAACAATTTTGAGGATGTAAATACCTGTATTTTAAAGATTGAACTGACGGATGGAGTGTTGTTTTCCCATGGAACGAGGTATGAAATTTAACAGAAAGGAAAGATAGAGTGCAATGGAAAAAACAGCAAGTCAGATACAAAAAGAAAGAATAAAGGAATTGGAAGATAAAGCGAATGCATTGATTGAAAAGTGTGACGTCGCAACTCTCACTTCAGTTAATGAAAAGGGCTATCCACGCACCTGTCTGCTCTCGATTGCTAAGGCAGATGGATTTTCGGATGTGTATTTTGTAACCTCCAAACGTTCGGAGCTTAATGGTAAGGCAACACATTTTGAAAAAAATCCGAAGGCAAGTGTCTGCTATTTTCTTGGCGGAGACAGCGTTACATTGATTGGAACAGTGGAATTTGTGACAGACCGGGAAGTGCAGGAAGCAGTCTGGAAGGAAACAGACCGGAAGTTTTTCAAAAATGGAATTGATGACCCGAAGTTCCGGCTGATTAAATTTCACACGACAGAAGCAACCTTTTGGATTGAAGGTAAGTTCAGGACGTGCAAATATAAGTAGGAGGCTTTATGAATCAGGAAAGGTCAGAATTAAATAAAACGATGCAGTTACAGCTTAAGAAAAAGGATTCTTTTTCGGCAGGAATAGATACTTTGATAAAGCTCAGGAAAGAGCTTATGAAGCAGCTTTTGCAGGTTAAGGAGGAGTTATCCCCTGCGGATTTTTACGCCATGCCGTATCCGAATGCAAATGGATACCACAGTAAAACCATTGCGTATTCCCTCTGGCATATTTTCCGGATTGAAGATATCGTTGCCCATTCTCTTATAGCGGATGATGAGCAGGTTTTCTTTAGGGAAGATTATCAAAGGCGCATAAATTCCCCAATTATAACAACAGGGAATGAGCTTGTAGGGAAAGAAATTGAAGAGTTTTCAAAAAAAATATCCATTGATGAATTGTATCATTACATAATGGATGTGGATGCATCCACAACACAAATTTTGAAGTCCCTTACCTTTCAGGATACGAAAGAAAAGATAACGGATGAAAAGAGAAAGAATTTGGAATTGCTGCGTGTGGTAAGTGAGGATGAAACTGCCTGCTGGCTCATTGATTACTGGTGCAAAAAAGACGTAAAAGGATTAGTTCAAATGCCGTTTTCCAGACATTGGATAATGCATATTGAGGCCTGCTTAAGGATAAGGGATAAGCAGTGCCCAAAATAGAAAGAAGAAACAAAATGAAACAGGAGAATAAAACAAATAAATATCATTTGAAGGATTTTTATATTTTATGGAGTACCCAAAGTATATCCCAGCTTGGTAGCAGTATCACAGCATTCGCACTTACTTTGTGGCTGTATGAAAAGACAGGTTCTTCGTTAAGTACCGCAGCACTTACCATATGCTCCTACGCACCGTATGTATTAATGAGCATATTTGCGGGAGCATTGACGGATAGATTTGATAAAAAGAAGACGATGCTTGTTTGTGATGTGTTTGCAGTGTTTTGCACTATAATCGTATTTTTGCTGTATCGCTCGGATTGCCTGATGATATGGCATTTATATGCGTTAAATGCCGTTTCGGGACTCATGAATACTATCCAGCAACCGGCGTCGGAAGTGGCGATGACACTTATCATTCCTGAGGAAGATTATCAGAAGACAAGCGGTCTTCGTTCCTTGTCAAGGTCACTGATATCCATTTTGAATCCGCTGATTGCAACCGCGTTGTATTCGTTTATAGGGCTGAATGGTGTGATAGCAGTAGACATCGGAAGCTTTGCGGTGGCATTTGTTGCACTGTGGTTTTTTATCAATATTCCGGAAAGCAGCAGTGATAGAAAAGAAAGTGTACTTGTTCTTGCCAAAGAAGGTATTGGTTTTTTGAAGAAAAATCCGATGATTATGACATTGATACTGTTTATGTCAGGTGTCAATCTGATAGCTTCTGCCTTTGATGCAACCTTGCCGGGGTATGTGCTTCCTAATCCGAAGGGTGGACAAACGGTTCTTGGAATTGTAACTTCCTGCTCCGGTATTGCAATGATTTTTGGCAGTATGATAGTTTCTGTCTTGCCTAAGCCGAAGGACAGGGTTAAGATTGTATATTTGACCATGCTGTTTTCCCTGGGGTCTGAAAACTTTTTATTGGCATTTTCCAGGGAACCGGTCTTATGGTATCTCGGACAGATTATCGGCTGGATTCTTGTGCCTGTTATGAGTGCTAACCTGGACGTGATTCTCAGAAGCTCCATTCCGGTGGAATTACAGGGACGTGTGTATGCATGCCGAAATACACTTCAGTTTTTTACAATCCCGATTGGTTTATTCCTGGGCGGTTTTATGGTAGATAATGTGTGTGAACCGTTTATGGCCGGATATGGGAATACAGCCATTTTAAATACTCTTTTTGGCACTGGGAAAGGCTCCGGCGCAGCACTTATGATGTTTCTGCTGGGCTTAAGCGGAAGCTTAATCTGCATCATTACCGGCAGAAAATTGAAACGGTATCATTATAGCGAAACCTGACAAATTTCCGCAAACATGGAAATGTAAATCCAGAAACAATCTTCTATAATGGGCTACAACAGGAGGACAAACGTATGGAGTGGATTGCAACGATGCAGCAGGCAATTGCCTATATGGAAGAGCATCTTTTGGAGGAAATCAACTACGAAGCGGTGGCGGGGCATGTGCACACCTCAAGCTACGAGTTTCACAGGGCATTCAGCTTTCTCTCCGGGATGACGGCAAATACCTATATCCGCAACCGCAGGCTCTCCCTGGCGGGACGGGAGATTGTGGAGACCGATGCCAGAATCACCGATATTGCGTTAAAGTACGGGTATGATACGCCGGAAAGCTTTACCAAGGCATTTACCAGGTTTCACGGAGTGGCGCCAAGATACGCCAGGGAAGAGTCTGCAAGGCTGGTACTGTTTAATCCTCTTGTCATTAAACTTAGTGTGGAAGGCGGAAAAAGTATGGATTACAGAATTGTACAGATAAAGGCGCAGAAGTTTCTTGCACTGGCAAGAAGCTTTAAAAACGAAATCATCAATGATACGGAAAATCATGACATCCCGGACTTCTGGGTTGAGTGCCATGACAGAAATCTGGTAGAACCGCTTAGAAAGTTACGGCCGGAGGGAAAGAAGGACCTATATGGTCTTTGTACACCGACGGTAGAGGGCGAGGACAGCTTTGAATACGGCATCGGTGTATTGGTGGATGAAGAAACCGCAGGCTTTGATATTTCTGCAATGGAAGCAGCAGGCTACCGCATCTGGGATGTAAAGCCGGGCACTTATGTAGTGTTTGACTGCATCGGTGAAGACGGGGACTGTATCAGTGATACCTGGGAGAAGTTTTATAAGGAATTCCTGCCTCAGATGGGTTATACCGCAGAGTCGGAAACCGACTATGAAATTTATTTTGAAAGGGGAAGAATAGGGCTTTTTTGCGAGCTTTGGATTCCGGTAAAAAAGAAATAAGTTAATATCTAAAAAATGCAAAAACGGAATGTTTTCGGACATTCCGTCTTTTTTTGATATTGTTTGTTAAAATTTTGTGTTTCTTCTTTCTTTATGGCGGAAACTATGCTATAATTTTATATTGAGTAAATATATGAAAAAATCTAAATAAATCGGAGAACGTAGGAGGAAAACAAAGATGAAAATCACAGTATGTATTGGTAGTTCCTGTCATATTAAAGGGTCCAGACAGGTAGTAGAAGGACTGCAGCGTCTGATTGCAGAGCATAATCTTGGTGACAAGGTGGAAATCAACGGCACTTTCTGTATGGGACAGTGCCAGAAGGGTGTATGCGTGGAAATTGAGGAGAAAATTTTCTCGGTAACCCCGGAAACCGTAGAGGAATTCTTTGAGCAGAACGTGCTCGGAAAGGCGTAAGGTTATGATTATCCAGATTTGTGTAGGAAGTTCCTGCCATATCAAAGGTTCTGCGGAAATTGTGGCTTTGTTTCAAAAGGCAGTGGAGGAATATCATTTAGAAACCGAGGTAACCCTGGCCGGCAGTTTTTGTACAGGACAGTGCAACCGGGTTGGTGTTACAGTGCAGATTGATGATGAAACTTATACCGGTTTAAAGGTAGAAGATTTTAAAGATTTTTTTAAAGAGAAGGTACTTTCGGTACTGGGTAAGTAACAAAGGGGGAAGAAGGTAAGATATGGCAAATTGTCTGACGTTAAAAAAATCAAATTGTAAAAACTGTTATAAGTGTATCCGTAATTGTCCGGTAAAGGCAATTAAATTCTCCGGTAATCAGGCACAAATTATCGGAAATGAGTGCATTCTCTGCGGTCAGTGTTTTGTAGCATGTCCGCAAAATGCCAGAGAAATTGTGCAGGAAACGGAAAAGGTAAAGGTTCTTCTTCAAAGCGGTGCGCCTGTAATCGTAAGCCTTGCTCCGTCATTTATCGGTAATTATGACGGTGTCGGCATTGATGCAATGAGAAGAGCATTACAGAAGCTTGGTTTTGCCGATGTGGAAGAAACCGCCATCGGTGCCACCATGGTTAAAAATGAATACGACAGAATGTTAAGGGAAGAACACAGGGATATCATTATCTCCTCCTGTTGTCATTCCATAAACTTATTGATACAAAAATATTTTCCGGCTTGTCTGGAATACCTGGCTGATGTGCTGTCCCCGATGCAGGCCCATTGCCAGGATATTAAAAAGAGAATTCCAAATGCCAAGACTGTGTTTATCGGACCATGTCTTTCCAAAAAGGATGAGGCAGAGTATTACAGTGGTATTGTAGATGCGGTGCTGACCTTTGAAGAATTGACGAACTGGTTAAAGGAAGAAAATATTGAACTGGAGCAGGAGATGGATGTTACTCCGGAATCCCGTGCACGGTTCTTCCCAACCACCGGCGGTATTTTACGTACCATGACAAAAAATGTACCGAATGTAAAGTATATTGCCATTGACGGTATTGAAAAGTGTATGGCGGCCCTTCGGGATATCGAAACCGGAAAGGTTCATCATTGCTTTATTGAAATGTCTGCCTGTGAAGGCAGCTGTATCAACGGACCGATTATGAATAAGGCAAACAATATGCCGATTATGGACTATATTGCTGTGGCTGATTATGCGGGTGAAAAGGATTTTGCTGTATCCCAGCCTGCACCTGTTACCTTAAAAAAGCAGTTTGAATACATAGAGCACAAGCTTTCCATGCCAACCGAGGCTGAAATTATGAGCGTTATGCGCCAGATGGGTAAAAATACACCGGCTCAGGAATTAAACTGTGGTTCCTGTGGTTATAACACCTGCCGGGAAAAGGCAATTGCCGTATGTCAGGGCAAAGCCGAGATTTCCATGTGCCTGCCGTATTTAAAGGATAAAGCGGAAAGCTTTTCCGACACCATGGTTAAAAATACACCAAACGGATTACTGGTGCTGAATGAAAATATGGAAGTGCAGCAAATCAACGAAGCGGCAAGAAGAATTTTAAATATCCGTCATGCTTCCGACGTCCTTGGTGAGCAGGTAACCCGCATTATGGATTCCGGCTCTTTCATCAATGTTTATACTACCGGAAGACCTATCCAGAACCAGAGGGTATATCTGGCAGAATATCAGCGCTATGTAGAGCAGACGGTAGTTCATGATAAGGATTCCCATTTGTTAATCGGTATTTTACGTGATGTTACGGATGAGGAAATCCAGAAGGAAAAGAAGGAAAAAATCAGTCGCCAGACCATGGAAGTTGCAGATAAGGTAGTAGAAAAGCAGATGCGTATTGTTCAGGAAATTGCGTCCTTACTTGGTGAGACCGCAGCCGAAACAAAGATTGCACTTGCAAAGCTGAAGGAGTCGATAGCAGATGAATGATTTATGTGCGGATATCGGATATAAGAGTATCAATCATTATGGGGAAGAACTTTGCGGCGACCATGTAGATGTAGTAGAGCAGGATGAAAATTCCACCGTTATTGTGCTGGCAGACGGCCTCGGAAGCGGTGTAAAGGCGAGTATTTTATCTACGCTGACCTCTAAAATCATTTCCACCATGCTGGCAGAGGGCTTATCTTTGGAGGAGTGCGTAGAAACCATTGCGGCAACCCTGCCGGTATGTTCCGTGCGTGGTGTGGCATATTCCACCTTTACTATTATGCATTTAAAGAATAATGAGACCTTAGAGATTATGCAGTATGATAATCCGCAGGTTATTTTCCTTAGGAATGAAAAAAACTTTGATTATCCGAAAACAGAGCTGAATATCAATGGAAAGAAAATATATAAATCCATCATTGATTTACAAGAGAATGATATTTTTGTTGCCATGAGTGACGGCTGTCCTCATGCGGGAATCGGAATCTCTTACAATTTTGGCTGGAAAAGAGAAGACATTATTGATTTTGTGGAAACCATGTCTGTTGGCGGTCATACCGCAAAGAATCTCTGTACCATGCTGATTGATGAATGTTTCAAGCTGTACGGTGGACGGCCGGGAGATGATGCGACGGCATGTATTGTTAAAATCCGTAAGAGAGAACCGATGAATCTTTTATTCGGACCTCCTTTTGATCCGGATGATGGAGACCGTATGATGTCCCTGTTCTTTTCCAAGGCCGGAAAGCATATTGTATGCGGTGGTACTACATCGTCCATTGCTGCAAAGTATCTCGGAAAAACGGTAAAGCCTAGTCTGAGCTATGAACAGTCGGATATTCCGCCGATTGCCACCATCGAGGGAGTAGACCTGGTAACCGAGGGTGTTATCACCATTAACCGGGTTGTGGAGTATGCCAAGGACTACTTAGGGGAAAACGAACACTATGAGCATTGGAGCTTTAAGCGGGACGGTGCATCCCTAATCAGCCGGTTATTATTTGAGGAGGCCACAGACATCAACTTTTATGTGGGACGTGCCATCAATCCGGCACATCAGAACCCGGATTTGCCAATCAATTTTAACATTAAGATGAATTTAGTAGAGGAACTGTCTTCCTGTTTAAAGAAAATGGGTAAGCGAATTAAAGTGAGTTATTTCTAATGGAATTTGGAGAAGGAAACATGAGAAAGTTTGATACAAAAGTGCAATATTTAAAGTATAAGGTACTCCGTGAGGTGGCACGGCATGCATGGAATGATACGTTGTTAGAGTCAGTAATGGATATTCCAAAGACGATTGTTCCTGGTAAAGTTCCGACTATGCGTTGCTGTGTTTACAAGGAGCGTGCAATCTTAGGAGAAAGAGTAAAGATTGCCATGGGTGGTGATATCAATAATCCTAATGTTATTGAGGTAATTGATATTGCCTGTGACGAATGTCCGGCTGCCGGCTATGAGGTAACTGCCTCCTGCCGAGGTTGTCTGGCAAACCGATGTGAAGACGTGTGTAAGAAAGGCGCAATTTCCTTCGACCACAATCATGTGGCACATATTGACAAGTCGAAATGTGTGGAATGCGGTATGTGTGCCAAGGTATGTCCGTATGCAGCAATTGTAAACAGAAAACGTCCATGCCAGATTGCCTGCAAGGTAAAGGCAATTAAAATCAAAGAGGACAATGCTGCAGCCATAGATAATGAAAAGTGTATTCAGTGCGGTGCCTGTGTATATCAGTGCCCATTTGGCGCCATTCAGGACAAATCCTATATTTTGAATGTAATTGACCTGATTAAGAATAGCAATAATAACAAGGAATACAAGGTATATGCCCTGGTTGCTCCATCGATTTCCAGCCAGTTCACCTATGCAAAGCTTGGCCAGGTGATTACCGGCTTAAAGGAGCTTGGGTTCTTTACGGTAATTGAAGCGGCTCTCGGTGCGGATATGGTAGCTATGGCGGAATCCAGGGAGCTTGTAGAAAAGGGATTTTTAACCAGTTCCTGCTGTCCGGCCTTTGTTCAGTACATTAAGTCGGCATTTCCTGAACTGGTACCGTATATTTCCCACAACATGTCTCCAATGGGAGTCCTGGCAAAATATATAAAGGATACAACTAAGAATGCCAAGGTTGTGTTTATCGGTCCATGTACCTCAAAAAAAGCAGAGGCACAGTTAGAAAATGTAAAAGAATATGTGGATGCGGTGCTTACCTTTGAAGAACTGCAGGCGCTGATAGACAGTAAGGACATCGACATTACGTCTTTGGAAGAAGACGTTCTTGACAATGCTTCCTATTTCGGCCGTATTTTCGCACGCTCCGGCGGTTTGACGGATGCGGTGGTACAGGCGCTGAAAGAGCAGGAACTGGAGTTTGACTTAAAGGCAGTGACCTGTGACGGTATTGAGGCCTGCAAGATGGCACTGTTAAAGAAGAGTAAAAATGTGCTGGATGCCAACTTTATTGAGGGTATGGCTTGTATCGGTGGATGCATCGGCGGTGCAGGTTGTCTGACTCATGGAGAAAAGAACAAGGCAGAAGTGGATAAGTACGGAAGAGAAGCCTATGAAAAGACGATTTCCGATGCTATATCCTTATTGTAAAGCCATGATGCTTAGTTGAAATTTGACGCATCCGGGTAAAAAAAGTACGGTACACAAGTTAGGACTCCCAAAGTATAATAGAGGCAAAGAATCCCACAATGGAAAGGAGTCTGAATATGAAAATAAAGAAATATGCAATGATATTCGGTACAATAATTGCACTTGGATGCGGTTTGCTTGCCTGTGGAAAGGGTGGAGATGACACTCCGGCCAATACTCCTACTGCGGAACCGACAAAAGAGCCAAAGCCGGTTCATAAGCCGACTGCAACGGAAGTTGTGTCAGATATGGTAATCGGATGGAATCTCGGTAACGCATTGGATAGTTATGTGGCAGGCGAAACAGGACTTGCTACGGAAACCAGCTGGGGAAATCCATACAGTACCAAGGCTATGATTGACGGCATAAAGGAAGCCGGATTTAATGCAGTCCGTGTTCCTGTGACCTGGTATAATCACATGGATGCATCCACCAACCAAATCGATAAAGAGTGGATGGACCGTGTGGAAGAAGTGGTAAAATATGTGCTGGATAATGATATGTATTGCATCATTAACGTACACCATGACACCGGTGAAAAGGGCTGGCTGAAGGCAACCGAAAACGGTATCGATGTTAAGAAGGCAAAATTTAAAGCAATCTGGGAACAGGTGAGTGAACGCTTCGGCGAGTACGGTGACAAGCTCTTGTTTGAAGGTTTTAATGAGCTTCTGGACGAAGAGAGCAACTGGACCAAGCCGGGAGAAGAAGCAGGAAGAATTACAAACGATCTGAACCAGTTATTCGTAGATACGGTTCGTGCCTCCGGCAAAAAGAACGCCACCAGATGCTTAATTGTAAATACCTATTGTGCCGGTGCAAATAAAGATGTTTTGAAGTATTTTGAGTTGCCGGAAGATACAGTGGCGGATAAGTTGATTGTGGAAACACATATTTACCAGCCGTACTATTTCACCTCTGAGGTTTCTCCGGATGTTACAGACTGGGCAAACGGTAAACCGACCCTGGAATCCTATATCTACAACATGTACGAAAACTTTATTAAAAAGGGAACACCGGTTATTATCGGTGAGTTCGGTGCAGTGGATAAGGATAATTTAAAGTCTCGTATGTCCTGGCTGAGATTCTTCGTAGACACCTGTTATAAGTATGGAATTAAGTGCTTCTGGTGGGATAACGGTAATGCGGCACAATATGAAATTTTTGACCGTACCACATTAGAAATAACAGAACCGGAACTTTTAGAGGTTATGATGACGGAAGCAACCGGCGGAACCTATATTTTCCCTAAGGTAGAAGAACCGGAAGAACCAAAAGATAAGGACCCGAACCTGTGTGCCAATAAGAACAGTTGGAGCAATTACATTAATTCCGGCAATGGTGCTGCAGGTAACGTAAAAATCATTGATAACGGTGTGAGGGTTTCTATAGAACAGCCGGGCGGTAATGCATGGGATGTACAGTTCTCTTATGTAGGACTTACCTTTGAACAAGGTGTAACCTATAAGGTTTCCTTTGATTACACCGGTACTCCGGCCCAGACAATGAACTTCCATATGATGCAGAATTATGATCCGTATGTTACTTATGCAACGGTTGCATTGGAGTACAAAGAAGAAACCCAAACCTATGAAGGTACATTTACCATGACGGAGCCAACGGATAAGAACTCCCGAATTACCTTTGACTGCGGTGCCAGCGAATGCGGCATGCCGTATTCGGTATTGATTGAAAACTTAGTTTTACTGAAGGTGGAAGAAACAACAGAAAATACACAATAAGTATAACCCTCTAAACAAAGGGCCGGCAAATTATTGCCGGCCCTTTTTGTATTCCGATGGCAGAATGCCAACATATTTTTTGAATTTTTTTGTGAAATAATCGGTATTGGTAAAACCGGACAGTTCGCAGGTTTTTGCGACGGAAAAGCCTTTTTCCAAGTAGTCTCTTGCAAGTTCAATGCGGCGTTCATCCAGATAAGCATTAAAGTGCCGGCCGGTTTCCTTGGCAAATAATTTTCCCAGATATGCACTGTTATATCCGAATTGCTTTGCAATGGTTTCCAGCTTTAACGGAGCGGCCAGATTCTCATCAATGTATTGACAGATGCGTTGGCAAGGACTGGATTGCGAAGCGTCTTTAATGAATGAAATTGCTTTTTGAAGCTGGCGGATAAAATAGGAGATGCTTTCAAAAAGAAAGTGGTCTGCATACAGCCGGGCGGTAAATTTATCTTTATCTGCGATTTCGCATGCAAGCACTGGATATTGGTCAATCAGTTTGGATGTCACCTGGGTATAGCAGTTTAGCAGAATGAATCCTATGCTGTCTCTTGGCGGTTTGCGGCAGATAAAGTAATTTGTTAATGCACGAAATTCCTGTTCCACCTTGGCCGGTTCCAGTAAAAGTACCCGGCATAGAAGATTTTCAGTAAATGTAATCAGGTTAAAATCCTCAGCGGAAGAATTATCCTGCATAATAGTATCTGCGTATATAAGATTGCTTTGACCGGTTTTATAGTAGTAAATATTTTGTGCAATGGACTGAACTTCCTGATATAACGTATTTAATTCCGCCGGCGAATCTGCCTTAGAACTGAAAATGGAAATCAGGTCGCTGTCCGGTAATACGGTATTGCAGCATGCTTCCAAGTGTTTTTTAATAGCCTGTTCCCGGGCGGAATCGGTTAAAATAATTACCCGGCAGTTACCGGAAACCGTTGCGGTAAGATAGTTTTTCTCGGGCAGGGAAAAGAGGGAGAGGTCCTCTGTCTGCTCTGCAGATTCCACAGAAAAGAGGAGAACAAGCCGGAAGTACCGGCCGGTTAGTCCCAGGTGGTATACGGTTTCCATTTCCGGTGTATAAGCCATGGAACCGGTAAGGATTCCGGATATAATATTGTTTTTGGCAATGTTCGCCGGTTGGTCGGAATAGATGGAAACCAGTTGCTCTTTGTGCAGTTCATCAAGGGATTTTTGTACGGCTTCGGTTAACTGGTCCGGGTCCACCGGCTTCAATAGATAGGAGGTTACACCATAGTCGATAGCGGACTTTGCATATTCAAAGTCGGAATAACCGCTTAAAATGATGATACGGCCGGAAAAATCCTGTTCTCTGGCTTTTTTGGCAACGGACAAGCCGGACATGGTTTCCATATGGATGTCCAAAAGAACCAGCTCCGGATTTT
Organism: Lachnospiraceae bacterium; assembly: GCA_017938145.1. Lineage (GTDB taxonomy): Bacteria > Bacillota > Clostridia > Lachnospirales > Lachnospiraceae > SIG299. The sequence continues at coordinate 93,772 of JAGBCB010000010.1, forward strand.
CTTCTTCAATTATTTTCAGACCTTCCGGTCCGTCTTCCGCTTCCAGAAATTCGGTGAAGCCGTAATCGGCCCATGGAATTACCAATTGCAGTCCTTTGCGGATGAGTGGTTCGTCGTCAATGAACAGTACTTTCATGTTACACCTCTTTGTATGGTATCTTAATGGTGGCAGTGGTGCCTTGTTCCGGTATGCTTTCAAAAGACAGGCCGTATTCTTCTCCGTAATGGAGCTTGATACGGTTATTTACATTGTGTATTCCGATATGGGAAGAGGAATCGGCTTCCCGGTAAGAGGCAAGGGATGTATTCATTTCTTCCAGTTTATCGGAAGGAATGCCACGGCCGTTATCGGAAATGGAGATAACCAGTTCTCCGTTTCTGAGTAGCACATTGATACTGATTTTTCCGCCCTTTTTCTTTGTGGAAAATCCGTGAATAACGGAGTTCTCTACAATCGGCTGAAGGATAAACGGCAGGATAGCGCAGTTTTTCGGGTTCAGGTTCGGGTGAATCTGAATGGAATAATTTAGTTTGTCCTGAAAACGGAAATGCTGGATTTCCAAGTAGGATTCCAAATATTCCAATGCTTTGGCAAGGGTGGTACTGGAAGCAGGTGCATCCAGGGCATAGCGGAGTGTTTGACCGAGCTTTAAAATAATGTTATTCAGTTCGGTCTGGTTGCTGAGCAATGCATGCATGCGGATGGTTTCCAGTGTATTAAACAGAAAATGAGGATTAATCTGGCTGGCAAGCAGTTCGAACTGGATTTGCTGCTGGCGCAGGGCAAGCTGGTCGGTTTCCTTCTGTTTGGTAAGAATTTGAAGGTGCAGTTCCTGAATGCCGGTAATGGTGGTTTTCATATCACGGAACAGCTCACCAAGTTCATCGTTGCCGATAAATTCTCCTTCCATGGAAAGATTTCCCTGTGCAATCTGATGCATTTGCTCACGCACTGCCAGCAGACGCTTGGTGTAAGTATTGGAAAAGGCCGTAAATAACAATAACGGCACAATCGCCAAAATAATTATGATGGAAGAAATAACCAACAGAGTTTGGGTTATCTGACGGTTATCGTGGCTGATGGTAATTATGTGAAAGGTTTCGGAGGAAGAAAACACTTTTAAAGTACTTTCCAGACCGAGCACTTTTTTGCCGTTCAAAAGATAATTGGATGCTGTATAATCCGGTAAATCCGATTGAAGGGTAATCTGTAACAAATCCCCTGTTTTTTCCTTGTTAGTGGAATAGAATACAATATTGTCGCTTAAGGTCAGATAAGTGGCCTGCTGCCTGTTATGGTTCATGGAAGAAAGATAGTTATTACTGATTCCGATTGCTATAACGGCATAGTTTTTTGAATTCGGAAGGGTAATCTTTCTAAGAAGGTACAGGTTTGCCGCAGAGGAAAAGAAATTGGTATCAATCCAGGTCGTTTCTGCAGGATTCTGCGATAATGCCAGGTACCAATCCGTGTTTTTTATTTCAGGAGTTATAGTATGATATTTACCGGAGGAAACCAATGTCGGATTGTCAATATACAGGCGAAGATCGGTAATTTCCGCATGGTTATTGCTAAACTCCTCCAGGAGAGTAAAATTGCGGTAAGCAGAATATACTTCGTTGGAATCAATGTATTCGGTTGAAATAATGGTATGTAAGGAATTATCGGATGCAATGATATTGGCAATGGAAGTAGTTAAACTGGTAACCGACATTAACATATTCCGGTTTGCCTGATTAGCCGCCGAAATTTGCGAATCTGCCAGGTTCATCATCTTTTCTTTGGTATCGGTGATAAGAAAAATGCCAAGGATAGTTACCGGAAGAATCGCACAGAAGGTATAGAACAGAAATAATTTCTTTTTCAGGTAGATATTATTAAGTTTTTGGGTAAGGGTGTGCCAAAACCGTTTCATGTTTTTCTCCTGTGGTATGATACTTTAATACTATCAAATCTGTGTTTTTTTGTCTATGCAAAAATGGGCAAATTATGATATGATAGGTCTATAGAAAAGGAACGTGGAATCTGTTTGGGAGAGGATAGGAAAGATGAGTAAGTTTTTTCGGAAAAACAGAATAAAAAGATGGATGGGATATTTGTTTTTGGGACTGCTTTTGTGTGCCGGCGGCTGCGGCAAAAAGCAAAGGGAACCTTTAGAACTGGATGTATTTGCGGGAAGGGCAAATTATCAGGGAGAACAAAAGGGCTGGTATGCTAAAATTGTGCAGGACAAGTTTAATTTAAAGCTGAATATTATTGCTCCGAATGTATCCGGCGGCGGAAACCTGTTATTTGAATCCCGCTTAACAGCAGGAAAAGTCGGAGACATAGTCATTACCTCCTATCAGAACATGAAAGAATGTGTAGAGGCCGGAGTTTTGGCTGACCTGACACCATATTTGGAAAAAACTACATATTTGAAGCAGTATCTGGATGTAATAAAGCAGATGAATTTGCAAAACGGTTATACGGATGCAATTTATATTATTCCGACTTCTATGTCTTCCATGCCGGCAACGGAGCCAGTGCTGTACGGCGACAAACCGGAATTTGCATCTTATCTGCCATGGAGTTATTATAAAGAACTGGATTATCCGGTAATTAAAAGTGAGAATGATTTATTGGATGTTTTAAAGCAAATGCAGGAAAATCATCCGGAAACAGCTGACGGTAAAAAAGTATATGCCTTTTCTCTGTTTAAGGACTGGGATGTGGAATATATGAGTCTGGCTGCCAATATGGTGAAATCCTACGGATATATTGACACTACGGATTCGATTTTTACTTCTGCGGATTTAAATGAGCTTCAGTATTTGGCTCAAAAGGATAGTATTTATTACCGGATGCTGCATTTATATTTTGAGGCGAACCAAAGAGGTCTGCTTGATCCGGAATCCGGCGTGCAAAGCTTCGATGTGATGTACGAAAAAGCCAGAAACCGCCAGGTGTTGTATCTTTGGTGGGCTTGGATGCTTGGAAACTATGATGACGGAAGTCATGAGGAACGCCATGTATTTATACCGGTCAGTGATGCTCCGGTAGTATGTGAAGGTTTCAGTACATATGGTGACGGTTACGCCTATGCTATCGGAAAAGATACCAAAAATGTGAAGCGTGTGGTGGAGTATCTGGACTGGATGGCTTCTCCGGAGGGCATGATGTATTACGGTGCCGGAATCGAAGGGGTGAGCTATGTTTATGATATTAATGGCAAACCGAAGTATACCAATTATTCCAATGAGGCCTGGATGAATAATGCTGAATTAGAAGAAACCTATGGTGGCGGCTCCTACACAGAAGGTTTCTGTCAGTTTAACGATACCATTGTACAGCAAAAGGATATCAATCCGGAAACGGGAGAATCCTTTTACTCTGAAAACTGGACGACTACCATCAAAAATAATTACGGGGTAGTGTCGCAACAGTGGGCGGCACGGTTCGGAGCGGCATCTCCGGCAGAATATTTGAAAAATAACCGGTTGCTGGATGTTTTTATTAAAACCGACTATGTTGCCGGCGAAGAATCGGAACAACTTTTAATTATCCGGGAAAAATGCTCCGCTTTGATTAAAGAATATTCCTGGAAAATGGTGTTTGCGGAAAATGAAGCGCAATTTACGGAATTTTGGGATACTCTTTTGACTTTACTGTACCAAAACGGATATGAACAGGTGGAAGCAGCAGACTTGGAGATTATAAAAGAAATGAGAGTCCGTCGTGAAGAATTGCTGCGTACGGAGCACTAAAAGTCTAATTTTTACGGGTATGTCTAAAGTTGTGTGGGTGTGTTTTTTTGGAAAATTTTTTTATACTGTCTTTGTAAGATAATTAACCTATGATAGAGCGGTTAAGGAGGAGATTGAGATGGTAAAGAAAACATTATTCAAAAAAACAGTGGCAGCATCCATGGCGGCAGTACTGGCATGCGGAATGATTGCCTGTGGCACAAAGGATGCGGGAGAAGAAAAGAATCCTACGGAAACATCCGGAACAGAAAATAACAATAGTGAAGAACCTGAGAGTCCGTATCCTTTGTTAAAGGATGAAAAGGGTAACGTATACGACCTTGGCGGAATGGAAGTAATCATCCGTGACTGGTGGTCCTCCGGTGAGGAACCGGAACCTCAGAATGCGTATGATGAGGCCCGCAAGGAATATTTGGACTGGATTCAGGATACCTATAATTTTAAGATTAAGATGCTTGCTATCGGTGACTGGTCAAGTGCTCCGGGGGATTTTGTAAATTATGCATCCACCGGCGGTGATGAAAATTATGTATTCACCGTATGGCAGGGTACTTCCATCACAGCAGCTATGAACAGCGGACTTATGTATGATTTATCTGAGCTGGATTGTCTTGATTTTACCGACAAAAAGTGGGTAAGCGGTGTACATAACCTGTTAAGCAATAAAGAAGGTATCTATGGCATGAATGCCAACACTCCGGAACCGAGAGCCGGTGTTTTCTTTAATAAAAGATTAGTAAAAGAAGCCGGCATTGAGCCGTCAGATCTTTATAAGTGGCAGGAAAGCGGCGAATGGACCTGGGAAAAATTTGAAGAAGTATGTGCAGCGGTTCAGAGAGACGTTGATAGTGACGGCGTTGTAGATATTTACGGTGAAACCTCCCAGAGAATCCAGGTGTATTCTGCAGCGGTTTATTCCAACGGCGGTGAATTCGTCGGCAAGGATGAAAACGGAAACTATGTAAATGAGCTGGAATCCGCCCCAACCTTAGAAGCGTTAAACTGGGGAGTTGACTTAATTAACAAATATGAACTTCCTGTTTCTGCGGAAGCAAACTGGGATTACTATGTAACAGCCTTCAGAGAAGGTAAAGCAGCATTTTGCGTAGACGATGCTTACCGTTTCAATGATTTTGCCGAAATGGAAGATGACTGGGGATTTTTATGTTTCCCTAAGGGACCTAGAGCAACCGACTATACAAACTGCTATCAGGATAATGTTTTAATTATTCCTGCCTGCTACGGTGCCGAAAAGGCATGGAAGATTGCCTTTGCTTATAACTTATATACCAACCCAATCCCGGGATATGAAGATTATGAAGGCTGGCAGAGCGGATATATGACCAAGAGTAAGGACATCGAGTCTGTAGAACTTACCTTGGCAAGAATGACAAAGAACGGTATGATTACGTATCATTCCATGGTTCCGGGTATTGAACTCGGTGAAGATATTCTGTGGACCTTAGGTTATCCGGATGCCAACGGCGAACTGGCTACACCTGCACAGCGTGCAGAAGGCCTTCGTAATGCATGGGATACAAAGATTAACGAAGCAAATAAATAGAATTAGGAATTACAGGGCTGTCAAATCCGGCAGCCCTTTTTCTTTTGTCACAGAAATTTCACATAAGTTTCCGGGCTGTTTGGTTGCCTTTTCTGCTATGTTGTAGTAAAATTAATAGAAGATATGATAGAGATAATATCTTTTGGTTCTTATACAGAAAGGAAAAAAGATGGACAAGAAATTTACATTTCAGGGGCACACCTTTGATGATGAAAAGCAGCTGATTGCTGCCAAAAAAGAAGCGGAAGCGGTGGAGTATCTCCGCTCCAAAACCGATTTTGGAAATATGAATAACTTAAGAAAGCTGTATGACCGCATTTTAGACAGAGATATGATGGAAACGGTTATCGGTATAGATTTTTTAAAAGAAATCAGGGAAACGCTGATTTCTTCCGGTATGTTTAAGGAAGATCAAATCCGTACGGTACCGTTGCTCCCTGAGGTAAAAAAACTGAAAAAAAGACAAGAAACCCAAAAACGCAGCAGGGAACGTACTTTGTTGGAACGCAGCGAGCGTCAGAACACTATTTTAAAGACGGTATGTTTTTTTCTTGTGGTTATTGTCATTGCCATGTTTGTAATTGTACTTACAGGAACACGTTCGCCGTTGGCGGTTCGTTATGAGGAACAGATTTTGAATAAATATGCGTCCTGGGCGGAAGAATTACAGGAAAAGGAATATTATTTGCGGGAGTATGTCCGTAAATTGGAAGCCCAGGGTATAGAAGTGCCGGGCTGGGAAACAGAACCGGATGCCGGCAGTGAAACAGAAGGAGAATAATTTATGGATCAAATTAAGATATTAGTGGTAGACGACGAGAGTAGAATGCGTAAACTGGTGCATGATTTCCTCGCAAAGCAGGGATATGTTGTACTGGAAGCCGAAAACGGAGAAGAAGCGGTGGATATTTTCTTTTCCGATAAGAATATAGATTTAATTATACTGGATGTTATGATGCCGAAAATGGATGGCTGGCAGGTTTGCAAAGAAATCCGACAGTATTCCAAGGTGCCGATTATTATGCTGACGGCTAAAAGCGATGAACGGGACGAACTGACGGGATTTGAACTCGGTGTGGATGAATATATCTCCAAACCGTTTTCACCAAAGATTCTGGTAGCCAGAGTAGAGGCAATTTTACGGCGTGCCAATGTGACCCAGGAAGAAGCGGTGGAAATCGGCGGGATTTATTTGGATAAAGCTGCCCATTCCGTAAAAATTGACGGACAGCCGGTGGATTTAAGTGTTAAGGAATTCGAACTTCTGGAATATTTCCTTACCAATAAAGGAGTTGCATTATCCAGAGAGAAGATTCTGAACAATGTTTGGAATTATGATTATTTTGGCGATGCCAGAACCATTGATACCCATGTGAAAAAGCTTCGCAGTAAAATGGGTGAAAAAGGCGATTATATTAAAACTATTTGGGGTATGGGCTACAAATTTGAACCGTAAAACGGAGAAATGTATATGAAAAGAAAAATCTCATGGAGATTCAAAATGGTTCTGTTAATGCTGGCATCGGTAGTGGGCGCCATTGCCGTCACCTGGGTACTTAACAGGACTTTTTTGGAAGATTATTATTTATACAGTAAAATGGATATGCTGGACCAGGTGTTTCGTGAGGTACATGGTGTAATTGAACGTGCGGAACAGGGAGCGGAAAATTCAGAGGATTCTTTGGAAGATTCAGATGGGTTTCCTGTGGATGAATTTGGTAATACCGGTACAGAAGAGGAGCAGATCCGTCTTATTTTATCTGATATACAGAAACTGGAATTAGATGTTCAGGCACTTCGGAATGATGTGTCTATTTTGGTTGCCCAGAATTCCAATGCGGTGTATTTTTCAACCACCAGCAGTCCGGACACCATGAAATATATGCTAGACCGGCTTCTTCCGAATCTTTATCCGGGAAAGAAACCGGAATACAATTCCTACAAAAAGATAAAAAATGTTGATAACATTTATGATTTATATGAAAGCCACGATATCCGTACCAGATCCAATTTTTTGGAATTGGTGTGGAACGATGAGGATATGGATACGTATATTTTAATCCGTACCAGTGTGGAAAGTTTGCAGTCCAACGTGGAAATTGCCAATAAATTTCTTGCTTATGCGGGAATCCTGGTTGCCTTTCTAGTATCAGTTTGTGTGTTTTTCGCCACAAAATCTTTTATTCGACCGGTGGAGGAATTGTCCGGGATTGCAAAGCGCATGAGCAATTTGGATTTTAATGTAAAGTACAAAGTGGAAAGTAATGATGAAATCGGGGAACTGGGCAGAAGTATAAATCTTTTGTCCGAAAAATTGGAGGATACCATTTCTGAACTTAAGAGTGCCAATAACCAGCTGCAGACCGATATTGAGCAGAAGGTACATGTAGACGAGATGAGAAAAGAATTCCTGTCCAATGTTACCCATGAGTTAAAAACCCCGATTGCGTTGATTCAGGGCTATGCGGAAGGGTTAAAAGATAATATTTCCGAGGATGCGGAAAGCCGGGAGTTTTATTGCGACGTGATTATTGATGAAGCCTCTAAAATGAATAAGATGGTAAAGAAACTTCTCACCCTGAACCAGATTGAATTTGGAAATGATACTGTTGAGATGGAACGCTTTGATGTTGTGGCATTGATCCGGTCGGTATTGGAAAATTCCGATATTCTGCTGAAACAAAAAGAAATCAGGGTACAGTTTGAACGGGCAGAAGCAGTGGAGGTATGGGCAGATGAATATATGATAGAAGAAGTAGTAACAAACTATCTGACCAATGCTATTCATCATGCGGAAAATGAAAAAGTAATTGATATCCGGGTGCGCAGGGACGGAGAACATGTAAGGGTATCTGTTTTCAATACAGGAACTCCGATTCCTCAGGAGGATATTGATAAAGTCTGGATTAAGTTTTACAAAGTGGACAAAGCCAGAACCAGGGAATATGGCGGAAATGGTATCGGCTTGTCTATTGTAAAGGCAATTATGGAATCCCATAATAAGCCATACGGTGTGATAAATCATTCTAATGGCGTAGAATTTTGGTTTGAATTAGATGCAGGTATCTAAAAAATAAGATAAACTTTTTGATAAATATTGCCGATATAATTAAAAAGTGATACAATGGTAGGGAGAGGTATGCTCTTTGCGTATACCATTACAAAGTAACAGGAGGTTTTTCTTGTGAAAAAAAGAATTTTATTGGTTGTGTTGTCCCTGATGCTGTGCTTGCTTGCCGGTTGTCTGGAGGCTACGCCGTTAAATGAGGAAGAAATGGATGTTGTTGCGGAATATGCGGCATCCCTGTTGTTAAAATACGATAGGCATTACGATACACCGTTGTATTATGCGGAAGATAGAGAGGTGCGTTTATCACCTACACCAACGCCGACTCCAAAGCCAAAGAATCCAACGGCAACACCTACACCGGTGGCAGATAATAAAAATCCATCCGGCAGCGGTCCGCAGGAAGAAGTTTCTGCTACGGCAACGCCAACACCGGCACCTCTTTATAATCAGGAAGAAACTACCAACCAGTTAACCGGACTGATGGCTGTGGAAGATATTACCGTTTCCTGTACCGGCTGTGAACTTATGGATTCGGTTGTCAGCAATGATTATTTTTCCTTGCAGGCAAAGGAAGGCAGTCAATATGCGGTGGTAAGCTTTTTACTGCAAAACAATTCCGACCGTGATGTGGTATTTGATGCTTCCGGAAGAGGCTTGGAATATTCCATGGATGTGAACATCGATACAACCTTCAGAGCGTCACTTTCCTTGCTGGAGAACGATTTGCAGTATATGGAAATTCAGGTTCCGGCATCCGGTTCTGCAGAGGCAGTGCTTGTTTTTGAAATTTCAGATACAGAAATCAAAACCCTGCATCTGATTATTCAGGACAAGGAAGAGAACACGGTTTTTGTTAAACTACAATAAATGTTTGAATTATCGGGAAATTAGTACTATAATTAATAAATATACAAAAGTGGAGGGGTATACTATGGATACAGGTATTTTATTAGAAAGCGGGACCAATGAGTTAGAAATTTTAGAGTTTATGGTTGGAAATAACCATTACGGAATTAATGTAGCAAAAATCAGAGAAATTCTTCCTTACACCAAGGTTGTGCCTGTGCCAAATGCAGACCCTGCCATCGAAGGAATATTTATGCCACGTGATGAAATCATTACCAGTATCAGTCTGGCTAAGGTTTTAAATCTTCCGGCTTCTGAAAATGAAGCGGCTGATTTATATGTGGTTACATACTTTAATCATACCAATGCAGCATTCCACGTACATTCTGTTGTCGGCATTGAGCGTGTGTCCTGGGCAGACATCATTAAGCCGGATGCCACCTTAAGCTGTCAGGGTAACGGCGTGGCAACAGGTATCGTAAAAATCAACGGCCGTCTGATAATTATGCTGGATTTTGAAAAAATTATTGCAGATATCAGTCCTGCTACCACCTTAAAGGTTGAAGATGTAGATGCACTGGGAGCAAGAGAAAGAAGTAATCTTCCGATCTTAATTGCAGAAGATTCCCCATTATTATCCCATCTGATTCAGGACTGCTTAAAGCGTGCCGGATACAGTAATTTAATTGTAAATATGGATGGTCAGGAGGCCTGGGATAAGCTTGAGGCTTTTGCAAAGGAAGGAACTTTGGCAGATAAGGTTAAGTTAGTAATTACCGATATTGAAATGCCAAAGATGGACGGTCATCATTTAACAAAATTAATTAAGACCAACGGAAAAACATCTTTTCTTCCGGTTATTATTTTCTCTTCCATGATTTCGGAAGATATGATGAAAAAGGGCCAGAGCCTTGGTGCGGATGCCCAGATTACAAAACCGGAAATCGGTACTCTGGTAGGAGAAATCGATCGTTTGATTTTAAAATAACCGCTACGGAAGTTGGCAGGAATGAGGGAAAAAATGGCAGTTTGTAAGCATTGCGGGACAGAAATTGAAGATGGATTAGTATACTGTCCGAATTGCGGACAAAGTATAGAAGAAAATTTCGGTGAATTTTTCGACGCGGATGAAGAACTCGAAGAAGAAGCGTACAATATTTTTGACGCGCCGGAAGAATTTGATATGGACAGCCTGCTCTCCAGGGAGTTTGACTCGGGCGTTACCATTGCAAGCCGGTCAGAAACAGAACAACCGGAGATATCTTCCGTTGAAGAACCGGAGGAACTGCCTTTGTTTGATTTATTCGGAACTCAGGAAACAGGTGAGCAAAGCATACCGGAACCGGAAACTGCGCAGCCGGAAGCTCCTTTAGCTGAGCAGGATGACATTGCGGAGCTGTTAGGATTATTCGGAGAAGAAACTTCTTCGCAAATTGAGGAATTGTCTCCGGAACCAAGTACGGATTCTATTGAGTTACCGGAAGTAGAAGAGACCGATTTCTTTGCTTTGGATGATTTGTTTGAAGATTTAAGCCCTTCAGAAGTTCAGACAGTACCTATGGAAGAAGATTCTTTTGACCATGGATTAGAAGAACTTCTGGCTGCCAATGATGTTATAGAAGAATCCACATCCAAAAAGAAGAAAGAGAAGAAGTCAAAAAAAGAAAAGAAATCTTTCTTCCAAACAGTGTTCGGAAATGTTCCGGTAGACCCTTCAAAAATCAAGCCGGAGCCTACACCGGAGCAGATAGCTGCCAAAAAGCAGAAAGAAGCTGAAGAAAAACAGGCAAAAGCCGAAGAAAAAAAGCTGGCTGCCGAAGAAAAGAAACAGATTGCTCAGCGGAACAAAGAAGAAAAAGCCCGTCAGAAAGCTCTTGCGAAGGAAGAGAAAAAGGCGAAAAAACTAGAGGAAGCAAAACAGATTCTGGAAGACATGAAAGCAACCAGAATTAATCGCGTGGGAGCTACCATCGTATTTGTTTTCTTCGCAGTGTGTACTATTATTCTTCTTTCCGGAAGTGAAATTTTTGGTTATACCATAAGCATACATAGTGCAGAAACAAACTTTAATAATGCATATAACAATAATGTAAAATATTATACCGATGCATATAATGATATTTACGGATTGGACATCCGTCCGGAAGATCAGGTGCTTAGTGAAAAAATCATGACTGTTATGTTTGTAAATAAGGAATTAAATTCTTATAACAGCTACATGCGGATGAATGATTACCAGTCAGCACTCCATTCCCTGTTACTTGGACTTTACCGTTACGGAAAGTACTATGAGCAGGCAATTCCTCTTGGCATTGACAGAGACATGGATTATGTCAGAACCCAGATATTAAAAGTACTGGAAACAACGTTCCATGTTTCCGAAGACGAGGCGGAGCTTCTTCGCAGTATGCTGGAAGCAGCAGGTGCGGGTGGTATGAATTCAAGCATCCATGCAGATGCGGCCAGAGAATATAATCTGGCTCTATATGAAATTGTAACAGAAAGTGAACTTGAACAATGATAGCAATAATCGATTATGATGCAGGAAATTTAAAAAGTGTGGAAAAGGCACTGCAGTATTTAGGTGAAGATGTAAAAATCACTTCCGATGCCAACGAAATCCTCGGGGCAGATAAGATTATTCTGCCGGGAGTAGGTGCCTTTGGTGACGCAATGGAAAAATTAAATACACGCGGCCTTTCTGAGGTAATCAGAGAGGCCGTAAAAAGAAAGATACCGTTACTCGGAATCTGCCTCGGCTTACAGCTTTTATTTGAAGCCAGCGAGGAATCTCCAGGAGTAGACGGTCTTTCTGTTTTGAAAGGAAAAATTGTCAGAATTCCGGATAAGGAGGGCTTTAAGGTGCCTCATATCGGCTGGAATTCTTTAAAAATCAATCCGGAGTCAAAGCTTTTTTCGGGAATTCCGGAGGATTCCTATGTTTATTTTGTCCATTCCTATTATCTTGCGGCAGAAGAACCGATTGTAGCTGCTACTACAGACTATGTGGTTGATATTCACGCAGCGGTGGAAAAAGAGCATGTTTTTGCATGCCAGTTCCATCCGGAAAAAAGCGGTGATATCGGTTTAAAATTACTGAAAAATTTTGCTACAATGTAATTTGAGTGGAGGAAAAAATGTTTACAAAAAGAATTATTCCTTGCCTTGATGTTCACAATGGAAGAGTTGTGAAGGGGGTTAATTTCGTAAATTTAAAGGATGCCGGTGATCCGGTGGAAATCGGCGCTGCATACGATAAGGCAGGCGCAGATGAACTGGTATTTTTGGACATTACTGCATCATCCGACGCAAGAGCCATTAAAACCGAATTGGTCCGTAAGGTGGCGGAGCGTGTATTTATTCCTTTTACCGTAGGCGGCGGCATCCGTACGGTAGAAGATTTCAGGGATATTTTACGTGAAGGTGCCGACAAGGTTGCAGTAAATTCTGCGGCTATTTTAAATCCGGAGCTTATCAGCCGCGCAGCTGATAAATTCGGCAGTCAGTGTGTGGTGGTTGCTATTGATGCAAAACGCCGCCCGGACGGTTCCGGCTGGAATATTTATAAAAACGGCGGCCGTGTAGATATGGGTATTGATGCACTGGAGTGGGCAGAAAAGGCATATAAGCTTGGTGCGGGCGAACTGCTTGTAACCAGTATGGACAAAGACGGAACCAAAGACGGTTACGATTTAGAGTTAACCCGGAAGATTTCCGAACTGGTTAAAATTCCGGTGATTGCTTCCGGCGGAGCAGGAACCATGGAACATTTTAAAGAAGCATTAACCGACGGTGGAGCAGATGCGGCTTTGGCAGCGTCCTTATTCCACTACAAAGAGTTAGAAATTAACGAAGTAAAGCAGTATTTAAGAAATGAAGGCGTAAGTGTCAGATTATGAGTATGATTTCCAATGACTGGATGGAGGCGGTCCGTCCGGAGTTCAGTAAGCCGTATTATAAAGACTTATATACCTTTGTCAAACAGGAGTACAGCACTCATGTAGTATATCCTCCTTCCGAGGATATATTTAATGCATTTCATTTTACTCCGTTGTCAAATGTGAAGGTTGTTATTATCGGGCAGGACCCGTATCATAACGTGGGTCAGGCTCATGGGCTTTGTTTTTCTGTGCAGCCGGGTACGGAGATTCCGCCGTCCCTGGTTAATATTTATAAAGAATTGCAGGATGATTTGGGCTGTTATATTCCGAATAACGGATATCTGGTAAAGTGGGCCGAACAGGGCGTTTTACTTCTCAATACGGTGCTTACGGTACGTGCCCATCAGGCCAATTCCCATCAGGGAAAAGGCTGGGAGCAGTTTACGGATGCGGTTATCCGGGCTGTAAATGCAAAAGAGGAACCGGTGGTATTTTTGCTTTGGGGAAGACCTGCCCAAATGAAGAAGAGTATGTTAAATAATCCGAAGCATTTGATTTTAGAAGCACCTCATCCAAGTCCGTTATCGGCGTATCGTGGTTTTTTCGGATGCAGGCATTTCAGTAAAGCCAACGAGTTTTTAAAGAGTAACAATATTGCGCCGGTAGACTGGCAAATTGAAAATATTTAAAAGAGAACATACTATGTATTCCAGAGTTTATGTAGAAATAACAACCCTTTGTAACCGAAACTGTACTTTTTGCCCGGGAACAAAAAGAACTCCGAAACGTCTTACTATGGAAGAGTTTCGACTTATTCTTGATAAGCTGAAGGGTGTTACCAAATATTTATACCTTCATGTGATGGGTGAACCGTTAACCCATCCGTTGCTTCCGGAGTTTATCCGGTATGCTTCCCTGGAGGGCTTTCTTGTAAGTGTTACAACCAATGGCACATTATTAGAAAAGCGGGCAGAAGAATTACTGTCAAGCGGGGTATATAAAATAAATATTTCAGTTCACAGCTTTGAAGAAGGCAGTAATGAAGAATATCAGAACTATATTCATTCCTGCATGGAATTTGCGGATAAAGCGAGTAAAACCGGTATTTTAACGGTTCTACGCTTGTGGAATAAAGGCTACGATGAAGGAAGGAATATAAATACCCTGCAAATGCTGCAGGATTATTTTGCAGAGGAAGAGTGGAAAGCAGGGGGGAAAGGCTCCCGTATCAGAAACAAGCTTCATTTAGAATATGATGAGCGTTTTGAGTGGCCAGACATCGGAAAAGAAGATATGGGTGAGGCTGTATATTGTTACGGTCTGAAAGACCATTTTGCTGTTTTATGTGACGGAAGTATAGTTCCCTGCTGTCTTGACAGAGAAGGTGAAATTACCCTTGGTAATATTTTTTCGGATGATTTGTCAAAAATTCTTTTGGGAGAACGGGCGGAACAGATGAGGCTGGGATTCCAATGCAGAAAAGCCACGGAAGAACTATGCCGAAAGTGCGGATATGCACGACGTTTTTAGTAATATATACAATTATATATCGTTTTATTACCGGAGAGCAGATGAGTTTATCTGCTCTTTTTTGATTTTTTTTTAAATTTTTTATAAAAAACATATTGAAATTTGGTAAAAAATGGATATAATAATATTTGTAAAGAATTTCCATATTATGACAAAGTCGAAAGGAAGAAGAAAAATGGGAAAAATCAAGGTGTTAATTGCAGATGATAATTTAAGATCCGCAGGACTTATGGAAGAGGCTATTAAGAAGGATAAAGAGATAGAAGTAATCGGAAAAGCAGAAGATGGTTTGGACGCACTGGAGCAAATCCGCATCAAGGAACCGGATGTGGTTTTACTGGATTTGATTATGCCGAAGTTGGACGGCCTTGGTGTGATGGAACATGTAAAAAAAGATATTACTTTGAAAAAGGTTCCTTCTTTTATTGTCATTACAGGAATCGGACAGGAAGTAGTGACAGAAAGTGCATTTGAACTTGGTGCCAGTTATTATATGTTAAAGCCTTTTGATTACGAGCTTGTTATCTCCAGAATCAAGCAGCTTCGCGGTGTGAGCAGTCACAGACGTGCAGAAGGAGGGTCTTCTGTTAAGGGTGGAAATGTGTTTTTAGAGCGTAATCTGGAATCGGATGTTACCAATGTAATTCATGAAATCGGTGTTCCGGCGCATATTAAAGGGTATCATTATTTGCGTGATGCCATCATGATGTCGGTAAATGATACGGAAATGCTGAATTCCATTACAAAGCAGCTGTATCCTACCATTGCAAAGCGTCATAAAACAACCCCGAGCAGAGTGGAGCGTGCCATCCGCCATGCCATTGAAGTTGCATGGAGCAGGGGCAAGATGGATACCATTGATGCATTGTTCGGCTATACCGTAAATGGTGTAAAAGGAAAGCCTACAAATTCCGAGTTTGTAGCATTAATTGCAGATAAAATCCGTTTAGAGTATAAAATGCCGATATAAGTCTTTTCAAAGAGAAAAAAATGTGATAAAATAGGAGGAGATATTGATCAAGAAAAAAATTGATCTACATAAGAAGGAGGAAGTATGAAAAATATTTTATTTGTTTCTTCAGAGTGTGTTCCGTTTATTAAGACCGGTGGTCTTGCGGACGTTGCAGGTGAGCTCCCAAAGTATATTGATAAAGAAAAGTATGACGTCCGTGTAATTCTTCCGAATTACCGTGCCATTCCTGAAAAATTTAAGCAGAATTTTGTATATAAAACTCATTTTTATATGGATTTAAGCTGGAGACGTCAGTATGTAGGTATTTTAGAAACCGTGGTAAACGGTGTTACCTTCTATCTGGTAGATAATGAGTATTATTTCAACGGCGACCGTCCATACGGTAACATTCATGAAGACTTAGAAAAATTTGCATTCTTCTGCTGTGCAGTATTATCTGCACTGCCATCCTTAAATTTCCGTCCTGACATCGTGCATTGTAACGACTGGCAGACCGGTCTGATTCCGGTTTATTTAAAGGATATCGACAGCTTTGCTAAGGATTCCTTCTATCACGGAATCAAGAGTATTATGACCATTCATAACTTAAAGTTCCAGGGTGTTTGGGATAAGCAGACCATTAAAGATATGACAGGTCTTTCCGACTATTTCTTTACTCCTGACAAGTTAGAGGCATATGGCGATGCAAACTACTTAAAGGGCGGTATTGTTTATGCAGATTATGTTACTACCGTTAGTGAAACCTATGCAGGTGAAATCCAGATGCCGTTCTACGGCGAGGGCTTAGATGGTTTAATGAGAGCCCGTAATAACAGCTTATGCGGTATCGTAAACGGTATTGACTACAGTGAATATAATCCGGAAACAGACAAGTACATCTGGCATCCGTTTAACGCAAGCAATTTCCGTAAAGAAAAGGCTAAAAACAAGAAGGAATTACAGAAGGAGCTTGGCCTTGAAGTAGACGAAAAGAAGTTTATGGTAGGTCTTGTTTCCAGATTAACCGACCAGAAAGGTCTTGACCTGGTAGAATGCGTTATGGAAGAGCTCTGCTCCGAGGATATGCAGTTTGTTATTCTCGGTACCGGCGATCCAAAGTACGAGAACATGTTCCGTCACTATGAATGGAAGTACCACGGAAGAGTATCCTCCAGTATTTACTACAACAACGAGAGAGCACACCGCATTTATGCTTCCTGCGACGCATTCCTTATGCCGTCCCTGTTTGAGCCTTGCGGCTTAAGCCAGTTGATGAGTATGAGATACGGTACCATTCCTATGGTTAGAGAAACCGGTGGTTTAAAAGATACGGTTGAGCCATACAATGAGTATGAAGGCACCGGTACCGGTTTTGGCTTCTGCAACTATAACGCTCATGAAATGCTCGATATGGTTCGTTATGCTAAGCATGTATATTACAACCAGAAGAGGGAGTGGAATAAGATTGTAGACAGAGCTATGGCAAAGGATTTCTCCTGGGTAAGCTCTGCAAGAAAGTACGAAGAACTTTACGACAGGGTTCTCGGCTGGTAATTTAACAAATAAAATGATAAGGGGATGCGAACCTGCATCCCCTGCTTTGCGTATTATACGGTATGAGGTTTTGCACCGGAAAGTATGCAGAAAGGAATGAAAAGATGAAATTAAGTGATTTATTAACCGGTTTTTCTTACATAATCAAAAACGCAAGTGAAGATATTGAAGTTACCGAACTGGTATTTGATTCCAGAAAACAGATTGTGCCGGGAGCGGTATTTGTATGTATCAGCGGTGCTGTGCATGACGGTCATGCATATGCGGCAGCGGCAGTAGAAGCCGGAGCTGCGGCAATTATTGCGGAGCGTGAGGTTGAAGTTGCAGAGGGAGTATGTCTTGTGGTTTGTGAAAATACCAGAGAAGCTCTTGCCTGCATGTCAGCTGCATATTTTGGCCATCCGGCAAAAGAACTGGTAACCATTGGTATTACCGGAACAAAGGGTAAAACAACTACTTCTTATATGATCCGGAATACGTTAGAACTGGCAGGAATTAAAACCGGACTCATCGGTACCATCGAGGCAATCATCGGAGAGACCCATATCCCTTCCAACAATACCACGCCGGAGTCCTATTTTGTGCAAAAATATTTCCGTGACATGGTAAATGCGGGCTGCAAGTGCGTGGTTATGGAAGTTTCTTCCCAGGGTCTGATGTTACACCGTGTGGGAGGATTTACCTTTGATTATGGTATCTTTACCAATCTTTCCCCGGACCATATCGGTGGCAACGAACATAAGGATTTTGCGGATTACCTGCATTGCAAGAGCCTTCTGTTTAAACAGTGTAAGGTTGGTATTGCTAATTATGATGATGAGCATATGGAAGAGGTGCTGAAAGGTCATACTTGCGAACTGGAAACCTATGGTGTGGCAGAGGGGGCAGATCTTCGGGCAGTCAATGTGGATTTACATAACAAAGAAGGGGAACTTTTAGTTTCTTATAATACGACCGGAAACATGGAAATCGAAGTAACAGTGGGTGTCCCGGGTAAATTTACCGTATATAATTCCTTAACTGCCCTTGCAGTGTGCCGTCATTTTAACATTCCTGAAAAGGTGATTAAACAGGCACTTCGCAGCGTAAAGGTTAAGGGACGTGTAGAACCTGTGGAGGTTTCCAACCGGTTTACGGTAATGATTGACTATGCCCATAATGCCATGAGCTTAAAGAGTCTGCTTACGACGCTGGCAGACTATAATCCAAAGAGAATTGTTTCTTTGTTTGGCTGCGGTGGCAACCGTTCCAGAGACCGACGTTTTGAAATGGGTGAGATATCCTCCGAGTATGCTGATTTAACGGTAATTACAAGTGATAATCCGCGTACCGAAGATCCGCAGGCCATTATGGAAGACATTCTTACCGGTGTAAAGCGTAAAGACGGTGAATATGTGATGATTCAGGATAGAAAAGAAGCAATCCGTTATTGCATTTTAAATGCAAAGGATGGTGATGTTATTGTGCTTGCGGGCAAGGGGCATGAGGATTATCAGGAAATCAACGGCGTAAAATATCCGATGGATGAGCGGGTGTTAATCCGTGAAATTTTAGCAGAAATGTCTGAGGAAGAGAGAAAAGCATTATGATTCCTGTAAAGGTAGAACAACTGGTGGCGGCTGTTGGCGGAAAATTGCTGACGGGCAGCGGCAACCGGCTTATTAAAGACGTTATTATAGACTCCAGGGAAAAAGCGGAGGACTCCTTATTTGTGCCGATTATCGGGGAGAAGACCGATGGTCATAAGTATGTTGCCGGAGCCCTTGCTAGCGGAGCAAAAACATTATTTATGCAAAAAGAAAGTGCCTATAAAGAAGAAATCCTTTCTCTGGCAAAAGATGCAGAGGCTTGCGTGGTTGCAGTGGAAGATACGGTGTCGGCATTACAGAATTTTGCTGCTTGGTACCGCAACCAATTTGAACTTCCTGTAGTAGGAATTACAGGAAGTGTCGGTAAAACTACCACAAAAGAAATGATTTCTGCAGCCTTGGAAACAGAGAAAAAGGTGTTAAAAACCATCGGCAACAAAAACAGCCAGATTGGTCTTCCTCTTATGATGTTTTATCTGGATGATTCCTACGATATTGCGATCATTGAAATGGGCATGAGTGAAGTTGGCGAAATGAAAAACCTGACGGCGGTAGCCCGTCCGGAATGTGCGGTTATGACAAACATCGGTGTGGCCCACATTGCCCAGCTTGGCTCCAAAGAAAATATCCGTAAGGAAAAACTGAATATTATCAACGAATTTGATAAAAAGTCTGTGTTATTTGTTAACGGAAATGATACATTGCTTAACAATATAGCCACAGAAATAACACAGAAATCCATTACAATGGATTGTGATGAAGCATCCCGTGCGGTTTTAAAAGACACGAAAGCGCTTACCTACGGTATTTCCACAGCAGAAGAATTTGACATTTCTGCCGTGGATTTGGTTACCGGTGGCAGCGGTATCGGATTTACTGCGGTTATTAATGCAGAGGGTACCATACAGAAGGTTCCGGTACAGTTGAAGGTATATGGCAACCATAATGTTATGAATGCCCTGGCAGCCCTGGCAGTGGCGATGCACTACGGAATTTCTCCGGAAAAGGCGGCAGAAGGCCTGGCAGAATACGAGCCGATTGCCATGCGCGGACAAATTAAAACCGTAAACGGAATTACTTGGATTGACGATACTTATAATGCCAGCCCGGATTCCATGAAGAGCGGGGCACAGGTAATGCTTTCTCTGGAAGGTAAACGTCACATTGCGGTATTTGCCGATGTGTTAGAGCTTGGTGAGGCCTCTGAGCAGCTTCACAGGGAAGTGGGAGCTTTCCTGGCAACGCTTACGGAACAGGGCAGAACAACCGATATCCTCGTGACGGTGGGCACCCAGGCGGCATTTATTGCGGACGAAGCAAAGAAGCAGGGAATAAAGCAGGCTGTTTCTTTTGCATCAAATGCAGAAGCAACCGAATTTTTGAAACAAACACTTACTGCTGGAGACGTGGTTTTAGTTAAGGGATCCCGCGGTATGCATACCGAAGAAATTGTAAAAGCATTTATTTAATTATTTAAGATACAAAGGTGGTGAAACGGTGTTATATGCAGATATCATCGTGGATATATCCCATGAAAGCTTAGACAAAACATATCAGTATAAAATACCGGAGCACCTGACAGAGCAGGTAAAGGTAGGGCTTCCGGCGGATATTACCTTCGGAAGCGGAAACCGTCATTTAACCGGATATATTGTTGGGCTTTCTGATAAACCTAAAATCGAAGAACACCGCATTAAAGAAATCGAAGGTCTTGTGGAAAAGGGAATTGCCATTGAATCCCGGATGATTACTTTGGCCCATTGGATGAAGGAAAACTTCGGTGGCACTATGAATGATGCCCTGCGGACGGTTCTTTCCGTGAAAAAAAGTGTTAAGCCGGTGGAAAAAAAGCAGATTGCCCTGGCGGTAGACAGAGAAACTGCAGAAAAATTGCTGAAAGAGTATGCCAGAAAGCATAATGTGGCAAGGGCAAGACTGATAAAAGAATTACTTACCTATCAGCCGATTCCCAAAGAACTGGTTACCGGAAAACTAAATGTTTCCGGAGCAACCTTAAAGGCTTTGGAGGAACAAAATATCATCACTACACTTGTAGAAGAAGTGTACCGGACTGCCTCGGGTAAAAATTATATAAATTCTACAAGGGTAGTATTAAACGAGAACCAGCAAAAGATATGTGATACCATATGTAAAGACTATGATAACGGGCTCCGGAACACCTATTTAATTCATGGTGTTACCGGCAGCGGAAAAACCGAAGTTTATTTACAGACCATAGAACATATTGTGGCGAAAGGCCGTCAGGTAATCGTCCTGATTCCCGAGATTGCCCTGACTTATCAGACGGTGCGCCGTTTTACGGAGCGGTTTGGTAACCGGGTAGCATTCCTTCATTCCAGACTTTCCATGGGAGAGCGTTACGACCAGTACCGCCTGGCAAAAGAAGGAAAGCTGGACATCATGATTGGTCCCCGTTCGGCACTATTTACGCCTTTTGAAAACTTAGGCGCAATCGTTATTGATGAAGAACATGAGTCTTCCTACAAAAGCGAACAGGTGCCAAAGTATCATGCCCGGGAAACAGCCATTCAGCTTGCGCAGATGACTGACTCCTGTGTGATTTTAGGCTCGGCAACCCCATCTTTGGAATCCTATGAGCGGGCACAGCAGGGAGAATATGTGCTACTGGAATTAAAGCAGAGGGCAAAAAATGCCAAACTCCCGGAAGTAGAAATCGTAGATTTAAAAGAAGAAATGGCGGCAAAGAACCGGTCCATGTTCAGCCGGGCGCTTCAACAAGAGATGGCGGAGCGGCTTATTCGGGGAGAACAGACTATGCTGTTTTTAAACCGCAGAGGTTATTCCGGTTCGGTGTCCTGCAGAAGCTGCGGTAAACCGATTATGTGTCCCCATTGTTCGGTTTCCTTAACCCTGCATTACGATCAGACGTTACATTGCCACTACTGTGGGCATACTGTTCCATTGCCGGATAAATGTCCGGAGTGCGGCTCCCCATATATTGCGGCATTCGGTACCGGTACCCAAAAAGTAGAAGAAGCAGTAAAAAAGCTGTTTCCGCAAGCCAGAGTCCTTCGTATGGATGCTGACACCACCAAAGAAAAAGAAAGTTACGAAAAAATCTTGTCATCCTTTGCCAATGAAGGAGCAGATATTTTAGTCGGTACCCAAATGATTGTAAAGGGACATGATTTTCCGAAGGTTACGTTGGTAGGAATTATTGCGGCAGATTTATCCTTAAATGTGTCGGACTACCGGTCTTCGGAACGGACATTCCAGCTTCTTGCCCAGGCGGCAGGCCGTGCCGGAAGAGATGAGCTTCCGGGTAAGGTAATTATCCAGACCTACCAGCCGGAGCATTACAGTATTACCACGGCGGCAAAAGAAGACTATTCCGGATTTTTCCGTCAGGAAATGTCTTTTCGTAAAATGATGAAATATCCGCCTAAGGCTCATATTCTTGCGGTACTCTGTATCGGTCGGGATGAGGCTAGAACAGAGCAGTTTTGCGGCCGGGTAGCTTTGGCTGCCAAGCAGTATGCAAAAGAGCATGCAGGGGAATATGTGGCGGTTATCGGACCGACAAAGGCAAGTGTAGCAAAAAGTAATGATTTTTTTAGAAATTTAATCTATATAAAAGCCGATAATTATGATATACTAACTAAGTTGGCATCTGTACTGGATGCATTCCGTGAACAGGATAAAACAATAATTCTGCAAATGGATTTTGATCCGATGGGCAGTTATTAAAATACGAAATATCAGGAGGAAACTATTATGGCAATCAGAAATATCAGAACTTACGGCGACAGCTGTCTTACCAAGGAGTGTAAGCCGGTAAAGGAAATGAACCGTAAACTGGAAGTTTTAATTGAAGATATGTTAGATACGATGTATGATGCAAACGGTGTTGGGCTTGCAGCTCCCCAGGTTGGCATCTTAAAGCAGGTGGTGGTGATTGACATATCTGCAGACGGCGATTCTCCGATTGTGTTAATCAATCCGGAAATTATTGAGATGGACGGCGAGCAGACTGGTGAAGAAGGCTGTCTTAGTGTGCCGGGTAAGTCCGGTGTGGTTACCAGACCAAATTATGTAAAAGTAAAGGCACTGGATGAAAACATGGAAGAAGTAATTTATGAAGGCACAGAGCTTTTAGCCAGAGCTTTTTGCCATGAAATCGACCACCTGCACGGAATCGTATATGTTTCTAAAGCAGAGGGCGGAATCCACGATGTAGCAAGGGGCGATGAATAATGAGAGCAGTATTTATGGGTACGCCGGAAATTGCGGCGACAGTGTTAAAAAGTGTATTGGCATCCCGTCATGAGGTAATTGCGGTGGTAACCCAGACCGATAAGCCAAAGGGCAGAGGTCACGAAATGGCATTCCCTCCGGTAAAGGAAGTTGCCTTAGAGGCTGGCATTCCTGTGCTTCAGCCACAGCGTGCAAGAGACGAGGCTTTTATTGAGGAACTGCGTGCTCTGAATCCGGATATCATTCTGGTGGCAGCCTACGGAAAGCTTCTTCCGAAGGCAATTCTTGACATGCCAAAGTTCGGATGCATCAATGTACATGCCTCCCTGCTCCCGAAATACCGTGGTGCATCTCCAATCCAGTGGGCAGTGTTAAACGGCGATGAAAAGAGCGGTGTTACCATTATGCACATGGCAGAAACCATGGATACCGGTGATATTATTATGACAGAAGAAGTAGTTCTTGCGGCTGATGAAACTGCAGGAACCCTTCATGATAAGCTGGCAGAAATCGGCGGACCGTTATTGGTGACCGCTATGGATGCCCTGGAAAACGGAAGAGCACCAAGAATCCGACAGAACGAAGAAGAAGCTACACATGTTAAGATGCTTGATAAAACAATGGGTGATATCGATTTTACCAAGTCCGCCTTGCAGCTGGAGAGATGGATTCGTGGATTAAATCCCTGGCCGACTGCGTATACTAAGCTGGACGGCAAAATGTGTAAGCTTTGGAGGGCAGAAGTGATTTCTGCGGAAGACCTGAGCAAAGAAGAAAAAAACAATACACCGGGAACTGTTTTTACAGTAAATAAAGACAGTTTTGATGTTCTCACAGGGGAAGGCGCCCTTCGTGTGAAGGAGCTTCAGCTGGAAGGAAAACGTAAGATGACGGCAGAAGAGTTTTTGCGCGGCTTTAAACTGGAAGCAGGAACCGTACTGGGAAGATAATTCTGCTTCTTTGATTTGTCTGAATACAAGGAGGCTTGCATATGCCATTTTTCTATGGTTTTGATTCTACTTACTTTTTGGTACTGATTGGTGTGATTCTCTCTTTATGGGCATCTGCCAGAGTAAAAAGCACTTATGCAAAATATTCCGGAGAGCGAAGCCTTTCCGGTATGACCGGAGCGCAGGCTGCTCAGAGAATTTTGTCCATGGCAGGCATATATGATGTAACAGTGCAGCATGTGGCCGGTAATCTTACCGACCATTATGACCCTAGAAATAAAACGTTAAATCTATCCGATGCGGTTTATTCCAATGCTTCTGTGGCTGCGGTAGGAGTTGCAGCCCATGAGTGCGGACATGCCATCCAGCACGACAGAGGTTATGCAGCGCTTAAATTTCGCTCGGCACTGGCACCGGTAGCAAGTATCGGTGCAAATATATCCTGGCCTCTTATTTTGGTGGGATTATTGTTTGGTGGAAGCGGTACACTGATCCGGCTGGGAATCATAATGTTTTCCCTGGCGGTGGCTTTTCAATTGGTAACCCTTCCGGTGGAATTTAATGCGTCTAAGCGGGCAATGACAATGTTGGAAGAAACCGGTGTGCTTTACGCGGACGAGCTTCCAAAAACAAGAAAGGTGTTAAATGCGGCAGCACTTACTTATGTTGCAGCGGCGGCATCTTCCATATTACAGTTGCTTCGTCTGGTGTTGTTATTTGGTGGTAACCGGAGAAGAGATTAGAAAAGGAATAACATATTCATATGAAAAATACAAGAGAAACTGCATTTCAGGTAATCTATAAGGTGTTAGAAGAAGACGAACATTCCCATGTGGTACTCCGACAGGCTCTTTTACAGGAAAAGGACGCGGAAAAAAGAGACCGTGCTTTTGTAACAAGGCTTGTGGAAGGAACCTTGGAGCGTCTGCTTACCTTGGATTACGTACTGAATCAGATTTCCAAAACACCGGTTAAAAAGATGAAACCGGTAATCCGCACCGTACTCAGGATGTCGGTATATCAGATGCTGTTTATGGACAGTGTACCGGATTCTGCCGTATGCAATGAGGCGGTAAAGCTGGTAAAGGCAAAAGGGCTCCAGGGATTGTCGGGTTTTGTGAACGGCGTCCTTCGAAATGTGGCAAGAAGTAAAGAAATTTGTCTTTCCGAAGATAATTTGCCGGATAAAAAGAAAGATACTGTAAAATATCTTAGTGTCCGCTATTCTTTGCCGGAGTGGCTGTGTGCCTATTTTGTAAAAGAATACGGCATGGAACAGTCTGAAAAAATTGCGGAAGGCTCCCTTAGAAATCCAAAGACAACCATCCGCTGCAATACAAGTAAAATTGCAAAAGAAGAACTGAAAAAACGATTGACGGCACAGGAATTTTTGGTAGAAGAGGGTGTATATGCGAAGGATGCTCTTTATTTGTCCGGTTATGATGCGTTAGAAAAAATCCCGGAATTTAAAGAAGGATTATTTCAAATACAGGATGAAAGTTCCATGCTGGTAGCTGAACTTGCGGGGCTAAAAAAAGACGATATGGTTTTAGATGTGTGTTCTGCCCCCGGCGGAAAGGCAATTCATGCGGCTAACATATTAGCAGTTCTCGGTGGCGGCAAAGTAATTGCCAGAGACCTTACCGAAAAGAAAACTGCTTTAATTAAAGAAAATACAGACCGTCTTCAGGTAAACAATATAACCGTTCAGGTATCCGATGCCACGGTTTTAGATGAGAGCATGATAGAAATGGCTGATGTTGTCATTGCGGATTTACCATGCTCCGGTATCGGAATTATGGCGAAAAAGCCGGAAATCCGGTATCGCATGTCAGCAGAAAACCAAAGGGAACTGGTGAAACTTCAAAAAGAAATGCTTGCTGTGGTACACCGGTATGTAAAACCGGGTGGTATTTTAATGTATAGTACTTGTACTGTAAACAAAGAAGAAAATGAGGAACAGGCAAGAGAAATCTGTCAAAAGTACGGATTTGTGCCGGCCCTGGATGAGGTAGAGCTTCCGGCGGCATTAAAAGCAGAGGTACAGGAAAACGGATGGTTGCAGCTTTTGCCCGGCATTCACGAATGCGATGGCTTTTTCATTTCACGACTTAAGAAAACAAAGTAATAGGACGATATATGACAGAAAGAATTGATATTAAATCCAAAACAATTGAAGAATTAAAAGAACTTTTGATACAATGGGGCGAAAAGCCATTCCGTGCAAGTCAGGTTTTTGGCTGGCTTCATGAAAAGAGAGTTTCTTCCTTTGAAGAAATGACCAATGTATCTAAAATTTTACGTGAGAAGATGGCAGAGGACTGCAAACTGGTTTCCGTAACAGAAATAGACCGTCTGGAATCCGTGGACGGCACCAAAAAGTTTTTGTTTGAGCTTGCCGACGGACAAGCCATTGAAAGTGTACTCATGAAGTATCATCACGGAAACTCCGTTTGTATTTCATCCCAGGCAGGATGCCGTATGGGCTGTAAATTCTGTGCATCTACCCTGGGCGGTTTAATCCGCAATCTTACCGCTTCCGAAATGCTGGAGCAGATTTATGCTATTGAACGGATTACCGGAGAAACGGTTTCCAATGTGGTGGTTATGGGCACCGGAGAACCTATGGACAATTATGATAACTTTGTCCGCTTTGTCCGTATTCTTTCCGCAAAGGAAGGAAAAAATATCAGTGTTAGAAATATTACGGTATCTACCTGCGGTATTGTGGAGGGAATTAAACGGCTGGCGGAAGAAAACCTGCCGCTTACCCTGGCGTTATCCCTGCATGCGCCGAATGATGAAATCAGAAAGCAACTGATGCCGGTGGCATATAAATATAAGTTAGAGGATGTTTTGGCAGCATGCGATGAGTATTACGAAAAAACTTCCAGAAGAATTACCTTTGAATACAGCCTTGTGGCCGGGGTCAATGATTCTGCGGAATGTGCGAAAGAACTTTCTTCCAGACTTCGTGGAAAAAACTGCCATGTAAATCTGATTCCCGTAAATCCGATTAAGGAGCGGGATTATAAGAAGTCAAGGGATGCGGCAATCCAAAATTTCAAAAATATACTTGAAAAAAATCGAATAAACTGTACAATAAGAAGAGAGATGGGCTCAGACATCAATGCGGCCTGCGGTCAGTTACGCCGCAGCCATACAACAAAGGAGAATCAGGTCAGAGAGGAGGAGTAGCCTTGGAGTCATATGCAATTACAGACATTGGCAGTCGCCGTGAAGTAAATCAGGACTATGTCTATTGTAATGATGATACTGTTGGGTTATTGCCGAATCTTTACATAGTGGCAGACGGCATGGGCGGACATAAAGCCGGAGACTTTGCCTCCAGGTATAGTGTCAATGAGTTCGAAAAAGAACTTAAAGAGCAAAATGCCAGAACCATTATCGGTTCCATGGAAGGTGCAGTTAGACTGGTAAATGAGCGCTTATTAAAAGAAGCGGCATCCGAACCGGATTACGAGGGCATGGGTACCACATTTGTTGCAGCCTGTATTGACGAAAGCAATCTCTATGTTTTAAATATTGGTGACAGCCGGTTGTATCTTATCAATGAAAGAGGAACTATCCGGCAGATTACCCAGGACCATTCCCTGGTAGAAGAAAAAATTCTCCGTGGCGAAATTGAACGGAAGGATGCAAAAAACCATCCGGAAAAAAACGTAATTACCAGAGCCTTAGGGGCGTCGGAGCAGGTGCTTCCTGATTTCTTTGAAGTGGAACTTTCCGCCGGAGATTATGTGCTTCTTTGTTCTGATGGATTAACCAATATGGTGGAGGATACAGTTTTAAAAGAAATGGTTTTAAATCCGGAGAATTCATTAAAAGAAAAAGCAGAAGGCTTAGTTGAACTGGCAAATAAAAACGGGGGAAGAGATAATATTTCTCTTATCCTTGTTCATATATAGATAATATTTTAGAAAATCACATACACAGATGGAGGTCAATATGGTTAAACCCGGTATGTATATCAGTGATGATAGATATGAAATAATTGAAAAAATCGGTTCCGGCGGTATGGCGGATGTATATAAAGCAAAATGCCATCGCCTTAACCGGTATGTTGCAATTAAGATTTTAAAGCAGGAGTATTCCGGTGATAAAAACTTTATTACCAAGTTCCGCGGAGAGGCGCAGTCTGCAGCAGGATTGTCCCATCCAAACATTGTAAGCGTATACGATGTCGGTGAAGATAACGGTCTTCACTACATTGTTATGGAACTGGTAGAAGGAATTACATTAAAGAAGTTTATCGAAAAGAAAGGCCGTCTCGCCATTAAAGAAGCTGTGGGCATTGCTATCCAGATTGCCCAGGGCTTGGAAGCTGCGCACAATAATCATATTATTCATAGGGATATTAAGCCTCAGAACATTATGATTTCCAGAGAAGGTAAGGTAAAGGTTGCCGATTTCGGTATTGCCAAGGCGGTTTCTGCAAATACATATACGCAGAACGCCATCGGTTCCGTACACTATCTGTCTCCGGAACAGGCAAGAGGCGGTTACTGTGACGAAAAGAGTGATATTTATTCTCTTGGTGTAACCTTATATGAAATGTTAAGCGGAACTCTGCCTTTTGCAGGCGACAATACCGTTTCTGTGGCATTACTCCATATTCAGAGTGAGCCTCAGCCACTTAGGGAACTGGTTCCGGGTGTACAGTACAGTCTTGACCGTATTGTTCAGAAGTGTATGCAGAAGCGTCCGGAAAATCGCTATTTATCTGCATCTGAGTTAATCGTAGACTTAAAGCGTTCCATTACTAATCCGGAAGGTGATTTCGTTAAGCTTCCGGTAAATGGCTATGTGCCGGATAACCCTACCAAGATGTTTACCGAAAATGAGGTAGAAGTAATCCGTACATCCGCTGCAAAGTCTCCGGTAACCCGTTACGACAGCCGGAATAAAAATAAGAATACCGTATTAAAGGAAGAAGAGGAAGAATTAGACAGCATTAATTCCGGTTGGGAAAAGGCTGTAATTATCGGTAGTATTATTACTGCATTGATTCTTACCATGGGTATTTTTTATCTTATGTTTAGATTCTTCGGTATTGCGGATTTATTTAACCAGGAGCCGACACCGCCTCCAACTCCGACGATAGAAGCAACCCCGGTACCAACCGAATCACCGACACCAACTCCAATCGGTACAACCAAAATGCCGAATTTAAACGGATATACCTTTGAAGATGCAGAAAAATTATTAAAGTTAAAATCCCCTGCATTTACCGTAATTTTGGAAGGCGAAGAATTCAGTGAAAAGCCAAAGGGTACCATTATTGAACAGTATCCGTTGCCGGATGTAGATGTTTTAATGGATACAACCATCCGCCTTACCATCAGTGCCGGTATGGAGCCGCTTAAGATGGAAAATCTGGCAGACATGAGCCAGGAATATGCAACCCAGTATTTAATTGCTAAGGGCTTTGAAGTTGTGCCTGCTTATGAAACCAGTGATATTTATGCGCTTGGTCAGGTAACACGTACGGTGCCTGCTTTTGGAGAAACCGTATATGAAGGCGACTTAATTACTATTTATGTCAGCACAGGTAAGAATCCTGTTTATGTTCAGATGAAGAATCTGATAGGTAAAACAGTAGAGGAAGCAAAAGCACTTCTGGAAGCAGATGGACTGGAACTTGGTGCAATTACACCGGAAAGTTCCGATGTCTTTGCCGAAGGATATATTATCCGTCAGGATGTAGAAGTAGACAAGGACGTTCTTTCCGGTACCAGTGTTAATGTAGTAGTGAGCCGTGGTGCTGCTGTTGATCCTGTACCAACACCTACGGATGTCCCTGTGGTTAATCCGGATCCGACAACAGAACCGGGTGCTACGGAAACTCCTGCTCCTACAGAAACAGTAGAGCCTACAACTGCGCCGGATGCTTCGGTAACACCGGAACCAACACCGGGTGAAGCTACTCCGCCTGCAACACCGACACCAAGTCCGGAACCAACGCCTAGTCCGTCTCCAACACCAAGTCCGACACCAACACCTTCTCCAACTCCGGAAGCAGTAGTGTATTATCAGTTGGAACTGCTTACTGCAGAAGATGAAAAGCCGATTGCAGAGGGTGAAACAGCAGAATATTATATTGAAATCGAACAGGGCATTCCTGGCGTAAGTGGTTATGCGATTTATCAGGTAGCTTCCGGCTATATCAGCGCGGCTGAATACCCTGTAGATGCGTTCAATTTCAAATTGTATAAATCCTTATATCCAAAGCTTGCAGAGGGCGATGCAATTGTTTATCTGTATGTAGGAGAAAATCTTGATTTGGTAAAAACATGGTTTATTAATCTACAGGAGTTTACAGAGTAGTGACAGGAAAGATTATTAAAGGAATTGCGGGCTTTTATTATGTGCATACAGAAGGTTCCTCTGTTTATGAATGTAAGGCAAAGGGAATTTTCCGTAATCAGAAAATAAAGCCTTTGGTAGGCGACAATGTAGAATTAGAAATTTTGGACGAAGAAAAAAAGCTGGCTTCTATTGTAGATATTCTGCCAAGAAAAAGCCAGCTGATTCGTCCTGCTGTTGCAAATGCAGATCAGGCGTTGGTAGTGTTTGCCACAAAGGATCCGGAACCGAACCGGAATTTATTAGACCGGTTTCTGATTTTAATGGCAAAACAGAAGCTTCCTGTAATAATTTGTTTCAATAAAACAGATTTA
This sequence comes from Lachnospiraceae bacterium, assembly GCA_017938145.1. Taxonomy (GTDB): domain Bacteria; phylum Bacillota; class Clostridia; order Lachnospirales; family Lachnospiraceae; genus SIG299. The sequence continues at coordinate 124,392 of JAGBCB010000010.1, forward strand.
ATTTCAGAAGAAGAATGTAAAAAGTTTGAAAACGGATATCGTAACTCCGGTTATGAAATCCGCTTTCTTTCTGCAAAAGAAAAACAGGGTGCCAAAGAAATCAAGTCTTTGTTAGACCATAAAACCACAGTCCTTGCCGGGCCGTCCGGAGTAGGAAAATCCACGCTGGTTAATTTGTTGCAGGCCGGAGTGATTATGGAAACCGGAGCAGTCAGTGAAAAAATCCGTAGAGGAAAGCATACCACCAGACATTCCGAATTTATCTGGATTAATGATGACACTTATATTTTGGACACACCGGGATTCAGCTCATTGGAATTGGAAGACATAGATGCGGATGAGTTAAAGGAATTTTTTCCGGAATTTCATCCCTTTGAAGGAAAGTGCCGGTTCAGAGGCTGCATCCACGAAAATGAGCCGGAATGTGCCGTAAAACAGGCATTGCAGGACGGTTTCATTGCAAAGGGACGTTATAACAGCTATTTACAGTTATATAAAAATCTAAAAGAAAAAGAAAAATTCCGGTATTAGTCCGGGACGGGAGACACAATTATGTTTCATTTATCACCATCTATCCTTGCGGCAGATTTTACAAAGCTGGGAGCACAAATAAAAGAAGTGGAAAACGCCGGTGGCGACTGGCTTCATATTGATGTCATGGACGGACTCTTTGTACCGAGCATTTCTTTTGGTATGCCGGTAATTGAAAGTATCCGACCGGCTTCCAAGTTGTTTTTTGACGTGCACCTGATGGTGGTGGAACCAATCCGATATATTGATGAATTTAAGCGGGTGGGCGCTGATTTAATTACTATTCATGCAGAAGCTTGTGAAGATATCGCTGCAACCATAAATAAAATCCGGGAAGCAGGATGCAAGGTAGGATTATCTATCAGTCCGGATACCGATGTGTCTGTGGTGGAACCATGGATTGAATCGGTAGATATGATTTTACTTATGTCGGTACATCCCGGCTTTGGCGGACAGAAATTCATCCCGGAAACCATGGACAAAATCCGTGCGGTGCGTCGAATGATAAATGAAAAGAATCCGCTTTGTAATTTAGAAGTAGATGGCGGAATTCATCTTGGAAATGTGGAAGAAGTAACAGAAGCCGGTGTAAATGTGGTTGTTGCGGGCACAGCGGTGTTCCGTGGCAATATTGCCGATAATATGGCGGCATTTTACGAAAAGTGCAAAAAGGATGTATGCCATGAGTAAAAAAGCATGTATTATTACCGGAGGAGATGTTTCCGAACAATTTCTTTCCGCGTATTTAGAAAAGCATCCGTCGGAGCTTCGTATTGTGGTAGATGGTGCTTTGGAAATCACCCATGGTCTGGGAGTAAAACCGGACTATATTGTGGGCGATTTTGATACGGTGAATCAGGAACTGTTGGAGTATTACGACAAAGATATTATTTTGCGTCATCCGCCGGAAAAAGACCAGACGGATACAGAACTGGCAATAGAAACAGCGCTAAATTCCGGTTGCGACAGTTTGGTATTCTTTGGGGCTACCGGTTCCAGACTGGATCACAGTCTGGGCAACATTTTTTTGCTGGAATATTTATTGAAACAGGGTATCAAAGCAGAAATTCTGAATGAAAATAATAAGTTGTATTTAAAAAATAACAGTTTTATATTAAAAAGAAAAGCCTCCCGGGGGGACTTTGTTTCCTTGCTTCCGTTAACGGAAACAGTGGAAAATGTAACCCTTTGCGGTTTTAAATATCCGGTGGAAAATCTAACCTTTTATAGGGAGAAAACACTGGGAATCAGTAATGAAATTACAGAAGAGGAAGCAAGTGTGGAGTTTTCAAAAGGAATTTTCATTGTTGTGGAATCTCAGGATAAATAAGGGAAGTAAGAAAGGAAAAACACCATGAAATTAGGCATTGTGGGATTACCAAACGTTGGTAAAAGTACATTATTTAACTCTTTAACAAAAGCCGGAGCGGAGTCTGCAAACTATCCGTTCTGTACCATTGACCCAAATGTGGGTATTGTTCCGGTACCGGACGAAAGACTTGACGTTCTCGGCAAGCTGTATGATTCCGAAAAGGTTGTGCCTGCGGTTGTAGAATTTGTAGATATTGCAGGTCTTGTAAAGGGTGCATCCAAAGGCGAAGGTCTGGGTAACCAGTTCCTTGCCAACATCCGTGAAGTTGATGCGATTGTACATGTAGTACGTTGCTTTGAAGATTCCAACATCATTCACGTAGAAGGCTCCGTTGACCCGGTAAGAGACATTGAAACCATCGATATGGAACTTATTTTCTCCGACATGGAAGTACTGGAGAGAAGAGCATCCAGAGTTATCCGCGGTGCTAAGAATGATAAGTCCCTTGCTAAGGAAGCCGCTATGATTGAACGCCTTCAGAAGCATTTAGAAGCAGGCAAAATGGCAAAGTCCTTTGAACTTTTAGATGAGGAAGAGGCTGCTTTTTATGCAGAATACAATATGTTAACAGGCAAGCCGGTAATTTATGCGGCAAACGTTAAGGATTCCGACCTGGCTGATGAAGGCGCATCCAATGCTTTCGTACAGAAGGTAAAGGAATTCGCAGCAGGTGAAGGTTCCGAAGTGTTTGTTATTTGCGCTCAGATTGAACAGGAAATTGCGGAACTGGATGAAGAAGATAAGAAGATGTTTTTGGATGACCTTGGTTTAACCGAAAGCGGTCTGGAAAAGTTGATCCGTGCCAGCTATCATACCCTTGGTCTTATCAGCTATTTAACAGCAGGTCCTAAGGAAACAAAGGCGTGGACTATTACAAGAGGTACTAAGGCGCCTCAGGCTGCAGGCAAGATTCACAGTGATTTTGAACGCGGTTTCATCCGTGCTGAAATTGTCAGCTATGAAAACCTTACAGAATGCGGTAGCTTTAACGCAGCTAAAGAAAAGGGCCTGGTACGCTCTGAAGGTAAGGAATATGTAGTACAGGACGGCGACGTTGTTTTATTCCGTTTTAATGTATAATTGAGGTGACGTACAGTTTGGGTATACTTTTAACTACAGGCGGTCAGGTAAATTTTCCGGGACTTGGACTTACTATAGAAAATTTAATTGAGGGGTTTGATATTTTCGGTTTACACATTTCGTTATCCGGGATATTGATTGCCCTGTCCATGTTTTTAGGTTTGTTTATTACAGAACGTCTGGCGAAAAAAACAGAACAGAATACGGAACATTACCTGGATTTAGCCATCCGGTTGGTAATAGCCAGTGTAATTGGTGCCAGAATCGGTTACGTGCTCAGCCATTGGCAGTATTTTATTACAGACCAAGGCAGTGTATTTGACATCAGTGACGGGGGCATGTCAGCGATTGGTGCGATTATTGCAGGCTTATTGGTGTCTTTGGTTTACTGCAAACAGAAAAAGCTTTCCTGGCTTCAAATCTGTGACACATCCCTGCCGGGCATTGTAGCAGGTCAGATTGTTGCCAGTCTGGGGTGCTTTTTTGGAAGAAATATGCTGGGAACCTATTCTGACGGCACATTTGCCATGCAGGTAGCCTTGCAGGATGTTGATGTCAAAGCAGTGAGTATGGGACGGGCTTCCGCCCATATGATCCGCGGAAACTTTCTGCAGGTACATCCGGTAGCCTTATACGAAGCGTTTATTTTGCTGGTGTTATTTAACCTTTTGATGGTAACATGGAAAGTAAAACGGATGAACGGTATTGTGCTTTCCTTGTATTTAATGGGATACGGTCTTATGGTATTTTGCATGGAATTTATCCGGTTGGATTCCCAAAAGATTATGGGAAGCAGTTTTTCTATTGAACATATTGTGTCCGGAGCACTGTTTTTAACCGGTGCCATGATTTTTGTAGATCAGGCAAGAAAGTATCACGATATTAAAAAAGCGCAGCCGAAGAATTTAAATCCCGGAAAAAAAGCTTAAAAAATAAATAATAATGAGAAGAACATATCAAAACACCGGATATGTTCTTTTTTTATGCCTTTTTTAGCATTTTCCTCTTGATATTTTATGCAAAGTGGGGTAAAATGGGGTAAAGAGTGGTGTATAGTGGGTAAATGTGGAGCGGAATGGAGCAAAATGAACCTATAAAACCACATACGAAGGAGGTGAGCCGGATGTTCATGGGTGAATACAATCATACGATTGACGAAAAGGGACGTATCATTGTTCCGTCTAAGTTTCGTGAAGCACTTGGAGAAAATTTCGTAGTAACCCAGGGATTAGATGGCTGCCTTTTTGTATATTCCTATGCTGAGTGGGAAAATTTCGTGGAAGGTTTAAAACAACTTCCGGGAACAAAAGAAGCCAGACAGCTGCAGCGTTACTTTATGGCGGGCGCGGCTCCGTGCGAGGTGGACAAGCAGGGAAGAATCCTGATTCCTTCCAAACTCCGGATGGCGGCAGGTCTGGAAAAAGAAGTAGTATTTGTCGGCGTACTCTCCAAAATAGAAATCTGGAGCAAGGAACGCTGGGAAAAGAACGATTGCTATGACAATATGGATGAGGTTGCAGAACACATGTCAGAGTTTGGCCTCAGTTTTTAAAGAAAGGACAGGTTAGTATGGACCAAAAAGATTTCAAACATATTTCCGTATTGTTTAAAGAAACAGTAGATGGTCTTAATGTTACGCCGGGTGGTATTTATGTAGATGGTACTTTAGGTGGAGCAGGACATGCCAAAAGTGTTTGTGAGCAGTTAAAGGGAGAAGGAAGATTCATCGGCATTGACCAGGATGAGGACGCCATCGCAACCGCTACAGAACGTTTAAAGGAATTTCCGTTTGTAACCATTGTCAGAAGTAATTACGAAGCAATGGCAAGCGTTTTAAAGGAACTGGGAATTGATAAGGTTAACGGCATTATGTTAGACCTTGGAGTTTCCTCTTATCAGTTGGATACTGCAGAACGCGGATTTACATACAAAGTGGATGCTCCTTTAGATATGCGCATGGATAACCGCATGGACAAGACAGCAAAGGACATTGTAAACGAGTATAGCGAAATGGAATTGTTCCGTATGATTAGAGATTACGGGGAAGACCAGTTCGCAAAGAATATTGCAAAGCACATTGTGCGTATGAGACAGGAAAAGCCAATAGAAACAACCTTTGAACTGGTAGAGGCAATTAAAGCTGCAATTCCTGCAAAAATCCGCATGAATACCGGACATCCGGCAAAGAAAACCTTTCAGGCAATCCGTATTGAGTTAAATAGAGAGCTGGAAGTGCTGGAAAATACCTTAGATGATATGATTGAGCTTTTGGCTCCGGGCGGAAGACTTTGTGTAATTACCTTCCATTCCCTGGAGGACAGAATTGTAAAGGTAAAATTCAAAGAAAATGAAGACCCATGCACCTGTCCAAAGAGTTTTCCGGTTTGTGTATGCGGAAAAAAGAGTAAAGGTAAAGTAATTACAAGAAAACCAATCCTTCCTTCAGAAGAAGAATTGGAAATGAATTCAAGATCAAAAAGTGCCAAACTCAGAATTTTTGAAAAGGCATAAGTAAGTTAGAAGGTTGGAATGGATTCCAACCGGGAGGATATTATGGAAGATAGAAGACGTTATATGACAGCATATGAAAACGGTTCTGCTGCAAGACAGTTACAGCCACAGTGGGAACAGGAAGAAACCAGACGCCCACGGAGAGTGGAACAGCAGGAATTACAGCCAAAGGTAAAGGCGATACAGGGAATTGACCTGATTTCTGCATTGCTGTTAATGACTGCAATTATGGCAACTTTGTTTGTTTGTGTAAACTATTTAAAAGTACAGTCCGATGTGGTACAATTAAATAAATCCATTTCCGCATTGGAAAAGCAGATTACAGACCTTGATAAAGAAAACGACGCTCTGGAAGCGGTTTTAGAAAACGAAACCTACGATTTGGAAACCGTATATCAGATGGCGGTTGGTGTTCTTGGTATGGTTTATCCAAATAACAATGAAGTGATTTATTATAACAACGAGTCAGAGGGATATTTCAGACAGTATCAGGATATTCCGGAATAATTGTGAGGAAATATGCAGGAGAAGCAGGAAAAAAGCAAAAAGAAAAAAATAAAAAAGTTTAAATACTGGATGCAGACAAGCCTTGTTGTTGTGTTTGGTTTTGTTGTTGCTTTTTTTCTGGTGCTTATGATTCGCCTTGCTTTTCTTTCCGGTGAAGATAAGTATGAAAAGAGTGCACTGGCCCAGCAGAGCTATGTTTCTTCGGTTATCCCATATAAACGGGGTTCCATTTTAGACAGAAACGGCAATGTGTTGGCGGCCAGTGATTTGATTTATCATCTGATTCTGGACCCAAAAGTTTTGCTTTCCAAAGAAGAAAACGTAGCTCCGACCATAGAAGCTTTGGTGCAGGTATACGGATTCAACGAAACAGAACTTCGTTCTATCCTTGTAGAAAAAGCGGAAAGTTCTTATGTTGTATTGAGACGACAGATGTCGTATGCGGATAAAGAACTGATGACCAAATATGAAGAAGAATGGGCAAAGAAAAAGGAACAGGATAAAGAATTAAAGGGCGAAATCAAAGGTGTTTGGTTTGAAGAAGAGTACAAACGCTCCTATCCGTACCGGTCTGTAGCCTCCCATATCATCGGTTTTACTGTGTCCGGTGACGTAGGAACCTATGGTATCGAACAGCAGTACAATGATGAACTGACCGGTATAAACGGAAGAACCTACGGATATTATGATGCCAGCTTGAATATACAAAAAACAGTAAAAGAGGCAATTGACGGTAATCAGATTGTTTCTACCATCGATGTTAATGTACAAAGAGTAATTCAAAGACAGGTAGAAGAGTTTTTGGATACTGTGGGAGCTGAAAATGTCGGTGTTATTATGCTGGATGCAAATAACGGCGAAATTCTCGGCATGCAGTCCAATTACAGTTATGATTTAAATGCGCCGAGAGATTTGTCGACCGTATATTCCGAAGAAGAACTGGAACTTATGACAGAGGAGCAGAAGGTTAATGCCATGTATGATATTTGGCGTAATTTCTGTATCAGTGATGCTTATGAACCGGGTTCCACCTTTAAACCGATAACGGTTGCAGCGGCATTGGAAGAAATGATAACCGATATGAATGCCGAATACACCTGCGACGGAAGAGAACAATTTGGAGAAGAAATTGTTATTAAATGCAGTAATTCCAGAGGACATGGTAAATTAAGTCTTGCCCAGACGTTAATGTTTTCCTGTAATGATGCCATGATGCAGATTGCGGCGGCGGAAGGAAGAGATTTATTTTATTCGTATCAGAAGCATTTTTTGATGGGAACAAAGACCGGCATTGATTTGCCGGGCGAAACTGCGGGAGAATTAATTGCGCTGAATACATTAAATCAGACGGAGCTCGCAACCAGCAGCTTTGGTCAGTCCTTTACGGTTAATATGATGCAGATGGCATCTGCCTTTGCATCTTTAATTAACGGAGGCACATATTATGAGCCCCATGTGGTTATGGCAATTAAAAATTCTGCCGGCGCAACAGTAGAAAAGATGAAGCCGGTTGTAGTAACAAAAACAGTTTCTGCTGATACCAGTGCTTTTATCAAAGAAGCAATGTACCTTACTGTAAAAGAAGGTACGGCAACAAAGGCACAGATGGACGGGTACCTGCTTGGCGGAAAAACAGGAACTGCACAGAAATATCCGAGAGAAGCGGGAAAGAACCTTGTATCCTTTATCGGCTTTGTTGAGTCGGAAGACCGTACAGTAGTAATCTATGTGGTGGTTGACGAAGCCCATGATCCGGAAAAAATGTCTAAATCAGCAACGGCTTCCACGTTAGCATCCGCTATTTTGGAGGAAACACTGCCATATCTTAAAATGTATCCGGAAGGTGAAATAAAGTACCGGGTAGAAATGATTCAGGAAGAAGATTTAGAGATTACGGAAGAAGATAATCCGGAGTATCTCCCGGAAAACAATGAAGATACTACGGAAATTATACCGGAGTAACATTCATAATTACAACAGAATAAGAATACAATAAAAGGATAAGAAAAGAAGAAGGGCTTTCCATGCAGTTGGTCAGAACATTTCAGAAGCGAAATCTTTTACTTGTCCTTTTTGTAGTTACAACAGTTGCTTTGCTTCTTCTGGTACGTATCTGGTATTTGATGGTGCCCGGAGCGGGACGGCTGGCAAGTGCAGCAAAGGATTTGCATGAAAGAGAGCGTGTGATTAAAGCAGAACGAGGCAAAATTTACGACAGAAACGGTGTGATACTTGCCGATAATACACCGGTTTGCACTATTTCAGTAATTCACAATCAGATAAAAGACGCAGAACGTGTTATTGATGTATTATGCAAGGAACTTGCATTAGAGGAAGCCTATGTAAGAAAACGGGTAGAAAAGTATTCCTCTATTGAAACAATAAAAACCAATGTTGATAAAGAAACAGCTGATGCTATCCGGGCATATGAACTGGACGGTGTGATGGTGGATGAGGATTATAAACGATTTTACCCGTATAACTCTTTGGCTTCCAAGGTACTTGGATTTACGGGAAGTGATAATCAGGGAATTCTTGGTCTGGAAGTAAAGTATGACTTCTGGTTAAAGGGAGAAAACGGAAAGATTCTTACTATGGCAACCGCCCACGGAGTGGAAATTCCGGACATGGCAGAAACAAGAGTGTCTCCGGTAGCAGGAAACAGCTTGAAAACATCTTTGGATGTAGTGATACAAAGCTATGCAGAGCAGATAGCAAATAAGGTTTTAGAAACAAAATCGGCAAAAAATGTAAGTATTCTTGTAATGAACCCCAATAATGGTGAGATGTATGCGCTGGCCAATGTGCCGGAATATGATTTGAACAGGCCTTATGAACTGACCGAAGTTTATACTGCAGGACTGTCCGAATCGGAACTCACTGCAGCAAAAAAGACGGAATTATTAAATCAGATGTGGCGAAATTCCTGTATCAGCGATACCTATGAACCGGGCTCTGCTTTTAAAATTATAACGGCAACAGCCGCATTGGAACACGGAAAATTAAGTACCTCGGATCATTTTTACTGTCCCGGCTATAAAATTGTGGCAGACCGGAGAATCCGTTGTCATAAAACCCAGGGCCATGGCTCGCAGACGTTTGCACAAGCGGTAATGAATTCCTGTAATCCGGCATTTATGGAAATTGGCGGAAGAACAGGAATAGAAAATATATATGAAACTTTCCGGAACCTTGGATTATTTCAAAAGACAGGAATTGATTTGCCGGGGGAAGCGTCTTCCATTATGCATAAAAAAGAAAATGTAAAAGAAGTGGAGCTGGCTACCATTTCTTTTGGCCAGTCCTTTCAGATTACGCCGCTGCAGTTAATGTCTGCAGTCAGTACGGTGGTAAACGGCGGCACAAGAGTAACGCCTCATTTTGCAACAGAAATTGTAAATAATGCAGGTGTCACTATAAAAACAATTGAGGGAACAGGGGAAACCGATGTGGTCTCCCAAAAAACAACAGAGATAATGAGAACAGTGCTGGAGCAGGTTGTCTCCGAAGGAACCGGGCATAATGCTTATGTGGAAGGTTTCAGCATTGGCGGAAAAACAGCAACTTCCGAAAAACTTCCAAGAAGAAGCGGAAAATATATTGCTTCTTTTATCGGTTTTGCACCGGCAGATAATCCGGAAGTAATTGCCATGGTAATTATTGATGAACCTCAGGGCTTGTATTACGGCGGAACCATTGCCGCACCGGTTATGGCAGAATTATTTGAGGTGGTTCTTCCTTATCTGGGCATAGAGCAGACAACAATAGAAGAGCCTGATGATAAGTGATTTTTTGTTGCACATTTTACATTTTGTGATAGAATAAGAACAGATTAAGAAAAGGGAGATAACGTCATGTTTGAAAATAAAAAAATAACTGTTGTCGGAAGCGGTATCAGCGGAATTGCCGCAGCTAAGCTTTTATTACATAAAAATGCAGAAGTAACCTTATACGACGGTAACGAAGCATTGGATAAGGAAAAGGTAATCGAACGCATCGGAAGTAACCTTCCGGTTGTGTGTGGCGAGTTTACAAAGGAACTTGCCGCTAATACAGAACTTTTGGTGTTAAGTCCGGGTGTTCCTACAGATTTACCTTTTGTCTTGGAGTTAAAGGAGCAGGGTGTTCCTGTTTGGGGAGAAATTGAATTAGCATATCAGGTAGCCGGCGGAAAGTTTATCGGTATTACCGGAACCAACGGAAAAACCACAACTACCGCACTTACCGGCGAAATTATGAAGCAGTATTTCAACGAGGTGTTCGTCGTAGGAAATATCGGTATTCCTTATACGGAGATGGCAGAGCAGATTGGAGAAAAAGCAGTAACTGTAGCAGAACTTTCCAGTTTCCAGTTAGAAACCGTACAGGAAGACTTTATCCCGGATGTAAGCATGATTTTAAATCTGACACCTGACCATTTAAACCGCCATTACACCATGGAAAATTACGGAAGGGCAAAGTTGAATGTTGCAAAGCATCAGACACCTGCCCAGACCTGTATTTTGAATTATGAAGACGAAATGCTTCAGGAATATGCAAAAGAGCTTTCCTGTAATATTTTATGGTTTTCCAGCCGCCAGAAGCTTTCTGAGGGTTTATATCTTGACGGGAACAAGATTCTGTATGCTAAAAACGGTGACATTACCGAAATTTGCAAAACAGAAGAATTAAATATCATCGGTTTACATAATTATGAAAATGCCATGGCTGCCATTGGTGCGGCTTTATGCATGGAGGTGCCTCTGGAAGCATTGCGCCGCGGTTTAATGAATTTCCATGCGGTAGAGCACCGTATTGAATTTGTTGCGACTAAGCGTGGTGTGGACTATTATAATGATTCTAAGGGAACCAATCCGGATGCAGCGATTAAGGGCATTCAGGCTATGAGCAAGCCAACGCTTCTCATTGGTGGCGGTTACGATAAAAACTCCGAATATGACGAGTGGATTGCTGCTTTTGACGGTAAAGTAAAGCATTTGGTGCTCATCGGCCAGACGAAAGAAAAGATTGCAGAAACTGCCAAGAGAATGGGTGTGGCGTCGGTAGTTCTTATGGAAACCTTTGAAGAAGCCATGGAATTTTGTGTTTCCCATGCAGATGCAGGAGATGCGGTGCTGCTTTCTCCGGCATGTGCCAGCTGGGGAATGTTTAAGAACTATGAAGAACGCGGCAACATGTTTAAAGAATATGTAAAAGGAATTAAGGAATGAGTCAAAGAAGACCGGAACAGGTAGCAGAACCCCAACAGAATAGTAAAAGAGTACCGGGCAGATTACGCAGGGCCTATGATTTCAGCCTGCTGTTTCTGACCTTCTTTCTGGTATGCTTCGGTCTGATTATGATTTACAGTACCAGCTCCTATAATGCGGTTAAATTTTACGGGGATGCTACTTTTTTTCTCAGAAAACAGATGATTTTTGCCGTGTTTGGCATGGTGGTGATGGTAGTAGTATCCAAAATTGATTACCGTTACATTACCCATCCGCTTCCGGTTATTAAAATTCGTCCGGTAACGGTGTTATATTTGCTTTGTCTGGTATTACAGGTTGTGGTATTGTTTGTGGGCGAGGAAATTAAAGGTGCCAAGCGTTGGATTGAAATTCCGGGCATCGGAAGTTTTCAACCGTCAGAGCTGACTAAAATTTGTATTGTTTTACTGACGGCATATTTAGCGAGCCGTGCACCTAAGGCATTAAACAAGTTCAGTGGATTTGTGGGAGTGTTACTGCGTGTAGCTCCGTTAATTGTGCTGGTTGTAATCGAAAACTTAAGTACGGCAATTGTTCTTTCCGGTATTGTGTTTGTTATCTGCTTTGTAACAAGCAAAAAGAAGGGATACTTTTTTGTGGTAATCGGTCTTGGAATTGCAGCAGTGGCATCGGTATTTTTGTTTGGTGATGCTTTCCGTATGGAACGAATTGATGCCTGGCTGAATGTGGAGACACATCCGAAGGGCTATCAGACACTGCAGGGCTTATATGCCATTTCTTCCGGAGGAATTTTAGGAAAAGGTCTGGGTAACAGTGTGCAAAAACTGGGCTTTATTCCGGAATCCCACAACGATATGATATTTTCTGTTATTTGTGAGGAACTGGGACTGGTAGGTGCCATTGCTATTTTGCTGTTATTCCTTTTGCTTTTGTGGAGATTGTTTGTTATTGCAGTAAATGCTCCGGATTTATACGGTAGCCTTATTGCAGTTGGTGTTCTGACCCACATTGCGGTTCAGGTAATTATTAACGTTGCCGTAGTAACCAATACTATGCCGTCTACCGGTATTCCGTTGCCGTTTATCAGTTACGGAGGAAGCTCTCTGGTAGCGTTGCTGTTTGAAATGGGTATTGCCCTTGGGGTATCAAACCAGATTGAATACAGAGAATAGGTTTATAAGAATGAAGGAACAAGAAAATGATTATACAAAGGATAAATGGTTGTCTGTAAAACAGATGCTGGTCATACTTGGGGTGCTTGCCCTGCTTGCCGCCGGCATATGGGGATACAATTCTTTCCGTTTAAAAGAAATTACGGTAGAAGGCCTGTCTAGGTATACAAAAGATGAGTTTTTAAACAAACTGGAGTCTGATATTTTATTTGGACTAACGCCGGTGTATTGCCTGCAGGATTCTTTGACGCAGAAAAATATACCCTTTGTAGAAAAATATGAAATCGAGTATATCGACCGTCATACTGCCAGAATTGTGGTACATGAAAAACGCGTCACCGGATGTGTTATTGTCATGGGCCGTTATATGTTTTTTGATAAAGACGGTATTGTGGTAGAATCAGCAGATTCCTTATTGGAAGGCGTTCCGGTTATTACCGGTTTGAAATTTGACGAAATTGTATTATACAAAAAATTGAATGTGCAAAAGCAAAGTTTGTTTGATACCATTCTGGAATTAACCAGACTGGCGGAACAGAAAAACATCATCACCAATGAGATTTCTTTTGACCCTAATTATGCAGTTACTTTGTATTTGGATGATATTACCGTATTGCTTGGAAAACGGACAAGCTATGATGAACAAATCAATGCTTTGAGTGGGATTTTAGAGTCACTGCAGGGCAGAACCGGCATTATAGATATGCAAAATTATTCCAAGGAAAACGGAGAAGTTATACTAAAGGAGCAATGAAATTCTGATTTATAGAAAAATATACGTAAAAAATGAAAAAAATCAAAAAATGTGCTTGATTAATACCGCATTTGCAAGTATTATATAGTATAGATATATTGGAGGAAGTGTAAATACACACAACATATTGTGAGTTTTAGTGATTGAGACAGAATATAATCGATTTATAGATAAAAGGAGGATAAATCCGTGGGCAGTAATATGATTGAAATTAGCAAAGGCGAACCGGATGTAGCAGCAAGAATCTTAGTTGTAGGTGTCGGCGGCGGCGGTAATAATGCTGTAGACAGAATGATTACTTCCGGTGTTACAGGTGTAGAATTTGTATGTATTAATACAGATAAGCAGCAGTTAAGAAATTGTAAGGCAGAACAGTGCATCCAGATTGGTGAAAAGCTTACCAGAGGTCTTGGTGCAGGTGCCGATCCTGAAAAGGGTGAAAAAGCTGCAGAAGAAAACAAGGACGAGCTGGCAGAAGTTGTCCGCGATTATGATATGGTTATTATCACCTGTGGTATGGGTGGCGGTACCGGTACCGGTGCAGCTCCTGTAGTTGCCCAGCTTGCAAAAGAAATGGGTATCCTCACGGTAGGTTTTGTAACAAAGCCATTTAAGTTTGAAGGTAAAAAGCGTATGCAGTTTGCGATGGACGGCATTGAACGTCTCCGTCACAATGTAGATACATTAATTGTTATTCCTAACGACAAGCTTCTTGGTCTCATGGACAGAAGAGCTTCCATGGCTGATGCTTTCGCACGTACTGACGAAGTGCTCATGCAGAGCGTACAGGGTATTACCGACCTTATTAACAAGAAGGGTCAGATGAACCTTGACTTTGCAGACGTTCAGACTGTCATGAGAGATAAGGGTATTGCCCATATTGGTATGGGTACCGCAACCGGTGAAGACCGTTGTATGGCTGCTGTTCAGCAGGCAATCCAGAGCCCATTACTCGAAACTACCATCGACGGTGCTGACGGCATGATTATCAACTTCTCCGGTGATGTTGCATTCTTAGAAGCAACAGAAGCTGCAACCTATGTTCAGGAACTGGTTGGTGAAGACGCAAATATCATCTTTGGTTGTATTGAAGACTTAAGCATTCCGGAATCTGTAACCGTAACTATTATCGCAACAGGTATGGAAGCGTATGCAAAGCAGGTAGAAGCTGAAATGAATAACCGCAGAGCCGGTGTACTTCCAAGCTATACCAGCAGTACTGTTCGTAACGGTGGTGTGGCAGATCAGTTTGATTTCAACTTAAAAGACGGCAGAAAGTCCATTTCCAGCTACATTGGTACAGGTTATACAAAGCCGGCTGGTCAGACAGAGCGTCCATTAACCGGAAGCTATACACCAATGAGAGAGTTCCGTGAAACAGCTGCTGCTTCCGAAACCAACGAGGTTAAGGATTTAGGTAAGAATAAAATTAATATTCCAAGCTTTTTAACAGATAAAAAGAGCAAGGAATAACTCTTAAATAATATTAGTTTAATGGCATGCAAAGAAGGTTTGCATGCCATTTTTTTGTCGCTTTTTTACAAGTAATAAACTTGCATTTTCTCATGTTTTGACAAAAAATACGTAGAGGCAGATTTATACTGGATACAGGAGGTGACCATGGACTGTATTCTTTATATAGATCTGTTTTTTTTATGGAATTTTTGGATGAATGCTTTGGTTCTTCTTTTAGTGCGACAAATAACAAAGACATACCGGACAATACAGTGTTTTATTTCAGCGGTTTTAGGCGCTGTAGGGGCATGTTTTGGGTTGGTTTTGTATGCATGTTTTGAAAAGGCATCTTTATTGATTTTAACGGAAAGTATAGTGATACTTTTTATGAATATTTTGTCGTTTGGACGAAAAAATCTGCTGTGGCATTTATTGTTGTTTTTGATGGCAGGAGCAATAACCGCCGGAATTTTCTTGTATTTAGTATCCTTTTTGGGTGTTGGTGTAGATGCATTATCAGTCGGCATAGTTTCTGCTGTTGCTGCAGTATTTTGTTTTTTACTGGAAAAGAAAAGCAGAATTCGTTGGAAGGAAGAACATATGAAAGCAAAAACAGTATTGGAGTTCGGAGACAGAAAGTTGTTTGCAACTGCACTGATAGATACCGGAAACAAACTATATGATCCGATTTTTCATAAGCCGGTAATTTTGGTAGACGAAAAAATGCTTGGAGAAATGATTGTTTTATGTAAGGAAAATCATCCGGAAAAACTACATTTCATTCCATTTCACAGTGTAGGACAGGAAAATGGATTATTAGAGGGAGTTACCTTCGACTGCGTAAAAATAAAATGGCAGGAGAAACAGTTAACGTATTACGATGTCATTGCTGCGGCTACAAAAGAAAGTTTATATAAAGGAAAAGAATATCAGGTAATCTTTCATTGCGGATTATTACAGGAAGGGTAGGGGAAAACAATGTTGATTAAAATTTCGGTACAAGGAAAAATGATGTTTCGTATGGTAACCAGTATCCGGGAGCTTTTGTTTGGAAAGCGGGGAGAGATTCATTATATCGGAGGTGCAGAAGTGCTTCCGCCACCACTGGAAGCAGAGGAAGAGGCCAGAATGTTAGAACTTCTGGAAACGGAAGAACGGGAAAAAGCAAGGTCTACGCTTGTAGAACGGAATTTGCGACTGGTAGTTTACATAGCAAAAAAGTTTGACAATACGGGAATCAGTGTAGAAGATTTAATTTCCATCGGTACTATCGGTCTTATTAAGGCAATTAATACATTTAATACGGGAAAAAACATAAAGCTTGCTACTTATGCCTCCCGTTGTATTGAAAACGAAATCTTAATGTATCTTCGGAAAAATAACAAGGTGAAGCTGGAAGTTTCCATTGATGAACCCTTAAATGTGGATTGGGACGGAAATGAGCTTTTGCTTTCTGATATTCTCGGAACAGAGGAAGATTGCGTGTATAAAAATATGGAGGATGAAGCGAACCGTCAGATGCTGAAGGCTGCTATGAAGAATTTATCTGCCAGGGAAAAAGTCATTATTGACTTGCGATTTGGACTAAACAGCCGTGACGGAAAGGAAAAAACACAGAAAGAGGTTGCAGATATGTTAGGTATTTCCCAATCATATATTTCGCGTTTGGAAAAGAAAATAATGAAGCGCCTGAAAACAGAAATTTTAAAGTTTGGATGATGGTATTTTATGAATAAATTTCTTCTTTATGGCAAATGATTAACTGTGTAGAGTTTACAGGAGGTTATTTGCTATGGCTGGGTATAGAGTAGAGATTTGCGGAGTAAATACAGCAAAGCTTCCGCTGCTTGCAGGAGAAGAAAAAGAAGAACTGATTCGTAAGATAAAAGAAGGAGATATACAGGCAAGAGAAACTTATATTAAAGGGAATTTGCGACTGGTATTAAGTATTATCCAGCGGTTTTCCTCCAGTAATGAAAATGTGGACGATTTGTTTCAGATAGGCTGTATTGGTCTGATGAAAGCCATTGATAATTTTGACATTAGTCAGGGAGTAAAATTTTCAACCTATGCAGTACCGATGATTATCGGGGAAATCAGACGGTATCTACGTGATAATAATTCCATCCGTGTCAGCCGTTCCCTTAGAGATATTGCTTACAAGGCAATTTATGCCAGAGATATGCTGCAAAAAAATATGGACAGGGAACCTACCATTGAGGAAATAGCAAAAGAATCCGGTCTCCCGAGAGAGGATATTTTAAATGCACTGGATGCGATTCAGGCGCCAATGTCTTTGTATGAGCCGGTGTATTCCGATTCCGGTGACACCTTGTTTTTGATGGACCAGGTTAGTGACAAGAAAAACAGGGAAGAAAATTGGATTGAAGATTTAGCAATTAAGGAAGCAATGGAAAAATTAAGTCCAAGAGAACAAAATATTATTGAACTTCGATTTTTTGAAGGGAAAACACAGATGGAAGTAGCGGATGAAATTCATATTTCCCAGGCACAGGTGTCAAGATTAGAGAAAACAGCGTTAAAGAATATGCGAAATCACCTAAAATAAAAATACATCCTCAGAACCCGCTCATCACTAACGGTTCTTGAGGATGTATTTTATTTAAAATTTATAGATGAAAAAGACAAGTTTATGGTATAATAAATTTATATGATACTTTAAGGAGGAAGCAAAACTATGAGAAATATCATCAACCTGAATGAAAACTGGAAATTCATTCAGAAAAATGTGGGTTTACCAAGTGTTTATCCAACCGACTGGGAATCGGTGGACTTACCTCATACTTGGAATGCAGTGGACGGAAATGACGGAAACGGCAGTTATGATAGGGGCAATTATTGGTATGCAAAGTCTTTTGAAACTCCAAAGCAGCCGTTGGCGGGAGGCAGAACTTTTGTAGAAATTTTAGCCGCAAATTCCGAAGCAACGGTTTATATCAATGGAACCAAGGTTTGCTACCATGAAGGCGGTTACTCCACCTTCCGTGCGGATATTACCGAGTACTGTAAAGAAGAAGGCGAAAACCTTTTAGTGGTGGAGTGCAGCAATATCGCTAACGATTACGTATATCCGCAGAATGCAGACTTTACTTTCTATGGCGGTTTGTATCGTGGTGTAAATTTAATCAGCGTACCAAACGTCCATTTTGATTTGGAATATTACGGCGGCCCGGGCATTATGGTAACTCCAAAGCCTACCGACTGTGGCGGCGCTACCTTTGAAATTGAAGCATTTGTAAAGAATGCGGATGAAAACTTTACGGTGCAGTACAGCATTTTTGATGAAGAGGGCAATGAGGTTGGTTATGCGGTTCGTCCGGCAGATACAGCAAAGACCACCATTTTTGTTCCGGATATCAATCTTTGGAATCTGGATGCACCTTACCTTTATACGGTAATTGCAGAGCTTCAGAGAAGAAATGAAACTTACGATGATATCGAAGTAAACGTGGGTGTCCGCAGCTTCTCTTGCGATCCTCAGAAGGGATTTATCATCAATGGTGTGGAGACTCCTCTTCGTGGTGTTTCCCGTCATCAGGATATGGTGTACCGTGGCAACGCGTTAGATGCGGACGACCATTATGCAGATGCGCTGCTTATTAAGGAGCTGGGTGCTAATACCATTCGTTTGGCACATTATCAGCATTCCCAGGATTTTTATGATGCCTGCGACTTATTAGGTTTTGCTGTTTGGGCAGAAATTCCGTTTATTTCTGTTATGAGCAAGAATCCGAAGGCTCATCAGAACTGCATCGAACAGATGAAGGAGCTGGTTATCCAGAATTACAACCATCCATCCATTATGTTCTGGGGTATTTCCAACGAAATTCTCATCGGAGGTATTTCCGAGCAGTTAGTGGAAAATCACAAGGAATTAAATGCTTTGGTGAAGGAGCTTGACCCAACACGTCTTACCACCATCGCACACGTTACTATGACTCCGGTGGATGGTCCGATGCACTATATTACCGATACCGAAAGCTACAACCATTACTTTGGCTGGTATATGGGCAAGATGGAAGATAACGGTCCATGGCTGGATAACTTCCACGAAAAGCATCCGGACATCTGCCTCGGCGTTTCCGAGTACGGTTGTGAAGGTATTATCACTTATCATGGTTCTAATCCAAAGTGTAAGGACTACAGCGAGGATTATCAGGCATTGTATCATGAGCACATGGCAAAGGTTCTTGATGAAAGACCTTGGATTTGGTCCAGCCATGTTTGGAATATGTTTGACTTCGGCTGTGCAGCCCGAAATGAAGGTGGAGTAGCAGGCCGTAACAATAAGGGTCTTGTGACTATGGACAGAAAGACCAAGAAGGACAGCTACTACATTTACAAGGCTTATTGGAATGCAGAACCAATGGTTCATCTTTGCGGTAAGCGTTATGCGCAGCGTGCCGGTGAAACTACGGAAATTAAGGTTTATACAAACCAGGATTCCGTTACTCTTTACATGAACCGTGAAAAAGTAGGAGAGACTACACCTGTAGACCATATTGCAAAGTTCAGTGTTTCCTTGGCAGACGGTTTCAATATTTTCCTGGCAGTGGCCGGAGAATGTAAGGATACCATGACCATCGAAAAGGTGGCAGAGGAACCTGCAATCTACACACTTCCGGTGGAAGATAACGGTCAGGAGGGCGCAGCTAACTGGTTTACTACAGAGGGCAGTCTTGACTTAGATGCTCCTATGGAATTCCCGGAGGGCAAGTTAAGTATTAAGAATACTCTTGGTGAAGTAGCAAAGAACCCGGATGCCCTGGCATTCTTCTGCCAGTTATCCGGCAGAGAAATGGGCCCTGGCATGCCGATGTGGGAAATGATTTCCAATATGTCCGTAGAGATGATGATGGGCATGGCTGGAAATATTCCGGAAGGTGCTATGGCAATGATAAACAAGAAATTAAATGCATTTGATTTGGTGAAGTAAATTAATTTTATTAAATCCAATACAAAAAATAGACCTTAGAAACCCGCTCGCCGCTGATGGTTTCCTGCGGTCTATTTTTTGTATTTGGATTTAGCCAAAGTTATCTATATCACCAAATCAGATGAATTTTAATAAATTGTTGAAACGGTTTCATGCAGTCTTGCGTCTTATAGATGAAAAATGAAAAATAACCGATTATCCTGCTGCAATTATGGTGCACGGAAAAATATATTACTTGTCAGTGGAGGAAAGCCCGGGTGAAGTAGACGAGAGTGCAATCCTTGGCTATACAGAATCCTATACTGATACTTTTCCCAAGAAGCATGGTGAAACCAACTTTAACCGGGAACTTGGTATGCCGTATGCCAGGGTAGAAGGCGGAATGGCCGTTCTTTATGACAACGAATGGCGGTTGTGCTATCCAAAGGAGAAAGCAATTCAGCAGAAACAGACGGTGTTTTTGCCGGAAAACATGCCGGAAGACTTTGAAATTTCCCTTACCTGGGGCTGTTACGGTATCAGTTCTTATGACAGCAAGACAGGAATGCTTGTTAAAACTACCGATGCAACCCATCCAACGGATTATGTTGCTTGTTACGAGTTATCGGTAGAGGAAAAACAGCAAATTTATGAGATTATCAGAACATTGAATCCTGAGGATTATCCGGATGTCTATGACCCGCAGGAAGGAGAATGTATGTCAGAACCATCCATGACGCTTGTTTTAACAGTTAAATCCAATGGAACAGAAAAAGCAATTAGCGCAAAGGATATTGCCTATGACTTTACTGCTAAGAATAAAAAAGGGCAGGCATTTCTAACCGCTTGTGATAAAATAAAAACTTTATTAATTGAAACTGAAGAATGGAAAGCATTACCGGACTATGAGTTTAAATATGAATAGCTCCATGTGGATAGCCCTGGACTTATGGCTCTTTTTAAGACTTTCCTGCACTTGTCACAACCTAACGCAACCCCTGTCTTTCTTTTTGGAAAAACAACTTAGATAAATCTTAGAGAAACAGAACTACCCCGTACGAACCGTTAGCAATGAGCGGGTTCGCAGGGGTAGTTCTGTTTCTCTAAGATTTAAATAAATTATTCTTCCTCCAAAAAGAAAGACAGGGGTTATTTAGATTATCCTGCAGCGCAGGAAAATCTTAGCAGATGAACTGAAGTCCAGGACTATCTACAGTACCAATGAGGGAAATCGTGCATACAGAGTTTCTTACGAAATTCACTCTGGTGCTGATAAATGGGTAACCCGGATTAGTTCTGCGGAAAATGGTTACATTATAGTAACCCGGAATAATGTACAGATAGTCGGTATATTCGCTATAATCAAGGTCGGAGGCTACCAACTGACCGTTGATGTAAATATCTACCGGCTCCAACATGGCATTTACATTATAGAAACGTGCCTGTGCTACAGAGGAAACGGAAGAGTTGCCGAAAATAGGGGTGAGCCAGGTGTAACTCCAGAATACGTTATTGTTGTTATTGTTTGGGCGGGACGGAGTTGTTGTAGAACCGCCGCCTACCGGTGGAAACGGAAAGCTTGGATTGCTTGGAGTAGACGGAAGAGAAGGTGTCTGGGTGCCTAAAGGACCTTCGTCAGGAGCTGCCGGTCTATTGGATGGGCGATTGGACGGTCTGTTATTTTCGGAACCGATGTTATCGTTTAAATCCGGTGTTGCAGAGCCGGCAGGGCCTTCGCCCGGAGTTGCAGGAACGTCATCCTGTTCGAATACCGGAATGCTGGAGCGGGTCTGCTTTGGTGCAGTCGGTGCCGTATACTTGTAGTAATGGGTTTTACTGTAATCCATGGATGAAACCTCAGATTGATTTGATTCAATGACAGTATATGCAGAGTTTATAAAAAATTGACAGTTGGAACACTGGACTTTTTTGGATATATCATGTACAATGTTCCAATAGGGTGTTTTGATGTGCCACCTTTTTCTTTGTGAGGATATAGGGAATGAGAATAATAAATAAAATTCTGAATTTCATATCGAAACGTGTATTTGTTGTCGGCCTGATTATATTAATCCAGATTTTTTGGGGCATCAGCATGCTGACAAAGCTTACCGAGTATTCTAACGAGCTGAATATAGCACTTGCCGTTTTAAGCTTATTTGCTGTGCTTTATATTATTAACAAAGATGATAATCCGGCGTATAAGCTGGCGTGGATTATACCTATTTTGGTATTTCCGTTATTCGGCGGATTACTTTATCTGCTTTTCGGAGATAAACGTCCGACCAAACGGATGCGTATTCAAATGGACAAAGCCGCTGCAAAAATTTCAGCATTTTCCATAGCGGAAGATGACTTACTGGAAGAACTTCAAAAAGAAGATAAAATAGCCTATGGTCAGATGAAGTATATCAATGACTGTGCCCATTATCCGGCATACCGTAATACGGAATCCTATTATTATAAAAGCGGTGAAGCATGTTATCCGGTGCTTCTTGAAGAACTTCGCAAAGCAAAGCACTTTATTTTTATGGAGTACTTTATTGTGGAAGAAGCTGAAATGTGGGAAGGTATCTTAGAAATTTTAAAGCAGAAGGCTGCCGAAGGTGTTGAAGTCCGTTTTATGTATGATGACATGGGCTGTGTGGCCCTGCTGCCGTATAAATATTATAAGAAACTGGAAGGGTTCGGAATTAAAAGTATCGCATTTAACCCGGTTATTCCCTTCTTTTCTTTGGTAATGAATCACAGAGACCACCGTAAAATTACGGTGATTGACGGTAATGTAGGCTTTATGGGCGGCTGGAATCTGGCAGATGAGTATATCAACCGGAAAGAGCGGTTTGGTTACTGGAAAGATACCGCAGTAATGTTAAAGGGTGATGCGGTATGGAATCTCACTTCCATGTTTTTGGTAAGCTGGAACAGCGTAAAACACGATAAGGAAGAAGATATCCGCCGGTACATGCCGGGAATTCTTACTCAGAATCCTGTTACAGCCGCAGGTTATGTACAACCTTATGGTGACTCCCCGTTAGACAGGGAAAATGTTTCCGAGTCTGTATTTTTAAATATGATAAATACGGCGCAGGATTATATTTATATGACGACACCGTATCTTGTGATTGATAATGAAATGATGACAGCCCTTATTCTTGCGGCAAAACGAGGGGTAGATGTACGTATTTTTACACCGGGAATTCCGGATAAAAAGTATGTGTTTATTCTCACCCAGTCCTATTATTCCCAGCTGGTAAACGGCGGTGTAAAGATTTATCAGTATGACCCGGGATTTGTCCACGCAAAGAATTTTGTGTGTGATGATAAATTTGCTATTGTCGGTACAATCAATCTGGATTACAGAAGTTTGTATCTCCACTTTGAATGTGGTACGTTGTTTTACCGTACTCCGGTGGTGGCAGCTGTTAAGGCGGATTTGCTGGAAATGACAGAGGTTTCTACCCAACAGACATATGCAATGACGCAGAAAAACATATTTAAACGATTGGCTCAGGCGGTGCTTCGTGTTTTAGCACCACTGATGTAAAACTACAATTGTAGAATAATGATAACAGGAGGATAACAAATGGCAAAGATTATTGATGGAAAGTTAATTTCCGCACAGATTAAGGATGAAGTAAAAGAAGCTGCAGCAAAGTTAAAAGAACAGGGCAGAGAGGTAACCCTGGCAGTTATTCAGGTTGGTAACGACCCGGCTTCTTCTGTTTACGTGGGAAACAAAAAGAAAGCGTGCGAGTATGTAGGTTTCCGTTCTCTTTCTTATGAACTGGCAGAAGAAACCACAGAACAGGAATTACTTGATTTAATTGCGGAACTGAATGACAGAGCAGATGTGGACGGTATTTTGGTTCAGCTTCCGATTCCGAAGCATATGGATGAGGATAAGGTAATTGCCGCTATTTCTCCTGATAAGGATGTTGACGGTTTCCATGCAGTAAGTGTAGGTCATTTATGGATTGGCAAGGAAGGCTTTGTTTCCTGTACTCCTGCAGGCATTATTGAATTATTAAAGCGTTCCGGTATTGAAATGTCCGGAAAGGAATGTGTAGTTGTGGGAAGAAGCAACATTGTCGGTAAGCCTATGGCAGCCTTGATGCTTCGTGAAAATTCCACAGTAACCGTATGTCATTCCAGAACTACAGATTTAAAGGAAGTTACCAAGAGAGCAGATATTTTAATTGTTGCCATCGGTAAGCCACAGTTTATTACTGCTGACTATGTAAAGCCGGGTGCAACCGTAATTGACGTTGGTATTCACCGGTTGGAGGGCAAAAAGCTTTGCGGTGACGTAGCATATGCTGAAGTTGAACCGATTGCTGGTGCCATTACTCCGGTTCCGGGCGGTGTTGGTCCGATGACCATTGCAATGCTTATGAAGAACTGCTTAGAGGCGGCTTTAAGAAAACAACAGTAACTATGCATTAGAAAGGGTTCGTAGATGAACGTATTATTTGTATCCTTAGGTTGCGATAAAAATCTGGTAGACAGTGAAGTTATGCTGGGGCTTTTGCGGGATAAGGGCTATTCCCTTACCAATGAGGAAGCCGAAGCGGATATCATTGTGGTAAATACCTGTTGCTTTATCCACGACGCAAAAGAGGAAAGTATCCAGACGATTTTAGAAATGGCCGAGTACAAAAAATATGGAAGATTGCAGGTACTTTTGGTGAGCGGCTGTCTTGCACAACGCTATCAGACCGAAATTTTGAATGAAATTCCGGAGGTGGATGCGGTTATCGGCACAACGGCTACCGATAAAATCGTAGAAGCCATTGAAGAAGTACTGGAAGGCAAAAAGGCAGAGCGCTACGAGGATTTGCAGGCGTTGCCATTGCCTAAAACAAACCGTGTCAATACCACCGGCGGCTACTATTCGTATTTGAAAATTGCAGAGGGTTGTGATAAATTCTGCACCTACTGCATTATTCCGTCCCTGCGTGGTAAATTCCGTAGTGTTCCGATGGAACGCCTTATAGAGGAAGCAAAGTTTCTTGCAGAGGGCGGGGTTAAGGAATTAACCTTAATTGCCCAGGAAACTACCGTGTACGGCGTGGATTTATACGGCAAAAAGATGCTTCCGGAGCTGCTTGACAGACTTTGCGAAATCAAAGGCATTGAATGGATCCGTCTGCTGTATTGTTATCCGGAAGAAATTACGGATGAGCTAATCAAAACCATGAAGCGTCAGCCAAAAATCTGCCATTACCTGGATATGCCAATCCAGCATGCAGCGGATACGGTATTAAAGCGTATGGGCAGACGTACCACCCATAAGGAACTGATTGACTTAATCAAAAAGCTTCGTCGGGAAATTCCGGACATTGCACTTAGAACCTCTTTAATTACCGGTTTCCCGCAGGAAACAGAAGAGGAGCATCAGGAACTTTTGGAATTTGTACAGGAAGCAAAATTTGAACGTCTTGGTGTGTTTACTTATTCCAAGGAAGAAAATACCGCTGCAGCACGTATGAAAGGGCAAATTACCAAAAAGGTAAAGGTACAGCGTCAGAAAGAGCTCATGAGACTTCAGCAGCAAATTTCAAAGAAGCGTGGCGAGGAAAAGGTTGGAAGAACCATTCGTGTCATGATAGAAGGAAAACTTCCGGAGGATGATATTTTTATCGGACGTTCCTATATGGATGCACCAAATGTAGATGGTTTTGTTTTTGTGCATTCTAAGGATTCTTACCTGTCCGGCGAGTTTGTGGATGTAAAAATCACTCAAGCAAAGGAATATGACCTGGTGGGCGAAGCAATATCCGATTGGGACTAAGTTTAGGAGGAGTAATCATGAATTTACCAAATAAAATTACTATTTTCAGAATGTGCATGATACCGGTTTTTCTGGTGTTTTTCTTAATCGACACCATTCCATATGGTAACTGGATTGCTTTGGGCATATTTATAATTGCCTGTCTTTCCGATGCGGTGGACGGACATCTTGCCAGAAAATATAATCTGGTAACGAATTTTGGAAAGTTTATGGATCCGTTGGCGGATAAGCTGTTGGTTTGTACCGCACTTCTTTGTTTTGTGGAGCAGGGAACCTTAAATTTGATTGTGGCTATCGTTATTGTAGCCAGAGAATTTATTATCAGCGGTTTCCGTCTGGTGGCGGCAGAAGGCGGTCTTGTGCTTGCGGCAAGCTATTGGGGAAAATTTAAAACAGCAACCCAGATGGTAATGTGCTGTCTTTTGATTGTTCATCTGGAGTACGGATGGTATTCGGCTTTAGAAGCTATCTTTATCTGGGCATCCTTTGCACTTACCGTAATTTCTTTGTTGGATTATTTAGTAAAAAATAAAAGTGTATTAAAAACAAAATAGACAGATAACTTAATTATGACACAGGAATAACATAGAAATGACATAGTTTCCGGATAAAATTCTGTATAGAAGCAATATTTTATCCGGGAGGTGCATAATCATGAAAATTAAAAATGTAATCTATGCCATGTTATGCATTTGTGTTGCCTTTGTAATTTCCGGCTGTGGAAAAAACACCAATGACAACATAACTTCAACCGGTTCACCGGAAGTTTCGGCTACCGTTGCACCAACATCTGTTCCGACACAGGCAGAACAAATTACCATTGCTCCGCCGGAAAATTTTGAGATTACCATTTATACGTTAAGCCCGGACTCTTTAGAAAAAGAAGCGGTAACGGTTCTGGTAACGGCAAATGACGAGCTTACGCCTGAATTTATTGTAGAGCAGGTAATTGATGCAATGGAAGATGAGGGGTTTTACATTGGCATTAATGACATAATTATTGAAAATGACAGTGTCAGATTAGATTTCAAGTCCGATGCTGCACCGGTAATTGATGTGGGAGCTTCCGTTGAAGGCTCCATTATCGATATCCTGGCGCAGAGTATTCTGGAAAATCTGTCTCAATATAAAAAGATTTATATCAGTATTGAAGGCGGACCATACCATAGCGGACATTTAGAATTTGAATTAGATGATGTATATCTTGGAAGGTAAGCATGGTGTTTCGTGCTTACCTTTGTTTGCGTAAATTGATAAAATCCCGGAGGAATTATGAGTAAAGTTATTGTAGTCGGCGGCGGAGCAGCCGGAATGATGGCGGCCATAGCGGCGGCAGAAAACCAAAATAAAGTCTATTTATATGAGAAAAATGAAAAACTTGGTAAAAAGCTTTTTATTACAGGAAAAGGCCGTTGCAATATAACCAATGCCTGTGATATGGAAGATTTAATGAAGCAGATTGTTACCAATCCACGCTTTTTGTACAGCGCATTCCATACCTTTGACAATATGGCTGTCATGGACTTCTTTGAACGCATCGGTCTGGAAATCAAAACAGAACGGGGCATGAGAGTATTCCCGCAATCCGACCATTCTTCCGATGTAATTAAGGTGTTACAGCGTTACATGGAACAGCTTGGCGTGCATATCCACTTGAATACAGAAGTAAAAAATATCGTGGAAGAAGAAGGACAATTCAAATACATTGTCTGTGGAAGTAAAAACGAGAAAATCTATGCGGATGCCTGTATTGTGGCAACCGGCGGTCTTTCCTATCAAAGCACCGGTTCTACCGGTGACGGCTACCGTTTTGCAAAGCAAATGGGACATACCGTAACAAAGCTTTCACCATCTTTGGTTGCCTTAAATATGAAAGAGGAATTTGCAACAAAACTCATGGGCCTCACCCTCAAAAATGTGGAATTAAAGCTGTTGCAGGACAAAAAGGTGCTTTATTCCGATATGGGAGAAATGTTGTTTACACATTTCGGTATCAGTGGTCCGTTGGTGCTTAGTGCCAGCAGCTATACTGCCGAGGAGCTTTTAAAAGGACATGACCTGCCAATCGTTCAAATTGATTTAAAACCGGCTTTAACGGAAGAAATGCTGGATGCAAGACTTTTATCTGACTTTGAAGAAGCAAAAAATAAGAGCTTTAAAAATGCACTGGACAAGCTTCTTCCACAGCGTATGATAGAGGTAATTGTAGAGCTTTCCGGCATTGACCCGGATAAAAAGGTTAACGCAATTTCTAAAGAAGAACGCAGGCAGTTGGGATATTTATTGAAGCATCTTACCATGCATGTATCCGGCCTTCGTGATTATAAAGAAGCGGTTATTACCAAAGGCGGCATTTCTGTAAAAGAAATCGTGCCTTCTACTATGGAATCAAAGCTTGTTTCCGGACTTTATTTTGCCGGAGAGGTTTTGGATGTGGATGCCATGACAGGAGGATTTAACCTGCAAATCGCATGGTCTACCGGCTATGCGGCAGGCAGTTCAATATACTAATATGTTACCGGGAGGAAATAAAATGAGAAAAATTAACATTGCAATCGACGGTCCTGCAGGTGCAGGCAAAAGTACCATTGCCAAATCTTTGGCAAAAAGCAGAAATATGGTGTATGTAGATACCGGAGCTATGTACCGTGCCATCGGTTTATATTGTTCCAGAAAGGGTATTGCAGGGGATGATGAAACAACTATCGTAGGAGAATTAGACAACATCAATGTGTCTCTTGCTTATGAGAACGGTGAACAGGTAGTATATTTGAACGGTGAAAATGTAAACGGTCTTATCCGTACACCGGAAGCAGGTGCTATGGCGTCTGCTGTTTCGGTATATCCGGTGGTTCGTTCAAAAATGGTGGAACTCCAGCAGGCACTTGCTGAGAAAACAAGTGTGGTTATGGATGGCAGAGATATCGGTACAGTTGTGCTTCCGAATGCAGAAGTGAAGATTTACCTTACAGCTTCATCTGAAGTACGTGCAAAGCGCCGTTATGATGAGCTGGTTGCAAAAGGAATGGAATGTGATTTAACCCAGCTTCAGAAGGAAATCGAAGAGCGTGACTACCGTGACATGAACCGGGAAACTTCTCCTCTAAAACAGGCGGAAGATGCGGTTTTACTGGATACTTCGGATATGAATATTGAAGAAGTTGTAGCTGCCATGCAGAAGATTATTGCAGAAAAAATCGGAGATTGAAGGATGAATGTTAAAGTTGCAAAAACCGCCGGCTTCTGCTTTGGTGTAAAGCGTGCGGTGGAACTTGTAGAACAGCAGGCTGCTCTCGGAAAAAAGGTCTATACATACGGACCAATCATCCATAACGAAGAGGTTACGGAAGAACTGGCAAAGAAGGGTGTACAGATTGTATCCGATAAAGAAGAATGGAATGGGGCAGAAAAAGGAACGCTCATTATCAGATCCCACGGTGTATCAAAAAAAGAATTTGAGGAAATGCAGGCAAGCGGTCATGAGGTTTTAGATGCCACCTGTCCTTTTGTTAAGAAAATCCACCGTATTGTGGAGGAGCAGAGCAATAACGGAAGACAAATTATTGTCATCGGAACAGAGTCCCATCCTGAGGTGCAGGGTATCATCGGATGGTGCAATGGTCCTGTTTTAGTGGTAGAAAATGCTGTTGATGCAGAAAAATTGGAGGAAAATCCCGGTAAAAAGGTCTGCGTAGTGGCACAAACGACATTTAATAGCAAGAAATTTCAAGATTTAGTTGAAATTATTGAAAAAAAGAGGTATGATATACTTGTTTTAAGTACGATATGCAGTGCCACAGAAGAACGACAGAAAGAAACAAGCCTCTTAGCGCAGGAATCAGAGGCTATGATCGTTATCGGCGGTCTGCATAGTTCGAATACACGTAAGTTGTATGAGATATCAAAACAGCAATGTGTAAATACTTACTTCATACAGAAACTCAGTGACCTTGACTTAAGACTTTTTAAGTCATTCCGTAGTGTAGGTATTACAGCAGGGGCATCAACCCCAAACAATATTATCGAGGAGGTTCATACCAGCATGTCAGATTTAAGTTTCGAACAATTATTGGAGGAGTCTTTTAAGACAATACACAACGGAGAGGTAGTTGAAGGTACTGTTATTCGTGTTAAAGAAGATGAAATTGTCTTAAACATCGGTTATAAGGCTGACGGTATCATTACCAGAAGCGAATATACAAACACTCCAAACGTTGACTTAACAGAAATTGTTAAGGAAGGCGACAAGATGCAGGCAAAGGTTCTTAAGGTAAATGACGGTGAAGGTCAGGTGTTATTAACCTACAAGAGACTTGCTGCAGAAAAGGGAAGCAAGAGATTAGAAGAAGCTTTCAACAACAAGGAAGTATTAACAGCTACAGTTTCCGCAGTTTTAGACGGTGGCTTAAGCGTAGTAGTAGACGAAACAAGAGTATTTATTCCTGCAAGCCTTGTTTCCGATTCCTACGAAAAGGATTTATCCAAGTATAAGGATCAGGAAATTGAGTTCGTAATCAGCGAGTTCAATCCAAAGAGAAGAAGAATCATCGGTGACCGCAAGCAGCTCTTAGTTGCTAAGAAGGCAGAGCTTCAGAAGGAGCTTTTCGCTAAGATTCAGGTTGGCGATGTTGTAGAAGGTACTGTTAAGAACGTTACCGATTTCGGTGTATTCATCGACCTTGGCGGCGTAGACGGTCTCCTTCATATTTCCGAAATGTCCTGGGGCCGTGTTGAGAATCCTAAGAAGGTATTCAAGGCAGGCGATGCAGTTCGTGCATTCATTAAGGACATCGCAGGTGAAAAGGTTGCTTTAAGCCTTAAGTTTGCAGACCAGAATCCATGGGCAAATGCAGAAGAAGACTTCGCAGTTGGCAACGTTGTTACCGGTAAGGTTGCACGTATGACTGACTTTGGTGCTTTCGTTGAGTTAGTACCTGGCGTTGACGCTTTATTACATGTTTCCCAGATTTCCAGAAATCATGTTGAAAAGCCTGCAGATGTATTAAAGATTGGTCAGGAAGTTACTGCAAAGATTGTTGACTTCAACATCGCAGACAAGAAGATCAGCTTAAGCATCAAGGCATTAGAGGCTCCTGTTCAGGAAGAAGCTCCTGCAGAAGAGGCACCTGTTGAAGACGCTGAATAATTTTAGGTAAATCATAGAAAGGGGCTGTTGGTCGCAACAGTCCCTTTTTCAAAAAATGCATAGGGGAAAACGTAAAATACAAAGGAGTGTTATTTATGGGTGATTATGAAGTTTTTAAAAAACAGATTTTTACTTTGACCCAGATTGATTTAAATGCTTATAAAGAAAAGCAGATGAGAAGAAGAATTGATTCTCTTATCACAAAGCATGGCATTAAAACCTATTCCGATTATGTGGCTGCCATTAAAGCAGACAAAGATAAGTTTGAGGAATTCGTTAACTATTTAACCATTAATGTTTCCGAGTTTTACAGAAATCCGGAGCAGTGGAAAGTGCTGGAAAACGACATTTTGCCAACACTTATGGCTAAATCTCCAAGATTAAAAATCTGGAGCGCAGCATGTTCCACCGGTGATGAACCTTATTCTCTCGTGATGATGCTTTCCAGACATATGCCGCTTTCCAATATCAAGATTATTGCTACCGATATTGACAAGCAGGTGCTTGCCAAGGCAAAAGACGGTTTATATAACGTAAAGAGTTTAAAGACCCTGCCGGACGATTTAATGAAGAAATATATTACTCAGGTAAATGAGTATACATATAAAGTTTCCGATGATGTAAAGAAATGTGTAGAATTTAAGCAGCATAATCTGTTAAAGGACCCGTACCCGACCGATTGTGATCTGATTGTTTGCAGAAACGTATTAATTTACTTTACGGAGGAAGCAAAGACCGATATATATAAGAAGTTTAATGCATCCTTAAAGAAAGACGGAGTACTGTTTGTAGGCTCTACCGAGCAGATTATCCAGGCCAACACTTTAGGCTATGCTACAGCAAAATCTTTCTTCTACAGAAAAGTTTGATTTCTAGTTGATTTTTAAATTAATATCTAGTATATTGTGATATAGAAACTGACAGGAGGGTTTTAAGTGAGCGAATTAGTTAAAGTTGCAGTTGATGCAATGGGTGGCGATAATGCCCCGTCTGAGATAGTGAAAGGTGCCGTCCTGGCAGTGCAGGAAGATTCCCGCATTAAGGTTTTTCTTGTAGGACAAGAGGATGTTCTTAAAAAAGAACTTGCTACATATCCTGACCTGGGAGACCGTCTGGAAGTTGTAAATGCCAGTGAAGTAATTACAAATGATGAAGCACCGGTTATGGCAGTTCGCCGTAAAAAGGATTCTTCCATTGTGGTTGCCATGACACTTGTAAAAAAAGGTACAGCAGATGCTTTTGTATCTGCAGGCAGTACAGGTGCCGTATTGGTAGGAGCGCAGTTGGTAGTAGGCAGAATTAAAGGTGTGGAGCGTTCTCCGTTAGCACCGTTAATTCCAACCACAAAGGGAACGTCGCTGTTAATTGACTGTGGCGCCAACGTGGATGCCAGACCATCCCACTTGCTTCAGTTTGCTAAAATGGGTTCCATTTATATGGAACACATTGAAGGAATTAAAAATCCAAGGGTTGCCATCGTAAATATCGGTACTGAGGAAGAAAAGGGCAATATGCTGGTAAAGGAAACTTTCCCGTTACTTAAAAATTGTAACGATATTAACTTTATCGGCAGTATTGAAGCCAGAGAAATCCCATACGGTTATGCAGATGTCATTGTTTGCGAAGCATTCGTAGGTAATGTTATCTTAAAGCTGTACGAAGGCGTTTCCGGTGCCTTAATGGGTGAAATTAAGAAGGGTATGATGTCAAACTTACGCAGTAAGATTGGTGCGGTTCTTCTTAAACCTGCTTTAAAGAAAACCCTGAAAAAACTTGACACCTCCGACCATGGTGGTGCACCGATGCTTGGTCTTAACGGCCTTGTGGTAAAGAGCCACGGAAATTCTACCTGTAAAGAAATTAAAAATTCAATTTTACAGTGTATTGCTTTTAAAGAGCAGAATATTGGTGATAAAATCCAAGAAAATATCAGAAGAGAAGAAGAGTAGGAGGATTATAACATGGAATTTGAAAAAATTCAGAAGATTATCAGCGAAGTATTGGGTGTAGATGAGGATACTGTTACAATGGAAACCACATTTGTGGATGACCTTGGTGCAGATTCCCTGGATGTTTTCCAGATTATCATGGCTCTGGAAGAAGAATTCGACATCGAAATTGCAAACGAAGAAGCTGAAAAAATCGTTACTGTAAGTGATGCTGTAGAACAGATTAAAAACGCTTTGAACTAAACAACGGGCACGTAAGGGCTGTTGAGTTATCAACAGCCCGCATTTTGTTTCATGCCTACAGAAAGGA
This sequence comes from Lachnospiraceae bacterium, assembly GCA_017938145.1. Taxonomy (GTDB): domain Bacteria; phylum Bacillota; class Clostridia; order Lachnospirales; family Lachnospiraceae; genus SIG299. The sequence goes on from JAGBCB010000010.1 coordinate 157,119, forward strand.
GCAGTTATGAACCGTAAAAGGTTGAATGAATTTCAACAAAATATTGGATATCAGTTCAAACAGGAAGCATTGCTTCGTCAGGCCCTTACCCACAGCTCCTATGCCCATGAGAAGAACCTGAAAGAATTGATGGACAATGAACGTCTGGAGTTTCTGGGAGATGCTGTTTTAGAAGTTGTCTCCAGTGAATTCCTGTTTAAAAATCACCCGGAAATGAATGAAGGTCAAATGACTAAGCTTCGTGCAAGTCTGGTATGTGAACAGTCTTTGGCGACCTGTGCCAGAGAACTTGAACTGGGAAAATTCCTGTTACTTGGCAATGGTGAAGATTTAACCGGAGGAAGAGAGCGTGACTCTATTTTATCCGACGCTTGGGAAGCACTGATTGGTGCAATGTATCTGGATGGTGGTTTTACTAGTGCAAAAGAGTTTATTTTAAAATATGTCCTTACGGATATTGAGCATAAGAAACTCTTTTATGATAGTAAGACTATGTTACAAGAGCTCATCCAGAACAAATATAAGCAGAGTCTGCATTATGTTCTGTTATCGGAGGAAGGTCCGGACCATAATAAGATATTTACGGTACAGGCCTATATGGATGATACGCCTCTGTTAACAGGAAAAGGCAGAACCAAAAAAGCTGCGGAACAGAACGCAGCTTATCAGTCCCTGCTCAAATTTGAACAGGACAACAAAGTTTCAGAATAGAGAGGGTAATAAATGTATTTAAAAAGTATTGAAGTACATGGATTTAAGTCCTTTGCCAATAAAATAGTGTTTAAATTCCATGATGGCATTACTGCCATTGTTGGTCCAAACGGTAGTGGTAAAAGTAATGTTGCAGACGCAGTGCGCTGGGTTTTAGGTGAACAGAGCGCAAAACAGCTGCGAGGCAGTAAAATGGAGGATGTTATTTTCTCCGGTACCCAGCTCCGTAAGCCGATGGGCTATGCTTATGTTGCTATTACCTTAGATAATTCCGACCATATGCTTCCAATCGATTATGAGGAAGTAACAATTGCACGTCGTGTGTACCGTTCCGGAGAAAGTGAATATTTAATTAACGGAAATACCTGCCGTCTCCGTGATGTCCATGAACTGTTTCTGGATACCGGTATCGGTAAGGAGGGCTATTCCATTATCGGTCAGGGCCAGGTAGAAAAGATTTTAAGCGGTAAGCCAGAAGAACGCCGTGAATTGTTTGACGAGGCTGCCGGTATTGTAAAATATAAAAAGCGGAAAGCTGCAGCAGAAAAGGAACTGGCGGAAGAACAGTTAAACCTGTCCCGTATTACGGATATTTTGTTGGAAATCGAAAAGCAGGTAGGTCCACTTGCTAAGCAGTCTGAGGTGGCTAAGGAATATCTGCGTTTAAAGGATGCTTTAAAGAATTTGGAAATCAACTTATTCCTGCTGGAATATGAGCGAAGCGAAAAGAATAAGGCTGAAATCGATTCCAAGGCAAAAATCGTCAGCGATGAACTGGAAGACAGCAGCAAAGCTTACGATAACACCAAGCTGGAATATGAGCGTTTAGAGGCAGAATTAGAGCAGTATACCGTTGATATTGATACAAGAAAAGAGCAGAAAACCCGTTTTCTTATGATGATTCAGGAAAAAGAGGGCGAAATCAAGCTGATGCAGGAAAAGATTTCCTCTATGCTTCTTTCTGACAGTCATTTTAAACAGCGTCAGGAAGCGCTGGATGCTGACCGTGCTGAGCGTAAGAAGGAACTTTCCAAGTATGACAAGGAATTAAAGAGTGTTTCTTCTTCCTTAGAGGAACTGACGGAACAGCACAATGATTCCACGGAAGAGCTGCAGGAAATCCGCCGTCGTCTGGTAGATTATACAAAAACCATTGAAAAATGCAACCAGCAGATTTTAGACTGCATGGATCAGAATGCAGAAATCAAGGCGCAGTTACAGCATTTTGTTACTTTGGAAGAGCAGAATGCCTTAAAGAAAGCAGAGCTTACCCAGAAGGTGCTTCTTCATAAATCTGAAGAAGCAGGCTATGCAGAAGAAGTAGATAAGTGTAAAAAAGCACATAAAGAAATTACGGATCAGATTCAGGCTATCCGTGATAAAATCGAAGAATTAGAGCAGGCGGGAGCCGAGTGGAAGCAGAAGGCTGCGGATACTTTGGCTGCTATGGAGCAGACAGAACGGACCCGCATCCAGGAGGCCTCCAAGCTGGAATCTCTCCGCAACTTGACAGAGCGCTATGATGGTTACGGAAATGCCATTAAAAAGGTCATGGAGCGCAAGAACGATACACCGGGAGTAATCGGCGTTGTTGCAGATATTATAAAGGTGGATTCTAAATATGAAACTGCTATGGAAACTGCCCTTGGCGGAAGCATCCAGAATATTGTTACCAAGGATGAAGCAACTGCCAAGAAAATGGTAAATTACCTGAAGGAAAACAAACTCGGCCGTGCAACCTTCCTGCCGTTAACCAGCATTACATCCAAAGCACTGGGACAGAGCCAGGATGCGGCAGCAAAGGAGCAGGGTGTTATCGGTTATGCCAATACTTTGGTTAAAGTAGAGAAAGAGTATGAAGAACTGGTAAAATACCTGGTGGGCAGAATTCTGGTAGTCAATACCATGGATAATGCACTTGCTTTAGCTAAAAAGTATAATTATACCCTTCGTATTGTCACATTAGAGGGTGAACAGTTAAATCCGGGTGGTTCCATCTCCGGTGGCGCTTATAAGAACAACAGTAATCTTCTTGGTCGCCGCAGGGAAATGGAAGATTTGGAAAAGAAAATTGAAGATTGCAAAAAGAAAGTTGCAGAACTTGAAAAGGAACGGGATTCTACTCGTGTAGAACGCGAGCAAATCGCAAAAGAACTGGTAGAAGAACGGGAAGGTTTGCAGGTACTTTACTTAGAGCAGAATACTACCCGCATGAATCTTTCCGCAGCAGAAGAACAGCTTGCCAAGTTAAAAGAAAACTATAAGCTGATTGAGCAGGAAGTAAACAATCTTGAAATGAAAAACCGTGACAACATGTCCGGTGCAAAGGAACTTCGTGACCGGATCAGTAAAAATGAAGCGGCGATGGAAGATGCAAAGAAGAAGACAGAGGTTTGCAACCTTTCCATGGAGCGTAACCGTGCCATTGAAGAAAAGCTTTCTGAAGAAAACGCTGCACTTGCATTGGAATGTGCCGGTTTGGAAAAGAATCTTCAGTTTATAAATGAAAACAGAAACCGTATTCTTGCAGAAATCGAACGTCTCGACAGGGAACAGAAGATTTTAAAGGATGAAAACAGTTCTACTAAGGAACGTATTACAGAGCAGGAACAGGGGATTGAAACTGCAAAGCAGAATATGGCTGCCTGGTCCGAAAGTGTTGCAGATTTAGAAAAGAATCTGGAAGAACTGGAAGCAAAGAAAGAGGAACTTTCCAAAGAGAATAAGAATTTCTTCTCGAAGCGTGAAGAATTGTCCAAGCATATTTCCGATTTGGATAAGGATTCCTTCCGTTTAAATGCCCAGTTGGAAAAGCTGCAGGATATGATGAACAGCCAGGCTAACTATATGTGGGAAGAATACGAAATTACCGTGGAATCCGCAAAGAAGTTCAGAGATGAATCCCTGCCTGCTTACAGCGGTATCCGTAAGGAAATCGGTGAAATTAAGTCCTCTATTAAGGCACTGGGTGATGTTAACGTAAATGCAATCGAAGACTACAAGAATCTTTCCGAACGTTATGAATTGTACAATAATCAGAGAAACGACCTCATGGAGGCAGAAGCTGCTTTAATGAAGATTATCGAGCAGTTAGACGGTGAAATGAGAAAGCAGTTTGAAGAAAAATTTGCTGCAATCAAAGAACAGTTTGACATTGTATTCCGCGAATTGTTCGGTGGTGGTCAGGGTACGTTAGAGTTAATGGAAGACGAAGATGTTCTTACCGCAGGAATCCGGATTATCGCACAGCCGCCGGGAAAGAAGCTGCAGAATATGATGCAGTTATCCGGTGGTGAAAAAGCGTTAACGGCCATTGCATTACTGTTTGCCATCCAGAACTTAAAACCGTCTCCGTTTGCCCTTCTTGACGAAATTGAAGCGGCACTGGATGATTCCAATGTCGGCAGATATGCCAAGTATTTGCATAAGCTGACCAAGAATACCCAGTTTATTGTAATTACCCACCGACGCGGTACTATGGCCGCTGCAGATATTCTGTACGGTATTACCATGCAGGAAAAGGGTGTATCCACACTGGTTTCCGTAAATCTGATAGAAGACGAGTTAGAAAAATAAATTGATACGGGAGGTACGGAGTCATGGGAGAAAAGAAAGGTTTTTTCAGAAGACTTTCCGAAGGTTTAAGTAAAACAAGAAACAGTATCGTATCCGGTATTGATTCTATCTTTAAAGGTTTTTCCGCCATTGATGATGATTTTTACGAAGAACTGGAAGAAATTCTGATTATGTCGGATGTGGGTATCAATGCCACTACAAAAATCATTGATAATTTAAAGGAAAAAGTAAAAGAAACAAAGACAAAGGAACCGTCCGAGTGCAGAAAGCTTCTGATGGACAGCATGAAGGAGCAGATGTCTGTGCCGGAGGATGCCTATGACTTTGAACATAAAAAATCCGTAGTTTTGCTTATCGGCGTGAACGGCGTAGGTAAAACAACCTCCATCGGAAAACTGGCAGGCCAGTTAAAAGCAAACGGCAAAAAGGTTTTGGTTGCTGCTGCGGATACCTTCCGTGCGGCGGCTATTGAGCAGCTGACCGAGTGGGCGAACCGTGCGGAAGTAGATATCATTGCCCAGAAGGAAGGTTCTGATCCTGCTGCGGTAGTGTTTGATGCAGTTACAGCAGCTAAGGCAAGAAATGTGGATGTACTTCTTTGCGATACCGCAGGCCGTCTTCACAATAAAAAGAACCTGATGGAAGAATTAAAGAAAATTGACCGTGTGATTGAACGGGAATATCCGGGTTGTCACAGGGAGACTATGGTAGTTTTAGACGGAACCACCGGTCAGAACGCCATGGTACAGGCAAAAGAATTTAATGCGGCAGCGGCCATCGACGGCATTATATTAACGAAACTGGACGGTACAGCAAAAGGTGGTATTGCTCTTGCAATTCAGGCAGAGCTGGGCGTTCCGGTAAAGTATATCGGCGTAGGAGAACACATGGAAGACTTGCAGAAATTTGATCCGGATGCATTTGTAGATGCGCTATTTGACGGAATTGCTGCAGAGGAAGGGGACAGAGAATAACATGATGACATTAGAAAAATTTGAAGAAGCTTCGGAGGTAGTAAAAAAGGTCACGAATAAGACTAAGCTGGTTCACAGTGCCTATCTTTCCGAAATGACCGGCAATAAGGTGTATTTAAAGCCGGAAAATATGCAGGTTACCGGTGCATATAAAATCCGTGGTGCATATTACAAGGTAAGTACACTTCCAAAAGAAGAAAGAGCAAAGGGGTTAATTACCGCATCCGCAGGTAATCATGCCCAGGGTGTTGCTTATGCGGCAAAGAAGTTTGGCTGCAGGGCCATTATTGTAATGCCGACGACAACTCCTCTTATTAAGGTAAACCGCACTAAGAGCTACGGTGCAGAAGTTGTTTTATACGGTAATGTTTATGACGAAGCCTGTGCGTATGCCATGGATTTAGCCGAAAAAGAAGGCATGACCTTTATTCATCCGTTTGACGATGAAACCGTGGCTACCGGTCAGGGCTCCATTGCCATGGAAATCCTTCAGGATTTGCCAACGGTAGACATTATTCTGGTTCCTGTCGGTGGCGGCGGACTTCTTGCGGGCATCTCCACTTTGGCTAAATTGTTGAACCCAAAGATTCGTGTCATCGGCGTAGAACCAATGGGTGCAAACTGCATGCAGGAATCCCTGCGTAAGGGTGAAATTGTTACCCTGCCAAGCGTGGATACCATTGCAGACGGTACCGCAGTAAAAACGCCGGGTGAAAAGATTTTCCCTTATATCAAAGAAAATGTGGATGAAATTATTACCATCGATGACAGCGAGCTTGTTGTTTCTTTCCTCGATATGTTAGAGAACCACAAGATGGTAGTTGAAAACTCCGGATTGCTTACCGTTGCGGCATTAAAGCATTTGGATGCAGAGAACAAGAAGGTAGTTGCAGTGCTTTCCGGCGGTAATATGGACGTGATTACCGTGTCTTCCGTTGTACAGCATGGTCTTATCCAGAGAGGCAGAATTTTTACTCTGTCTGTTTTACTTCCTGATAAGCCGGGTGAACTTGTAAACGTAGCAAGCATCATTGCAGAAAACCAGGGTAATGTTATCCGTCTTGACCATAACCAGTTTGTAAGCATTAACCGTAACAGTGCGGTGGAACTTACCATTACCATGGAAGCATTCGGTCATGAGCATAAGGATAAGATTATCAAGGCGCTCAGAGCCCAGGGCTATGACCCGAAGGTAACCCAGCCGAAGGGATTTTAGGATTATACATATTTCACAAAAAAAGCCTGTGTTTTTCTACATTGGAAAACACAGGTTTTTTCTTTGGAATGCTTGTTTTTGCGATAGGATTTTGATAAACTAATGATATATCCCAAAACAAAAGACAACCGGGAATGACAGAACAAAAAATCGAACAAATTTTTGGCTTACCTATTGACAAATAAAAAAACATGAGGTAATATAAGAACAGAAGTTCGAGAAAATCTGTTCGATAAAAAGGAGAAAAGAAATGGCAGATAATGATAAGTTAAGAGCATTGGAGTCCGCATTAGGACAAATCGAAAAGCAGTACGGCAAAGGCTCTGTTATGAAGCTTGGTGACAGTGCAGCCCACATGAATGTAGAAGCAGTTCCAACCGGTTCTTTAAGCCTTGATATTGCCCTTGGTGTGGGTGGTATTCCAAAGGGCCGTATCGTAGAAATCTATGGTCCTGAATCCAGTGGTAAAACCACGGTTGCTTTACATATGGTTGCAGAAATCCAAAAGCGTGGCGGCATTGCCGGCTTTATCGACGCAGAGCATGCTCTTGACCCTGTATATGCAAAAAATATCGGTGTAGATATCGACAATTTATATATTTCCCAGCCGGATAACGGAGAACAGGCTCTCGAAATTACAGAAACTATGGTGCGTTCCGGTGCAATTGATATTGTTATCGTAGACTCTGTAGCTGCACTGGTTCCAAAGGCAGAAATAGAAGGAGATATGGGTGACTCCCATGTGGGTCTTCAGGCGCGTCTTATGTCTCAGGCGTTAAGAAAGCTTACTGCAGCCATCAGCCGTTCCAACTGTATTGTTATTTTTATCAATCAGCTCCGTGAAAAGGTTGGTGTTATGTTCGGTAACCCTGAAACAACCACAGGCGGCCGTGCCTTAAAGTTTTATTCCTCTGTCCGTTTAGATGTAAGAAGAATCGAATCCTTAAAGGCAGCCGGTGAAGTTGTAGGTAGCCGTACCCGTATTAAAGTTGTTAAAAACAAGGTGGCTCCGCCTTTTAAAGAAGCAGAATTTGATATTATGTTCGGTAAGGGCATTTCCAAAGAAGGAGATATTTTAGACCTTGCCGCTAATGAAAATATCATTGTAAAGAGTGGTGCCTGGTTTGCATATAACGATGCAAAAATCGGTCAGGGCCGCGAAAATGCTAAACTTTATTTAAAAGAAAATCCTGAAGTAATGGCAGAAGTAGAAAATAAAGTCCGTGAAAAATTTGGTTTGAACGGTGCAGCAAAGGACGAGGCAGAAGAATAAAATATCTAAAATGATATATGGTTAAACTTAACTGCCACAGGAAAATCCTGTGGCAGTTTTTGTCGTAGGAGAAGGTCAATGGATAAAGAAAGTAACGATCAAATTTTAGATGAAAAGGAGCTTTTGATTAAAGGTAAAAAACGTGCATTACGTCTTTTAGAACGCAAGGATTATTCCAGAAAAGAATTATCGGATAAGTTAAAAAAAGATGGATATGCAGAAGAATTAGTGGAAAAAATCATAGAATATATAGACAGTTACCATTATTTAGATGATATTCGTGTAGCAGGAAGTTATATCCGCAGCAGAATGGGATATAAAAGTAAGCGGGAACTGGAGTACATGTTAAAGCAGAAAGGAATCAGGGAAGAAGAAATTGATTCTGCAATGGAAGAAAACTATAAAAATGATGATAATATTCCCCAGGAGGAAGTAGCAATCCGTAAATATCTTCAAAAATTTCATGTGGATGAAGATTCGTTTTATGACTTATCCTTTGAAGAAAAACAAAAAATTGCAGCTAAGCTTTATAGGAAAGGATTTGCTTCAGAAAAAATCAGAAAAATACTTCAAATGTAAGGAAAAAGTAACAATTGTAAGTTTGACATAATATTTGCGCTGTGTTATCATTTAGGTTGGAATGTTTTAAGTAAGAGGGAATAAACTATGAAGCGTAATAATTTGCTGACAGCACTTATAGCAGTAATCAGTTTATTGCTGATTGTTGTAACTGTTTTTATAGTATTGCTTTGTTCTCGTGTTAAAAAAGAATATAGTATAGACCTTGGTCAGAGTATTTCGGCAGAAGATTTTAAAAGATATTCCTGGGATAAGGGAAGTTTTGTTTGGATAGAACAGCCTGACGTAACATCCGAGGGAGAAAAAAAGGGTAAGATACAGGTATTTCCGATTACTTATTCTGTTACTGTTAATGTGAAGAATCAAAGTTCTACAGAGATTACGGATACTCCGACAATTACACCTGAGCCAACAGCAGTTCCGGTTTTGGATGTAACTGCTCCGGAAGTAATTGTTAAGGATGTTTTTGTATTCGCAGAAGATTATAATTTTTCGGAAATATTACCGGAACAATTTATTTCTGAAGTAAAGGATGAGTCTTCTTATCAAATTCATGCACTAACGAAACCGGAAGAGGTAAAGAACGGATATAATACAGTTCGTATTAGTGTAACTGATGCTGCAGGTAATTCTACAGAATCAGAAGCTACGCTTACCATTATAAATTTAAAGAAATCATTAGTTGTGGAGCTTGGCAGTGAATTTCCGGAAGCTGTTCAATTTTTATACGGCACAGGCAGTGAAGTTTCGTTTATTACGGATGTCAGTACTGTAAATATTATGACAGAAAATATCCTTCAAATTCAACTCTTAGTGGATGGAATAGAAGGTACATCTACAGTCTATATTAAAGATACAACCCCGCCAAAGCTTGTGCTTTCTAAAGCGGAAACCTGGTTAAATAAACCGATAGAACCAAAGAACTTTGTGGATTTTAATGAGTCATCGGATAATTCTGATGCATTTGAAATTGCTTATGCTGCGGAACCTGATTGGTCGATAGAAGGGGAACAACCGGTAAACATTATAGCGACAGATGCATCAGGAAACAGTACTACGAAAGAAACTGTTTTGCTTGTAAAAAAAGATAATAAAGCGCCCGTTGTTTCTGTAACGGATATTGATGTAAAAGTCGGTGGCACAGTGTCTTATAAAAAGGCTGTCAGCTATTATGACGATATTGATTCTAAAGAAGAGATGAAGCTTTCCATCGAACGGAGCGGAGTTAATTTAAAAGAAGTAGGAACTTATGATGTTACTTATACGGTAACGGACTGTTCCGGTAATTCTACTTCGGTCACCGGAAAAATCAATGTATTGAATGAATCTCCGAAATGGGAAGATGTGGATGCAATCCATGAAAAAGCGCAGGGAATTTTAGATTCCATACTAAAGGATGGAATGACAGACAGAGAAAAGGCAAAAGCTATCTACGCTTGGATTAAAAATAATATTGGCTACATCAGCCATTCCGAAAAAGGAAATTATACACGTGGAGCTTATGAGGGCTTGTTTAAATATCAGGGAGACTGCTTTGTATATGCAGCCACGGCAAAAGAATTACTTACCTTGGCAGGAATCCAGAATATTGATATTGTAAAAGCTACAAAAAATCCATCTCATTATTGGAATTTAGTCTATATTGAAGATGGATGGTATCATTTTGATTCTACTCCGAGAAAAGATAAAAGTGAATTTTTCCTTTTGACCGATGCAGAGTTGGAAGCATATTCCTCAACCCACAAGAATACTCATATTTTTGACCGGAGTTTGTATCCGGAAATACAGTAGCAGAGGTTTGTAGTATGAAAACATTAGGAGTTATAGGCGGACTTGGTCCTATGGCAACCGCATATTTTATGCAGCTTGTTATTGAAATGACAGAAGCGTCTACAGATCAGGAACATATTCCGATGATTATATATAATTGTCCGCAAATTCCGGACAGAACAGGATTTCTTCTTGGAAATACCAAAGAAAATCCCGGGCCGCAAATTATTGAATGCGGGAAAACGCTTGCCGAAGCAGGAGCAGAGCTTTTAGCAATTCCATGTATTACAGCCCATGCACTATTTCCGGAAATAGAAAAAGAATTAGAGGCACCGGTGCTTCATATTATCCGTGAAACAGCAGAGTATCTAAAAAAAGAAGGAGTCCGGAAGGTTGGACTTGAAGCAACGGACGGAACAGTACAAACCGGAGTTTTTCAAAAGGAACTGGAGCGCCAGGGAATTGAAGTAGTGCTTCCTTCCAAAGAAAAACAGGAAATGGTTATGCATATTATTTATAATAATGTGAAAGCCGGCCGGCGTGTTGATATGGAAAGATTTGAGCAAATAGAGGATGAGCTGCACAAAAAAGGTGCAGAAGTTATTATTCTTGGCTGTACGGAGCTTTCCATGGTAAGTCGTGATGAAAAAATCGGACATGGTTATTTAGATGCCATGGAGGTTCTTGCAAGAGCTGCAGTATTGCAATGCGGAAAATTAAAATCAAAGTATAACCGATTGCTGACATAATTCCGGCAACCGTAAATTTAAGGAGAATGATTATGCAAAATCATGTATTAGATTATTTAGACAGTACGGTAAAACGTGTGCCGGATAAGATTGCATTTGCCAATGAGACAGATGCTTTGACATTTCAACAGGTTTATGACCAGAATCGTGCACTTGCGTCTTTTTTCATTAACAAAGGTTTATATAAAGAACCGGTAGTTGTTTTTATGAATAAGCATCCAAAAACAATTACGGCCTTTTTTGGTGTTATTAATTCCGGAAATTTTTATGTTCCGATTGATGAAGAAATGCCAAGAGTCCGTATTGATTTGATTTTAGATAATTTAAAGCCACGAGCAATCATTTGCGATGCTCAAACAGTCGAAATTGCAAAGGATTTTAAATTTGACGGCGAACTATATTTATATGATGAGTTGATTCAGACTGCGGTAAACGAAGAGGGTCTTACAGATGTCCGTGCCAAGGCAATCGACACAGACCCAATTTATGTTGTGTTTACATCCGGCTCTACCGGTATTCCTAAGGGAGTAGTGGCATGTCATCGCAGCGTTTTGGATTACATTGAACAGTTATCCGAAACTTTAGAGTTTAATGAGGAAACCGTATTTGGTAACCAGACCCCGTTATATTTTGATGCTTGTTTAAAGGAACTTTACCCGACTTTAAAGTTCGGTGCAACCACATATCTGGTACCAAAGAGCTTATTTATGTTCCCGATTAAGCTGGTTGAATTTTTAAATGAACATAAAATTAATACTATTTGCTGGGTGGTATCAGCTTTAACTATGATTTCTGCCTTTGGAGCATTTAAAAAGGTGGTTCCGCAGTATCTTCATACCATTGCATTTGGTAGCGAGGTATTTCCGATTAAGCAGTTCCGTATTTGGAGAGAAACTCTTCCAAATGCAAAGTTTACCAATTTATACGGTCCAACCGAAGGTACCGGTATGTGCTGTTATTACAAGGTAAACCGTGATTTTGAGTTGGACGAGGCTATTCCGGTTGGAAGACCATTTAAGAATACTGAAATCATTCTGCTTGATGAAAATAATAAAAGAGCAGCAGACGGTGAACCGGGTGAAATCTGTATCCGCGGCACATCTCTTACCATGGGCTACTATAATAATCCTGAAAAAACAGCAGAAGCTTTTGTACAAAATCCATTGAATACCGCATATCCGGAGCTGATTTACCGTACCGGAGATATCGGAAAATATAATGAATACGGTGAACTTGTTTTTGTATCCCGTAAGGATTATCAGATTAAGCATATGGGTCATCGTATCGAGCTTGGTGAAATCGAAGTAAATGTAAATATGCTGGAAGAAATTAAACTTTCCGGTTGTATTTATGATACTGAAAAGGGTAAAATTGTTTTATATTACGTAGGTGATATGGAGACCGGCGAGCTTACAAAGATTTTAAGGGAAAAGCTTCCTCGTTATATGATTCCAAACTATATAGAAAAGCTGGAAGAGATGCCGCTTACTCCAAACGGAAAGATTAATCGTGTCTTTTTAAAAGAAAAATATAAAAAGGATCATTAATCATTTGACGAAATGGAAGAATTAGTCTACAATATGTACTGTTAGAAGCGTAACACATGAACTAAATGTTGTTTTTGTGTTGTTTGAACAAAAAATTTAAGGAGCATATGATTATGAACGAGATTATTGAAATTTTATCCGGTCTTCATCCTGACATTGATTTTGAAACAGCTGATAATTTAGTAGACAGCAAAATTTTAGATTCCTTTGATATAGTATCTTTGATTGCTGAGATTAATGATAATTTTGACATTGCTATTTCAGCAGAAGAAATTACACCTGAAAATTTTAATTCCGCGGAGGCTATTTGGAATTTAGTAGAGCGTTTGATGGAAGAGTAAGAATAGGACGGACAGGTTATGTTATTTACATCATATGAATTTTTGTTTTTTGTGTTGGTAACCTGTGTCCTTTATTATGTAGTACCAAAAAAATGGCAGTGGATGTTGCTGTTACTTGCAAGCTATGTGTTTTATTTTCTTGCCGGCGCGTCTTATCTGCCATATATTTTTGTAACAACAGTATCAACTTACCTAATTGCAAGAAAAATTACATCGTTGCAGACTGTTGTGGATGCATATATAAAGGAACATAAAAAGGAACTTTCCAGAGAAGAGAGAAAAGAATATAAAGCAAAGGAAAAAAAGAAGCAGTGGAAATTGCTTCTGCTTTGTTTGTTCATAAATATCGGAATTTTGGCTGTTTTAAAATACACCAATTTTGTAATTTCCAATGTGAATTCGGTTCTTACTGTCTTTGGAAGCACAGCACGGGTAAAATTTGTGGATTTTGTACTTCCGATGGGTATTTCCTTTTATACCTTCCAGTCCATGGGATATTTAATTGATGTATACCGTGGTAAATATGAGGCAGAAAAGAATTTCTTCCGGTTTGCATTATTTGTATCGTTTTTTCCTCAGCTGGTACAGGGTCCTATCAGCCGGTTTGATCATTTAGCGCAGTCTCTTTATGAAGAACATAAATATAATGCAACTACAGTAGCCTCCGGCTTGCAGAGAGTTTTATGGGGCTATTTTAAAAAGATGGTAATCGCAGACCGTATGCTGGTTGCGGTGAATACACTTATCCAGAGTCCGGAAGAATATTATGGCGCGTACGCTTTTGCCGGAATGTTATTTTATGCTCTGGAGCTTTATGCAGATTTTACCGGCGGTATTGATATAACCATTGGTATAGCGGAAACTCTCGGCATCAAGGTAACCGAAAACTTCCACCGTCCGTATTTCTCCAAAAATATTAAGGAATACTGGAACCGTTGGCATATTACTATGGGCAGCTGGTTTACGGATTATATCTTTTATCCGATTTCTGTTTGCCAGCCAATGCTTAAGTTTTCACGCTTTTCCAGAAAGCATTTTGGTGAAATCATCGGTAAGAGAATGCCGGTATATCTTTCTTCCTTTGTGGTTTGGTTTACTACCGGTATCTGGCACGGAGCCAGCTGGAACTTTATTGTCTGGGGTCTCGGTAACTTTGTGGTTATCATGATTTCCCAGGAATTAGAACCTTTGTACCGTAAATTCCACAAAGCATTTCCAAAGGCAGACGGTGCGTTTGGATTTAAGGTGTTCCGTGTGGTAAGAACCATTTTGTTAATGAGCAGCTTACGTATGTTTGACTGTTACCGGGACGTTCCTCTTACTTTCAAAATGTTCGGGTCTATTTTTACAACCTGGAATTGGAATGTTTTATGGAACGGACAATTATTGGAACTTGGCCTGGAAATGAAAGACTATGTCATTTTGTTCCTTGGCATGCTTCTTCTGATTATTGTCAGTCTGGTACAGCGCAGCGGCTCTGTAAGAGTAAAAATCAGAAGCAAAGCTTTACCGGTACGATTTGCTGTATGGTATGGTTTATTCCTTGTTGTACTTTTGTTCGGAGCTTATGGTGTCGGCTATGACGCCAGTCAGTTTATTTATAACCAGTTTTAACAGAAAGGAAGCATGATTTGGTGGAAGAAAAGAAAGAAAACAGAAGCCGTAAGGGGCTTACCTTCTGTCTGGTTGTGATAATTATTCTTGTTTCATTATACATGCTGCAGCGTCTTTTGATGCCAAAGTATATGACAGGCATTGTAGAAGGTGCAATGATTGCTGAGTATTATGAGGAAGAACATGATCATGATGTAGTATTTATCGGTGACTGTGAAGTATATGAAAATTTTACTCCTGCACTATTATGGGAGGAGTATGGCATTAACAGTTATATCAGAGGAAGTGCCCAGCAGTTAATCTGGCAGTCCTATTATTTGCTGGAAGAAACCTTAAAATACGAGACACCGGATGTAATTATATTTAACATTCTTTCCATGAAGTATAATGTTCCTCAGAATGAGGCGTATAACCGTATGACACTGGATGGTATGAAATGGTCAAAATCCAAGATTGATTCGATTAATGCGTCTATGATGTCCGATGAAAAATTTTTGGATTATGTATTCCCGATTTTGCGGTATCATACCAGAATTACCGAGCTGGAAAGAGACGATTTTAAATATATCTTTCATAAGGATAAAGTAACCTTTAACGGTTATTATATGAGAGTAGACGAAAAACCGGCAGAAAACGTGCCAAAGGGAAGACCGCTGGCCGATTATTCTTTTGGTGAAACAGCTTATGAGTATCTTGATAAGATGACTGCTCTTTGTAAGGAAAAGGGTGTGCAGCTTGTTCTTATTAAAGCACCTAGTCTGTATCCGTACTGGTATGACCAGTGGGAAGTCCAGATGGAAGAGTATGCAAAAGCAAACGATTTAGTGTATATCAACTTCTTGGAACTTATTGAGGAGTGCGGACTTGATTTTACAACAGATACTTATGACGGAGGATTGCATCTGAATTTATCCGGCGCACAAAAAACCACAAAGTGGCTGGGCGAATATCTGACAAAAGAATTAGGAATGCAAAGCCGCAGAGGTGAAGAACCGCTGGAAACTGTATGGGAGCAGAAACTTGCAGATTATTATACCGAAATTGACCGCCAGACAAAGGAATGGCAGGAAAAGCAGAATGGAGGAGAAAAATAAATGAAAAAGTTAGTATTAGTTCTTTTAATGGCACTTATTGTTACCGGCTGCGGTAAAGAAAAAGCAGGAGATGATGCGAATAACAATCAGCCTACTCCTGTAGAAAGTCAGAACAACCAGGGCTCTGAAACAAAAGAGGATGGCAAGAATGATACAAATAAAGTAACTGAACCAAAGGGTTATGTTTTTGAATATAACGGTGTAAAAATCGGTATGGACATGGAGGCTGCTCCTATTATTACCGCTCTTGGTGAAGCCGATACTTATTTTGAAGCACCAAGCTGTGCTTTTGAAGGCCTTGATAAAACTTATGGTTACGGCAGTTTTGAAATTGATACGTATGAGCAGGATGGTAAAGATTATATTTCCACCGTGTTTTTCTGTGATGATTTAATTGAGACACCGGAAGGCGTATGCTTATTTGAAACAAAAGCAGATATGATTAAAGCATATGGCGATGGTTTTAAAGAAGAGTTTGGCATGCTGGTATATGAAAAAGATGGTATGAAGCTGAAATTTATCTTAGAGGGTGATGAAATCACTTCTATTGAGTATGCATCCACCGTACTGGATGTACAGTAATACAAAAACTAAATATTGGATACACAGAAAGGGTCTGATATCATATTTTGTGATGCCGGACCTTCTTTTTTGGTTAAAATGTAGCAAAGATTGCTGGGATTTTGTGCCTTTTTACTATTGCAATTATGATATTTTTCGGATATAATTATATTGGCAGAAAATTGGACTTCGTGTAAGTGTTTACATGCGCGAAGGTGCTAAATATAAAAAGTATGGAGGCTAAGAAATGGGAAATTCTACTCAAATGTCTGCAAAAGACAGAATTACCGCATTGCTTGATGACAACAGCTTTGTTGAAATTGGCGCATTGGTTACAAAGAGAAATACAGACTTTGACCTGCCAAAAAGCGATGCTCCATCTGACGGTGTTATTACCGGATATGGACTGATTGATGGAAGTCTGGTTTACGTTTACAGCCAGGACGCAAAGGTACTTCATGGTACTATCGGCGAAATGCACGCCAAGAAAATTGTAAGATTATATGATCTTGCTTTAAAGACAGGTGCTCCGGTTATCGGACTTGTAGATTGTGCAGGTATCCGTTTACAGGAAGCAACAGACGCACTGGCAGGTTTTGGTGAAGTTTACTTCAAGCAGACCATGGCATCCGGTGTGGTTCCTCAGATAACCGCAGTATTTGGTACATGTGGTGGCGGTTCTGCAATTTCTGCAGCATTATCTGATTTCACATTTATGCCAAAGTCCAATGCAAAGTTATTCGTAAATTCCCCAAATGCATTAGAGGGTAACTACACTGCAAAGTGTGACACTGCAGCTGCTGAGTATCAGGCAGCATGCGGCACTGTTGATGTGGTAAAAGAAGATGAAGCAGAAGTACTGGCAGGCATCCGTACTTTAATCTCTATTTTACCTGCAAACAATGAGGCTGAAGCAGTGGTTGATTGTGTAGACAGCTTAAACCGTGCGGTTTCCTTCGATGCTTTAAGTGCAGACCCTGCACAGGCTTTAGCAGATTTGTCCGATGACAACTTCTTCTTCGAAGTAAAGGCAGCTTACGCTAAGGAAATGGTAACCGGTTTCATTAAGTTAGACGGTATGACCGTTGGTGCAGTTGCTAACAGAACAGCAGTTTTAGATGAAAACGGTAAGGCTACAGAAAAGTTTGATGCTTCCTTAACAACAGCAGGTTGTGAAAAGGCAGCTGCTTTCGTTAAGTTCTGTGATGCATTCGGTATTCCGGTTGTTTCCTTTACTAACGTAAACGGCTACAAGGCAACCGTATGTGAAGAAAAGAGCATTGCAGTAGCAGCAGCTAAGTTAACTGCAGCATTTGCAAATGCAACCGTAGCTAAGGTAAACGTAGTTTCCGGTATGGCATATGGCAGTACATATATTGTTATGAATTCCAAGCACATTGGTGCTGATATGGTATTTGCAGTAGAAGGCGCTAAGATTGGTATGATGGATGCTGCTTTAGCAGCTCAGATTATCGCTCCTGAAAAGACTGCAGACGACAGAAAGGCAGTAGCAGATGCATATGCATCCTTACAGGGCAGTGCAGAAGCAGCTGCAAAGCGTGGTTATGTAGACGCTATCGTTTCCGCAGACAGCTTAAGACAGCACCTTTCCTATGCATTTGGTATGTTATATTCCAAGAGAGATGCACAGCCGGCTAAGAAACACGGCACTATCTAGGACGGAGGTATCACATGACAAA
Source organism: Lachnospiraceae bacterium (assembly GCA_017938145.1). Classification (GTDB taxonomy): domain Bacteria; phylum Bacillota; class Clostridia; order Lachnospirales; family Lachnospiraceae; genus SIG299. The sequence goes on from JAGBCB010000010.1 coordinate 174,824, forward strand.
TTTCACTTTATTAGCAGGTGGTATCGCCGGATGGTGGGCAAGCATTGAAGATGCTATGGCAGAAGCAGCGGTAAATACTGTAATCGGTATTTCTGTTGTGTTTGCGGCACTTCTTCTCTTTGTATTTGTCATTTCCCTGTTTAAGTATATTTATTTACTTGACCAGAAAATGCAGGCAAAAAAATCCGGTAAAGCACCGGCCCCAAAGAAAGCACCGGCCCCGGCTCCTGCTCCAGTAGCAGAAGTTGCACCGGCAACAGATGATTTAGAATTAATTGCCGTAATTACTGCTGCAATTCATGCTTATGAAGAGGCACAGGGCAATACCGTAACCGGCGATTTAGTAGTACGTTCCATCAAAAAGCGTAATAGCAGATGGCAGAATGCTTAAATTTAGGAGGATTTTATAATGAAGACTTATACAATTACTGTTAATGGTAATGTTTATGATGTAACCGTAGAAGAAGGTGGCGCAGTAGCAGCACCTGTAGCAGCACCAAAGGCGGCAGCGGCTCCAAAGGCAGCTCCTGCTCCAAAGGCAGCAGCTCCTGCAGGCGCACAGGGTGGCGTAAAGGTTAACGCTCCAATGCCTGGTAAGATTCTTGGTGTTAAGGTAGCAGCAGGACAGTCTGTAAGCAAGGGCGATGTTCTTATTGTTCTTGAAGCAATGAAGATGGAAAATGAAATTGTAGCACCTCAGGACGGTACCGTTGCAACTGTTAACACTACTGTTGGTGAGCAGGTAGAAGCAGGAGCAGTTTTAGTAACCTTAAACTAATTCAGGAGGAACCTTAAATGGATAACATTTTACAGATTCTGCAGAATCTGGCAGAACAGACAGGTTTCTATAACCTGACTCTCGGCAATCTGCTGATGATTCTTGTGGCATTCGTGTTCTTATACTTGGCCATTGGCCGTGGATTTGAGCCACTCCTGTTAGTTCCGATTTCTTTTGGTATGTTATTGGTTAACATGTATCCTCCTATTATGGAAGAAGGCGGTTTATTACATTTCTTCTTCCTGCTGGATGAGTGGGCAATCCTTCCGTCCCTGATTTTCATGGGCGTTGGTGCAATGACAGACTTTGGTCCGTTAATTGCAAACCCGAAGAGCTTTATCCTTGGTGCGGCGGCTCAGATGGGTATTTTTGCAGCATATTTCTTTGCAATTATGCTTGGATTTAACGGTAAGGCAGCGGCAGCTATTTCCATTATCGGTGGTGCTGACGGTCCTACCTCCATTTTCCTGGCAGCAAAGCTTGGTCAGACTGACTTGATGGGACCTATTGCCGTAGCGGCATATTCCTACATGTCCTTGGTTCCGATTATTCAGCCTCCAATCATGAAGTTATTAACCACAGAAGAGGAAAGAAAAATCAAGATGGAGCAGCTTCGCCCTGTTTCCAAATTAGAAAAGATTTTATTCCCTATTGTTGTAACCGTAGTTGTATCTTTACTTTTACCGGATACAGCTCCTCTTGTTGGTATGTTAATGCTTGGTAATCTGTTCCGTGAATGTGGCGTGGTTAACCAGTTAGCAGAGCATGCTTCCAATTCTCTTATGTACATCGTAGTTATTTTACTTGGTACATCTGTTGGTGCGACTACAAGTGCAGAAGCATTCTTAAACATCAATACCTTAAAGATTGTTGTTCTTGGTCTTATTGCATTTGCTATCGGTACTGCAGCCGGTGTTATCTTTGGTAAGATTATGTGTAAGGCAACCGGTGGCAAGATTAACCCACTCATTGGTTCTGCGGGTGTATCTGCGGTTCCGATGGCAGCCAGAGTATCCCAGAAGGTTGGTTCCCAGGCGGATCCTACCAACTTCTTACTCATGCATGCTATGGGTCCTAACGTAGCCGGTGTTATCGGTACTGCAGTTGCAGCCGGTGTATTTATGGCAATTTTCGGGGTATAAATACATACAAATTTCTTGCCGAAGGCAAGCGGCAGCAAAGCTGCCGGAGATTTTCACATTATATGACAAGTTTTAATTGTATAGCAGCATTTTATATTTATTTTTCCAAGTGTCTGACCTTTCAGCGGACAGATGTATGAACATTGACGGACAAACAAAGTTTTACCGTTTGTTCCGGCAAGGGCATACAGATGTCAGAGGAAGCAGGCAAACACGGAAAAATAAACATAAAATGCGCTGAAAATAAAAATTGGAGGATTAAACAATGGCAGAACAGGTTAAAAAGCCGGTTGGCATTACCGAAACTATACTGCGTGATGCACATCAGTCCCTGATTGCTACCAGAATGTCTACCGAACAGATGCTTCCTATCATCGAAAAGATGGATAAGGTTGGCTATCATTCTGTAGAATGCTGGGGCGGTGCGACTTTCGATGCATCCTTACGTTTCTTAAAGGAAGACCCATGGGAAAGACTCAGAAAGTTAAAGGCAGGCTTTAAGAACACAAAGTTACAGATGTTATTCCGTGGTCAGAACATTCTTGGTTACAACCACTATTCTGATGATGTAGTAGAATACTTCGTACAGAAGTCTATTGCAAACGGTATCGACATCATCCGTATTTTCGACTGTTTCAATGACCTTAGAAACTTAGAAACAGCTGTTAAGGCTGCTAACAAGGAAAAAGGTCATGCACAGATTGCATTATCCTATACATTAGGTGATGCATATACACTTGACTACTGGAAGGATATTGCCAGAAGAGTAGAAGAAATGGGCGCAGATTCCTTATGTATTAAGGATATGGCAGGCTTACTTCTTCCATACAAGGCAAAAGAACTGGTAGAAGCTTTAAAGGAAGGTACAAAGCTTCCTATTCAGTTACATACCCACTACACCTCCGGTGTTGCTTCCATGACATATTTAAAGGCTGTAGAAGCAGGTGTTGATGTTATCGATACCGCTATGTCTCCATTCTCCATGGGTACCAGCCAGCCTGCAACCGAAGTTATGGTTGAAACCTTCAAGGGTACAGAGTATGACACAGGCTTAGATCAGAATCTCCTTGCTGAGATTGCTGATTACTTCCGTCCAATGCAGGAAGAAGCATTAAAGAGCGGATTATTAAATCCAAAGGTAATGGGTGTCGATATTAAGACCTTATTATATCAGGTACCGGGTGGTATGTTATCCAACCTTGTTTCCCAGTTAAAGGAAGCAAAGGCAGAAGATAAGTACTACGACGTACTTCGCGAAATCCCTGAGGTTCGTAAGGACTTCGGTGAGCCGCCTCTTGTAACTCCATCCTCCCAGATCGTTGGTACACAGGCTGTACTTAACGTATTACAGGGTGAGAGATATAAGATGGTTACCAAGGAATCCAAAAAGGTTCTTGGCGGTGAATTCGGTGAAACAGTTAAGCCATTCAACAAGGATGTACAGAAGAAGGCTATCGGTGACGTAGAGCCTATCACCTGCCGTCCGGCTGACTTAATTCCACCACAGCTTGACAAGTTCCGTGAGGAATGTAAGGAATGGATGCAGCAGGAAGAAGATGTTCTTTCTTATGCATTATTCCCACAGGTTGCTATGGATTTCTTCAAGCACAGACAGGCACAGCAGACTGCTGTTGATGTAACTGCTGCTGACACAGAAAACAAGGCATACCCGGTTTAAGAAGCTAAAGTAATAAGGCTCTTTCAGGATTAGGACATTGGAAAACCTTATTGCTTCAAACAAAAAAAGATACGTGGAGGAGCTGCTGCTTCCATGTATCTTTTTTTGTGTATTTTTCTGTGTAGGTTTTATAAAATAGTTATTTGCATTTGGAGAAATATGTGGTAGAATAATAAATAGTATAGACATTATATGGTGTTTACAAAAACGATAATTATTTGGAGGTACAACATGAGCTTATTCAAAGATATTACAGATGAATTAGAACAGGCTGTAAACGACATCGAAGTAGAACAAACAGAAGAAGACGAAGATTTATTTGCTATTCTTTCTGAAGGTGACGACGTAGAGGTTGATCAGGATTTATTAAATTCCATGCTGGAGGATGAAGAACTTACAGAGGAGACTGCAGCAGATATCGAACCTACAGAAGCAGAGCCTGTAGAAGCAGAACCTGAAGTTCAGGCTCCTGTTGAAGAAGCTCCTGTAGTTAAGGAAGAACCAAAACGCGAAGTTTCTGAAGAAGATAAGAATGCGGTAACCGTTATTACAAAGGGTACTACAATCAACGGCAGCATTATTTCCGACTGCTCCTTAGATGTTATGGGTACCATCAACGGTGATATTGAATGCTTAGGTAAGTTAACTATTTCCGGTAAGGTTACAGGTAATTCCCTGGCTTCTGAAGTAGTTGTAAATACAGACCGTTTAGAGGGTTCTGTTGTCAGTGAAGGTGCAGTAAAGGTTGGTCTTGGAACTGTAGTTATCGGTGACATTACCGCTGCATCTGCTGTATTTGCAGGCGCTGTTAAGGGTGAAATCGACGTTAAGGGTCCGGTTGTTTTAGATTCTACAGCAATTATTAAGGGTAACATCAAGGCAAAGTCCATCCAGATGGCTAACGGTGCTGTTATGGACGGTTTCTGTTCCTTAAGCTACGCAGACCTTAAGATTGACGACATTTTCGAATAAGAGCGAGGCAAAATAATGGAAAAGTACAACAGAGTATTATTAAAATTAAGTGGAGAGGCATTAGCCGGAGAAAAGCATACCGGTTTTGATGAAGCCACCTGTATCGAAGTTGGTAAGCAGGTTAAAACACTGGTAGAACAGGGAGTCCAGGTTGCTATTGTTATCGGTGGCGGTAACTTCTGGAGAGGAAGAACCTCTGAAACCATTGACCGTGTTAAGGCAGACCAAATCGGCATGCTGGCAACGGTAATGAACTGTATTTATGTTTCCGATATTTTCCGTTATCTCGGATTAAATACCAAGGTTTATACACCGTTTGCATGCGGCGGAATGACAACCCTGTTTTCCAAAGATGATGCGATGAATGAATTAAAGAGCGGAACCGTAGTATTTTGTGCCGGTGGAACCGGACATCCATACTTCTCAACCGACTCAGCTACTTCCCTTCGTGCCATTGAATTGGAATGTGACATCATTCTTATGGCTAAGGCAATTGACGGTGTATACGACAGCGATCCTAAGACAAATCCTAATGCAAAGAAGTTTAATACTCTGGCGGTTAGCGAAATTGTAGATAACAAGCTTGGAGTTATTGATTTAACTTCTGCAGTGCTTTGTCTGGAAAACAAAATGCCGTTGCTTATTTTCTCCTTAAATGAAGAAAATAGTATTGTAGAAGCGGCTATGGGCAAAAGTAACGGTACTGTAATTACAGTATAGTAATAAATTTTCAGGAGGAAAAATATAATGAATGAAAGAGTAAAACCATTTGAAGATAAGATGAACAAGACATTAGAAGTTTTAAAGGAAGAGTACGCGTCCGTACGTGCAGGCCGTGCAAATCCACACTTGCTTGATAAGCTCCGTGTAGACTATTATGGCACACCATCTCCAATCCAGTCTGTTGCAAACATCTCTGTTCCTGAAGCAAGAGTAATTCAGATTCAGCCTTGGGAATCCAAGATGATTAAAGAAATTGAAAAAGCTATTTTAGCTTCCGATATCGGTATTACACCTGGTAACGACGGCAAGATTATCCGTCTTGTTTTCCCTGAACTTACCGAAGACCGTCGTAAAGAGCTTGTTAAAGATATTAAGAAGAAAGCAGAAGCTGCTAAGGTTGCGGTTCGTAATGTAAGAAGAGACGCTAATGATGCTATTAAGAAGGCAGCAAAGGCAAGTGAAATTTCTGAAGACGAACAGAAGCAGATTGAAGACGAAATCCAGAAGCTGACAGATAAGTTTGTTGCTGAAATTGATAAGGCTACAGACGCTAAGACCAATGAAATCATGACAGTTTAAATTATTTAAGAAGCAGTGGACGCTTCCGAATACATTTGGAAGCGTCCATTTCCTTATGAAAGGGTGAAACCTATGGCAAAGAAGTTAAATCCGGAGTGGAAAATACCGGAACATGTTGCAATTATTATGGACGGCAACGGCCGGTGGGCAAAAAGAAGAGGACTTCCTCGTAATATGGGACACCGTCAGGGTGGTAAAACAGTAGAACTGATTTGTGAAGAGGCCTATAAATTAGGCATTAAGTATATTACCCTATATGCTTTTTCTACAGAAAACTGGAGCAGACCGGAGGATGAGGTAACTGCCTTAATGAACCTGCTTCGTAATTATATGAAAGACTGTGTAAAACAGGCAGAAAAAAATAAAATGCGGGTAAAAGTAATCGGTGATATTTCCCGTTTGGATGCAGACCTTCAGGAAAGTATCCGTGTGCTTGAAAAAGAATCTGAAAAAAATACCGGTTTACGGTTTCAAATAGCATTAAATTATGGCGGCAGAGACGAAATTTTGCGTGCAGTAAAACGTCTTTGCAAGGATGTGAAAGAAGAAAAAATTTCTGAAGATGATATTACGGCAGAAGTAATTTCATCATATTTGGACACGGAAGGCATACCGGATCCGGATTTAATGATCCGGACCAGCGGAGAACAGCGTATTTCCAATTTCCTTTTGTGGCAGTTTGCTTATACAGAATTTTATTTTCCGGATGTATTATGGCCGGATTTTAGCAAAGATGATTTAATTGATGCAATTGAGTATTATAATACAAGAGAACGAAGATACGGAGGCGTGACAAATGTTTAAAATCAGATTACTCAGCAGTATTGTACTGATGATATTGATGTTATTCTTTGTGGTTTCCGGGGGCAATTTATTACTTGCAGCAACTGCTTTTTTGTCTCTTGTAGCAGTTATGGAATATATGAGGATGGTAAAAATTCATAAAACATCATTAGCAGCTCCGGTATATATTTCCGTGGTTGTATTATATGTATTACTTTTCCTTGGAAAATCTGAAAATTTAGTTCCGTTGTTTGTTTTTCTTCTGCTGGCAATTATGGCGCTTTATGTATTTGCGTTTCCAAAATACCGCGTGGAACAGATTGTTGCGGCATATTTCGGATTTGTATATGCAGGTCTGTTAATTTCTTATGTATATCAGGTTCGTATGCTGCCGGGCGGCGCTTTTAGTGTATGGTTAATTTTCATTGCAGCTTGGGGGTCTGATGTATTTGCATATTGTGCCGGCATGTTATTCGGTAAGCACAAAGCATTTCCGGTACTGAGCCCTAAAAAAACCTGGGAAGGATGTATTGGCGGAGTTATAGGTGCAGCTGCTGTTGCAGTTGTGTATTGCCTTGCCATGAATTATTTTTTCCGTCAAAGCTTTTCCTTGGTACAATATGCAGTTGTTTGTGCCTGCGGTGCTGTTATTTCCCAAATCGGAGATTTGGCTGCGTCTGCCATGAAACGTAATAACGAAATCAAAGATTACGGAAAATTGATTCCGGGCCATGGTGGTATATTAGATCGCTATGACAGCGTGATTTTTGTGGCACCGATTGTTTATTATTTATTACAATTGTAATTGATTTTACGGATATTTGTTTACTGAAAGCGAGGAAGCTGATAGATGAAACATATTTCTATTCTTGGTTCTACCGGTTCCATCGGAACACAAACATTAGATGTGGTAAGGACTAATTGTGATATTTGCGTGGAAGCACTGGCGGCCGGAAGAAATATCGGTTTGTTATTAGAACAGATAAAAGAATTTCAGCCAAAGCTGGTTTGTGTGTTCGATGCTGATAAAGCTAAAGAACTGGAAGAAATAACAAAAAAAGAGCAACTTCATGTGGAAATTACTTCAGGAATGGAAGGCTTGCTTGCTTGTGCAACAATTTCATCGGCACAAATGGTGGTAACAGCGTTTGTCGGAATGATTGGCATCCGTCCGACCATTGAAGCAATTAAAGCAGGCAAACATATTGCATTGGCAAACAAAGAAACTTTGGTTACTGCCGGTCACATTATTATGCCGCTTGCAAAAAAGATGGGAGTATCCATTTTGCCTGTAGATAGTGAACATTCTGCAATTTTCCAGTCCTTACAAGGAAATGCCGGAAATAAATATAACCGTATTTTGCTTACGGCGTCCGGTGGTCCGTTCCGTGGCAAAACAAAGGAAGAGTTAAAAAAAGTACATGTAGAAGATGCATTGAAGCATCCGAACTGGTCCATGGGAAGAAAAATCACCATAGATTCTTCTACATTAGTTAATAAAGGCTTGGAAGTAATCGAAGCAAAGTGGCTGTTTGATGCAGAGGCAAGTCAGATTGAGGTTGTAGTGCATCCGCAGAGTATTATCCATTCCATGATTGAATATGAAGACGGAGCAGTAATTGCACAGCTCGGAACCCCGGACATGAAGCTTCCGATTCAGTATGCCCTTTATTATCCGGAACGAAAAGGACCAACATCGCCAAGATTGGATTTTACAAAACTTCGTGCTCTGGAGTTTTATGAACCGGATACAGAAGTTTTTCCGGCGCTTTCTATGGCATATGAGGCACTTCATACCGGTGGCACCATGCCAACGGTGTATAATGCCGCAAATGAGTGGTCTGTGGCAGCATTTTTAGACAGAAAAATCGGTTATACCGAGATTGTTGAAAATATCCGTAAAGAGATGGAGGCGCATAAGGTAATAGCTAATCCTTCTTTAGAAGATATTTTAGAAACCGAAGCAAAAGTATATCAACGGCTGAATCGGTAAAGACTTGCATATATAGGGCATAGCCCGGACAGAAAGGATTTTTATGAGTATTATTGTTGCAATTTTAGTTTTTAGTATTATTATCATCATTCATGAGCTTGGTCATTTTCTTCTGGCTAAGAAAAACGGAATCGGTGTTGTAGAGTTTTCCATCGGACTGGGACCTACCATATGGGGAATTCAGAAGGGAGAAACAAAATTTTCTATTAAGCTTCTTCCTTTTGGCGGATTATGCCAGATGGTTGGAGAGGATACCGATCAGAATACAATTGCAGAAAATGCTTTTTATTCTAAAGGTGTTTGGCAAAGATTTTCCGTTGTTTTTGCCGGTCCGTTTTTTAACTTTATTTTAGCATTTGTTCTTTCCTTGTTTGTAATCGGATTTGTCGGCTATGATGCTCCGACGGTTGCCTCCGTAATTTCAGGTTCTCCAGCTGATAAAGCGGGACTTCAGGTGGGGGATACCATTAAAAAAATTGGTGGAGATAAGGTGTCTATCGGTAGAGAAGTGGATTCCTATTTCCTATATAATGAATTAACTGCCAAGCCGATTGAAGTGATCTATGAAAGAAACGGAGAAAAGAATTCTACAACAATAGAACCTGCACTTACCAAACAATATTTGCTTGGCTTCAGTTATTATCCGAATGCAGACAGTGTTGCGGAAATATCCACGGTTACTGAAAATTTTCCGATGCATCAGGCTGGACTTGTTCCGGGAGATGTGATTACTCATATTAACGGAAATAAGGTTTCTAACGGTGCGGAATTATCTGCATATATGGATGCACACCCACTGGATGGTTCTGTTGTTTCTGTAACTTACGACAGAAAAACGGAATTCGGGAACTGGCTGTCTACAACTGTAGAAATTACTCCTCAATTATATCAGGAGGCTTATAGCGTAGGTTTTTCCTATAATCTTGTCAGAGAAAAAACAGGTGTATTACAAACTTTAAAATACAGTGTAATTGAAGTAAAGTATTGGATTGTAACCACAGTTAAAAACCTTGGTTTATTGGTTACAGGCAAGCTCAGCTCCAACGATGTGGGTGGACCTGTTGCGATTATCGGTACTATCGGAGATGTGTATGAGCAGACTTCCGAGCAGGGTAATGCCTTAGATGTAGTTCTTCAAATGGCATATATCACAATTTTACTCAGTGCAAATCTTGGTGTTATGAATCTGCTTCCGATTCCTGCCTTGGACGGTGGTAAGCTTTTATTTACCTTAATTGAGGCAGTTCGAGGCAAACCAATTGACCGTGAAAAAGAAGGTTTGGTACATTTAATCGGTATGGTACTGTTAATGCTTTTGATGGTATTTATTTTCTTTAATGATATTAAAAATGTTTTCTTTAAATAATTATTTGTAAAGAAAGAGGCTTATCCTATGGGCTGGTTGACAGAAAATAAAAATAGAAGAATTTCAAAAGAAGTAAAAATCGGGAATGTATGGATTGGAGGCAGTCATCCGATTGCCATCCAGTCCATGACTAATACAAAAACAGAGGATGTAGATGCTACCGTAAAGCAGATTCTAGCCCTGGAAGCTGCAGGCTGTGAAATTATTCGCTGTGCGGCTCCTACCATGGAGGCAGCTCAGGCTTTTAAAGAAATCAAGAAACAAATACATATTCCTCTTGTGGCAGATATTCATTTTGATTATCGTTTGGCTATTGCAGCTATGGAAAACGGTGCGGATAAAGTCCGTATTAACCCCGGTAATATCGGTTCCACTGATAAAATCAAAGCGGTTGTGGATGTAGCAAGAGAACGTGACATTCCTCTTCGTGTAGGGGTAAATTCCGGTTCCCTGGAAAAGCATTTGATAGAAAAATACGGTGGCGTTACAGCGGAAGGCTTAGTAGAAAGTGCTCTGCATCAGGCAGAACTGATAGAAGATATGGGGTATGATAATTTAGTTATCAGTATTAAATCCTCCGATGTATTAATGTGTGTAAAAGCGCATGAGCTTATTGCTAGCAAAACAAACTATCCGTTGCATGTTGGAATTACGGAGTCCGGTACCGTAACCTCCGGAAATATCAAATCCTCCATTGGACTGTCTTTAATTTTAGGACAAGGCATCGGAGATACTATCCGTGTATCTTTAACTGCAGATCCGGTAGAAGAAATTGCCTCAGCAAAGCAGATTTTAAAAACATTAGGCCTTCGTAAAGGCGGTATTGAAGTGGTTTCCTGCCCAACCTGCGGCCGGACAAGAATTGATTTAATCAGACTGGCGAAACAAGTGGAAGAACTGGTAAAAAATTATCCACTGGACATTAAGGTTGCAGTTATGGGCTGTGTAGTAAACGGTCCGGGAGAAGCACGAGAAGCAGACCTTGGCGTTGCCGGAGGCATTGGAGAAGGTCTTATTATAAAAAAAGGAGAAATTCTCCGCAAAGTTAAGGAAGAAGATCTTTTATCAGAGCTCAAAGGTGAGCTTGATAGAATGTTATAAAGTAAGGTGAGAGTCATTGAATTTATTTGAAGTATTTGAAGAAGTTCATGTTAAGCCGGATTTAGAGAATGTATTCCGTGATGTAGAAGTAGAAAAAGTAACAGCTTCCCGAAGTACCGGACGCACAGTAATACATTTAAAGGCGAAACGTTTAATTGAATTTCATGATCTGACAGAAATGGAAGCAGCATTAACTGCGCAGTTTTTCAGCAGAGTGGGTCAAAAGGTAGAACTTTCTGCAAAATACCAGTTGTCCGGTCAGTATAATCCAAAATCCTTGTGGGATTTATATGAAGAGAGCGTTATAGAAGAAGTAGGAAAAGAGAGCCGTATGGCCTCTTTTCTTTTAAAAAGTGCAGGAATATCCTTTGATATGGAAAACAATCCTGCCAGAATGGTTCTGGACGTTGAGGATACCTTTGTAAACCGTACATTAGTGGCTGAATTAAAAACTTTTTTAGAAACTATGTATGAAAAGCGGTTTGGTTTTCAAGTTCATGTGGAAGCAGAATACCATGAGCCTGCGGAAAAAAAGAAGAATTCAGAACCGGTAAATTACGTGGTGGAATCCTTAAGTAAAGATAATTCTACAAAAGTAGACTATAATGCATCGACAGATTCAATAGAGAATAAAACCCTAGCTAAAAAGGCGGAACAAAAACCTGCTGCCAAAGCGGAAAATAAGAAAGACGGCAACTATTTTAACAAAGAGAAAAAAGATTTTTCCAAATACGTTAAGAAGAAATTACCGGATGACCCGGATATTTTCTATGGTCACGCCTTTGATGGTGAGGTAACGCCGCTTTGTGAGATTCAGGACGAAATCGGTGAAGTTGTTGTTTACGGAAAAATTTTGAATGTAGAAGAAACTGCCATGAAAAACGGTGAAAAGTTGATTATTAAATTCAGCTTTACCGATTTGACCGATACCATTTCAGGAAAGCTTTTTGTTCGTAACGAAGAATGGGACGGAGACCCGGAAAGCGAAGATGATAGACTTAAGGAAGGCTTAAAAAAGAAGCTTTCTAAAGGTACCTGTATCCGGTTAAAGGGTATGGCAATGTTTGACCGTTTTGATAAAGAAATCGGCATTGCTTCCATTGCGGGAATTAAGACGATTCCGAACTTTATTAAGAAACGTAAGGATTCCTATGCCGGTGAAAAGCGTGTGGAATTGCATGCCCATACCACAATGAGTGATATGGATGCTGTAGTAGATGCAAAAACGTTGATTAAAACCGCATTTGAATGGGGACATCCCGGAATTGCTATCACAGACCATGGTGTGGTTCAGGCATTCCCGGAAGCCAATCATGCCCTAAATCCGAAGGATTATAAGGATGACGAAGAAAAAATGCAGCGTGCCAAGGATTTTAAAATCTTATATGGCATGGAAGCATATCTGGTAGACGATGTAGAAGAAATCGTAAAAAAAGACAAGGGTCAGACTTTAGATGTGGCAAGTGTTGTCTTCGATATTGAAACCACGGGTTTTGATAAAGAAAACGATAAAATCATTGAAATCGGTGCAGTAAAGGTGGTGAACGGAGAGATTACCGACCGGTATTCTACCTTTATCAATCCTAAGGTTCCGATTCCTGCAAGAATTGAAGAACTGACTCATATTTCCGATGAAATGGTTATGGATTCTCCGGAAATTGATGTAATTTTGCCTCAGTTTTTAGATTTTTGTAAAGATTGTATCCTGGTTGCCCATAATGCATCTTTTGATACCGGTTTTATCCGTAATAAAGCAGAAAAACTTGGCTTACCGTTTGATTTTACCATTGTGGATACGGTGGGGTTGGCAAGAATTTTGCTGCCTGGACTTAGTAAATATAAACTGAATATTGTAGCGAAGGAACTTGGAATTTCTTTAGAGAATCACCACCGTGCGGTGGATGATGCAGGCGCAACTGCAGAGATTTATGTAAAGTTTATTGCTATGTTAAAGGAGAAGGAAATCACAACACTTTCCGGCATTCAGGAAAATGCAAGGCTGTCTGCTGATGTTATAAAAAAGATGCCTTCCTATCATTGTATTCTGATTTGTAAAAACGATGTGGGCCGTGTTAATCTTTATAAAATGGTTTCCTTGTCCCATCTGGAGTATTACAACAGAAGACCGCGAATTCCAAAAAGTCTGCTTATGGAATGCAGAGAAGGAATTTTAGTCGGATCTGCTTGTGAAGCGGGAGAATTGTACCAGGCACTTCTTAAAAATGAGTCCATGGATGAGGTTACCAGATTGTGCGAATTCTATGATTACTATGAAATCCAGCCGTTGGGAAATAACCGGTTCATGATTGACCAATATGATAAAAAGACCCAGGAAAAATCTTTTCCGAATATTAATTCCGATTTGGACTTACAAGAAATCAATAAACGTATTGTAAAACTGGGAGAGCAGTTTAACAAGCTGGTTGTTGCTACCTGTGACGTGCATTTCCTAAATCCGGAGGATGAAGTGTACCGCCGTATTATTATGTCTTGTAAAGGTTTTGATGATGCAGATAATCAGGCGCCGTTATTTCTTCGTACTACTGAGGAGATGCTGGCAGAGTTTACCTATCTCGGGGAAGAAAAGTGTTACGAGGTTGTAGTAGAAAATACGAGAAAAATTTTTGATATGGTGGAAAAAATTTCTCCGGTTCGTCCGGATAAATGTCCGCCGGTTATTGAAAATTCCGATGAAACACTTCGAACCATTTGTTATAATACGGCTCATTCCATGTATGGCGACCCGTTACCTGAAATTGTAAAGGACCGTTTGGAAAGAGAATTAAATTCCATTATCAGTAACGGTTTTGCCGTAATGTACATCATTGCACAGAAGCTGGTATGGAAGTCTAATGAAGACGGATATCTGGTAGGTTCCCGAGGTTCCGTAGGTTCCTCCTTTGCAGCTACCATGTCCGGTATTACGGAAGTAAATCCGTTGCCGGCACATTATTATTGCCCGGAATGTTTCTTCTCGGATTTTGAGTCTGAGGAAGTAAAAGACTTCCAAAAACGAGGTGTGTGCGGCTGTGACATGCCGGACCGTATTTGTCCGAAGTGCGGCAAACCTCTTAAAAAAGACGGTTCGGATATTCCGTTTGAAACCTTCCTTGGTTTCTATGGTGATAAAGAACCGGATATCGACTTAAACTTCTCCGGTGAATACCAGAGTAAGGCTCACGAGTATACCGAAGTTATTTTTGGTAAGGGGCAAACCTTCCGTGCAGGAACTATCGGTACTTTGGCGGATAAAACAGCCTATGGTTATGTGCTAAAATATGATGAAGAACATGGCGTCCAGCACAGAAGAGCAGAAATCGAACGTATCGCTTCCGGCTGTGTCGGAGTACGCCGTACCACAGGTCAGCATCCGGGCGGAATTATTGTTCTTCCGATTGGCGAAGAAATTTATTCTTTCACACCGGTGCAGCATCCGGCAAACGATATGACGGTTGCTACGGTTACCACGCACTTTGATTACCATTCCATTGACCACAACCTGTTAAAACTTGATATTCTCGGGCACGATGATCCTACCATGATCCGGCGTCTGGAGGATTTAACCGGTTTGGATGCAAAGACCATTCCAATGGATGACCAGAAGGTAATTTCGCTATTCAGCAGCACGGAAGCGTTAGGAATTACGCCGGCTGATATCGGCGGCTGTGACCTAGGAAGTCTTGGATTACCGGAGCTTGGTACAAACTTTGTTATGCAGATGCTTCGTGAAACAAAGCCGAAGAACTTCTCTGACATGATTCGTATTTCCGGTTTGTCCCATGGTACCGACGTTTGGACCAATAATGCCCAGACTCTCATTAACGAGGGTACCTGTACGCTGGAAAGTGCCATTTGTACCCGAGATGATATTATGACGTTCCTGATTTATCAAGGGGTAGAAAAAGGTCTTGCCTTCAAGATTATGGAGAGTGTTCGTAAGGGTAAAGGTTTGACCGAAGAGATGGAAACTGCCATGCTGGAAAAGGGAATTCCGGATTGGTATATCTGGTCCTGTAAGCGTATTAAGTACATGTTCCCGAAAGCCCATGCCTGTGCCTACGTAATGATGGCGTTCCGCGTGGCGTATTTTAAAGTATATTATCCTCTTGCCTATTATGCAGCATATTTCGGTATTCGTGCTTCGGCGTTTAACTATGAACTTATGTGTCTGGGTAAGGCTGCACTGGAACGTAATATGAAAGAAATTAAGGGACGAATGGAACGCAAAGAGGCTTCCCAGAAGGAAGAGGCAACCTACGAAAACATGCGCCTTGTACAGGAAATGTACGCCAGAGGCTTTGATTTCATGCCGATTGATATTTTTAAAGTAAAAGCTCATGAGTTCCAGATTATCGACGGTAAGCTTATGCCTGCTCTGGATACCATTGACGGTCTCGGAGAAAAGGCGGCAGACTTAATTGTAGAAGCGGTAAAAGACGGAGAATTTTTGTCCCGTGATGACTTTAAAAACCGCTGTAAGGTAAGCCAGACCATCACCGATAAAATGGGAGAACTTGGGCTCCTTGGAGATATTCCGGCTTCTAACCAAATGTCCTTAATGGATTTGTTTCAGATGTAGAAACATTTGAAAAAATTTAAAGAAAAAGTGCTTGACTTTTTATGGTGGATAGTGTATATTATGTCTTGTTCACTGAAACAAGCGTAATATATGCTGTCTATATGGCTCGTTGGTCAAGCGGTTAAGACGTCGCCCTCTCACGGCGAAAACAGGGGTTCGATTCCCCTACGAGCTGCTAACTGTTTTTATAAACAGCCCAACCCGAAAAGGTGCTCGAAACCAAATGGTTTCGGGTATTTTTTTTACTTTTTTTGTGCAGTGTAATATTTCTACTAATACAGATATTTCATACATTGCTTTTTTATGAAAAAAATAGTAAAATATTATGTAATATTATTTCGAGGATGATTTGGATATGAGACGTGGCGGAAGAGTAATAATTATACTATTTTTATTGACTCTGTTAATTGGCGGAGTATCATTTTGTCTTTCTTATGAAGAGAAGCATCAGCAAAATAAGATGACGGATTTGATTGGGGAACAATCCGGTGTTACGGTAAATATACAAGCTGAAAGCAGTTCATCGCCAACCAACACACCTACTGTTACACCAACGATGACTCCAACACCATCGCCAACCAATACGCCAACGCCAACTCCTACAAATACACCAACCCCAACGCCGAGTCCAACTCCAAGTCCTACACCGACGCCTGTGGTAATTGACATTACAATCAGTGCTGCCGGCGATGTTACTTTGGGAGTGAATCAAAAACAAAAATACAAAGGTTCTTTTGATGAATACTATGACATATACGGTGAAGATTATTTTCTGGAAGCAGTAACGGATGTTTTTTCTGTGGATGATTTTACCATAGTTAATCTGGAAGGTGTTTTAACAAACTCCGATAATATCCGTACGACGAAAGAATGGAATATGAGAGGCCGGCCGGAATATGCAAGAATCCTTCAAAATGCTTCCGTAGAGGCAGTTAGTTTGGGCAACAACCACATTATGGATTATCAATGGGAAGGCGTTAACGATACCTTTCAAAATGTCACAGAACATGGTATGGAATATGCCATCAGCAGTCCATGGGGTGATAAATACGGAATGTATGAAACTTCCAAAGGAATTAAAATCGGCTTTGTTTCCGTGAATGAATATTACGACGGAAAGAATGTTTATAAATGGTTGGAAGAAGGTTATCATGAGCTGCGGGAACAGGGAGCAGATTTGATGCTTGCCTGCATGCACTGGGGCGGTGATAAAGTATATGAACCGGAACCGGAGCAGACAGCGCTCGGCCACTGGCTGGTAGATTTGGGTTATAATCTGGTATTGGGCTGCCATCCACATGTAATTCAAGGCATTGAGTATTATAATGGCGCCTATATTGTGCACAGCATGGGAAATTTCTGTTACGGAGGAAGCTTAAATCCTTCCGATAAGGATTCCATGATATTTCAGCAGAAATTTACCTTTGTAGATGGTGTTTTACAGGAAGAAACACGAATCCGTGCCATTCCGTGCCGCTTGTCATCCATTGATTGGAGAAATGATTTCCGTCCGATGTTGCTTGACGGAGAGAAAGCAAAAGAATGGGTATCCCATCTAAATCAATATTCGGAACGATATGGTCTTGTATTTAACGAAGAAGGCTATTTGATGTCTACAGAAGAATAAGAAAAGGAGAATGAATCGTATGTTATGGAGAGAAAGAAAACGTATCTGGTGTGGTCTGCCTTGGACTTTTACCGTGTATAGCTTTGACGAAGAACGTATTTTTGTTGATACCGGATTCTTCAACAAGCGTCAGGATGAAATCCGTATGTATCGGGTATTAGATATTACGGTGACAAGAAAGTTCGGACAGAGAATTTTCGGCATGGGCAGCATCCATTTAAAAACCTCCGATAAAACTATGGGTGATTTTGAAATTAAGAATATCAAGAAAGTTATGGATGTAAAGATGCAGCTTTCCGATTTAATCGAGGCAAACAGGGAAAAGAAACGTATTACCGGTCGTGAGTTTATGACCAGTGGCGGTGAGACGGATTTCGAGCTTCCGGATGATGGTTTAGACGAAGAATAAACGAAAGAGAGTTATTTCTATGAAAATGTACTTTTACTACGGTGCCATGGGCTCCAGTAAAACAGCCAATGCTTTGATGACCAGATTCAGCTGGGAGGATAAAGGAAAAAAGGTTGCTCTTTTAAAGCCAAGCATTGACAATCGTGATGGTGTGGATATAGTAAAATCCCGTGCAGGGTTGATGGCGAAGGCAATATTGATTTATCCCGACAGTAATATTTGCGACGTGCTTCCTGATCCGGTAGAAGAGTATGACAACTTAATTGTGGATGAGGCTCAGTTTTTAAGCAAGGCTCAGGTGGACGAGCTCCGGGAAATTGCAGATCATGGAACTTTTGTTATGTGTTATGGCTTAAAAGCCGACTTCCTTGGTAATTTGTTCGAAGGCTCCAAGCGCATTTTAGAGCTGGCGGATTCCCTTCGTGAAATTGTTACTATGTGTCCGTGCGGCAAAAAGGCAATCATGAATGCCCGCTACTCCGGCAATCGTATTTTGTATGAAGGAGAGCAGGTGGTAGTAGGCGGTAATGAGTCTTACATGGCGTTATGTCACCGTTGTTATAAGAAGGGTATTATTCCTTCGGAAGCGTTAGAAAATTTTACATTGGAAACGGATTAGGCAGTGCCTGCAATAATACAAGAGAAATTTGGAGGATAACATATACATGAAAAAAATAATGCAAAAATGGTGGTTACTTTTATTTGCTGCCGTATTTAGTTTTTCTATCATCGGCTGTGGCGATATAACCACCGGAAATGAAGAGCTCGACCAGGCCATTGTGGATATGGTTGTGGATGGAGTAAATTCTTATCTGGAGGATTCAGTAAACGGTGAAGATTCCGGTGATCTTTCTACAACAACAGGAGCTCCAACCCCTACGGAAAAGCCGGAACCTACTGCAACAAAGGCACCTACGCAGAAACCTACGGCAACTCCGAAGCCAACCAATACACCGAAGCCTACAAAGGCACCTACGGCAACTCCAAAGCCTACAGCTACACCAAAACCAACTGCTACACCAAAGCCTACAGCTACACCGACACCGGAACCTGCGATAGATGAAGATGGCTGGTATTACAGTAAGGATGATGTAGCACTTTATATTTATACTTACGGTAAGTTACCGGAAAACTTTATTACTAAGTCTGAGGCACAGGACCTTGGCTGGAGCGGCGGCAGCGTAGAAAAGTATAAAAAAGGTGCAGCCATCGGCGGGGATAAATTCGGTAACTATGAAGGACTGCTGCCAAAGAAGAACGGTAGAAAGTATTATGAATGTGATATTGATACTAAAGGTAAGAACAGCCGCGGAGCAAAGCGTATTATTTTTTCCAACGATGGTCTGATTTATTATACAAGTGACCATTATGAGTCCTTTACTTTGCTTTATGGTGATGAATAATCTTAGGAGAGAAAGAATTATGCAGGTAATTATTGACGGTAGAAATATGAAAGATAAGCAGACATTACATGTTTATTTAAAGGAACAATGCAAGTTTCCGGAGTATTACGGAAATAATTTAGATGCACTGTATGATGTGTTGACCGACAGAGAAGAACCTTTAGAAATCAAGTTGGAACATGCAGATGAATTAAAGGAAATTCTTTGCGGATACGGAGAGGCTTTTATAGAGACATTGGAAGATGCGGCGGCTGCAAGTAAAAATTTCAAGTTGGAAATAAAACAGTAAAAAATATTGACAACCGAGGAAACGAAGACTATAATTACCCTTGTAATTATTAACTTTTGTTTTCTATGGTTAGGAGGCGATTATTATGACAATCTTATTTAGGTCGGATGTTGTATTGGTCGCTGGTAGTCTGTGCAGGTTTTAACTGTATAGTATTTTTAGTGTAATTTTAGCACATCCGAAAGGGTGTGCTTTTTTATTTCAATCAAACTCTTAAAATAAATATGTAAAATCGGGATCCGTAGTATTTCCGGCTTAAATAAGTCTTTCTAATTTTATATTCCCAAACAAAACAACATAATAAGAAAGGGGTATGATGCCTTGAAAAGACTGAAACACAAAATTTTAAGCATGGAAGCAAACACGCAAACCTATAGTGCTATGTATGAAGGAAGCATGTTTGTGCATCCGTACACAGTAAATGAACTTCCGTGGGAGGAACATGACAGTACCTATTACAGGAAGGATATCGGATACCACATTGAAAGAACCCATAAGTTGGCACTGGATAAGCCAACCATTACGGTTTCCATACCGGTACGTCTGCTTGGACTTACAGAAACAAATACAGCAGGAGCAGATTTTTGCCTGAGAACATTTCTACCATATATTGATGAACTGAATGAACCTCTCTATAACCGGAACCGCCCGGACAAAGAAAAAGGAAAATATTATTGCTACTCACCGGGAGGAGAAGTGTTAAAACGGAATTCCTCGTATTTCAAAGTATGCTATAAAAAGGATTATACTGTCGGAAGCGGAAATGTTGTATATCAGATACGTCCTGAGGAGGCTGGGGAACCGGAACTTTGTCTTTGTCTGATGCTTCAGGTACAGCTGCCGGAAAAAAGATTAAAAAAGACACTCCGAATGTTGACGCAGGATTTACCGGATGCAGTAGACCGCTATATTATGGAATTTAAAAAACAAGAGTACCAGGAGGCAGTGGAGCTTTCCAAGTTGCAAAGCGAGATTCGGGCATGGTTAAAGAACAGTGATTACTGTTCCTTTCTTGCAAACGGCAGTGTCTTGCCAAGGGAAGGTGGAAGTGATTTACCGATGCAGGGAGCATTACCGTTTATGTCTACACCCGAGGATGAAATAGAAATATTCGGAGTACGAGGTATGGGAATTAAACGAGGTGTTACGGTAATCACCGGAGGAGGTTATTCCGGGAAATCAACGCTTTTGGAGGCAATATCAGCTGGCGTGTATGACCATGTAAGGGGAGACGGAAGAGAGCTTTGTATTACAGATTCCTCTGCTATGGGAATTTCAGCAGAGGATGGACGAAGTATTAAAAATGTCAATATTTCGCCGTTTATCAAATGGATTCCGGAAAAAGATACCAAACATTTTTCCACCATGCGGGCTTCCGGCTCCACTTCCCAGGCGGCAAATATTATGGAAGCAGTAAATTATGGAAGCAAATTGCTTCTGGTGGATGAGGACCGCAGTGCAACAAATTTCATGATACGGGACAGCCTGATGCGTAAGCTTGTGAAAAAGGAACCGATTACACCATTTACAGAACGTGTCAAGGAATTGTATCACCGGAAGGGTGTTTCTTCCATTCTGGTAATCGGAGGTAGCGGGGAATATTTGTCGGTGGCAGATAAGGTGTATCTGATGGAAGATTACCGTATTTGTGAGGTTACCGAAGAAGCAAAGAACCTTGGAGCAACTTTGGGACAAAAGGAGAAAGAAGAATTAAAGGAAGCCGGTTGGGAATTGGAACGTATACTTAGCATGGACGGTTTTTCCTCCTTTGCACCTGAGCTGGGAATGGAACGTCTGGAGGTTACGGATATGGGAATTATTTATCTTGGTGAGGAAGCACTTGACTTACGCCTGTTGTCCGGTCTTATAACTCAGGCGCAACGGAATATGACCGGATTTTTGATACGATATATGGAAGCATCGTTGAATGAACATGTTTTATATCCTGAAAAAAGGCTGGAGGAGCTCTATCAAAAAATTGAGGACGAAGGCTTGGACAGTATCTTTTCCAATTATTTTACAAAGTGTGAACGGTTTCTGGATTTACCGAGGAAGGAGGATGTACTTGCGGCTATCAACCGTATGCGGAAGGTTACATTTTTATGATAAATACTAATTGACAAACTCCGGGTAAAATCTTATACTAAGATATTAGTGAAAATAGAATCTTTTTACGGTTTTCCGTATTTTAAGTACAAGGAGGATTAACACGTATGAAACCATATGGTGTAAATGATTTAAGAAGAATGTACCTTGAATTTTTTGAAAGCAAGGAACATTTACGTTTAAAGAGTTTCTCTTTAATTCCGCACAATGACAAGAGCTTACTGCTCATTAACTCCGGTATGGCTCCTATGAAGCCTTACTTCACCGGTCAGGAAATTCCGCCAAGAAAGCGCGTTACCACCTGCCAGAAGTGTATCCGTACCGGCGATATTGAAAACGTAGGTAAGACAGCAAGACATCTTACTTTCTTCGAAATGCTCGGTAACTTCTCCTTCGGTGATTATTTCAAGAAGGAAGCTATCCACTGGTCCTGGGAGTTCTTAACCGAAGTAGTAGGTCTTGAAAAGGACCGTTTATACCCATCCATCTTCAGCGAAGATGATGAAGCATTTGAAATCTGGACAAAGCAGGAGGGCGTTGCTCCGGAAAAGATTACCCGTTTCTATCGTGATGAAAACGGCGACTGCGACAACTTCTGGGAGCACGGCGCAGGTCCTTGCGGTCCTTGTTCCGAGATTTACTATGACCGTGGTATCAAGTATGGCTGCGGTAAGCCTGACTGTAAGGTAGGCTGTGAGTGCGACCGTTTCATCGAGGTTTGGAACAACGTATTCACCCAGTTTGAAAGTGACGGAAATCACAATTATACAGAATTAACACAGAAGAACATCGATACCGGTATGGGTCTCGAGCGTCTTGCTGTAGTAGTTCAGGATGTAACTTCCGTATTTGATATTGATACCATGAAAGCAATCCGTGATAAGGTTTGTGAAATGGCCGGCGTTACTTATCAGACCGATGATAAGAAGGACGTTTCTATTCGTTTGATTACCGACCATATCCGTTCCGTAACCTTTATGACCTCCGACGGTATTATTCCATCCAACGAAGGTCGTGGCTACGTACTCAGAAGACTTCTCCGTCGTGCGGCAAGACACGGAAGATTACTTGGCATCGACGGTTTATTCTTAGCAAAGCTTTGCGAAACCGTTATTAACGAGTCCAAGGACGGTTATCCGGAATTAGAAGAAAAGAGAGAGTATATTTTAAAGGTATTAACTCTCGAAGAAGAAAAGTTTAACAAGACTATTGACCAGGGTCTTTCCATTTTATCTGATATGGAAGAAGCTTGTCAGAAGGCAGGTTCCACCGTACTTTCCGGTGATGACGCTTTTAAGCTTTATGATACTTACGGCTTCCCAATCGATTTAACGGAAGAAATCCTGGCGGAAAAGGGATTCACCATCGATATGGACGGCTTTAAAAAGGCAATGCAGGTGCAGAAGGATACTGCACGTAATGCCCGTGCAACCACAAACTATATGGGTGCGGATGCAACCGTATACGATGAAATTGATGCAGCTATTACAACCGAATTTGTCGGTTATACCAATAACAGCTATGTGTCCGAAATTACAGTTCTGACTACAGAAACTGAAATCGTGAAAGACATTACCGAAGGCCAGAACGCAACCATTATTGTAAAGGAAACTCCATTCTACGCAACCATGGGTGGTCAGCAGGCAGATAAGGGTGTTATCACAAAGGATGAATCCGTATTTGTTGTTACCGATACCATTAAGCTGAAGGGTGGTAAGGTTGGACATGTAGGTTACGTGCAGAACGGTATGTTCTCTGTAGGCGACAAGGTTCAGCTTGGCATTGATGAGAAGAACCGTGTGGCTACCGGTAAGAACCACAGTGCAACCCATTTACTTCAGGAAGCACTCCGCATCGTTCTCGGTAACCATGTAGAGCAGGCAGGTTCCCTTGTTACTGCAGACAGACTCCGTTTCGACTTTACCCATTTCTCCGCATTAACAAAGGAAGAAATTGCTAAGGTAGAAGCAATTGTTAACGAAGAAATTGCCAAGAACCTTGTAATTGAAACCAAGGAAATGAGCATCGATGATGCAAGAAAGACCGGCGCAAAGGCTCTGTTTGGCGAAAAGTACGGTGATACCGTAAGAGTAGTAAGCATGGGCGAATTCTCCAAGGAACTTTGCGGTGGTACCCACGTAAATAACACCGGTGTAATCTCCGTATTTAAGATTTTATCAGAATCCGGTATTGCAGCAGGTGTAAGACGTATCGAAGCAATTACTGCTGATGGTGTATTTGACTACTACAAGAAGCAGGAAGAAGAGTTACTTGCCGCTGCAAAGGCTGCAAAGTGTGATGTAGCTTCTCTTGTGAAGAAGATTGAAGCAATGCAGGAAGAATTAAAGGCTGCTCATTCCGAAAACGAAAAGTTAAAAGCTAAGCTTGCTAACAATTCTCTTGGTGATATTATGAACCAGGTAAAGGAATTAAATGGTATTAAGGTGCTTTGTGCTAAGCTTCCTGATGCTGATATGAATGCACTCCGTAACCTTGGTGACCAGATGAAGGATAAGCTTGGTGACAGCGTGATCTTACTTGTTTCTGCATTAGACGGTAAAGTAAATTTAGTTTCCATGGCTACCGATGCTGCAATGGCCAAGGGCGCTCATGCAGGTAATCTCATTAAGGAAGTGGCTTCCTTAGTAGGCGGTGGCGGCGGTGGTCGTCCAAACATGGCACAGGCCGGCGGTAAGAATCCTGCAGGCATCGATGCTGCAATTGCAAAGGCATATACCGTACTGGAAGGTCAGTTAGCATAGTTAATTCGGCTGTTGTTCTGCATTAAAAAATGTTTTAAAATCATAAAAAAACAGTTGACGAATGTAGAATTTATGGTATAATCTTCATAGTGCTTTAAAAAATACCCAAACAGTTGTATAGGCACAATACACAACTGGAGGGAGGTTAGGTGAGAAAATGTCAAATGTAATCGTTAAAGAAGGCGAATCTTTAGACAGCGCTCTCCGCAGATTCAAGAGAAACTGTGCGAAGGCTGGTATTCAGCAGGAGATTCGTAAGCGTGAGCATTACGAAAAGCCAAGCGTAAAGCGTAAGAAAAAGTCTGAGGCTGCTCGTAAGCGTAAATACTAATATCTTGTGCACAAAACCCTTAGTCATACGACTAAGGGTTTTTTTCATGCCTTTTTGCATATACTGTAAAGATATAAATTTCCGGGAGCATTCGTGGTGAAAACACCATCCAAACATAAACGAAATAAAAAAGAATTAAATCCTCTCTATTCCTACATAAAAGTAACAGAAAAAGAACGAAAAAAAGAATATGAACAATTTTTAGAACATGCCAGTGAAAGTCTATCCATTCCCAAGGATGTGATTGCCGGTCAGCCGATGATTCATTTAAACGGGAATCATAGTATCCGGGTAGTAAATTACCGTTCGGTAGAAGAATACACAACGGAACTTATCAGGTTATCCCTTGGTAAAAAGCATATGGAAATTTGCGGAAAACAATTATTAATAGAATCACTACGGAAAGAGGAAATAATTATTGTCGGAAATATTTTAAATATATCTTTTGAAGGTTTGAGGCAAACGATATGATAGAAAAATTATTTTACTTTTTACAGGGATATTTAATACTGGAACTGTGTGGTGATTCGAAAGAAAGATTTATAAATTTGTGTAAAAATAAAGAAATTGAAATGACGCAAATTTTTATGATTAATAAACAATGGTTTTGTAAAATAAAATGCAGGGATTTTATAAAAATAAAGACATTTATAAAAAAGACAGGCTGTATGTGTAAGATAAAGAAGAAGTGTGGCTTGCCGTTTGTGCTTCGAAAAATAAAATCGAGAAAAGGTATTCTAATGGGAAGTGTTCTTTTTTATATAATTCTTACGCAATGCTCAGGAAGGATATGGAATATCAGTGTAGACGGTGGATTTTTGCATACCAGGGAACAGATTCTTCAGGTAATGGCAGAGGAACTTGGTGTATACGGAGGAATTTCCGGCAGTCAAATTGACTGCTTTGAAATCGAGAAAAAATTACGGCTGGATTATAATGAAATTGGTTGGATTTCAGTAGAAAAAAAGGGTTGCAAGCTTCATGTCATGTTAAATGAAAGTACAATGCCAAAAGAATCCGTACAAAGAGAATATGCAGCTCATATTGTTGCAGAACACGATGGTATTGTCCGGAAGGTGGAAGTAATGTCCGGAGTGCCTATGGTAACAGCCGGGGATGAAGTAAAAAAAGGAGATATTCTGATTTCCGGCATACTCACTTTTGAAGGAGATTATGATGAAATTATACGGAAAGAACCGGTGGGGGCAGAAGGAAAGGTCTATTTGGAGAGTGATTTTTCCTATCAAGCAGGATATTCTTTGACTTACGAACAAAAAAATTATAAAAACAAACGGTATGGTCTTGAATTTTTTATGTTTGATAAAAAAATATTTTCATATATCCCTAGATATTCTGAGGGGAAATATGATATAATGTCTATTGATATTGTTCCTTTTTGCTTTGAAGATTACAAGGTGCCTGTTTTATTTAAAAAATATAAGCTTCTTGCCTATGATTCCGAGCTGATTAAGTTAACAGAAACCGAATTATCCGATAAGATAAAAAATGATTGGAATGAATTTTTAGCTGATTGGGAAAAGCAAGGAGTACAGATTATACGGAATTCTTATACGACTGATTCGATGCTAAAAAAATGTATAGTAAACGGAACAATAACCGCATGCGGAAATTTTATCTCTTATCAGGAGATTTTAGAAGAGGAGTGGAAAAATAAAGATGAATATAGTGGAAACAATCCTTAATATACCGGTGGAGCATATCAGAAATTTATTTGGACAGTTTGACTCCCATGCAAAACAAATTGAAAAAACAATGGAGGTTACTTTAATCTCCAGAGATAATGAATTGAAAATTCTCGGCGATGCCACTAAAGTACAAAAGACAAAATCTGTTCTGGAAGAGCTGTTAAAACTTTCTATGAGAGGAAATACAATTACTGCCCAGAATGTAAATTATGCCCTTGCTCTTTCTGCAAATGATAAGGTAGAAACCATTAATGAAATCGATAAGGATTTAATCTGTCATACGATTCAGGGAAAACCAATCAAGCCAAAAACCTTGGGCCAAAAGAATTATGTGGATTTAATCCGTAAAAAAATGATTGTGTTTGGTATTGGTCCTGCCGGCACCGGAAAAACCTATCTTGCTATGGCAATGGGTATTCAGGCCTTTAAAAATGATGAAGTAAGCCGTATTATTTTAACAAGACCTGCTATTGAAGCAGGAGAAAAGCTTGGTTTTTTGCCGGGCGATTTACAAAGTAAGGTAGATCCTTACCTTCGTCCGTTATATGATGCTCTTTATCAGATTATGGGTCCGGAATCCTTTCAAAAGAACATGGAAAAGGGGCTGATTGAGGTTGCTCCCCTTGCTTATATGCGAGGCAGAACCTTAGACAATGCTTTTATTATTTTGGACGAGGCCCAGAACACAACACCTGCCCAGATGAAAATGTTTTTAACCCGCATTGGTTTTGGTTCTAAAGTAATTATTACCGGTGATTTAACCCAGAAGGATTTACCAACAGGTGCGGCGTCCGGTCTGGATATTGCATTAAAAGTGCTTTCTAAGGTAGATGACATCGGTTTCGCAACTTTAACCGGAGAAGACGTTGTCAGACATCCGTTAGTTCAGAAAATCGTTAAGGCATATGATGAGTATGAAAGCCGAAAAGCTCGTTTAGAGCAGGCCAAGTCTTCAAATAACAAACCTCAGGAAGCAAAACCTAAGAACCCGGGAAATAACAGATATTACAGTATTATCAGAAAAAAATAAAGGAATTTCATAAGAATGAGCGTAGAAACAAAAGAATCCAAATCAAAAATTTATATTCGATATGCAATTCATATGTTGATTACAATAGCATTTGCTGCAGGAGTGGCGTGGTTTACCAATGAAATTATTTTGGAAAAAGCATGGAATAACCAATATTATCTTTTTGCCGGTGCAATACTTGCAGTAATCATCTTATGCTCTTTGTTGGAATGTAAGAAAATATACGGTTCCGTAAGAGCAATAGGAATATTGATGGCATGTTTTCTTGTTTCGGCGTTACTGTTATTGTTGTCGGATTATTATGTAAATCTTCCGGTATGGCTTCTCGGAGGAATTGTTGCGGCCGCATTAGTAAACAGAAACATAGGATTGCTGTATTTGTATTTTTTTGTATATCACGCGGTTTATCTTCAGGGAAACTGGATGAACGGTCTTGTGTTTCATTTTGCCGTTGCAACACTGATTGCATTCTTTATCCCTAAAATGAAAACTTTTTTAGGGATGTTTTATATGATGGCATTTTCTGCCAGTATGGTAATAGCCGGTTCAATCATACATAATAAAATGAGTATTGATGAATCGATGATGTTAGATACCTTTTATATACTTTGTACGTATCTTGTATGTATTTTTGTAACCATGCTTCTTGTAAAATGGACAGGTAATTCTTCTAAATCTGAGACAAAAACAGATACTGCAGATGAGACAAACAACTATGCATACCTTGATCTTCTTGCAAAAGAAACAGCGGAGCAGGACGCCGCTATTGCTGAAATCAAAGAGTCCATTGCAGCTGAGCAGTGTGCAGAAGAACCTCAGGAAGTTCCGGCAGAAGAACAGGAAACAGAGAAGGAAGAAAAGAAAGTTGTTTTACAAGAGGAACCAAAACAGGAACCGGAACCACAGGAGATTCCAAAGGTTGAGATTGATTATACGCCGTATTGCGATGAAAAAGCAGAGCTTTTATTAGAACTTCGTACAAAGAACAAATCTGCTTATGCACAGGCTGTTTTGGTGGGCAAGCTTGCTTCTGAAACCGCAAAGAGCATCGGTATTAATGCTGAACTTACAAAGGCGGCCGGTTTATATAAAAGAATCGGAAAAATCAGAGAAAATAATAATGAGTACACCTCTACGGAAGTTGCCAAGGAACATAATTTCCCTGAACCGTTAATTTATCTGTTAGACCAGTTAAACCACAATATTATTGAGCAAAAAGAAGCGGCGTTATTGCTTATTACCGATGGAGTTATTTCGTATTATTCCATTGTACGTCATGTACAAAAGACAGATATTCCGGTGGAAAAAATTGTTGACACCATTGTTTCGAAAAAGATTTTCCAGGGTGAATTTAATGAATCCGGTTTAAGCATGCAGGAATGTTTCATGCTTCGTGAAAAGCTCATTGATTTATTAAAAACCCAGGACAGTAAACGTGCGGTTAAGTAAGAAAGGAAGAAAAAGGCAATGACCATCAATATTGATAAAGAAGTGGAACTGGCCTTTACGTTTGACCAGGATGAATATGTAGAAAAAGTTATTCTTGCAGCAATGAATTTTGTAGATTGTCCGTATGAGGCAGAGATTAATGTTTTATTTACTGATAATGCAGGTATTCAGGAAATGAATAAAGAATACCGGGGAATCGACCGCCCGACGGATGTTCTTTCTTTTCCTATGGTTGAATATGATATTCCCGGAAATTTTGATTTCTTGGAAGAAGAACAGGGAGACTGCTTTCATCCGGAAACAGGAGAGCTCTTACTGGGAGATATTGTTTTATCTTATGATAAAATTAAAGAACAGGCGCTGGAATACGGTCATTCGGAGCTTCGGGAGCTTTGTTTTTTAGTTGCACACAGCATGCTTCATTTGTTTGGTTATGACCATATGGAGGAAGAAGAACGTGCTGAAATGGAACAGATGCAGCGTGATATTTTGAACGGACTTAATATTTTGAGATAAGAGGTACACCTTAATGGGGGAGAATAAGAAAAACAGCTTTTATATCCAGGGGACTATCCTTGCGGCAGCCTCCATTTTGACAAGAATTATGGGAATTGCGTTCCGCATTCCGTTGACCAGAATTATTGGTGATGAGGGAATCGGTGCATATTCCAATGCTTATGAAATATATAATTTAGCCTTGTTATTATCTACTTACAGTATTCCGATTGCGGTCTCTAAATTGGTTTCTGCGCGGGAAAGTAAGAAAGAATATATAAATTCTTTCCGTGTTTTTAAAACAGCAATGATTTTTTCTGCAGCGGCAGGTGCATTAGCGGCACTGGTAACGTTTTTTGGAGCGGAATATTTTTCAAAAACCTTATTTAAATCCGTATCCAGTGCAATTCCATTAAAGTTTTTGGCACCGACAATTTTTGTATTTGCCATTATGGGTGTGCTCCGTGGATATTTTCAAGGAAAAAACACCATGCTTCCTACAGCCATTTCTCAGCTGCTGGAACAGTTATTCCACGTAGTGGTCGGCCTTGTTGCCGCTGTTATATTTATGAAACTTTATGCCGGTTCTGAGTTTCAGGTGGCATATGGTGCTGCGGGAGGTACCTTTGGTACCTTAATCGGTGCTGTTGTTTCTCTTTTGTTTTTGGGTGCGATTTTCTTTATGTATTATCCAACCTTAAAACGCCGGTTCAGAAAGGACAGCGGTGCCCAAATCGAAGATTATCAAACCATGCTTAAGCTTGTTTTGATTACAATTTTTCCGATTATATTGAACCAAACCTTATATTCCGTCAGCGGAACCTTAGACAGTGTGCTGTTAAACTCTGTGTTGGATTCCAAAGGGTTTTCTGAAGAAGCACGACTTGTTTTATGGGGAAGATATTCCAGTAAGTACCGTTTGCTTGCTAATTTGCCGTTATCCATTGCTTCCGCTATCGGAGTGGCAGTAGTTCCTAATATCGTACGGGCACATACTGAAAACCATCCAAGGCTTTTGTATGAAAAAACCGCCCAAGCAGTAAAATTCAATATGATGATTGCAATTCCGTGTGCTTTTGGTCTGGCTGTTCTTGCAAAACCGGTGATGTTTGTTTTGTTTAATGATACAACAGAAATGACACCGCTTTTGATGCAGCTTGGAGCACTTGCTATCGTGCTATATGCTTATTCCACAACAACAAGTAATGTACTCCAGGGACTTAGTATGATGCGGTATCCGGTAATTCATGCTGCAGCCGGAATTGTAATTTATGTAATTATTGACTATATTTTATTGTCCTTCTTTGATATGGGTGTTTATGCTCTTATCGTAGGACATACTGTTTTCCCATTGATTGTCAGCATGTTTAACTGGCTCAGAATTCAGATGGAAACAGGATACAAACAGGAAGTTTTCCGGACGTTTCTTATGCCGACGGTTTGTTCCGGTATTATGGCGGTAATATCTTACTTTTTCTATCTTGGAATTCATACGATTACCAAGAGTGAATTGGTAAGCTTAATTATCACCATTATTATTGCAGTAATAATTTATTTCGTGCTCATGATTCTTACGAAGACCTTAAATGAAAAAGAAATTTATGATCTTCCAATGGGCGGCAGAATCGTTAGACTGGCTAAAACAATCGGAATTTTAAGAGAATAAAGCAACTTATTCATGTAAATACTTCTAAAAAACAATTAGGAGGTTTATATGAAAAAGATATTATACAGTTCACTTTTATTTGCAGGTATTTCTGCTGTTTTTGGTCTATGTTATTATTTAAGCTTTAAGAACGCCTTACTTCATTATAACCGGGAAGCGGTGGAGCAGAATACACAGGTTTTACAGGAACTTTTACAATCCTCCGGAGAAAGTGAACGGTTATTACAACAATTGCTACAACATAACGAAGATGTGATTTCTGCTTCGTCCACAGGAGAGTCACTTCGGGAGACCGCCAGCTATTTTTTGGAAACTGTCTATTTACAAAGCCAGACAGAGGAAAGAGAGCAGCTGGCACTTCCTGGTTTTATGGTTGGAATTGATTTAAAGGGATTAACTGCTTATGTAAAAGGATATATGGAGACAATGCCGGTAAACGAGTATCTTGCGGGACTTATTTCTTATGAAGTAGTTTCTTTTGCACAGGATAAGGTAGTTCTGCGGAAAACCTATGATGAAAATAAGGTGGAAAACCAGTTCTACATTTGTAGAAGAGGCGATTTTATTGTAGTATATTACAGTGATTTAAAAAATGTTTATGAATATACTGACATCCGTGTTGACAGTCTGATTGAAGAAATTCAAAATTCCGTCAACCAGGGCTTTTATGTAAAGGATGTACAGGAATTATACAGTATTTTAGAAGGTTATACGAGTTAGGAAGGTAAAAAATGAGGACACGTATTGCAATAATAGGCGGAGGAGCTTCCGGCATGATGGCAGCAATTACAGCAGCTGACCAAGGTGCTGAAGTTTGGATTTATGAATTAAAAGACCGTTTGGGTAAAAAAATACTGGCTACCGGTAATGGTAAATGTAATTTTACAAATATGTTTCAGGATGATTCCTGTTATCGTGGTACGAATCCTTCCTTTTCTAAGTCTGTCCGTGAACAGTTTACGGTAGAGAATACCTTGGAATTTTTCAGGAAGATTGGCATTGAACCAAAAGTAAAGAACGGATATGTGTATCCGAATTCAGAACAGGCAGCTTCTGTAGCGGATGCACTGTCCATGGAACTTCGTGCGAAACATGTGAAAGTTGTTCAGGAACAGGTTTACTCTGTAAAGGGTCAAGACGGTGATTTCTTAGTGAAGTCAGAACATGGACAGAACGAGTTTGATAAAGTAATATTATGCTGTGGAAGTCCTGCCGGAATGAAAAATCCTAAGGAGTTTGCCGGCTATAGTCTGGCAGAAAGTTTTGGACATCAAATTACTGATTTAATTCCTGCACTTGTACAGCTTAGATGTAAGGAAAAATGGTTTAAAACCATCTCCGGTGTAAGATGTGAAGGAATTATTCGTGTATTGGAAAACGGAAAGGAAATTGCGAAAGAAAAGGGCGAACTTCTTTTTGCGGAATACGGATTATCCGGCATTCCGGTATTTCAAGTCAGCCGTTTTGCAGGAGAAGCCTTAAATAGGGGCAGTAAAGTAACCTGTAAGGTGGATTTACTACCGGGATATACAAAAGAAGAACTGGAGGCACGTTTAGTACAGCGTTTTGAATCTTTAAGAGGCCGCACCGCAGAAGAACTGCTGGTGGGGTTACATAATCATAAAGTAAACTATGTTTTGTTAAAGGAACTTGGCATTGATCCGGTGGAAGACAGTAAAAAATCTTATGGAACGTCTGATTTTATAAGGCTTGCAAGTCTTTATAAAGAGTTAACCTGTCAGGTGACGGAACTGAATCCTTTTGCTAATGCCCAGGTCTGCGCCGGAGGTGTGGATACATCTGAAATTGATGACAGAACCCTGGAATCCAAATTGATTAAAGGTTTGTACTTTGCGGGAGAATTCGTAGATGTAGACGGTACCTGCGGCGGTTATAACCTGCAGTGGGCATGGAGCAGCGGTTATGTGGCAGGATTTCATGCAGCAAAATAAATGCTTTTATATATTCTACGAGCATAGAATGATTTTTCGGTTAGAAAGGCGATAACGATGATTAGAATACCTCAGTTAAAAATGCATATTCATCATACGGATGCAGAGCTTAAATCTGCTGTAAAAAAAGAACTTCGTCTTTCTCATGATAAGTTTACATATAATATTCGGAAACGCTCCATTGATGCCAGAAAAAAACAGGAGCTTCACTATGTGTATGCCATTGATGTAGAACTTTCGGAAAAAGAAGAACGACAGCTGATTGCAAAATCGAAAGGGAAATTTACGGTTGCTCCAAAGGAAGAATATTCCTATGAGCCGACAGGAACAAAACCTATGGCAAATCGTCCTGTTATTATCGGGGCCGGTCCGGCTGGATTATTTTGTGCATATTTTCTGGCAAAGCATGGCTATGCACCAATCGTGGTAGAACGTGGGGAAGCCATGGAAGACCGGATGAAACGGGTAGAAGAGTTTTGGGCAGGCGGTCCCTTAAATAAAGAAAGCAATGTCCAGTTTGGTGAGGGCGGAGCAGGAACTTTTTCCGACGGAAAACTAAATACCATGGTAAAGGATCCGTCAGGACGTATCCGTGAAGTATTAAAAGTATTTGTGGAGCATGGTGCTTCGGAGGAAATTTTATATATTAATAAGCCGCATATTGGTACGGATAATCTGCGACATGTCATTGTATCCATGAGAAAGCAAATGATAGAATGGGGTGCAGAATTTTACTTTTCTTCTAAGGTAACCGATGTTTTGTTAAAGGAAGACGGAACTGTAAAAGGTGTAGAAATCAATGGTTCTACAAAAGTAGAATCTGACGTTGTGGTAGCTGCTCTCGGTCATAGTGCCAGGGATACCTTTGAATTATTAAGCAAGAAACCATTAACCTTAGAGAATAAAGCATTTGCTATCGGTGTGCGTGTGGAGCATCCGCAGGAAATGATAGGCCGTGCCCAATACGGAGATGCCTACAAAGAACTTCCGGCTGCAGATTATAAATTGACTCATCAGTGCGAAAACGGCAGAGGGGTTTATTCTTTCTGTATGTGTCCCGGTGGATTCGTGGTGAATGCTTCTTCGGAAGAAAAACGCCTGGTGGTAAACGGAATGAGTAATCATGACCGTTCCGAAAGAAACGCCAACAGTGCTTTAATTGTGACGGTAACCCCTGAAGATTTTCAGGCAGAAGGATATAACGGACCTCTTGCCGGTATGCAGTTTCAGCGTAAATGGGAGGAAGCGGCATTTTGTGCCGGCAGCGGAAAAATTCCGATGCAATTATTTGGAGACTTGTTAAGTGGGAAAAAGTCTGCTACAATAGGAGAAATTGTTCCTAATACGAAAGGTGCTTGGCAATTTGCTGATTTATCGGAATGCCTTCCGGGCTATGTTCTGGAAAGCTTAAAAGAAGGTATTTTTGCATTTGATAAAAAAATACCGGGCTTTGCAGGAAAAGACAGCGTATTGTTGGGCGTAGAAACCAGAACATCTTCTCCGGTACGTATCGTCAGAGGAGAAGACTATCAGTCGGATATCCCGGGATTTTATCCATGCGGAGAAGGAGCAGGCTATGCCGGTGGCATTACCAGTGCGGCAGTAGACGGAATTAAAGTATTTGAGGCAATTACGACAGTATATAGTAAGAATCGAGGATAATCATGGACGAGATGAGAGAAAACTTAAGCAAAAAGCAGAGAATCGTGGTAAAGGTTGGTTCTTCCACCATTACACACGAAGCAACAGGGAACATTAATTTTGCCAAGCTGGAAAAGCTGGTACGTCTTCTTACCGACCTTCATAATCAGGGGAAAGAAGTTGTTCTGGTAACCTCCGGTGCAGTTGCAGTGGGCAGAAAATCCATCGGCATGCAGGAGCGTCCAAAGTCTCTTTCTGAAAAGCAGGCTTGTGCAGCCATCGGTCAGGCGAGTCTTATGACTGTGTACCAGAAACTGTTTTCCGAGTATCATCAGCCCTGTGCCCAGATTCTTATGACCAAGTTTACAATTTTAAATGATATTACCAGACAGAATGCCTGCAACACCTTTGAACAGTTGTTTAAAATGGGCGTTATTCCGATTGTAAATGAAAACGATACGGTTTCCACTGACGAAATGGAAAATCTTGGTATCGGTGAAAATGATACATTGGCAGCTCTGGTTACTGCAATGATTCACGGAGATTTAGTAATTTTATTATCCGATATTGACGGATTGTATTCCGACGATCCGAAAAAGAACCCGGATGCGGTATTTTTCCATCAGATTGACGATGTAAATGATTCCGTACTGGGTATGGCAAAGGGCAGTTCCAGTAATGTGGGAACCGGAGGCATGCAGACCAAGCTTTCTGCAGCGAAAATTGCAACGGACTCCGGTGCAGATATGATTATTGCCAATGGTGATGATATTGAAAACTTACGCAGGGTAATGGATGGTGAGCAGGTAGGTACGTTATTTGTTGCCCATAAGGTGGAAGAATTTCATTTGCTGAATTACATAACGCATAAATAAAACATTGTGTTGATATATAAGGAAATTTGGGAGGAAACAGGAGGATTGAGATATGGAATTAAATGAAATAGGCAAATGTGCCAAAGCAGCGTCCCGCCATTTGGCAATTTTATCTACAAGTAAGAAAAACGAAGCATTAAAGGCTGTAGCGGCTGCATTAGTTGCAAACAGTGCCGATATTATTGCTGCAAACGAAATTGACGTAAAAAATGCAAAGGAAAACGGTATGTCCGAAGCTTTGCTGGACCGTCTTTCCATAAATGAAACAAGAGTTAAGTCCATGGCAGACGGAATCCTTCAGGTTGCTGATTTAAAGGATCCGGTAGGTGAGGTTCTTTCCATGACAAACCGTCCGAACGGACTTATGATTGGTAAAAAGAGAGTTCCTCTCGGAGTTATCGGCATGATTTATGAATCCCGTCCGAATGTGACTCCGGATGCGTTCTGCTTATGCTTTAAAACCGGTAATGCGGTTATTTTACGCGGCGGAAGCGACTGCATCCATTCCAATCTTGCCATTACAAAGGTAATCCGTGCAGCTCTCAAAGAACAGGGTGTTTGTGAGAATGTGGTACAAATTATTGAATCCACCGACAGAGCAACAGCAACCGCCCTGATGCGCTTAAACGAATATGTAGATGTTTTAATTCCGCGCGGTGGCGCAGGCCTGATTAAGAGCGTAGTTGAAAACAGTACTGTACCTGTTATTGAAACCGGAACCGGTAACTGTCATATTTATGTGGACGCATCTGCAGATTTCGAAATGGCACTTAATATTATTGACAATGCAAAGACACAACGTCTTGGCGTCTGTAACGCAGCAGAATCCCTTGTAGTGCACGAAAGCGTTGCAAAGGACTTCTTACCTATGCTTTATAAAAAACTTACAGAAAAGGCCGTTGTGATGCGTGCAGACGAACGTGCACGTGCAATCTGCCCTCAGATGGAAGCAGCTACGGAAGAAGATTTCTATAAAGAATATTTAGACAGACTGATTTCTGTTAAAATTGTGGATTCCATTGATGAAGCAATTGCACATATCAATGAGCATAACACCGGTCATTCCGAGTCCATTATTACTAAAGATTATGAGAATTCCCTTCGTTTCTTAAACGAAATCGACGCAGCCGCAGTATATGTTAATGCCTCCACACGTTTTACCGACGGCGGCGAATTTGGTTTTGGTGCGGAAATCGGCATCAGTACCCAGAAGCTTCATGCAAGAGGTCCTCTTGGTTTAGAAGAACTTACAACAACAA
Source organism: Lachnospiraceae bacterium (assembly GCA_017938145.1). Classification (GTDB taxonomy): domain Bacteria; phylum Bacillota; class Clostridia; order Lachnospirales; family Lachnospiraceae; genus SIG299. The sequence goes on from JAGBCB010000010.1 coordinate 211,518, forward strand.
AGTATATTATTTTTGGTAACGGACAAATTCGTTAACATTTTGGGGCCGGCTGTTTTCCATCGGCCCCATTTTCAGGAGATTTTTATGAGTGAATGGTTAAAGAAAATAAAAGAAGTATCCTTAGAACAGATTCCTACTACAGAACCGGAACGCCAGTATTATTTCATGGATTTACTGAAAGGATGGATGGAAGAGCAGGTGGCCGAAAAAGGCCGTAAACTGACCTATCATATCCAGACCTTCGGATGTCAGATGAACTCCAAGGATTCCGAAAAATTAGCCGGTATTTTGGAAACCATCGGTTATGTGGAAACCGATACGGAAAAGGCGGATTTTGTTCTTTATAACACCTGTACTGTTAGAGAAAACGCAAATACAAGGGTTTACGGACGTATCGGCTATCTCGGTACCATGAAGAAGAAAAATCCTGACATGAAGATTGCCATGTGCGGGTGCATGATGCAGGAAGCACATGTGGTGGAAAAGATTAAGAAGAGCTACCGCTTTGTAGACATTGTGTTCGGTACCCATAATATTTTCAAATTAGCAGAACTTTTATACGAAGATATTTTGCGGGGCAAGATGGTGGTGGATGTCTGGGAAGGCACCGAACAGATTGTGGAAGATTTACCGAGTGAGCATAAATACAAGTTTAAAGCAGGCGTTAACATTATGTACGGCTGCAATAATTTCTGCAGCTATTGTATCGTACCTTATGTAAGAGGCCGTGAGCGCAGCAGAAAACCGGAGGATATCATTGCCGAAGTAAAGAAGCTGGCTTCTGAGGGTATTGTGGAGATTATGCTTCTTGGCCAGAATGTGAATTCCTATGGTAAAACCTTAGAAAATCCGATTTCTTTTGCAGAACTTCTTAAAATGGTAGAAGAGGTGGAAGGGATCAAACGTATCCGCTTTATGACCTCCCATCCAAAGGATTTGTCCGATGAACTTATCGAAACAATGAAAAATTCCAAAAAGATTTGTACCCATTTGCATTTACCGATGCAGTCCGGCAGCACCAAGGTTTTAAAAGAAATGAACCGTAAGTATACCAAGGAAGAGTATTTGTTATTGGTTGATAAAATCAAAACCGCTATGCCGGAAGTTTCCTTAACCACTGACATTATTGTCGGCTTTCCGGGAGAAACCGAAGAAGATTTCTTAGAAACCATAGACGTTGTAAGAAAAGCCGGTTTTGATTCTGCTTATACCTTTATCTATTCTAAGAGAACCGGTACGGTAGCTGCAAAGATGGAAAACCAGGTGCCGGAAGAAGTAGTAAAAGACCGCTTTAACCGTCTTTTAGAGGAAATTAGGATTACTTCTGAGGCATGTGCCAACCGGTACACCGGTAAAACCATGGAGGTTCTGGTGGAGGAAGAAAACGAGCAGGGGGAAGGTAGGTTAACCGGAAGACTCAGCAATAATCTGCTGGTACATTTTAACGGAGGTAAAGAATTAATTGGTAAATTAGTCCCAGTTAATTTAAAAGAATGTAAGGGTTTCTACTATATAGGGGAACTTATATTGTAAAGAAATACTAGAAAATGTGTAAACAACACTTGACAGACTCCTAAAAAAAGTATAAAATTTATATGTTGTATTTTTAGAATTGGGATTACTATGTCCAGTTTAAGAAATATTTAGGTTGTAGTGGCTTATCCAAGCTATGGAATACAGCAAAAATTGAATAAGGAGGTGCTCCTGTCATGGATCCGATTTTAGCGATTGTTATCGCTGTGGTCGCTGCTTTAGTGGTTGGTGTCATCGCCTGGTTTGCAGCCATCGCTTACCGTAAAAAAGTTTACGAAGCAAAGGTTGGTACTGCAGAGGTTAAGGCAAGAGAAATCATCGACGACGCATTAAAAACAGCAGAAACCAAAAAGCGTGAAGCATTGCTTGAAGCCAAGGAAGAGTCTATCAAGACTAAGAATGAGCTGGAGAGAGAATCTAAGGAACGCAGAGCTGAAATCCAGCGCTACGAAAAGAGAGTTCTTTCCAAGGAAGAAGCAATCGACAAAAAAGCGGAAACATTGGAAAAACGGGAAGCCAAGATGACTGCAAAGGAAGCTGAACTTGACCGCTTACGTGGTGAAGTAGAGAATGCTCGTCAGCACCAGCTGCAGGAACTTGAGAAAATCTCGGGTTTAACCTCCGAACAAGCAAAGGAATATCTTATTAAGTCTGTGGAAGATGAAGTAAAGCATGAAACTGCAGTTCTTATTAAAGAGCTGGAAAACGCAGCAAAGGAAGAAGCAGATAAAAAGGCAAAGGAATATGTTGTCGCTGCTATCCAGCGTTGTGCTGCAGATCATGTGGCTGAATCTACAATTTCCGTAGTACAGCTTCCTAACGACGAAATGAAGGGTAGAATTATCGGTAGAGAAGGACGTAACATTCGTACCTTAGAAACGCTTACCGGCGTTGAGTTAATCATCGACGATACTCCGGAAGCAGTAGTTCTTTCCGGTTTCGACCCAATCCGTCGTGACGTTGCCCGTATTGCACTTGAAAAGTTAATTGTAGACGGTCGAATTCATCCTGCCAGAATTGAAGAAATGGTGGAAAAGGCTCAGAAAGAAGTTGAAACCATGATCCGTGAAGAAGGTGAATCCGCTGCCCTTGAGGTTGGCGTTCATGGAATTCATCCGGAACTCATTAAGCTTCTTGGTAGAATGAAGTACCGTACGAGCTATGGACAGAATGCACTTCGTCATTCTGTGGAAGTTGCCATCCTTTCCGGTTTATTAGCTGCTGAGATTGGGGTGGATGTAAGACTTGCAAAGCGTGCAGGTTTATTACATGACATCGGAAAATCGATAGACCGCGAAATGGAAGGAACCCATGTTCAGATCGGTGTGGATTTATGCCGTAAGTATAAGGAATCTGCCATCGTTATCAATGCTGTAGAAGCACATCACGGTGACGTAGAATTCCAGTCTTTAATTGCTTGTATTGTTCAGGCCGCAGACACTATTTCTGCTGCACGTCCAGGTGCAAGAAGAGAAACACTGGAAGCTTACACAAATCGACTGAAACAGTTAGAAGATATTACCAACAGCTTTAAAGGAGTGGACAAGTCCTTTGCTATCCAGGCCGGTCGTGAAGTACGTGTTATGGTTGTACCGGAACAGGTATCCGATGACGATATGGTACTTATGGCAAGAGAATTGTCAAAGAAGATTGAAGCGGAGTTAGAATATCCGGGTCAGATTAAAATCAATGTTATCCGCGAGTCAAGAGCAATTGACTACGCAAAGTAAGTACATGAAAAATACAGAAAAGTTTGTAGAAATACAGGCTTTTCTGTTTTTTTGTTTTCAAGTAGAGTTACTATTATATTGCTCTGTAAAAAGTAGGGCCTTTTTAGTTGTATTTCAAATCTAATTGTGGTAAGATGTATTAATGATATTGTTGCGTTAATGCGGTAAAGAAAGGAGAACCATTATGAATAGTAAAGTTGTACTAAGACTCATCAGTTTACTAATGTTTGTTGCTGCAGTTGTTTTTGTTATTATTGCAGTATCTTGCCCAACCTTAGGACGCGTCTTTTATATCGGTTCTTTCCGTGTTGATGGAGATGTATTACATATAGTTTATAATATTTATCTTATAATAATGGTTTTATTGTTTCTGTTATCCTTTATTGGAAAGAAAGAAAAATTTAAGGGAGATAAGATATGCAAACCTTAAATATATTACCGCCATGGGATGCACTAATGAAGTACATGGTATGGCAGCAACTTGGTGAGATTAAGAATAAAAGAATTCTGGATTTTGGAAGCGGAACCGGCGTAACGGCAAATCATTATGCCAAAAATAATTCTGTTGTTGCTATAGAACCTTCGGAAGAAGCAGTGAATACACGATGGCAGGAGAATTCCTATGAACAGCTTACCGGTAGTACTGATAAGTTAAAGGAATTGCCATCAGAATGCTTTGACATAATTATTTGCCATAATGTATTGGAATACGCCTTAGACAGAGAAGATATTTTATCTGAATTTGCACGTATTTTAAAACCGGACGGATTTATTTCTCTGGTGAAGCATAACCGCCCCGGACGCGTCATGCAGATGGTAGTGTTATTAAATAATTTTGAACATGCCAATGCATTGCTCGATGGCAAAGCTGGAGAATCCGGACAGTATGGTGCTATCCATTATTACGAGGATTCTGATATAGAAACCTGGAATCCTGAGCTTAAAATCACGAAAACACTTGGTATGCGAACCTTTTGGGACTTACAGCAAAATCAGGAGTGTCATAAGGATGCCGGGTGGCAGGAGAAAATGCTTCAGATGGAGCATCGGGTGGAAAATATAGAAGAATATAAGCAAATTGCATTTTTTCATCATTTAATAATAAAAAAGGAGAATTGATTATGAAAAAAATAGGTTTTATCGGTGCAGGAAATATGGGATTACCATTACTAATGGGAGCAACAAAGTTATTAGGCGCAGAACAGCTGACATTCTTTTGCGCGGACGAGTTTAGTAATAAGCGCGCACATGAAACTACAGGAGTAGAACAAGCGGAATCCCTGGAAAAATTAGTACAAACCAGTGAATGTGTGCTCCTGGCAGTAAAGCCTCAGTCCTTTGGAGAGGTACTTCCTGTAATTAAGGCAAATACCTTTGATGGACAGGTTATTATTTCTCTTGCTCCGGGCGTAACCGTAGAGTATTTAAGCCAGGAAACCGGCGGTAAAACAAAGATTGTCCGCACCATGCCAAATACACCTGCCATGGTTGGCGAAGGTATGACCGCGGTTTGCTATGGTAGCAATGATTTTACAGCTGTAGAAAAGAAATTAGTACAGGATTTGTTTGAAACTGTCGGTAAAATGGTTGAACTTCCGGAGCGTTTAATGGACGCTGCAGTAGTGGCTAACGGAAGTTCTCCGGCGTTTGTATATATTTTCATGGAAGCATTGGCAGACGGTGCTGTAAAATTTGGAATTCCACGGGCTACGGCCTATGAAATGGTTGCCCAAACCGTAATCGGCTCTGCTAAAATGCTTTTGGAAACAGGGGAACATCCTGGTAAGTTAAAGGATAATGTATGTTCCCCGGGCGGAACTACCATTGCGGCTGTGGCAGCACTGGAAGAGGCAGGTTTTAGAAATGCAGTTATTAAGGCCTGTGATGCTTGTTATGAAAAGGCTACCGGGTTGAAGAAATAGTAACAAAGAAAAGAGGAAAAACAATGTTATTTCATGTGTCATCAACCCCTGATATCAAAGTTTTAGAACCAAGAGTGTCTACTCATGGAAAAGCTTATGTATATGCAATTGAAAATCTGGTAACAGGATTGCTGTTTGGCGCAAAAAAGGATGACTTTGACTTTATTATTTCCACGGATGAGTCCGGGATTCCAAGTTGCTATGAGTGTTATCCGGGTGCTTTGGAGGCAATTTATCAAAATAAAAGTTGTACGGTTTATGAATTGTCGGAAGAAGGTTTTCAACGTGGAAAAACAAGCTGGTCTGTAGAACTGGTTTGTGAAACAGCAGTACCGGTGCAAAAGGCAACTTTTATTCCGGATTTGTACATACGATTACTGGAAGAGGAAAAGCAGGGAAATCTGCGTATCCATCGATTTGAAAACAATACAGAGTATAAGCAATTTATTTCCAGGCATATTGTAGATCGTCTGATTCGGTTTAATGCCTTGCAGTATGCAAAAACAGATAAACGTTTCCAAACACATTTTAAAGGTCTTGTGGATGGACTGCAGAGTCTGATGGATGGTCATTTACTATAGGTGTTACTTTTATAACGGGAGAAGAGAATAATGAAAAAAATAATTGTAGTCTTATTGTTTGCACTTTGTCTGATTGGCTGTAGCAACACCTACGCAAAAGAAGAATATGATTCTATTGAAAAGTTGGCAAGTCAGGGCGACCGTTATTCTAAGGAAGGTTCCGTATTTAATCCGGTTGAGGGCGGCTATTCCTTTACAGTATCTAAGTTTGACGGGCGTCAGACCTTACATACCTGGAATTTATCAGAAGATAAAGAATTATCCATGGAAATTATTTGTTCTCTTACTGATGGCACTGGTAAACTTGTGCATGTGGATGCGGATGGAAACGTAACTACACTTGTAGAATTCAATGAAGAAACCTCTGCAGCAGTTATAAAAACCATCTCATTAAAGCAGGGGCGTAATGACATCAAGTTCGTAGGATATGACTGTGAAAAATTAGATTTAAAAATGTATTTTGAAGAACCATAAGGAGATTAACTTTGAACAAAACTATGAAGATTACTTTGATTATTATAGGAATTTTACTGGCATTGCTTATTTTAGCAGCATTGATTCTTCCTAAACCCCTGGCTATGTCTGTTTATAACGACAATTTTGGCAAACGCTTTACCACCGGAGAAGTTTATGCCTTTCGGGTTGAGGATTTTGACGGTCTTTCTCGTGAAAAATATACTTTTACATCCGATAAAGGTCAAAAACTGACCGGCTACAAGTATTATCGGAGCAGTGAATTACCAAAGGGTATGGTTGTGATTGCCCACGGTCTTGGAGGCGGTCAATGTAGTTACATGAATATTGCGGATTACTTTGCAAGTAATGGTTACTGGGTGTTTGCTTATGATGCTACCGGTAACAATGAAAGCGAAGGCGATGCAGTAGGAGGTCTTCCGCAGGGAATTATCGACTTGGACTATGCGCTTCGCTTTGTAAAATCGGAATTTGAAGGTATTCCTATCGTTCTTTGGGGACACAGCTGGGGTGGCTATTCCGTTGGTTCGGTAACCAAGCTTCATCCGGATGTTAAAGCAGCCGTAATTGTTTCCGGCTTTAACGAGTCGTTGGATATGTTAGAGTGCGAAGGCAGAAAAATTGTCGGAAACATTATTGATTTTGTATTGCCGATTTTTGTAAAGCATGAAAAGAAAACCTTTGGGGAATATGCCTCTATGAGTATTCTTGACAGCCTGAAGTCTTGTGAAGTACCGGTTCTGTTTGTGCATAGTGAAGATGACGAAATGATTCCGATTGAAATCAGCTTTGACCGGTATTTCGAGAAGTTTTCCGGCAACGAGCGTTATTCTTTTGTGCGGTATAAAGACCGTGGACATAATTTTATCTTTTGCTCCGAAAACAGAAAAGCATATGTGGAAGAATATAACAAAGGTGCAAATGCTTACACAGAAAGCATGGGTGGGCATCTTACCGAAGAACAGGCAACAGCCTATATAAGAGAAAATTTTGATAAGAAAAAAGGCTTTGAGCTGGACGCAGAGCTGATGTCGCAAATGCTGGAATTATATAATAACAGCATAGAATAATTGCAGAAAGAGAGAACAATCATGGACCAAATTAAACGAATCGGCAGAGAATTAAAATATAAAGGAAAAATCCTTGATTTTTACGAGGATACCATGCAGACCCCGGAGGGTCACATCATGAAGTGGGACTACCTGCATCATAACGGCGCGGCTGCGGTAGTTCCCGTAGATAAGGACGGTAAAATTTACATGGTGAGCCAGTACCGTTCCGGCTGCGATAAAATGTCACTGGAGATTCCGGCAGGCTGCTTAAATTCGGGAGAAGACCGTAAAACCGCTGCTGCCAGAGAGTGCGAAGAGGAAATCGGATTTAAATGCAACAATATTGAGCTTCTTCTCAAGTTTTATTCCGCTTTTGCTTATTGTGACGAATATATTGAAATTTACTGTGCAACAGACCTGGTTCCAACCAAGCAGAACTTAGATGAAGATGAGTTTTTAGAGGTTCAGAAGTACGAACTGGAAGACTTAATTGATATGATTTTGTCCGGTGAAATTTCCGATTCCAAGACGATTGCAGCAATTTTGGCATATAAAGAAAAATATATCAACAGAAAATAGATTTTGATGGGAGAATTAGTATGTGTAAGATTCAAATACAGGATAAGAGTGTAATAATTAAATGGATTGTGATACTACTGGTTAGCTTGTTTTTTCTGTCTTTCGGCTTGCTTTATGTTATCAAAACAGTAAAATCATCCGAATGGTACCATTTAAGACAGCTGGAAAAGGCGTATAATCAGGAATATGCCCACATTAATGAGGCAGACAAGATTATTTATATTGGTATATCCTCCAACGGTGAGGATGGTCCATGGGAATATGATTATGATGCGCCGGACTATCTGTTTGATGATATGACCTGTGATAGTTTTAAAGAAATTGATGACCCTGCAAAGGTAGAGGAAATCCTTTCTTATGACTGGATTATGGCAGTGTTTAAGGATGCATCCAAGTCGATCTACCATATTTCTCCGGAGGGTGAAATTTATTGGGGTACATCTTTTACAGTAGAGTGTCCTTCTTTGCTTCGCTGGTATAAGGAGAAAAAACAGTAAATAATGTTTGCCTTGAAATCTGTCACATAATTAAATTTGTGACAGATTTTTTTATAAAAACATGTGACCAGTGATAATTTTTTATCGTCTATTAGGGTGAAAGGCCTTAATAAAACAAAGGAGAATTGTTCCATGGAAGACAAAAATATAATTCAATTATATTTCGAACGTTCGGAAACGGCCATAGCGGAAACTGCAGCAAAGTATGGTAAGTTATGTCATACCATTGCGTACAACATTCTTTATAACGAAGAAGATTCTGAAGAATGTGTGAATGATACGTATATGAAAGCCTGGGAAGTGATTCCACCGCAGATTCCGGAAAAACTGGCCGCTTTTTTAGGAAAAATCACCCGTAATTTTGCAATATCGAAGTATCGTCATAACAGCAGCCTAAAACGTGGCGGCGGTCAGGTGGCCTGTGCCCTGGAGGAGCTGGAGGAATGTATACCGGATAAAAATACTACGGAGCAGGCGATTTCTGATAAGCTGTTTGTAGAGCAGTTAAACAGCTTTTTAGAGAAACTGCCTGCAGAAAAGCGTAAGGTTTTTATTCAACGGTATTGGTATCTTCGTCCGATTAGCGAGATTGCAGAGGAATTTTCCATGTCGGATAGCAAAGTGAAAATGATTTTACATCGTACCCGTAATACTTTAAAAGAGGTTCTGGAGAAAGAAGGGATTGTTCTATGAGTAAAGAAAAATTGTTGGAAACCCTTGGTCAGGTAAGGGAAGAGTTTATTGAAGAAGCTGCACCAAAAGGGTTGTTGGATAATGCTGATAAAGCAACAGAACCGGTAAAAAAATCCGGTAGAATTACAAAAATTTATCCCTATTTGAAATGGGGTTCCTTGGCGGCTTGCCTTTGCATTATTGTAGGTCTCAGTATGAAAGTAATGCCTTTTTCGGCAGCTAAAAATGATGCGGCATATGAATCCACAGACCAAATGAAGCCGGTGACACAGGGAGAAAGCTTTAATACAAAAGCAGAATCACCAAAATATGATATGGATTCCTCATCCGATAAAAATTATAGTAATATGACTAACGATTATATTGCTGATAATGCAGGCGATTCCAATTACGAAATGAACACGGATAATTTGAAAGCATCAGAAGAAACTACGACCGCACCCGGTCAGGCAGATAAAGGATTTCCTGATTGGGGACTGAGTTTTGAAGTAAAAAATGTGTCAGCAACCGGGCTGACCCTTGTTGTTACCCAGTCCGGTGGTAATCCAACCGGCGATATTTTAACAGGTGAGCCTTACCGGTTAATTACATTGGTGGATGGAACCTGGAAGGCAGTGGAAGAGTTGCCGTTGCCGGAAGGTGTAGACGGAAGAGCATGGAACAGTATCGGCTATCCGATTTCCAAGGGTGAAACCAGAGAGTTTGACATCAACTGGGAGTGGATGTTTGGTGAACTGCCAAACGGAACCTATCGAATAATTAAGGAGTTTATGGATTTTAGAAAAACCGGTGATTATGATACCGGTGAGTATTGGGTAGAGTTTAATGTACAGTAATTTCATACCTTTTGCCGAACGGGTTTATGGAAGAAAAATAATATCATAAAGCAAGAGCCCCAATTTGATATATATCGGAGTAGTACAGTGGTTTACCACGTACACGGAGATATATATCAAATTGAGGCTCTCATATTATGAAATATTAAACTTCAATTAAACCCGCTCAGCAATGGTATACAGAAGCTTTTCGGTGGCTTCCCAGCCAAGACATGGGTCAGTAATGGATTTACCGTAAGTTCCCTCCGAAAGCTTCTGTGTGCCTTCTACCAGATAACTTTCTACCATAACACCCTTAATCAGATTTTCAAGCTCTGCATTGGTACGACGGTGATGAAGTACTTCAGATACAATACGAGGCTGTTCATCGAACTTTTTATTGGAGTTGGAATGGTTAGCATCAATAATTGCAGCCGGATTCTTTAACATCGGACGTTCCTGATACATAGCAAGAAGTCTCATTAAATCCTCATAGTGATAGTTGGAAATGCACTGGCCATGCTTGTTTACCGCACCGCGAAGAATGGTGTGGGTTAACGGATTACCCGGTGTATCTACTTCCCACTGACGATAGAGGAAGGTGTGAGGAATCTGTGCCGCTATGCAGGAATTTAACATAACGGAAAAATCACCGCTGGTTGGATTTTTCATGCCGACAGGTACATCCATACCGGAAACGGTAAGACGATGCTGCTGGTCCTCTACGGAACGGGCGCCTACGGCTACATAGGAAAGCAGGTCGTCAATGTATGGGAAATTTTCCGGATATAACATTTCATCTGCGGCAGAAAGTCCGGTTTCTGCAATGGCACGAAGATGCATTTTTCTTACAGCATGTAAGCCTTCCTGAAAATCTGCCTTTTTATGCGGGTCCGGCTGATGAACCAGACCCATATAGCCTTCGCCGGTGGTACGAGGCTTATTCGTGTAAATACGAGGAATAATCAGAACTTTGTCCTTGATTTTATCCTGTACGACTGCCAAACGGTTGATATATTCGCATACTGCATCTTCATTATCAGCGGAACAAGGTCCGATAATGGCCAAAAATCGATTGTCTTTTCCCTCAAAAACAGCTTTGATTTCTTTGTCACGCTGTGCTTTTTTCTGTTTTAATTCTTCTGTCAGAGGGTAAAGTTTTTTAATTTCCTCCGGAGAAATAAGTTCTTTTACGTAGTTGAATCCCATGATTTTTTCCTCCTTATGGGTGTTTTGCTTTAGCAATTATTTCTTTATTTCACTTTGGCCGTTTAAAGCAATAAAGATATTTATTATATATAATAGTAAATAAAGTTAGATTCGTCAATAAAAAATTGTAAAAAAATCAGAATTAACTTGAAAATAGTATGAAAAATAGATATCATATAATCAAGAGAAGTATTAGTTACACAAGCAGTCGGAGGTAGGCTTATGAGAATGTATGACCTGATAACAAAAAAGAAACATGGAGAAATTCTTACCAAAGAAGAAATTAATTTTATTGTTGACGGATACACAAAAGGAAATATTCCGGATTATCAGATGTCTGCATTCTTAATGGCAGTCTGTTTAAAAGAAATGAATCTTCAGGAGACCATTGACCTTACTATGGCTATGGTAAACAGCGGTGATGTTCTTGATTTGTCTCCGATTGTGGGTAAAAAGGCGGATAAGCACAGCACCGGAGGCGTGGGTGATAAAACCTCCCTGATTCTTGGTCCAATGGTAGCTGCTCTAGGTGTTCCTGTGGCTAAAATGTCCGGCAGAGGTCTTGGCCATACCGGTGGCACCATTGATAAATTAGAAAGCTTCCCGGGCTTTTCTGTGTCTCTTTCCGAGCAGGAATTTTTTGATAATGTGAACCGTATGAAGCTTGCAATTATCGGTCAGACGGCAAATCTTGCTCCTGCAGATAAAAAAATGTATGCTCTTCGTGACGTGACCGCAACGGTAGATAATTTATCCTTAATCTCATCCAGTATTATGAGTAAGAAAATTGCAGCTGGCTCCGATGTTATTGTGCTTGATGTCAAGTGCGGAAACGGTGCATTTATGAAGACTCTGGATGAGGCAGAAGCACTGGCAAAGACAATGGTGGAAATCGGCAACGGTGTCGGTAGGGAAACCTATGCGGTGCTTTCTGATATGAGCCAGCCTCTCGGAAAATATGTAGGAAATGCTCTCGAAGTAAAAGAAGCAATTAAAACCTTAAAAGGCCAGGGCCCGGCAGATTTACTGGAAGCATGTATGACACTTGCCTCTTATATGTTACTTGGTGCAGACCGGGCAAAAACGGTTGCTGAGGCGGAAGCATTACTTCAGTCCACTATTGAGGATGGCAGTGCTTTAAAGAAGCTTGCTGAGTTTGTAGAAGTTCAGGGCGGTGATGCTTCCTATGTTTGGAATCCTGAAAAATTCCCGCGTACCGAATTTGTAGAGGAAATTGTGGCAACCGAAGACGGTTACGTGGCTGAAATCCTAACCGATGAAATCGGTATGACTTCTTTAGTTCTTGGCGGCGGCCGTGAAACAAAAGAAAGTGAAATTGATTTAAGTGTAGGTATTAAAATTCATAAAAAGGTTGGTGATTATGTCCGCAAGGGCGAATCATTAGCAAGACTTTATGCCAACGACCTTACCAAATTAAAAGCTGCATCTCCGAGACTCCAGGCAGCATATAAGCTTTCGAAAGAACGCATCGAGGCTCCGAAGCATGTTCTTGGTATTGTGACAAAGGACGGATGTACCAGATTTTAATTTAATTTATAAGAAATAAGCACAGTGATAAATCGCTGTGCTTTTTCTTTTGCTTCATTTCATAAATGGGAATAAAGGTAAATATATATGTTGTACAGAAGATTTTAGGAGAGATAAAATGAAAAGAGTTATTGCTATAGTTGTACTTTGCTTTGTCATCTGTTTGGAAGGAAAAGTACTATGTTTTGCAGAAGGGGAGAAACCGCAGCTGCAGTCAGAGTCCTATGTGCTTATGGAGGCATCCACGGGAACCGTACTTCATGAAAAGGATATGCATAAGGTTTTACCTCCGGCCAGTATCACAAAAATCATGACACTATTACTGATTTATGAAGCATTGGAAGATGGAACAATTACAAAAGATACCGTAGTAACCACAACAGATCATGCAGCAAGCATGGGAGGTTCCCAGGTGTATCTGGAAGCAGGAGAACAGCAAACGGTGGAAACTTTAATTAAATGTATTTCCATAGCCAGTGCAAACGATGCCTGTGTGGCAATGGCAGAGCATTTAGCAGGTACGGAAGAAGCCTTTGTTTCCGAAATGAATAAAAAAGCAAAAGAGCTTGGAATGAACAACACAAATTTTGTTAATTGCTGTGGCCTTGACGTAGATGGTCATGTTTCTACCGCATATGATATTGCGCTTATGTCCAAGGAACTTATGAGTAAATATCCGGATGTAATGCAGTATACCACCACAAGAATTGATTCCTTTACCCATGAAACCAATAAGGGTTCTTCGGAATTTGGTCTGACCAATACAAATAAACTTTTGAATTCTTATGAAGGAATTACAGGTTTAAAGACCGGCTCCACAGGAAAAGCAAGATATTGTTTAAGTGCAACAGCTACAAGAAATGACATCAATATGATTGCGGTAGTACTTTCCGCACCGGATACCAAAACCCGTTTCAGGGAAGCCGCAACCTTATTAAATTACGGCTTTTCCCAGTGCAAAATTTATGTAGATGATCATTCGGATTTAGAGGAACTTAAGGTTCCTGTGGAAAAAAGCATGGAAGAGGAACTTGTGCTGATTCCGAAGGAAAATTTCCGTTATATTACTGTAAATAAAGCGGAAATAGAAAATATAGCAGAGGAAAGTATTGTGTTTGACAGCGTAACAGCTCCGGTGGAACAAGGAGAAGAGCTGGGAGCTATTATTTATTCGATAAACGGCAAAGAAATCGGCCGGATTGCATTGGTGGCAGAAAAGGAAATTAAAGAAGCAACTTATTTGGATTACTTAAAGAAAATTTTAAGCTATTTTTAGGAAGAAAAGAAGCTGTATTTCCTTGACAGGAAAACCGGAAAAGGTTATATTTATAGTTGGAGAAAAATTAATTAGCTTACGTTTTTGTATTAGATAAGGATAAACTATGTGGTGGATTTTATTGGTTCTTTTGCCGGTGGCGGTTGTACTCTGGCTGTTATATGAGTGGATGGAACATTCGCTGGTCCAATATAACTCTACAGATGTAGAATGCCAAAAAATGCCACAAAATAAAGAACTTAAAATATGCCTGATATCTGACCTACATAATAACCGTAAGAATTTATCAAAGCTTATGCAAAACATTGCTTTGTTTTCGCCGGATGTGATTTTACTTGCCGGCGACCTGGTAAATAAGCATAAACCAATAAATACTTATGCGGATGATTTCTTGAAGGAAATTGCAAAACTGTCTGTTCCGGTATATTATTCTGCAGGAAATCACGAATTATCTCTTTCGGAACAATTTCCGGAAGCATGGAAAAAATACCTTGCATATCTTCCGAAGGGAGTTTGCTATTTAGAGAATACCTCGGTATTATTTCCGGAAAATCCTGATATTTGCATTACCGGCTTATCCCTTCCGAGAAAATTTTATAAAAAAGGTAAGTTATATGATAATCCGGAAGAGTTACCTGAAATAAATATTCCTGAGCATATGTTTCAGATTCTTTTGGCCCACCATCCGGAATATGCATCTATCTATGACAAATATAATGCAGACTTTATTGTTTCCGGTCATTTGCATGGTGGCTTGTTACGACTTCCGGGTGTTGGTGGTGTTGTTTCACCAAGGCTTCGTTTGCCGGACTGCGACGCCGGACTTATGGAACTTTCCGGGGGCAGTAAAATTTTTATAAGCAGAGGCCTGGGGTCCCATACCATACCTCTTCGTTTCTTTAACCGGGTAGAAGTAAATTTCCTTACTTTAAAAGGAAAATAAAATACAAATAGAATGGAGAACCTTATATGGCAATCCCTGTAAAGTTGGAAGTATTTGAAGGTCCGTTAGACCTCTTATTACACTTAATAGAAAAAAACAAAATTGATATTTATGATATTCCGATTGCCCTTATTACCGAGCAGTATATGGACTATTTAAAAGCAATGGAAAAGCAGGACTTAGACAACATGAGTGAATTCCTTGTTATGGCTGCCACACTGCTTAAAATCAAGTCCAGAATGTTGTTGCCTCAGGAAGAAACAGAGGAAGAAGAGCAGGAAGATCCGCGTCAGGAACTGGTAGAACGTCTCTTAGAGTATAAAATGTATAAATATATGTCTTTAGAGCTTCGTGACCGTCATACTGACGCAGATAAAATGATGTTTAAAAAGAGTACTCTGCCACCTGAGGTTGCAGATTTTAAAGAAGAAATCAACTTAGAGGAACTCATTGGCGATTTAACTCTTTCCAAATTAAACGATATTTTCCAGTCTGTAATGAAAAAACAGGTGGATAAAATCGACCCTGTCCGCAGCAAGTTTGGAAAAATCGAAAAGGAAGAGGTAAATCTTTCTAAAAAGATGCGCTACGTACAGGAATACGGGCTTGCAAATAAAAAGTTCAGTTTCCGTAAGCTGTTAGAGGAACAAAACGATAAAATGGATTTGATTGTTACGTTCCTTTGTGTGCTGGAACTTATGAAAATGGGTCGTGTCAGCATTATTCAGGAAGAAATTTTTGATGATATCTTAATTGAGTATTTGGCAGATGATGTCATTGAAATCGATGAAAGCCAGCTGTAAAGCGGCTGTATAGAAAGGAAAACTTTGATGGAAACACCAAACGAAATACAGGTACTGGAAGCACAGATTGAAGCAATTTTATTTACCATGGGCGAAGCTGTAGAAGCAGAGCGCATTGCCATGGCGTTAGACCATGATGTGGATACGGTACGCCGTGTGGCAAGAAATATGATGGACCGTTACCGTGCAGCAGACCGCGGCATTCAAATTATTGAGTTAAATGACTCTTATCAGATGTCTACCAAGCAGACAATGTACGAATCTATTATTAAAATTGCTCATGTACCAAAGAAACATGTTTTAACCGAAGTATTACTGGAAACACTATCCATTGTTGCCTATAAGCAACCGATTACCCGTCAGGAAATCGAAGCAATCCGTGGTGTCAGCTGCGACCATGCGGTAAATAAGCTGGTAGAATACGGCTTAATTGCGGAAGTAGGTCGTTTGGATGCACCGGGCCGTCCGATTCTTTTTGGTACAACCGAAGACTTCCTTCGAAGCTTTGGATTGGCATCCTTAGAAGAACTTCCGGTAGTGAAACCGGAAAAAGTAGAAGACTTTAAGATTGAAGCAGAAGAGGAAATTCAGTTAAAGCTTGACATTTAGCGTTACATCCGGAGGACGCATATGATACAATTGACAAAAAACATGATACGTAACCTTGCTTCTAATGAAAAAACATTTATGAGAGGTATGCAGTACTTCCAAAACGGACGTATCCAGAATGCCTCTTATTCCAAAGCAAGCAAGCGTTACAAGGTCATTGTTAAGGGCAATTACAACTATACAGTTATGATTGAGGAACAGGAAGACGGTTCCTTTTTGACGAGCTGTAACTGCCCGAGTTCTGTCAAAGAAAAGGGCGCTTGCAAACATGTGGTTGCGGCGCTTTTAATGTTATTAAAGCATCAGGAGCGTTCAGAAGGCAATCTTCCTAAAAATTCTGAAGAAAAACGCGCCTATCAGGTATTGGAATATTTCGATAACCAGGAAACCATGGCAATGACCGGAGAAGTGTTCCGTATCGAACCGGTTATTACGGTACCTGCTATGCTCCGAAACAATATGGGTAAGGCATATATTTCATTAAAAGCCGGCAGCACCAAGATGTATAAGGTGCAGAATATTAAGAAGTTTCTGGAAGATTACATCAAGCGGGAAAATATTTTACTTGGCAAGGAATTCCGCTACATTGCCGGAGAAAGTGCTTTTGACCGTACCTCAAAGGCTATTATTGACTTTTTACTTGAAATATACGATGTTACCGAATTGGCAGAAGGCCGTGATGCCGGACTGATTTTCCAAAAGTCCCAGATGGTGCTTTCTAAGTTCTTGTTTATTAAGTTTTTACGCCAGTTTGCCGGAACACCGTTTAATCTGGAATTGTACGGAAATCTTTACGAAGAAGTACGCTGTATTCCTAAAAATCCTAACATAGAAATCGAATTACAGGCAGATGAAGATTATATTTCCCTGGATTATAAAGACAGAGAACCGGTAATTCCGGTGTCCGAAAATGGGGAAATCTTATACCGCGACCGCTTCTTATTCCTTCCGGACAAGCCGTTTCTTCGTAACTTCCTGCCGTTTTTTAACAGTCTCGGCGGTGAGAAAAAACCTTTGGTTTTCCAAGGAATTTATAAACAACGCTTTTTAGAAAATGTTCTTCCTAAGCTTCATGGCACCATGGATATTTTAGTTCCAGAGGAACTAAAGGAACGCTATATTTCTCCGGACTTAAGCATAGAACTGTATTTTGATAAGTACCAGAATTATGTTAAGGTTGAGTTGTTCTTTAAGTATGAAGAATACCGATTTAATTCCTTTGAAAACCTAAACAGTGGAGAATATATTGTTCTTCGCAAACGTGACAAAGAAATGGCTGTTATTAATCAGCTGGAAGAACTTGGCTTTGAACCGTACAGCGGATTTTATCTTTTAAAGGCTGATGGTGAAATATATCACTTTATCAGAGAAGGTCTTTCCAAGCTGATGGAATACGGTGATGTATTTTACTCCGATGCTTTCAAAAAAATGAAGGCAAAGCAAAGCAATTCCTTCTCGGTGGGTTTACGGGTTTCCGACGATATTGATTTACTGGAGCTGGAATTAAATTATGGTGATATTTCCAAAGAAGAATTACAGCATTTGTTCCGTTCCTACCGCTTAAAAAAGAAATTCTTCCGTTTGACCGATGGAAGCTTTATTGATCTGGAATCAGAAGAAATCGGCAAGATGGTAGATTTGCTGGATAATTTAAATGTTTCTGCAAAAGAGATGGAAGCGGAGACTACCTTCCGATTAGCAAAAGGTCTTGCTTTGTATGTAGATGATTTATTTGATGAGACAGCTGTAGAAGTCCAAAAAAATGAAGAATTTCATCAATTAATCGAAACTATTTCTAATATGGAGCAGCAAAACTATGAACTTCCGGCTGGTATTAATGCAACCCTGCGGCCGTATCAGGAAATCGGTTATCGATGGTTAATGACCCTTGCCGATCATCAGCTTGGCGGTATTTTAGCAGATGATATGGGTCTTGGTAAAACCTTACAGGCTATTGTATATATGAAAGCCATGAAAGCAAGAGGGGAACAAAATCAATTTTTGATTGTTTGTCCTACTTCATTGGTTTATAACTGGTTGGATGAACTTGAAAATTTTACGCCGGACCTTCGCTGTCAGGTAATTACAGGTGTTCCGGAAGAACGTCTTTCCCTGATTAAAACCACGGAACCGGTCGATGTGTTCATTACTTCATATCCGTTGCTTCGAAGAGATATCAACAATTATGAAGAAAGGTTTTACCATACGGTATTTTTGGATGAAGCCCAGTTTATTAAAAATGCGGCATCCTTAAATGCAAAATCGGTAAAAGCTTTAAATGCGGCGCATCGCTTTGCACTAACCGGTACTCCGATTGAAAATTCATTGTCGGAACTTTGGTCGATTTTTGATTTTGTTATGCCATATTACCTGCTGACACATTCACGCTTTGTAAAGCAGTATGAAAAGCAGATATTAAAGAATGATGAAGAGGCTCTTGTCAGCTTAAACAAACGTATCCGGCCGTTTATTTTAAGAAGAATGAAAAAGGATGTTCTGCAGGAACTTCCGGAAAAAGTGGAAACCAAGTTCCTGACCGATTTAACCATGGACCAGAAGAAGATTTATCTTTCTTTCCTGGAAAGCTTCCGTGGCGAATTGGGTGATGATTTTGGTTTTGCAAATATGGGACATGCCCGTTTCCAGATTCTTGCTGCACTTACAAGGCTTCGTCAAATCTGCTGCCATCCGGGCACTTTCCTTGATAATTACGAGGGAGAAAGCGGAAAACTGGAGTTATTTATGCAGATTTTACCGGATTTGATTTCCAACGGACATCGCATTCTGGTATTTTCCCAGTTTACCTCTATGTTAGAGATTATTCAAAAGGTTCTGGATGAACAAAAATATGATTATTTCTACATGGAAGGCAGCACAAAGGTTACCGACCGTAATGATTATGTAAAGCGGTTTAATGCCGGAGAAGGGCAACTATTTCTGATTTCCTTAAAGGCAGGCGGAACCGGTCTTAATTTGACCGGAGCAGATACAGTAATTCATTTTGACCCATGGTGGAATCCGGCGGTGGAAGACCAGGCGACGGACCGTGCCCACAGAATCGGTCAAAAAAATTCCGTACAGGTAATAAAGCTTATTACTAAAGGTACCATTGAAGAAAAAATTTATAAATTACAGAAGAAAAAGAAGGAGCTTTCCGACTCGGTAATCGAATCCAAGGAAGTATTTATCAATTCTTTAAGCAAAGAAGAGTTGGAAGAACTGTTTTCTTTTGAGGTATAAAACGGATTACATAAAAATAAAATGCACAGATAAATCTTTATGCACGTGCTAAAACACGTTGCTTGCAGATATATCTGTGCATTATTTTTTATGTACTCTTACAGGTCAAGGGAATTATAATAATCTTCAATTAAGGCATCCAGATAATTTTCATCTTTACCCGGATATTCGCTCATGACATAGTTTTTGATTTCTGAAATTCTAACAAAGTACAATTCTTCATTGGTTAAATCCTCAGCATTTGCACCGGCAGGCAGAATTTTTTCAACCTCTTCTTTTGGAAATTCACTCTTTAAGTAATCCAGAATGTCTTCTGTGACATTTTCTTCTGCGGAGGCTTCTTCCTCGAGAGAAGATACCTTCATGAGCGATGTGATTCCTACATAAGCAAATCCAACTACTGCACCAAATACAATAATTAAGGATACGGTAGAAGCCATGATGTTAATGACGCCAACCAGATTTAAAATTCCGAAAATAAGGAATAATACTGCAAATGCAAGGAACATAATACCGGAAGATTTATATTCCTGATACCGGGATTTTGCATCTACATAAAGAGTGGAAGGTTCCGGAGCACGGTGTCTTGGTTTTAAATCTTCTTCGCCGGCTTCCTGCTTTGCATCATAGGCAATTACGGTACGGATTTCCTGAACAGCCTCTGCATAATCATCCTTCGGAACAAAAATTGCATATACGGTCTGAAGACCTTCCTCTGTTTCTGCCTCTGCAGACTGTTCCTGTACCTTACGGCCGCAATGGACAAGATATTTTACAAGCTTTGTTTTTAATTCTTCGTTATCGGTTTGAAATAAAGGGACAAATTCAAGCTCGATTGCTTCGGTTAATTCTTCCATGAGTTCTTCGTTACAATCCGGACAAACGGTAATGCCGGCACGATATTCATTTTTACATTTTGGACACCAGGACATGATGCTCCTCCTTATTCTTATGTTATTGAAGCTATTATAGCTTTTTAACGGGATTATTTCAAGAGTTTCCCTATAAGAATATTATCATGTTATGAAACATAAAATTGGAACAAAAATAAAGTATAAGGAGTTTATTATGGAAGAGGAATATCAAATCAAATCTATATTAATTCGAACCTTTTTTTCTATTGTTTTTTGCCTTGTTATATTTGTTATGAAATTTGTTTTAAAGGAAGAAAATTTTGTGGAGGAAGTATATAACTATCTTGCATCAGACATTGTTTTTCTGAAATAGATGTGATATAATATTTCATAATATGTCATGAATTACGGAGGCGAAATTTTTGAGAAAACTGGCATTATCTGATGAAATATTAATGCAGGTAGAAAAACCTGCAAGATATATAGGAAATGAAGTAAATATGGTGGTAAAGAATCCTGCAGATGTGGATATCCGTTTTTGCATGTGCTTTCCTGATGTTTACGAAATAGGTATGTCCCATCTGGGTATTCAAATTTTATATGATATGTTTAATAAAAGAGAAGATACCTATTGCGAACGTGTATATTCTCCTTGGATGGATATGGACAAGGTGCTGCGTGAAAAAAACATTCCTTTGTTTGCTTTAGAATCCCAGCAACCTGTTAAGGACTTTGATTTCCTTGGAATTACTTTGCAGTATGAAATGTGTTACACCAACGTACTGCAGATTCTTGATTTATCCCAAATTCCTTTAAAGGCAGCGCAGCGTACGGAAGAGCATCCGATTGTAATCGGTGGAGGACCATGTTCCTATAATCCGGAGCCATTGGCAGACTTCTTTGATATTTTCTATATCGGTGAAGGAGAAACTGTATACGACCAACTGTTGGATGCCTATAAAGAAAATAAGAAAAACGGCGGAACCAGAATTCAGTTTTTAGAAAAAGCGGCAGAAATCGAAGGATTATATGTTCCGATGTTTTATGATGTGGCTTACAACGAAGACGGTACTCTTGCTTCCTTTGAACCAAATAATACTCATGCAAAGAGAACTATCCGTAAACAGGTGGAAATGAATCTGTCCGACACATTTTACCCTGAAAAACCATTGGTTCCTTATGTAAAAGCGGTTCAGGACAGGGTTGTTTTAGAAATTCAACGCGGATGTATCCGCGGATGCCGTTTCTGTCAGGCAGGTATGTTATACCGTCCAATCCGTGAACGTGATGTAGAATTTTTAAAAGAACGTGCAGTAGCCATGATAAAAAACACCGGCCATGAGGAAATTTCCTTAAGTTCCTTGAGTTCCAGTGATTATTCCCAACTGCACGACCTGGTTTACTATTTAATTGATACGTTCAAAAAAGAGGGCGTAAATATTTCCCTGCCTTCTCTTCGTATTGATGCTTTTGCCCTGGATGTTATGAGCAAAGTACAGGACATTAAAAAGAGCAGCCTTACCTTTGCACCGGAAGCAGGTTCCCAACGCTTACGTAATGTAATTAATAAGGGCTTATCCGAAGAAAATATTCTTACCGGTGCCATGTCTGCCTTTACCAGTGGCTGGAACAAGGTTAAATTATATTTTATGCTGGGTCTTCCGACTGAAACAGAAGATGATATCGAGCAAATTGCGGTTTTATCCGACAAGATTGCCAGAGAATACTATACTATTCCAAAGAGTGAGCGTAACGGCAAAGTCAGTATTACCACCAGTACCTCTTTCTTTGTACCAAAGCCGTTTACTCCGTTCCAATGGACAAGAATGGCCAAGCAGGAAGAGTTTATTGCAAAAAGAAAGCTGCTCAGCGCTA
Organism: Lachnospiraceae bacterium; assembly: GCA_017938145.1. Classification (GTDB taxonomy): domain Bacteria; phylum Bacillota; class Clostridia; order Lachnospirales; family Lachnospiraceae; genus SIG299. The sequence goes on from JAGBCB010000010.1 coordinate 233,751, forward strand.
AGTTAAAAGAGCAGTTAAATAACAAGAGTATTAAATACAACTGGCACGATGCTGAGCTTACTATGCTGGAGGGTGTTTTTGCCCGGGGCGACAGAAAGCTTTGTGATTTACTGGTTACCGCATATAATAATGGATGTATCTTTGACTCCTGGTCCGAACATTTCAAATTTGACATGTGGGTAAAATCCTTTGAAGAATGTGGTCTTACCATGGACTTCTATAACCACAGAGAACGTGAAGAAAAGGAACTTCTTCCTTGGGATTTTATTGATGCAGGTGTTACCAAGTCCTTCCTTTGGAGAGAATATACGAAGGGGCAGCAGGAGGTTGTTACACCAAACTGCCGTAAGGGTTGTGCCGGCTGTGGTGCCAAGGTATTCCATGGCGGCGTATGCTATGAGCCAAGAAACGAAGCAGGAGAATCCTTAATTCAGGCATAATATTACTGAAATTACCTCTAAAAATTCATGCAGTAATTTTATCTGAAAGAATATATAATAGCAGAAAGAGTATACAAATGGAAATCAGAATTAAATTTGCCAAATATGATACAATGAAATTTATCAGCCATCTGGACGTAATGCGTTATTTTCAGAAGGCAATCCGTCGTTCCGGTCTGGATGTAGCATATACCGAAGGATTTAATCCTCATCAGATTATGTCCTTTGCTGCACCTTTAGGTGTTGGACAAACCAGCGAAAGCGAATATTTTGACATTGAACTTCATACCGCACCTTCCATGGAAGAACTGGTAGAGCGTTTAAATGAGGTTATGGCGGATGGAATGCGTATTTTATCCGCAGAAATTCTTCCTCCGCCGGTTCCTCAGGTAAAAAGAGAAACAGCCATGGCTTTAGTAGCTGCTTCTTCTTATCTTGTTATGAAAAAAGATGGTTATGAAGAAGAATTGTCAAAAGAAATATTAGAAAAAAAGTTTGAAGAATTTATCAGTCAAAAATCAATTCCTGTAATAAAAAAATCCAAGAAAACCGAAGCGGAAATTGATTTGGCAGAATTTATTTTTGAGGCTTCCGCAGAAGGAAAAACAACAGAATTTTCCGGAGTATATGAAAACGGCTGTGCATTTTATATGTTATTATCAGCCGGAAGTGTAAATAACATTAAGCCGGATACTGTTATGGAAGCTTTTTATGCATTTCTTGGTAAAGAATATAATCCTTATGCCTATCAGGTGCACCGTCTGGAAACTTTTGCTGATTTATCTTTACGCAAGGTTTCCCAGCAGGAAATTGCACGTCGTATCAAAGAAGGTTCCATGCCGGAACGTAAGCTGGTTCCTCTTATGGAGTATCATAAATACTAATCTTATTAACAAAACCATGGACAGTTCCGGGGAGAAAGGAGCAGTTCAAACAGAATGAACGAGCTTGTTATTACTAACTATAAAAACAGCATTATCAGCGCTGTTTATGAAGATAAAATCATGACACAGGTTTCTGCCTGTCGTAAAAAACAGGGCATCTGTGTCGGAAATATATATGTCGGTCGTGTTGATAATATCTTAAAGAACATTAATGCTGCTTTTGTAAATATTGCAGAAGGAGTGTCCTGTTATTTAGATATGTCTACAGGAGTAGAGCCCCTTTTTGCAAAGAAACAATCCACTAAAAAACTTTCTATCGGAGATGAACTAATTGTTCAGGTAATTAAAGAAGATGTTAAAACAAAAGCACCGGTAGTCAGTGCTGCATTTTCCTTAACCGGAAAGAATCTTGTTCTGGTTTATGGAGGAAACGGAATCCAAATTTCAAAAAAAATTCCGCAGAAGGCAATCAGAAATTCTTTAAAAACAATACTTGAACCTTTTGTTTCTGAGAATCATGGAATTGTTGCAAGAACCAATTCTTCCAATGCTTCTAAAGAAGAGTTAGAATCCGAAGCAACACAGTTGTTGGATGAATATAACCATATTTGTTCCTTTGGTATTCATCAATCCAAATATACAATTCTTCATAAGGAACTTCCAAATTATCTGTTGCAGCTTCGTGACAATAAAAATAGTTCCATAGAAAAAGTTGTTACTAATATTCCGGCTGTTTATAAAGAATTTGAAGAATTTATTTCAAAAAATAAAATAAAAACAGCAAGTGGTCCTGATATTGCGCTTGAATTGGTAGAAGATGCCAATGATATTGTAATCCGATATAAAATCAATCATTTTATGGATAAGGCTTTACATCGGACTGTATATTTGAATTCAGGCGCTACCATTGTTATTGATCCGACGGAAGCTTTAACTGTTATAGATGTTAATACCGGTAAAGCTATTTCAGGAAAAAAAGTATCGGAAGATACATTTTTTGCAATAAATCTTGAGGCTGCAAAGGAAATCGCAGCACAGATAAAACTCAGAAATTTATCCGGAATTATTTTGATAGACTTTATCAATTTATCAGACCGTTCCAACGAAGAAGCATTAAAAGAAATGCTTCGTAACGAGTTTAAATACGATTCTGTACAAACCGAGGTTGTAGATATCACCAAGCTTGGTTTAATGGAAATAACACGTAAAAAGGTTTATAAAACGTTAAAAGAGCAGTTAGAGGAAGCGCAGTAGTTTACAAATGTTTTTTATTTAGGAGAGCACACACTATGGAAAGAAGAAAATGTATTGGAGTATTTCTTGGGCAACCAAACCTTCCTTTTCAGGCCGACTTGTTGAAACATATCAGAAATCATGCTTTTTCCGTCGGCAGTAATGTTGCTGTCTTTTCTGCTATGATATACACAGGAGCATATGAAAATTTCCAAGAAGGTGAAAGCCAGAACGTTTCCTTGGCTAATTTTGACACCATAGATGCTGTTATTGTTGTTCCTGATACACTCCAGGCATCAGAAAATGATGCAAAAAATGTTTTGGAATATGTCAGTAATAATTTTTCCGGACCAAAGGTTGTTCTGGACATGGAGGCAGAAGGCTATCAGCAGTTTTTCTGCGACGATAAAGATTCCTCTGCATATATAGTTTCTCATCTTATTGAAAAACATAATTGCAGTGATATCGCCTATATGTCCGGTATTCAAGGACATCCTCACAGCATGATCCGCTTAGACGGATATTATAAAGCTTTAGAAGAGCATAACATTCCTATTGATGAATCCAGAGTATTTTTCGGTGACTTCTGGTATAACGAAGGCGAGCGTGTAGTTGAAGAACTTATTCAATCAGAAAAGGGACTTCCGGAAGCTATTGCCTGTGCCAACGATGCTATGGCGGTCAGTGTATACAGAGCTTTGGAAAAACGTGGTATAAAGATTCCTGAAGATATTTTAGTAGTAGGCTTTGATCATTCCGGAAATGCATCCGGCGGCGATTTCCCGATTACTTCTGTTATGCGTAACTCCGGTGAAATTGCAGACCGTGCCATGAGCTATATATTTAATGAATGGGGACTTACGGAACTTCCGAAAATTAATAAAGAAGAATGTTTGGTTATAAATAAATCCTGTGGCTGTAAGGTCGAGAAAAAACAGGAATATCAGATTGCAAATGCTAATACATTAGACGGTTTCCATTCCGTTTATAATTTTATGCTGGAAGATATGATTTCCTCCGATGATTTACATGCCTGTATCTGGAAAATCGACTGGTATGCCAGCAATGTTGCAAATTTCTTAAATGATTACAGTAAATTGCGTATATGCTTATGTGACGATTGGAATTCGTTACGTGCACAATCCCACGAGGGATTATTTACAGAACATATGATTCTTGCCCTCGATAAACAAAACCGGCAACCGGGCGATAAAAACGGAGACTATATCAAAGATATCCGTTTTATGGCCAACACCGTTTTTGACAGAAAAGAGTATTTTCCGGGATTTGGCAGTATAGAAGAACCTCCGCAGATTTACTATTTTAATGTTCTTCATTTTGGCAAAAACTGTTTTGGTTATATTATTCTTAGTTACGGTACAGATTGCTCTGACCATGTATATGATGATGATTATGTTATGTGGGTACGTAAGGTCAATGCGTCCCTGGAGTCTTTACGTCGTCAATATGCGGTAGAAGAGTTATATAAAGCAGCGGAAGAACGTGCCATAACAGATACTATGACAGGTTTATTTAACCGAAACGGTTATAATAAAATGCTTCTTGAAATGATTCATGATATCAAAGAAAATGAAAAGTTTGCGTTCTTATTCTTTGATAATAACGGATTAAAGTTTATCAACGATACCTATGGACACATTGCCGGTGATGATGTAATTTGTCAGACTACAAGAATTATTTCTAAACCCTATTTCCCAACTGCCAGAAAGGAAATGAATTTCCGTATCGGTGGCGACGAATATGTAAAGCTGGTTCTCGGAGATATTACCGGAGACATGGCTTCCGAATGCATTAACAAAATCCAAAAAGAATTAAACCGTATTAATGCAGAAGGCAAGAGAAAATATCCTATCTATGTAGCCGGCGGTTACCAGATGTACACTGCGGATACCATTATGTCTCCGGACGAAATTATGAAATCCGCGGATGAACAGATGTATGTTAACAAAAAAATCGTGAAAGAGATGACGGGATTCCGCCCTGTAAGAAAAAAATAAAGAAATGTAAATAATTTTACTTGACATATTTGAAAATATATGTTATCTTTTATGAGTATGCCGCACAACGAGGTCGAAGTCTGTCTATATGGGACAGCACCATAGTTGGCGAGTAATGATAATAGGAGGTGCCATATGTACGCAATTATTGCAACAGGTGGTAAGCAGTACAAAGTAGCCGAAGGCGATATCATTAATGTAGAAAAGCTTGGATTAGAAGCAGATCAGACTGTTACATTCGAAGCAGTTATCACTGTAAACGACGGTGATGTAAAGGTTGGCGGAAACGTTAACGCAACTGTACTTGGTGACGTTAAGGGCAAGAAGGTTATTGTTTACAAGTACAAGAGAAAGACCGGATACCACAATAAGAATGGTCACAGACAGTCTTACACAAAGGTAAAGATTGACAAGATTAATGCTTAATCATGATTGAGATTACAAGGATAAAAAACGAACAAGGTGAGAATATCGGTTTCCGGTGCTTAGGACATGCGGGATTTGCTAAGTATGGTAAAGACATTGTTTGTGCAGCGGTTTCTGGTTTGGTTCTCAATACAATCAATTCAATAGAGGCTTTTACGGAAGATAAATTTTCCTGTGCTCAGGAAGAAAAGTCCGGGCTTGTTGAGTTTATCATTGTTTCGGAAGTAAGTAAAGAATCTGCTTTACTTATGGATGCGTTATTCCTTGGTTTAACAAATATCCAACATGATTACGGAAAACGTTTTATAACAGTAAAAGCATAATCCCAGGTGGCTATGCTTATTTCTAAAGGAGGTAAAGGTTATGTTTAAGATGAACCTTCAGTTATTTGCTCATAAAAAGGGCGTTGGTTCTACTAAGAACGGTAGAGATTCTGAGTCCAAGAGACTTGGTGCGAAAAGAGCCGATGGTCAGTTTGTTTTAGCTGGTAACATTCTTTACAGACAGCGCGGAACAAAGATTCATCCGGGTGTAAACGTAGGTCGCGGTGGCGATGATACATTATATGCTCTGGTTGACGGCGTATTAAGATTTGAAAGAAAAGGCAGAGACAAGAAGCAGGCTTCTGTTTACCCTGTTGAAGCTGAATAATTAACCAACGAAACCCTGAATTCAAGAAGCTTTTCCTGGATTTAGGGTTTTTTTCATCAAATATCAGGACAGACTAGTTACATATCAGATTAGAGAAAGAAAGAGGTACTTTATGTTTGCTGATAGAGCTGAAATCTATATTCGCTCCGGAAAGGGCGGAGACGGTCATGTAAGCTTCCGAAGAGAAATGTTTGTGGCTGCAGGTGGTCCAAACGGTGGTGACGGAGGCCGTGGCGGTGATGTTATTTTTGAAGTTGATACCGGAATGAATACTTTGGCAGAATATCGCTATGTTCATAAATATTGTGCTGAAGACGGAGAAAACGGCGGCAAAAATAATTGTACCGGCCGTGATGGTAAAGATATTATATTAAAGGTTCCGGAGGGCACAGTAATCCGTGATGCAGCCTCCGGCAAAGTAATCGCAGACATGTCCCATGGAAACAGAAGAGAAGTTGTTTTGCGTGGCGGTAAGGGCGGTAAGGGTAACCAGCATTATGCAACTGCAACCATGCAGGTTCCGATGTATGCCCAGCCGGGTCAGAAATTCCTGGAATTAAATGTATTATTAGAGTTAAAGGTTATAGCAGATGTTGGTCTGGTTGGTTTCCCAAATGTAGGTAAATCCACCTTCTTAAGCCGGGTTACCAATGCTAAACCAAAGATTGCCAACTATCATTTTACCACTTTAAATCCAAACTTAGGTGTGGTTGATTTAAAAAACGGTGCCGGTGGCTTTGTTATTGCAGATATCCCGGGACTTATTGAAGGCGCATCTGAAGGTGTCGGTCTAGGCCACGAATTTCTTCGTCACATCGAAAGAACCAAGGTTCTGATTCATGTAGTAGATGCAGCAGGTACTGAAGGCCGTGACCCGGTAGAAGATATTCGCGCGATAAATAAAGAACTGTTTGCCTATAACAAGGGCTTAGAAAACAAGCCACAGGTTATTGCAGCCAATAAGTTGGACGTGCTGTATGGTGAAGAAAAAGATATTGCCATGGAACTTCTGAAAACAGAACTTGAACCGGAAGGAATGAAGATTTTCCCAATTTCCGCCGCTACCGGCGAAGGAATCGATGAACTTCTGTTTTATGTACATGACATGTTAAAGAATATTGACGATACTCCGATTGTATTTGAAAAAGAATTCTTCCTGGATTCCTTGGAAGTTTCCGAAGAACCTTATTTTGTAGAATATAATGAAGAAGATGAGGTTTATGTGGTAGAGGGTCCTCGTATCGAAAAGATGCTTGGTTACACCAATATTGATTCTGAAAAGGGATTTGAATTCTTCCAGAAGTTTTTAAAGACCAATGGTATCTTAGACGAGTTGGAAGCTCTTGGCATCAAAGACGGAGATACCGTTAGAATGTATGGTCTTGAGTTTGATTATTATAAGTAGTTTTTTTATATACACAAGGAGGATAACGCTATGACAAGCAAACAGCGTTCTTATTTAAAGGGGCTTGCCATGAATCTGGATCCGGTTTTCCAGATTGGTAAAGCAAGTTTAACTCCGGAGTTTACAGAAAGCATTATAGAAATTCTGGAAGCAAGAGAGTTAGTAAAAATTAATGTTTTAAAGAATTGTGATGATGAACCAAAGGAATTGGCAAATGTCCTTGCTGACAGAACCCATTCTGAAGTAGTTCAGGTCATCGGAAGAAAAATTGTTCTTTATAAAGAATCTAAAAGCAAGAAAAAGATTGAACTTCCTAAGTAATATACTTGGAGGTAACCGGATAGGAGGTGTCGGTATGAAAATAGGAATTATGGGAGGAACCTTTAATCCGATTCATAACGGACATCTTTCCCTGGCCGATGCGGCATTGAAACAATATCATCTTGATGAAATTTGGTTTATGCCTTCCGGACTTCCTGCTCATAAAGCCAATGATGAGCTGTTATCTTCAGAAAAAAGATTTCTAATGGTACAACTTGCAATAAAAGATACCGATAAATTTAAAGCTTCTTCTTTTGAAATAGACAGGGCAGGATATACGTATACAGCAGATACGATGGTTGCTTTAGCAAAAGAATATCCAAAAGCGGAGTTTTATTATATTATTGGCGGTGATTCCTTAATGAAGTTTCATAAATGGGTAAAACCGGAGGTAATCTCTGCACATACAAGCCTTTTAGCAGCAGGAAGAAACGGGTATTCCAAGGAAGAACTTATATTACAGGCTGAAAACTTAAAGCAGCAGTTTGGAACAAAAGTTTTCTTCCTGGAGATGCCGGAACTTGTAATTTCTTCCAATGAAATCCGCTCATTATGTAAAGTAAATCATTATGAAGCTATTAATACCATGGTTCCGGAAACAGTTTTTCGATATATTACGGAGAATGAATTATGGAAGTGTCCAATGAATTAGTTTTATCAATGGAAACTAAATTACAGCAGACTTTGCAGCCTAAACGATATGTCCATACGCTTGGAGTAGCATATTTATCCGCTTCTTTAGCTATGTGTCATGGCGTTTCCCATCAGGATGCCTTGATTGCCGGTTTATTGCACGACTGTGCTAAGAATTATCCGGAAGATACCATGCTTTCGGAATGTCTTCGTCTGAATCTATCTCTTTCTGAATATGAACAAAAGATTCCGGAGCTGATACATGCTCCGTATGGCGCATATTTAGCCCAAACAGAGTATGGAATCCTTCAGGAGGATATTTTACTCGCCGTGAGAAATCACACGCTTGGACGCCCAAATATGACACCAATAGAACAAATCGTTTATTTGGCAGATTATTTAGAACCGGGACGGAACCACCCGACAACACCGGTTTTAGATGAACTTCGTAAAATTGCATTTCAAAGTTTGGATGAAGCCACGTATCTGGTCAGCAAAAATTCCATTCATTATTTCGAAACTACCGGAAAAGCGGCAGATCCTATGACGTATCAGGTATATGAATATTATAAAGAAAAACTTCAAAAAGGAGAATAGTTATGGAACGTTCTAAATTGATTGTAAAAAAGGCGTATGAAGCGTTAAATGATAAAAAGGGAGAAGATATCAAAATCATTGAAATCGGAAAGCTTTCTACCGTTGCTGATTATTTTATCATTGCAAATGGTTCTAATGCACCACATGTAGAATCTCTTGTTGATAATGTAGAAGAAGAACTTTTAAAAGAAAAAATTCATGCAGAGCGCATTGAAGGCGTTAAAAGTTCCGGATGGATACTTATGGATTACAATGATGTTGTTGTTCATGTTTTTTCCAAAGAGGACCGTTTATTCTATGACTTAGAAAGAATCTGGAGAGATGGAAAAGAAGTAGACATTGAAACACTTTAATTTTTAGAAAAGAAAAACACTATATACTTTTAGAAATATAATTTTTAAAAGTATATAGTGTTTATTTTTTATGTTTAGCGGAACATACGGAATAGGCCGATAACCTTGCCAAGAATTTCTACTTCAGGAACAATAATTGGGTCCATGTAGTCATTTTCAGGCTGTAGACGGTAATAGTCGTTTTCTTTGTAAAATGTTTTTACAGTAACGGAATCTTCGATTAAAGCAACGACAAAATCACCATTTTTAGCATGAGACTGTTTTTGAACCAGAATTGTGTCACCATCGAAAATACCGGCATTGATCATGCTTTCGCCTTTAACCTTTAACATGAAGGTTTCTTGATTTGGCATATAGTCCATAGGAATAGGGAAGTAACTTTCAATGTTTTCTACCGCCAGAATTGGCTGACCGGCGGTAACAGTACCAACGATTGGAACGTTAACAATTTCGCGTCGTGCAAAATTGAAATTATCATCTACAATTTCTATTGCACGAGGTTTTGCAGGGTCACGACGGATATAGCCGTTTTTTTCTAAGGTTTCTAAGTGGGAATGTACGCTGGAGGTGGATTTTAAATTTACTGCCTCACAGATTTCACGTACCGCAGGCGGATAGCCTTTGCTTAAAATCTCATTTTTCATAAATTCTAATATTTCTTTTTGTTTTGATGTAATTTTTCCGTATGCCATAAGTATTTCTCCCTTCCGGGTATGTATTTTTCTTTACAATTATATTAAAACATAAGAACATACATTTGTCAAACAAAAGTTCGATTTTTTATTAAAATAGTATTGACAAACGAATGTTCTGTGTTATAATAAGAACATAGATTCGAGAACAAAGGTTCGCAAACATTCGTACGGAGGTGCATGTTTATGTATAATACAAATAAAATAAAATCCCAGGTCCCATATTTCTTTTTTGGAAAATTAACTTGTATTCTTGTTATTATGGCTGCTATATTTCTTATGGTTTTATTTATATTACCTGAAAAAACTGCATCCGCAGGCAACACAACCGGTTGTACATATACTATTACCTCTGTAAAAATAGAAGAGGGCGACTCCCTTTGGAGCATTGCAAAAGAACATTATACCGATGAATTTTCTTCCCTTACCAACTATATTGCAGAAATCAAACGAATGAACGGTCTTTCCTCCGATATGCTTTATGCAGATAGTTACATTCTGGTTCCTCAATATATTTTAAACTAATTTATTCCATAAAATAAGCCTTGCCATAGTAACATTTGATATGTACCCTCTTTACTGGACACCCAGTAAGGAGGGTTATTTTTATGCGATACTCTTATGAGTTCAAAAGAAAGTGTGTTGAAATGTATTACGAAGGAAGGTATCCAGAAACACCAGAAG
>JAGBCB010000068.1 GCA_017938145.1 Lachnospiraceae bacterium
GCTTAAATGAAAAACTAACTTCTAGAAAATAGATCAAAAGTGGCTGTGAGAAGATATTCTGTTAAAAAAATGAAGATTTGGACTATGAATCCTACGAAAAAAGCATTATAATCAAGGTATGAAGGTCGTTTGTTTGCATGGCAAACAGACGACCGGAAGGTTTTTGTGCAAAAAGAACTTCAGCTCGTCTGAGTATGTTGGATGGGAGAAAACCTGTCTGTGCACAGAAAAACTATAGGTTATTTTTTAAGAAGTGCTGGTTTCAAAAGGACGTTGTCTGGGGAGACTTTTTTTCGTCCTGAGAATGCCAGTACTTTTTTGTCTAATACAACCTCTGCGAGGTCAAATGGTGTTTTACCGTTTAAACTGTCTCTTGCGGTAGAGTTGATGTGCTGGGCAAGCAAGGTAACTTTTTCTTGTGTGAGAGTCTGCATGGTTCTTCCTTTTGGAATAACATAGCGGATGAATTCATGGTTTTTCTCCAATCGTGCTTTTTGACTGGAAGCATACGGGTCGCAGTAAAAGACTTTAGCACGAAGCCTTCCTTCAGAATCCTTTTCAATACTCCAAGGGTCTTTGAACTCGGGACCATTGTCTGTCAAAATGATGCGGAAAGTATTAACAAAAAGACGACGTCCGAGAGCAGAATAAAGGGTGTCAAATACGTTTGCAACTTCCGCTTGCGTGCAGGATTCCAGTAGAAAAATCAGCATGAAGGAAGATTTCCGAAATAGGAGTGTCATAAGGCATTTGCCGGCTTCCTGAGTCCCTTTTACGGTATCAAGTTCCACAACTTCATAGTCAGGAAAAGCATTGCAGTATTTCTCAAAGTCGCGATAAGCCCTTCGGTTGCGATAATCATACTGGATAGGATTAGCCTGTCTCTGGTTTTTGCGAAGTTTGTATCTTACACGCCTTGGAAGATCAATATTTCTGACATCGAAAAGTCCTTGGTCGAGGTAATTATAAAGGGTTCTTCTGGACACCTGTATATCAGAAGCGTGGGCGGAGTAGATATGACTTAATGGTTGTCCTTGACGGATGAGAGGGGATACCAGGTCATTGAGTTTTTGCAGCTGCTCCGGTGATGTATTAATACCCTGTCTGGAAGAATGAAGCCGTTCCATGTATTGGGCGTGAGCCTGTTCGGCACGGTAAAACTGTTTTGGATAAGAACAATCCGAGGCATTCACGCAACCATTACAAACATAAGGTGGAGTGTTGATTCCGGGACAACGATTCGGTTCGTAGTCTGCGCAAAGCCATCTGCAGTCATGAGTGTTACAATAACGGCAAAACTCAGGACAGCAGGAAGAACAGAGACGTGATTTTGTACAAGTCATAAAGTATTTACAATCGTTTCCTTTGTAATGAATGATTGGTTTTTCGTCCATAAAGCGGATGATTTCCTTGGAAATCGTAGACGGATCTTTACAAAGAGAATGTGCGATTTCATTAAAGCGTTTATGTTCGTTTAATGATTTCTCAATGAAGATTCTGTCGGAAAGAGTTAAATGACTACCTTTGGGATTTTTGCTCATGATGTACCTCCAATCTACACAGACAGGTAATCTGATTTAAGGATACATCAGTGCATGACTAAGTTCCAGTAGAATAGAAGTTACTTTTACATAGATAGAAATTTGAAATTTATTTAAGGCCCTTCTATTTCTAGCGGGAGGCTAACACCTTGTACACGGTTGCTTAAGATTATTATATCATAAATCGAACATACGTTCAAGCGAAAACAAGAGTTTTTCTTATAAAATTTTGGTGAAGAATAAGCTGTGAATCTTCAAGAAAGAGTGAAATATGAACCTAAAAAAATCCCCCATTGTAATACTTATATTTTCCCTCTTCCTTGCATTATCCGCCTGTGCTTCTTCATCCACCGCACCGGATAAGCCGAGCACAACTCCAACAATAACTGCTACGCCAACCATCACCCTCGCTCCGACTCCTCTGCCTACGCAACCTCTGGCAGAACCATCCACCTTCACCCTCACTCACCTCGACGTGGGTCAAGGCGATGCTGCCCTCATAGCCTGTGACGGGCACTACATGCTCATCGACGGTGGAGACACGGGCTGTTCCAACCAGATGTATTCCTACTTAAAGCGCAATGGAATTTCCTATCTGGACATCGTTGTGGCGTCCCATGCCCATGTGGACCACGTGGGCGGTTTGTCCGGCGCGCTAAACTACGCCAAGGCGGGGCTGGTGCTTTGTCCGGTAACCGAGTACGACACGGACGCATTCTGTGATTTTGCAAAGTATGCGGGGAAGAACGGGCCGGGCATTTCGGTGCCAAAGAAGGGAGATATCTATGCACTTGGCAGTGCCTCGATCACCGTTTTGGGGCTCAATGCGGGAGAGGGAAACGATTCATCCATTATCTTAAGCGTCACCTATCAGGACCGGGTGTTCCTGTTCACCGGGGATGCGGAGCGTGAGGCCGAGCAGGCGGTGCTTGCGGATTGTCCGGAGCTTCTGGCGGCCTACGGGTTAAAGGTCGGGCACCACGGAAGTGCGGATGCCACCACCTATCCGTTCCTGCGTGAAATTATGCCAAAGATTGCGGTCATTTCCTGCGGTGCGGGCAATCCTTACGGTCATCCGACAGACAACACCTTAAGCCGCTTGCGGGACGCAGAAGTTACCGTGTACCGTACCGACCTTCACGGAGATATTACCATTGCTTTTGACGGAAGTGAGTGGTCCGTTACTACGCAAAAATCCGCCTCCGAGGAGGACATTTTCACTCCGGGCGAGGATTTCAATTTTGTTCCGGACACCGGCGACAACAGCGACGATGTCACCCGCGGCGATGGCGGTGATAACGGCAACGAAGATAGCGGCAATACCGCCGGCATGGACTACATCGCCAACAAAAACACGAAGAAATTCCATTATCCGGGCTGTAACAGCGTAAAGAAAATGAAGGAAAGCAACAAGAAATTTTTCTATGATGTTACCAGGGATTATATGATAGAGCAGGGGTATGACCCTTGCGGCAATTGCGACCCGTGATATGGCATGGATCGTAAGTTTTTTGAAAACATTTGCTTTTTCGTTCGATAAATGCGTTTAAAAACCGTTTATTCGGTTGAAAAACGCAAATATCAATAGACTTTTCGGTTGAAAAATGCTAAAATAAATAAAAAAGCAAAGGAGCAGGGAGTGTATATGGAACGAAAAACATTAAACAACTTGTTGAAATGGAAAGAAAAAAAGAATAGAAAGCCATTGCTGATGACAGGTGTTCGTCAGTGTGGCAAGACCTGGCTCATAAAAGAATTCGGGAAAACTGAATTTGAAGATACAGCGTATTTCAATTTTGATGGAAATACCGGATTGAAATCAGTGTTTGATTATGATTTTGACGTGGTACGAATTATAGATGAACTTGCGAATGTGGTTTATGGAAAGAAAATTGTTCCGGGAAAGACATTAGTGGTTTTCGACGAGATTCAGGATTGTCCTCGGGCCATACAGTCGCTGAAGTATTTTTGCGAAAATGTGCCGGAGCTTCATGTTATCGCTGCCGGGTCTTTGCTTGGTGTAGCACTTCGGAAAGAAGGAATTTCCTTCCCGGTAGGCAAAGTGGATCGTATCGAAATGTACCCAATGAGTTTCGAGGAATTTGTGATTGCCGACGGTGGAGAAAAATATATTGAGGGAATCAATAAATTAGCATTGGAGCGGGAAATTCCAGAGCTATACACCGTACCATTAGAAAAATATTTAAAAAATTATTATATTGTTGGTGGTATGCCGGAGGCAGTGCAGACATGGGTAGATACTCACGATTATAAGGAAGTAGAAGAGGTTCAGAACAGAATTCTTAAAGATTATGCTGATGATTTTGGAAAACATACTACACCGGAGACTGCCACTAAAGTGCGACTCATTTGGGATGCGATTCCTTCGCAGATTGCAAGGGATAACAATAAGTTTATCTTTTCACATGTAAAACAAGGAGCAAGGGCCAAGGATTTAGAGGATGCGTTGGAGTGGCTTATAAATGCCGGAATAGCGTATAAGTTAAATCTTGTATCAAACCCGGAACTTCCGCTTTCAGGAATGGCTGACAGCACATATTTTAAGGTGTATATGTCTGATGTGGGCCTCCTGCGAAGAAAATCAAATGTGAACTACAGAACTGTTTTGGAGGGAGATGCTTCCTACGTTCATTTTAAGGGTGCATTAACAGAAAACTATATTATGACGCAACTGAAATGTATGGGGGTTGACAGTTATTTCTGGAGAACAAAAGCAGATGCAGAACTGGATTTTATCTCGGATTATGAAGGAATACTGCTGCCTATTGAGGTAAAATCCGCAGACAATACAAAAGCGAAAAGTCTACGCCTATTCTGCAACAGATATCGTCCAAAAATGGCGATAAAAACTTCTTTGAAAAATGTAGGAGATAATATGGATGGTGATACGCATGTGTGGAGCCTTCCGTTGTATATGATTTTTAGATTAAAGGAATATGTGGCGTATGAAATGGGCTGGTAGCGAGAAAGAGAGTATGCGGACCATGGACACCCCCATCACCATCACCCGAAAGAAAATTAAAAACATGTACCTCCGTGTACATCCCGACGGCGCCGTTACCGTGTCTGCGCCAAAACGTCTTTCCGATAAGGCAATCCGTGAGTTTGTAAATTCCAAAGCCGACTGGATAGAGGCGCAGCTGAAAAAAATAGAGGAAAGAAAAGGGGAAGGGCAGCAGGCCGGTATAAAGCAGCCGGCAGAATCTACTTATCTTTCCGGAGAAATACATTATTACTGGGGCTGTCCCTGCAAACTTATGGTGGAAGAAACCACAGGAAAAAGCAGTGTGGAATTTTTAGAGAATCAGCAAAGCATTCTTATGCATGCCCCCGTCAACAGCACCATCGAACAACGCAAACACTTGCTGGAAGAGTTTTACCGCCGGGAGTTAAAAGCGGTAGTTCCGCACCTAATGGAGAAGTACGTTGTCATTGTAGGTAAGTCGCCTGAAGAGTGGCATATCCGCAACATGAAAACCAAGTGGGGCACCTGTAACGTGCGGGACAAGCGCATCTGGCTTTCGTTAAATTTAGCAAAGAAGCATCCGGATTGTCTGGACTATGTGATTGTTCATGAACTGACCCACCTGCATGTGCCAAATCACAGCAAGGCTTTCTGGGCGCGGATGGATGTGTATTATCCGCAGTGGAGAGAAGTTCGGAAACTATTGAATAACTAGTAAGTTGTATTTTGTCAAAAGAAAGGAAATATATGCATAAGGAAATAACATCTGGTATTGATTTGGTGAAAACCGGTGAGTTGTTAAAACAAAAAATCAAAGTGGCAGGCTATTCGGTTAAGGAGATTCAGAACATGTTGGGGTTATCCTGTCCACAACCGGTGTATCGGTGGTTTAAAGGACAGATTCTCCCAACGGTAGAACATTTGCATAGATTGAGCAAAATTTTGAATGTTCATATGGAAGAATTGCTAGTGACCAGAGGGGCGGAGCAGGAATGTTTTGCAACAGAGTTACTATCGTTTGAAAGACGTATGCTGGCATATTGGAAACATATGACTGCGGCGTAATTTTGGACTAACTGTCCAATGACAAAATATTGATTTAATAGTATCCTTGTATTGAAGCACATTGTGTCTTGATAGAAGGATATTTTTTTGAAAAGATATTGACGTACGTGAAAACGTACGTTATAATAGAGTTGACATATAAAGTCTCGTTATATAGTAAATATTTATAGTTGCGAGAATAATAGTAGAAAAGAAGATGAGAATCGCGTAAAGACATTGTGGAAGAAAAGGAGTTTTTATTATGTCAACAATCAATATTACTAATGCAAGAAAGGACCTCTATAATCTGGTGGAATCGGTAGGGTTATATCATGAACCGACTTTAATTGTCGGCAAAAAAGCAAATGCTGTACTTATATCCGAAGATGATTGGAGAGCAATACAAGAAACGCTATATCTGGATTCTATTCCAAACATGACAAAGTCTATTTTGGAAGGAGCAAAGGAACCGCTTGAAGATTGCATTCCAGAGGAAATGGTAGAGTGGTAATGTATAAAGTTGTTTTTACAAAGCAAGCTTTAAAAGACCTGGAAAAATTAAAAGAAGCAAATATTTCTCATAAAGCCAAACAATTGGTAGATGTAATAAAAATTAATCCATATCAAAATCCACCAAGATATGAGAAGTTAGTTGGAAAACTGGATGGAATTTTGTCACGCAGAATTAATATCCAGCATCGGTTGGTGTATCAAGTGTATGAAACTCCGGTAGTGGAGCATGAACAAGAGTGTCAGGGGATAGTAAAAATAATTCGGATGTGGACACATTATGAAAATGTATAAGTTTATTATAGACAGGAGTAAAGCACGCCAATTCTCTTTTGGCGTGCTTTTTTCGTTGCTGCATTGAAAAATCCGGGGGCTTGTGCTATGATAAAAGGTGGCAAAGTTTTTGTGCCTAAATCTTACATGCAAGGAGAACTGCGCAATGAAAAAGAAACGATTCGACCTCGGTCCCATCAAAGGCTGGCTGTATCTGCTGCCGGCGCTGGTGTTTCTGGGTGTCTTCATGGTATATCCGTTAATTGACGTATTTATTTATTCCTTTGAGGAGGGGTACAATTCCGCTTCCCAAACCTTCTTTGGGGTGGGAGATTACAACTATCAGTATGTGCTCCGTGACCCATACTTTTTGCAGGCGTTAAAGAACACCTTTATTCTGGTGGCGATTACGGTGCCGTTATCCACACTCATTGCCCTGTTGCTTTCCGTGGCACTGGCATCCATCGAATGGCTTAGAAATTTATATCAGACCGTATTCTTCCTGCCGTACGTTACCAACACCCTGGCGGTTGGTCTGGTATTTATGATTTTGTTCCAGAAAACCGAGTATACAGAGGGTCTGGTAAACCTGCTCATCAATTTCTTTGGCGGTACTTCCGTGGACTTCATTGACGGTCCGTACTGGGCAAAGATGTTTGTGCTTTGTCTGTACACCATCTGGATTGTTATGCCGTTTAAGATTCTCATTCTCACCAGTGCACTGCTTGGTGTGGATGAAACCTATTATCAGTCCGCTAAGGTGGACGGAACCTCCAAGTTCCGCACCTTTATGCGTATCACCCTGCCAATGATTTCTCCGATGATTTTCTACTTATTCATCACCGGATGTATCGGTGCCTTTAAGGCATATTCCGATGCGGTGGCCCTGTTTGGTACCGACTTGAATGCGGCGGAGATGAACACCATTGTTGGTTACGTTTATGACATGCTCTACGGAGACAGCGGCGGTTATCCGTCCTACGCTTCTGCGGCGGCCATCATCCTGTTTACCATTGTACTTACCATCACCTGCATCAACCTGCTGGTGAGCAAGAAGAACGTTCATTATTAGTGAGAAAGTAGAGAAAACGATGAAGAATAACATAGATTACGAAAAAATTGAACAGCGGGTCAAAGTGAAGCAGGGCATTGTGAAAACGCTCACTTATGTGCTTCTGACCTTCTGGGGCATTGTGGTGTTGTTCCCGTTCTTCTGGATGGTGCTTACCTCCATTAAGAGCTACGGCGAATACAACTCCGAGTACATACCAAAGTTTTATTCCAGCAATCCGACTATCCAAAACTATTTGGATGCGTTTACCCAGGTGCCGCTTGCACAGTATTTCTTAAATACCTTAATTTTCACCGTGATTACTACAGCGGTGATGTTAGTGGTTATCACGTTAGCGGCCTTTGCCTTTGCAAGACTCGAGTTTAAGGGCAAGGATGCACTGTTTGTGGTGTTCCTGTCCATGATGATGATTCCAAACGAACTGGTTATCATCACCAACTTTGTAACCATCACCGATTTGGAGATGCGAAACACCTTCGCAGGCTTGATTCTGCCGTCCATCATGTCGGTGTTCTACCTGTATTTGTTGAAGGAAACCTTCCAGCAGATTCCGGATAATTTATATCAGGCGGCAAAGGTAGACGGAACCTCCGACTTTAAGTATCTGCTTCGGGTCATGATTCCGATTGCCAAGCCAACCCTGGTTACCATCACCATTTTAAAGGTAATCGAGTGCTGGAACTCCTACGTTTGGCCTCGCCTCATTACCGACGATGCGGCATACTTCCTGGTATCCAACGGTATCCAGGAAATCCGTGAGAACGGTTTCGGACGTGAAAACATTCCGGCCATGATGGCAGCAGTTGTGGTTATCACCCTGCCGCTTATCATCCTGTTCTTAATCTTCCGCAACAAGATTATGGAAGGCGTGTCAAGAGGAGGTACCAAGGGATGATGAAAACAATGAAAAAACTGTTGGCAAAGGGTCTGGTTCTTACCACCATGGTTGGCTGTCTGGCAGGCTTTGCCGGATGCCATGGTGCAAAAGAAACCCTTGCTTTTGAAATGCCGGAAAAATTTGACACAACCAAGCAGCATGAAATTACCTTCTGGGCAAAGAACGATACCAATCGTACCCAGGTAGACATTTACGAAAAGGCCATCCGTGACTTTGAGGAGTTGTACCCGAACGTAAAGGTAAACATCCGTCTCTACACCGACTACGGCCGCATTTACAACGATGTTATTACCAACATCGCGACAAACACCACACCAAATGTGTGTATTACCTATCCGGACCACATCGCCACCTATCTTACCGGTGAAAACCAGGTGGTGCCGATGGATGCTTTGTTCTTTGATAAGGAATACGGTCTTGGCGGTACGGAAGTAAAATTTGACGCCCCGACCCGGGAAGAAATTATTCCGAAGTTCTTAGAGGAATGTGCGTTTAACGGACACTATTATGCGGTGCCTTACATGCGTTCCTCCGAGGTTTGTTATATCAACAAAACCTTTGTGGAGCGGCTTGGTTATACCCTGCCGGAAAAACTTACCTGGGACTTCCTCTGGGAGGTTTCCGAGGCGGCTATGGAGCTGGAACGGGACGACACCTTCCGGGTAAACCGTCAGAAGGTTATGGTGCCGTTTATCTACAAGTCCACCGACAACATGATGATTACCATGTTAAAGCAAAAGGGTGCAGGATATTCCACCGACGCAGGCGAAATTCAGATTTTTAACGATACTACAAAAGAGTTGTTATACACGATTGCGGAGCACGGAAAGACAAGGGCCTTTTCTACCTTTAAGATTTCCAGCTATCCGGCAAACTTCTTAAATGCGGGCCAGTGTATTTTTGCCATTGACTCCACCGCCGGTGCCACCTGGATGGGTACCGATGCACCGCTTTGCGATATTGCGGAGGAGAAAATTGTGGAGTTTGAAACCGTGGTTATGCCGCTTCCGCAGTTTGATAATGAGAATCCGCAGATGATTTCCCAGGGGCCGTCCATGTGTATCTTCAACAAGGAAGACCCGCAGGAGGTTTTAGCATCCTGGCTGTTTGTGCAGTTCATGTTAACCAACGAGGTGCAGATTGCCTATGCTCAGACGGAAGGTTATGTACCGGTTACTTCCAAGGCGCAGGAAAGTGCGGAATACCAGGATTATTTATCCCGTTCCGGCGAGGATAACGAGCTGTATTACAGCGTAAAGTTAGACGCTACCAAGCTTTTGCTTGAAAATATCGACAATACCTTTGTTACTCCGGTGTTTAACGGTTCTGCTTCCTTGCGTGATGCGGCTGGCCAGATGATTGAAGAAACCGTTAAGGGTGTCCGCAGAAAGAAGGTTGTGGACGAAGAGTTCCTTGCCAAGCTGTTTGATGACATGACTTCCCTTTACCGCCTGGACCAGTTAGAAGTTCAGGGTGGCGGCGGCCAGGGCGAAAAAGTGCTTGGTGAGCTTCCAAAGGGCTCCAAGATGTTGCTCGGCGTACTGGCAGGTGCCTGGGTGCTTATCCTCCTGTACGGAGCATTCCAATTGGTAAAAAGCAAAAGAAATGAGAATTAACTATTGATTTCTTGCGCTTTTGCGATATAATGTATCATTGTAATTTAACAAAATTTTGCAAATCAGAAGAGGAGAAATGATGATGAAAAAATTTACAGCATTTTTACTTGCATTTCTTATGGTACTTGGCTGTGTAGCTTGCGGTGGCAAGAACAACGCAGAACCTACCCCAACTACCGCACCAACAGCAGCTCCGACAGAGGCGCCTACAACAGCACCTACTGAGGCTCCTGCAGTAACCGACGCTCCGGAAGCAACTACTGCACCGGTAGAAGAAGTTAAGGTAATGTCTTACGCAGACTATGCCGCAGCAGCAATCGATGACGAAGTTGTGATTGAAGCTTATGTTCAGGCAAAGCAGTCCTGGTGGAAGGACACCGCAACTGTATATTTACAGGATGAAGACGGTGCTTACTTCGCATACAATATGGCTTGTTCCGAAGCAGACTACGCTAAGTTAACCCAGGGTACCAAAATCCGTGTTAAGGGTTACAAGGCAGAGTGGTCCGGCGAAGTAGAAATCGTAGATGCTACTTTCGAAATTATTGATGGTAACTACGTTGCAACTGCAACTGATGTAACTGCACTTCTTGCTAACGAAGCAGAGCTTATCAAGAAGCAGAACATGTTTGTTTCCTTCAAGGGCATGACCGTAGAATCCGCAGCTATTTATAAGTGGGACGGTTCCGGTCAGGACGGCGACGACTTATATTTCAACGTATCCAAAGACGGCAATACTTATTCCTTCACTGTTGAGTCTTACCTTTGCGATGGTTCCACAGACGTTTACAAGGCTGTAAAGAACTTAAAGGTTGGCGATGTAGTTGATATGGAAGGTTTCTTATACTGGTATGAGGGTGTTAACCCACACATCACTTCCGTAACTGTTGTTTCCGCAGCAGAAGCAGGCGACAAGGCAGAAGGCGTTATGAGCTATGCTGAGTACGCAGCAGCTGCTATCGACACCGAAGTTGTTATCGAAGCTTATGTACAGGGCAAGCAGTCCTGGTGGGATAACAAGGTTACCGCATACTTACAGGATGAAGACGGCGCTTATTTCTGCTACAACATGGCTTGTTCCGAGGATGACTTTGCAAAGTTAACCCAGGGTACCAAGATTCGTGTTAAGGGTTACAAGGCAGAGTGGTCCGGCGAAGTAGAAATCGTAGATGCTACTTTTGAAATTATCGAAGGTAATTACGTTGCAGCAGCAACAGACGTAACTGATCTTCTTGGTACAGACGCTCTTATCGAAAAGCAGAACATGTTCGTTGCATTCAAGGGCATGACTGTAGAATCCGCAGCAATCTATAAGTGGGATGGTTCCGGTCAGGATGGCGATGACCTTTACTTCGACGTTTCTTTAGACGGCAACACTTACACATTTACTGTAGAATCCTATCTTTGCGATAAGTCCACAGATGTTTACCAGGCTGTAAAGAACTTAAAGGTTGGCGATGTA
>JAGBCB010000048.1 GCA_017938145.1 Lachnospiraceae bacterium
GCAAAGAAGAGAGGAAAAGAAGTATCTGCCAAGTGCGATATGATGAGCATATCATGAAATAATCTTCGTGGCAAGCCACGAACAGAGAAAAATGGCGTGTGGAAGGTAATTCCACATGCCACTTTGTCTACAGTCTGAAGCCCCTGGCAACAGGGGCTTATTTTTTTGCTTTTTTGCCCATACTAAGGAAAAAAGAAGGGAGAACAAAGTATGTGCACGGCAATCAATTTTACCTCGAAGGACCATTATTTCGGAAGAAATCTGGATTTGGAATATACGTATGAGGAATCTGTAACCGTTACTCCGAAAAATTATCCATTTCGGTTTAGAATAATGGGAGAAATGAATCACCATTACGCCATGATAGGCATGGCTTATGTGGTGGATAAGTATCCTCTTTATTACGATGCAACCAATGAAAAAGGTGTCAGTATAGCAGGCTTAAGATTTGCGGGAAATGCCCATTATCCTGCTGTTGCGGAAGGAAAGGACAATGTTTCGCCTTTTGAATTTATTCCCTGGGTGTTATCACAGTGCAGTAATTTACAGGAGGTGAAAAAGCTTCTTGACCGGGTAAATCTTGTAAATATTCCGTTTAGCGAACAACTTCCGCTCACGCCGCTTCACTGGATGATTTCCTGCGAGGAGGAATCTTTAGTAGTGGAATCTATGGCAGACGGCCTTCATGTGTATGACAATCCGGTGGGTGTAATGACAAACAATCCCCCTTTTCCGGTACAGCTTTGGAATCTGGAAAATACAAAAATGATTCCGGCGGATTTGGAGTCTCCATCCCGGTTTGTTCGGGCAGCCCATGTGCTGAAAAACTCTGTTTGCGGTGCTTCGGAGGAAGAAAGTGTGGGTCAGTTTTTTCACATTTTGACCGCGGTGGAACAGCAAAGGGGATGTAACCGGATGGAAAGCGGTTTGTATGAAATTACCGCATATTCTTCCTGCTGTAATGCGGACCGTGGTATTTATTATTATGTTACCTACGGAAACCGTCAGATTACTGCCGTGGACATGCGAAAGGAAAATTTAGAGTCAGATACACTGATTTTGTATCCTTTAGTGAAAAGTGAACAAATTTTCATCCAAAATAATCAAAAAAATGCATGAATTGAACAAAGAAATGTAAAAACACAGATTGAAACGTTCAATAAAATGTGATACAATGGCTTTATATCCAAAGAGATAAA
Organism: Lachnospiraceae bacterium; assembly: GCA_017938145.1. Lineage (GTDB taxonomy): Bacteria > Bacillota > Clostridia > Lachnospirales > Lachnospiraceae > SIG299. The sequence goes on from JAGBCB010000048.1 coordinate 1,200, forward strand.
CTGAAATGTGAAAGTTTTGTTTGTAACATACGGGGGTGCAGAGATGGCAAAAGAGAAAATAACAAAAAAGAACGTATCCGAAGGTGTATTACAATATCCCAATGGTCAGGAGGCTCATTTAAGAAAGCTTAGAAAGCAGGCATTCGTGATAATCGGAATCGGTGTATTCTGGTTAATCATGTGTATTCTGTCCAGTATGTTGCTTACCGTAGATAAAGATGCCCAGATTGGAGTTACCAACGCATTAAACCGTTACCGGGTGGCATCCAGAACTTTGACATTATCCATTCAGTCCTATGCGGTTACCGGTGATGAGCAGTATTTAAATGCGTACAATAAAGAAGTTTCCGTAGACATGAACCGGGAAAAAGCAATCGATATTCTGCAGACTTATGATATTAAGGCCGGAGAATGGGAAAAATTAAACCACATTGCTACCATGTCAAACAACTTAATTGAATATGAAGCGGCAGCCATTGCCGGTGTTGCGGCAGGCAATATGGACTGGGCAAGAGACCAGGTATTCGGTACTGCATACGAAGAAGGAGTGGCTGATATTACCGCTCTTACCGATGAGGTTATTAATGAAATCCTCACAAGAAAAGAAAAGGGCTGTAATGTGCTGGAAGTTATCCAGTATATCTGCATTATTATTTTTGTGCTGGCAGTAGTTGCAGTTTTGGTTGTGTTTATGAGACTGATTAAGTTCGCGGGAATAGAACTTCTTGCCCCTATGAAGAAGGTGGCAGAACAGATGAATTATCTGGCACAGGGCGATTTCTCCGAGCCACTGGATTTAAAAGAAGATGATACCGAAGTTGGTTCCATGGTAAAATCCATTGCATTCATGAAGTCCAATATGCATGCCATGATTTCTGAAATCTCTGCTGTATTAGAGCAGATGGGCGGCGGTAATTACCGCGTAAATTTACAGCAGGAATATGTAGGCGAGTTTAAGCAGATTAAAGAGTCCTTCCTGGTTATTATCGAAAGCATGAAGGAAACCTTAAATACATTACGTGTAGCTGCAGACGAAATCAATATGGGTTCCGAGCAGCTGGCGAGTGCGGCACAGGATCTGGCGGAAGGCAGTTCCGACCAGGCGGTTCAGGTAGCCGGTATTGTAGAGGCTATGAAGTCTATGGCAGGCAGCATGGAACAAAACGCAGAAGCGGCAACAGAATCCGTGGGTATTGCTACCCGGGCCGGTGTAACCATGCAGCGCGGTAATGAAAAATTAGAAGAATTAAAGGTGGCCATGGGTGAAATATCCCAGTGTGCAGAACAGATTCAGACCATTATTACTACCATCGAAGAAATTGCAGAGCAGACCAACCTCTTATCTTTAAATGCAGCAATCGAGGCGGCAAGAGCGGGAGAAGCAGGCCGTGGTTTCGCTGTTGTAGCAGATCAGGTAAAGAACCTGGCAGAAGAATCCGCAAGAGCATCCGGACGTACCACTGCTTTAATTGAAACTACCATTGTAGCAGTAGAAAAGGGTATTGCCATTGCAGACGAAACAGCTGCCAATATGGCAGAGGTTATGCAGGGCGCTATGGAAGCAACCCAGAAAATGGGCCAGATTGCAGAAATGTTAAACAAGGAAGTAAATAACGTTCATGAGGTTAACAATACAGTACAGCGTGTATCCGAAGTGGTAGACAGCAATTCTGCCACATCCCAGGAGACTGCAGCAGTCAGTGAAGAGCAGAAGGCTCAGGTAGAAACCATGGCTGCGCTGGTAGATTATTTCAAGATTTAATGTCGTAACACAAGGAGAATCGGGATGTTTACATTCAATAAAAGTACAAACTTTATAACAGAAATTAACAGCGTCCCTGTTCAAAACGCCATTGCAATGCTGGAACGCGACAGAGACAGGGTTTTTGCCAATACAACCAAGCCGGGCGGCAGCGTGGTGCTGGTACAAAAAAGTATGGCGCGCAGTATTCCGGAGTCGGAGGAGTCTGAAACACTCCGCAGAAGGGAACATTATCTGACGGAAGAACGGTTCAAAATCAATATTTCCAAAGATAAAATTGTGATTTATGCACAAAATGACCTTGGTTTTGTTTATGGTCTGTTGTATCTTAGCGAGCATTATCTTGGTATCCGTCCATTCTGGTTTTTTATGGATCAGACGACAGAACACAAGAAAAAAATCCAAATTCCGGAAGAAGTAATTGCCTCACGGGACGCTGCAGTAGTATTCCGTGGCTGGCATTTTAGTGATGCAGTCTTTCTTTCCGGTTGGGAATATAACAAAGAAGAAAAAAGTGGTTGGAATATGTGCCTGGAGGCATTGCTCCGCTGTGGCGCAAACACTCTGACCTTTGACAATGAGGAACTGGCAGAAGAAGTAAAAGAAGCTGCAAAGCAGTATGGTATATATACATCTCAGACCGTTGAATGCTGTGACTCTGTCTTCCGCTACAATCTGCAGGGAACCAATCATGTTACCATGCTTCCGGCAACAGTAGAAGAAGTAACTGCTGATCTCAGTAACGCATTGGAAGAAGGAAAAGATGGTTTTTGGGCAATACAGTGCTCCAACGTCCGTCCTCACGTATATTTCTTAGATGCTATCCGTAAGTTCTGGCAGGGAGAAAATTTTGACGGTGAAATGCATGCAGAAGCTTTTGTTGATGATTACTATTCAGAAGGTGAAGATAGAGAAGAAATTTCCGCATTATATTTAGAATATCCTCAGGTAATGATGCGTCTTGCAGAATCAGGCAAGAGTGTAGGAGAATTGTACTATACTGAAAATGTCCGGCTGTTCTGTCATCAGCTTTTAGTGGATAAAAATAGTCCGGCCAAAGGACTTTGTAAAATTGAACAGATTGGTTCATTAACAGCGCAGATTCAGGAATTTGGCGAGTTGTGTACACAGCAGAAAGAAGAGTTGGAAAAGCTTTGTGTGGCTTGTACCGTAATCGAGAACGGTTCAAAATATAAAGCGTTAATTTCTTCTACTATAGGCTTGCATATTAAACTGCATCAGACCTGCCGTCGTGCATCCAGAGTATTTGCCAGAGGTTATGAGTCTTTGTTGGAGGGCGATTACGAGCGTGCTTTCCTTCGTTTTGGTGACAGTGCTGTATGGTTCGACAAGGGAGTTGCCCTGCTTCGGGGCGCAGAATACGGCATATGGAAAGACTTTTATGTCAACGACTGTATTGCAGACATCAAACATACCGCATATATGGTTCGTAAGGTAACGGGGCTTGCCCGGGAACTTGGTGATAATCCAAAGCATGATTCCTGGTATCGGAAGTATTGTCTTTCTGCAGAAGAGCAGGAAAGTAAGAATACTTATGTGGCGGAGCCTCATAAAACCGATTTTGAATTGTATGAAGCAATGAAAAAACGTGTAGTAAGATAATTATTTAAAATAAAAGGCTTTTCGAAAGGCAACAAATGCCGGACGAAGAGCCTTTTTTGCATAGCATATCAAAAAACGGTATGGTAAACTGATGATAAAAAGGGGTTTGAGAGGAGAAATATATGTTATATCCGGCAAGAGACAAATCGAGAAAAATAACAGAAGCAGTTCGTAAGGGAGATGCCCTCTTTTTGTATTCCGAACACGGCATGCACAGAATTGTACCCAAAAATGCAAGGACAGTGCGTGTGTCCTATACCGGCAGGGAAGAATTTTCTGCCCGGAAAAAGTACGGTGTTATTGCAGAGGATGCTTTTACAGACTGGTCTGTGGAAGAAACAGAAAATGCTGTTATACTGAGCCTTCCCGAGCTTGTTATACAGATTGATAAAGCAACAGGAAGCTATACATATTTTAACGCCGGCGGCAAGCTTTTGTTGGCAGAAACCGCAAAAGACAGCAAGGAACTGCAAAGCTTCATGACTTATACTGTTTTGGAAGAAGCGGCACAGGTGGAAGAGGTTCAGACTGCCGATGGAAAGAAAAACATGGTAAGGGATGCTGCCCGTGTTCCCGCAGGAGAACAGTATCATACCCGCCTGAATCTTCAGTTTCAGGAAGGAGAGCATGTATACGGTCTTGGTCAGTATGAGGAGGGCTTTGGTTCCCTTCGTGGTCAGGTGGTATATGTGCATCAGGGAAACCGCCAGATTGCATTGCCGATGTTAGTTTCTACTCTCGGCTACGGCATTTTAATGGACACGTACAGTCCGCTGATTTTTAATGATACAGAATATGGTTCATATATTTATTCCGAAGTTTCCGAGGAACTGGATTTTTATTTTATGAATGGCGGCAGTATGGAAGGTGCTATCAAGGAGTACCGTTTCCTGACGGGTAAGGCTGCCATGCTTCCAAAGTGGGCCTTTGGTTATTTGCAGTCGCAGGAGCGTTATGAAACCCAGGAAGAAGTGCTTTCCGTCGCTTCTGAGTACCGTCGCAGAGGGATTGGTCTGGATGGAATTATCCAGGACTGGATTTCTTGGGACGGTGCTAAGTGGGGTGAAAAAACTTTTGATAAGAACCGCTATCCAAAGCCTGAGGAAATGACGCAAAAACTTCACGAGATGGATGTGCATTTTATGCTCTCCATCTGGGCAAATCCGGGGGATACCTCCGACGATTATAAAGAATTCAAAGAGGCAGGCCTTTTGCTTCCTGCCGACAATTCCTACAACGCTTACCTACAGGAGGCCAGAGAAATGTACTGGCAGCAGGCAAAGCGGGGCTTGTTTGATAAGGGTGTGGATGCCTGGTGGTGTGACAATTCCGAGCCTTATGCGCCGGAATGGACCGTGCCGGTAAAGCCGGAGCCATCCCGTTTGTTTGATATGTACTGCAAAGAAGCCGGTTCCCATCTTCCGGCCTTAGAAATGAATTCCTATGCCTTTTACCATGCCATGGGTGTGTATGAGGGACAGCGTAGTACCGGTTCGGAAAAGAGAGTATTCAATTTAACCAGAAGCGGTCACACCGGTCAGCAGCGGTTCGGTACCGTTCTTTGGTCCGGAGATATTGCGGCTACCTGGGATACTTTCCGCCGCCAGATTGCAACAGGCCTTGGCCTTTGTGCCAGCGGTATGCCGTACTGGACGGTGGATATCGGAGCCTTCTTTGTAAAGAGCGGCAACATGTGGTACTGGAAAGGTGATTATGACAAAACCACCGAAGACCTGGGCTATGCAGAACTCTTTACCCGTTGGTATCAGTGGGGCGCTTTCCTTCCAATTTTCCGCGGCCACGGTACCGACTGTCGCAGAGAGCTTTGGATGTTTGAACACACCCCATTTTATGAAGCGCTGCTTGCGGCAAACCGCCTGCGTTATGAATTGCTGCCATACATTTATTCCCTGGCAGGACGTACCTGGCTTAATGACGAATCCATGATGCGTTATCTTGCCTTTGATTATCCAACCGACGCGGTTGCCTGCAATATTAAAGACCAGTATCTGTTTGGTGACAGCCTTATGGTTTGTCCGGTAACCAATCCGATGTATTACGGCTTAAATTCTACTGTTTTGGACGGCGTGGCAAAAACACGGAAGGTTTACTTGCCGGAGGGAATGTGGTATGATTTTTATACCAACAAATCCTATATCGGTGGTCAGTGGATAGAAGCAGAAGCGAATATTTCAAGAATTCCGTTGTTTGTAAAAGCGGGTGCAATTATTCCAATGGCGGAGTACAAAGGTTCCACCGCAGCCACAAATAACATCAGTGAAATCCGTGTATATCCGGGTGCTGACGGCAAGTTCGTTTATTATAACGATGCCGGTGACGGCTACGGTTATGAAAAGGGTGAGTACGAGTGCGTGACGCTTACCTGGGATGATAAGGCGCAGAAGCTGGATGCTCCGGAGGAGTGGGAGGTTGAAGTTAAGGTTGTAAAATAGGAAATAAGATAAAGTGGCCCCTTGCATATTGCAAGGGGTTTCTTTATTGAATTGTCTGGTCAGTCATTTTTTTTGTTTTGCCCGACTAATCTTGATTTGCTTCATGTTAGTAGGATATTGGTAATTGTCTTATCCCTACTAAAACAAGTTTTTTGGCATTTGGTAGGGCACATGTTCTTTTATTTTTCCGACTGACCAAAAAATTTTCTTGTTTAGTTGGGCGAGAGGCATTTTACGCGCCCGATTACTTGTAAGTTTTCCTTTAGTAGTCGGATGAGAGTTATTTTATGTACCCTACTAATTTTAAATTTTTCGTCAGTAGTCGGATGAGAGCCCAATTTCATGCCCGACTAGACATTGAAATGTTCACATTCAGTCGGGAAATTTCCTGCCAAGCCCGACAACATCAAAATAAATTATATAACTACGTGTTCGAAAATAAATAGAATATGGTAACTTTGCAGAAACACTTTAAAACAAGTTATCAAAATGTTATAATAAATAGAAATTAAAATAATTCTAAGATGCAATGAAGAGAGGTTGCTATGCAAATCATACGTTATACAAAAGATAAAATTGACGATGTCATACAATTTGAACTTCAGCTCCGTAAGGAAGAAGACTTCTGGGGCTGGGAGATTGATGACGCTTACATTGAAAACGTGAAAAAAAGCTTTGAAGACCCAAAGTTTGCCCATTCCCTTTCCTTTCTTGCATATGTAGATGGAAAAGTAGTCGGAAGAATTGATTCCACCCTCATTTGCAGTCATTTTGACGGTTCCACGAAAGCATATTTGGATTGGATTTGTGTTCTAAAGAGTGCCAGACATTTTGGCGTGGCGCAGGGGCTGCTTGCGGAACTTAGAAAGCAATTACAGGAACAGTATCAAGTGGATACGCTGATTGCTTTAATGGCAAGCAATGATGAGGCACAGCGGTTTTACCGCGCTGTGGAAAATGCAGAAATCAGGGACGAAGGAATCTGGATGGACTGTTAGAGGAGAAAATAAAATGAAATGTGCATTAGCCGCCGTAGGCTTTATCAATGAGAATATTACATATAACAAAAAAGTGATTATAGATACCATGATAAAATATGCCGGAGAGGCCGACATCATCCTGTTTGGGGAGGCATTTTTGCAGGGCTTTTACGGCGCCAAGTTTGATCCGGAGCAGGATGAAACCATGGCAATTGCTAACGATGATTCGATAATTAAGGAGATTTGTTCCGTGGCAAAACAACATTCCATAGCGGTTTCCTTTGGATTTATTGAAAAGGAAGAAAACATTTTTTATAGCAGCCAGATGACGATTGATGCAGAGGGCAAAGCGCTTGATTTATACAGAAGGGTATCGCCGGGATGGAAAGAAAAATTCGCAGGAGAAAGATACCGCGAAGGCAAAGCGTTTCATACCTTTGACTTCATGGGAAAGAAAGTTGCAATCGGACTTTGCGGTGACTTATGGTTTGATGAAAATATCGAAGCAATTAATGCACTGGAGCCGGAAATGGTATTCTGGCCGGTGTACACCGATTTTAACTATGTGGAATGGAATACAGCGGTTAAGTTTGAATATGCCGAACAGGCGGGGAAGCTTCCTTGCAAGGTTTTGTATGTGAATTCTGTTTGCCTGGATAAGGACGAAGAGGAAATTGCCAGAGGCGGCGCGGCTCTTTTCGAGAACGGACATATTGTGAAAGAAATACCTTCGGGAGAAGAGAATGTGCTGATTGTGGAGGTGTAGCATGATATTTAAAGAGGTTGAATTAACAGACAAAATTTTATCAGAGTTAATCGCCTGCTCTGAAGCTTGGGAACAGGAAAACTCCTGTCACGGTTACCGTAAAAATACAGAGGAAGATATCAAAGGAAACCGGATTTTCCTTGCTCTGGAGGATGAACAGATGGTAGGTTATCTGTTTGGATATATGGACAAGGGTGAGCGTAAAAATTCTATTCACGAAAAGGACGAACCGTTTTTTGAAGTGGAGGAACTTTACGTGAAGCCGGAGCTTCGAAGCAAAGGAATCGGCAAGCAGTTATTTGGGTATATGGAAGAAAAATTGAAAGAAGAAAAGGTGGAATTGATTCTGCTGAGTACTGCGACTAAGAATTACAAGGCTATTCTGCATTTTTATCTGGACGAACTGGGCATGGAGTTTTGGAATGCCAGATTGTTTAAGCGGATTTAAGAAGATGATAGAGGTAAGATATAGCAGGGAGAACACGAATATGAAATTAGTTTTTGACAAATTAAAAATCGAAAAAGTAATAGATAACATTGTCCACAAGACCATGAACATGGACCTGACCTGGGAGTGGCCATGTGGCGTGGCGTATTACGGAATCAGCCCAGCATACGAAGTAACAGGCAAGCAGGAATACCTGCAGTTATTAAAGGCGAGAGTGGATGAACTTATTGAGTTGGAGCTGCCAATGCCTTGGACGGTGAACGCTTGTGCCATGGGACACTGCCTGATTACTCTGTATCAGGCTACCGGTGAAGAAAAGTATTTAGAACTGATAAAGTCCAAGCTAAATTATTTGAGAAACGAAGCGCTTCGGTTTGGGGACAGTGTATTGCAGCATACCGTATCCTCGAAAAATGATTTTCCGGAGCAGGCATGGGCAGATACGCTGTTTATGGCAGCGTTATTTATGCTTCGGGCAGGTGTGCTTCTTAAGGATGAGGAGCTTATCAATGATGCACTGAATCAGTGGTACTGGCATATCCGCTATTTGCAGAACAAAGAGAGCGGGCTTTATTATCATGGTTATAACAATACCACTAAGGACAACATGTCCGGTATTTATTGGGGCAGGGCAAATGCCTGGGCAGCATATACTATGGCAAAGGCCGGCAAGGTGCTTCCGGAATGGTATTTATATCCGAAGTTTATGGACATCCAGGGCTCCTTAAACGAACAGCTGGCAGCATTGAAAAACGTGCAGACAGAAGCTGGACTTTGGCGTACGGTGCTGGATGATGAAGAAGCCTACGAAGAAATCTCCGCCTCTGCGGGAATTGCGGCAGCGATGTTGGAGCGTAATAATCCATTACACACAAAACATGTACAGCGGGCGCTCGAAGGTCTGCTTGCCAATGTCAGCGAAGACGGAAGAGTCTTAAACGTTTCCGGCGGAACCGCAGTCATGAAGGACAAGGAAGCCTACCGCAGTATTTCCAAGGACTGGATGCAGGGCTGGGGCCAGGGGCTTATGCTGGCGTTTCTGGCGGCGGTGTTGGAAAATTAGATGGTGGTTTTAGAAAATGAAAGACACAGAATTTAATTTTGACGGGCAGTCAATAACTGTTTTTATCAAAAAAGAAAATGCAGGTACGATACGTTGGAGCATAAATCCGTATCATAACCGTAATTACTATTTGGATATAGATTTCGTTCTGTTGAATTTTGCGGAAACCAAAGAACTGTTCCAAGAAATTGCTTGCAAACTGAAAAAGCCCTTGCAGGTAATGCTTTCCTCTGCGGAAAAAGAGAAAGTGGCATTTTTAGAATCCGCAGGGTTTGTGTGCAAAAGAAAATGCTATGAAACAGAAGCAGAAAAGCAGGAGTATATCGGTCAAATTTGTGAAAGAGAAATTCAGTATGCATATGCAGGACAGGATATTTATAAACAGTGCTGTGAATTGATGTTGAACCGATATCGTTTATTACATAAGGCAATTAATCCTTGGACCGGAAGCAGAGAAGATTTCTTTAAGGAATTGCCGGACTGTGTTGCCTATACATGTATTGGTGGAGAAGTATCCTGTTTTGCCTTTATAGAGGATGCGGAAATCGCTTATGTGTATGGAAGAAACATTAGTGAATTCCGGTTGTTCGCTCAGGCTTTAGTAACAGAGTTATTCAAGAAAAATGAAGAAATAACCTTTGAGTCGGATGATTGTGACGAAATGGCAATGGAACTAAAACAGCTTTTCAAGAATCAGTCAGAGGAGAGCTATAATACTTATGTTTTTGAGGTGCCGAGGGTGCAATACAACGAAAAATATACCACCCTTACCGGCGATGAAATGGAACTTAGGCTTATTCATTTTGAACAAGGCAATGACGTGGAAATTCCATACTACTGGTACGAAATTATTCCGAAGGAGTTAAACAAGCCTGTGGGTAAGATAAGCATCCGGCTTGGTGACAATTATCATTCCTACTACAACGGCCACATTGGTTATGAAGTGGATGAGGAATACCGTGGACATGGTTACTCCTATCAGGCAGCAAAAATGGTATTGCCGGTTGCTAAGGAGCATGGCATGAATCGTATTTACTTGGTTTGTGACGAGGACAATGCAGCGTCCTATAAAGCGATAGAAAAACTCGGGGCGGAGCTTGTGGAGAAGGTGGTTCCTCCGAAGGATTACTTTGGCTGGTATGAGGGAATGCCGGTGCAGAAGATTTATAGGTTGGAGATTTTATAAAAAAATTCGGTATAAGCATGTGGAGGGTGTCCCAAAACTATGATTTTTAAATCGTAGCGAGGGACATCCTCGTTTTTTATTCTTGAAATACGTATTTTCAAAATAAAGCAGCACTGGATTTCTATCCTTCCAGTGCCATTTTTGTGATGTTATGGGCGATTGC
>JAGBCB010000069.1 GCA_017938145.1 Lachnospiraceae bacterium
ATAATCTTTAAATGTGAGCATGTCTTATTATATCACATAATAAGGCAAAAGTGGAGAATGGCTGGTAACCTTCTCCACTTTTTTTCTTGAAAAGAGGGTATCCCTCAAGTCAATTCATGACTTTTGGGACACCCTCTTTTTATTACCCTTTCCCTGATATTAGGTATTTTCTTTTTCTCTGTTTTACGGTAATATAGATGCAGGGCAATTTCTGTCTTGTCTATAAAATGAATTTAGAAACGGAGAATATTATGAAAAAAAGAATTCTTGCACTTATATTACTTGCTGCACTTGCCATTACCGGCTGTGGCGGCAGCAAACCAAACGAAGAGCTGGATAATTTTACAAACGAAATCATTGTAGATTCGGAGGGCAGCGTACAAAATCCGACAACGGAACCAACTACTGCACCGACAAAAGAGCCGGTGGCAGATACTACAGAAACTCCTTCTGCTGATGGAAATGCTTCAGGTGAAGAAGAAAAATACTTCGTTACCTTCGAAGCAGCTACCACCGACGGCGAAGTATGGAACTCCGACAAGTTTGCAAATTCCAAGCTCACCATGATTAACGTGTGGGCAACCTACTGCAATCCTTGCCTTTCCGAGATGCCGGACCTAGGCGAGCTGGCAGCAGAATACAATGCCGCTGATTTTCAGATTGTGGGTGTAGTCAGTGATGTTATGGCAGACGATAGCGCCGATAACATTGACTATGCAAAGCAGCTGATTTCCGAAACCAAGGCAAACTATCCGCATTTGTTATTGAATGAATCTCTGTACATGAGCTTTGTGGGTGCAGTTTCTGCGGTTCCTACTACCTTTTTTGTACGTCAGGACGGTTCCATGGTGGGGTATTTAACAGGCGCCATGGACAAGGAAAACTGGAAGACTTTAATCGATGATTTGCTTTCCAAGGAACAGTAATATCTGTGGAGGATTGTCATGAAGAAATTTAAAATCCCAAAGTGGAGCATTGGTGTTGCCTTAGGTGTAATCTTTCTTGTGCTTGGTGCGTTTGGTGACCAGTTCGCGGAAATTTACCGCAAGGCAGTCATGATTTGCTTAGAATGCATCGGTATCGGATAGGAGGGCGTGTATGAAGAAATTTACACCGGCCCGAATCCGGACCTGGTTTCAAATTATATATACGATTATGACCAACGGCTATGCCTATGGCTTTTTGAAGGGCAAAATTTATAAGGGACCGTTAAAGTATGCCTGTGTGCCGGGACTCAACTGCTATTCCTGCCCGGGCGCGGTGGCGTCCTGCCCGCTGGGAGCTTTGCAGAATGCGTTAAATAAGCGGAATTTTGAAGTACCCTTTGCCGTGCTGGGCTTCTTCTTTATTTTCGGGAGCGTCTTCGGAAGATTTGTGTGCGGCTGGCTTTGTCCCTTCGGACTGGTGCAGGATTTGCTTCACAAAATTCCGTTGTTTAAGAAACGCAAGCAGTTGCCGAAACATCACATTTTGAAGTACGGAAAATATGTGACACTGGTGGGCATGGTACTTATCGGTTCCGTCTTTTTATTTACCGGCTTTGCAAAAATTCCGGCCTTTTGTAAGTTTTTGTGTCCGTCAGGAACTCTGTTTGGAGCAATTCCGCTTCTTAGCACCAATAAAATGCTACAGGGTCAGATTGGCGGTCTGTTTTTCTGGAAGCTGGCGGTTTTAATTGCAATAGTGCTTCTTTCCATCAAAGTGTACCGCCCGTTTTGTCAGTATTTATGCCCGCTTGGAGCAATTTACGGCTGGTTTAACAAGTTTTCCCTGGTGCAAATCCGTTGGGAAAAGGATTCTTGTGTGTCCTGCGGAAAATGTCAGGAGGCCTGCCCGGTAAATCTCTCTCCGGAGCAAATTTCAGTGTCGTCAGAGTGTATCCGGTGCGGCAAGTGCGTGGACGCGTGTCCGGCAAATTGCCTAAAGTTTTGCGGGAAAAGAGAGAAATAGAAATGGGGAAAATCTATGAAGAATGTAAAAATGAAAAAGATGGATATGCCTTCTAAAAAGGGGCTTGGCTGGATTATTACAGCGGTTGTTCTGCTTGCCATGGCAGCTTTTTGCGTTTGGTATGTAAACGACTATTATCATGCAGAGGATTATGTGGATGCCTATCTGCAGAGCAGTGACACCGTAACGGTAACGACCAAAGACAATATCGTATTTTTGGATGGTGCAGGTACAGAAGATGCCATGATTTTTTATCCGGGTGCCAAGGTGGAATACACCGCTTATGTGCCGTTATTTTATGCGTTAGCAGAGCAGGGCGTGGATTGCTTTGTAGTGAAAATGCCGGGTAATCTGGCATTCTTTGGTATGGGAAAAGCGGCAGATATCATGGAAGAATACGAGTACGAAAACTGGTATTTGTCCGGACACTCCCTGGGTGGTGCCATGGCGGCAAGTTATATCACCAAGAATGGTGAGGACTTCGATGGCCTGGTGCTTTTGGCTGCCTATGCCACCAAGGATTTACCGGAGCATCTTTCCATGCTTTCCGTTTACGGCAGCGAGGACAAGGTGGTAAATATGGAAAAAGTGGAAGCCGGCCGGGCCTATGTGCCGGCGGATTATACCGAAGTTTGTCTGGAAGGCGGCAACCATGCCTGGTTTGCATATTACGGTGAGCAGGAGGGTGACGGAACCGCTTACATCACGAAGGAAAATCAGCAGCAGAAGACGGTAGATGTAATATTGGAAACGATAAAGAAAGATAAGTAATTTACTTAGGAAAAACCGGTGGATTTTGTGCATCGGTTTTTTTGAACAAAAAAATGGTAGCGCTTTCATAAGAAAAGTGATATAATCGTTTTCAGTTAAAATTTATGAAAACAGGAGAAGACCTTTATGAAAAAACATGTGAAAAGCATCTTGCAAAAGGTACTGACGGCAATGCTTTGCAGCGCATTCCTGTTGCCGGTATTGCCAAGTACCGATATACATACCGCTTCTGCGGAAACCGTTGCGGCAAACGCCATCTACGTGGCTCCAAACGCCACCGGAACCGGTTCCGAAAGCAGTCCGATGGCGCTGGAAGAAGCCATTACAACGGTGGCTGCCGGACAGACCATTTATTTGCTGGAGGGCACCTATCAGTTCAATGATACCATTCTGATTGCCGAGAATAACTGCGGTACAGAAGGGCAGTATAAGACGCTTTCTGCTTATCCGGGAGCAGAGGTTGTGCTTGATTTTGCGGGCCAGTCCTTTGGAAAGCGTGGTATTATTTTAGACGGTGATTACTGGCATCTGTATGGTATTACCATCTGCAATGCCGGCGATAACGGCATGTTGTTGGCCGGAAATTATAACATCATCGAGCTGTGTATTTTTGATGGGAATAAGGATACCGGTCTTCAGCTCAGCCGTAATAACGGCAGCTACAACAAGGTGGAGCAGTGGCCGTCCTACAACTATATTTTAAACTGTACCTCCCGAAATAACAGTGACCCGGACGGCGAGGATGCGGATGGTTTTGCACCAAAGCTTACCTGCGGCGAGGGTAATGTATTTGATGGTTGCCTTGCTTATAATAACGTGGATGATGGCTGGGACTGCTATGCAAAATCTGCCACCGGACCAATCGGTGTAGTAACACTGATTAACTGTATTGCTTTCCGAAACGGCCAGACCGAAGAGGGTGTGTATACTCCGGACAGTGATGGTAACGGATTCAAGCTTGGCGGTGGCGGCATCGGCACACCTCATGTGGTTATCAATTGTCTCGCTTTTGAAAACAAGAACTGCGGTTTTACCGATAACAATAATCCGTCGGCGCTTACCATGATAAATTGTACCGCCTTTAATAACAACGGTTCCCAGAAGAAGGCGGACTTTAATGTGTATCGTTGTAAAAACGCCAATGCGGCAAATATTCTGGCATATAATGCGGTAAAAAATAAGAATAAATTCCAGAACATGTCCGCAAACTATGTGGTTTATCCTGCAGACAAAGACTGGTATCAGGTAACCTCCTACGGTCCGTTTGACACCCAGAATTCCACAGCAAAAGGAACGAAAACAAACAATGGTCTTACTGCCGCAGATTTTCTTGTAACGCAGTCTCCGGCACTCGGTACCGATTTCCACACTCTGTGGAGAGAATCAGACGGTTCTATTGATACGTTAGGATATGCCATGTTAACTTCCGGCAGTTCCTATGCTTCGTTTTCCACCGACGGCGGTGCCTGTGGTGCCCGCTTTGGAAAAGGAGCAGAGTTTGTGACACCGGATAATGTATTGGCACTGAAAGCGGCAGCTATTGGCGGAAACACTCCTGCTGCAACGGTAGCGCCAACGGCAACCCCTGCGCCTACAGCGACTGTGGCCCCAGCGGCAACCCCTGCGCCTGTAGTAACCGCAGCCCCAACTGCAACACCTGTGCCTACTGTAACGGTGGCACCGACAGAAACACCTGCGCCAACTGCAACCGTAGCGCCAACTGCGACACCGGTTCCTACAGCAACAGAAACACCGGCACCAACGGTTGCTCCCGCTGCGCCTGCGGATTCCGGTAACAGTGTGTTACTGATTTGTTGTGTGGCTTCCGTGGCGATTATCGCTGTGGCGGCAATTGCTATCGTGGTGATATTTAAAAATGCAAAATAAAAACTATTGAAAAAAGTAATGATGTCGGGTAAAATAAAAAGGTATTTTATTTTACATTTAGGAGGATAATTCAAATGAAAACAAAGTTAGGTATTTCCGTTGCAATGTTTGCGGCAGGCACATATTTATTGGGTCTGTTCTCCGGCTATCTTGCCTTATTGCTTATCGCAGGCTATGTATTAATTTGCGAATCCGACGAGTGGCTGAAGAAGGCTGTAGTTAAGGCGCTGGTTGTTACCGTTGCATTTTCCTTAATCAGTGCAATCATTGGCTTAATTCCAAATGCTATCTCCCTCGTGGACGGTTTATTCAGCATTTTTGGCGGCCACTTCAGTATTCTGTTCATTTCCAGAATCATCAGCTTTATCAACACTGTTCTCAGCGTATTCGAGAAGCTTCTTATGTTGGCGCTGGCATTCCTTGCACTTGACGGCAAGACAATCAAGCTTCCTGTGATTGATGAGTTCATCGAAAAGCACATGTAAGAAATACATACAAGCCCCTGGCAACAGGGGCTTCAGACTGTAGACAAAGTCCCGGGCTTTCGCCCGGGATTTTTCTTGTTCTGTCTATGAAAAATCCTTTAAAATAGCGACATTCTGTAGGTTTTATGGTATAATTAGAGTATCAAAAACAGGTGGTGTGATTGCTATGA
>JAGBCB010000011.1 GCA_017938145.1 Lachnospiraceae bacterium
ATCGCCCATAACATCACAAAAATGGCACTGGAAGGATAGAAATCCAGTGCTGCTTTATTTTGAAAATACGTATTTCAAGAATAAAAAACGAGGATGTCCCTCGCTACGATTTAAAAATCATAGTTTTGGGACACCCTCTTTCGTTTACTTATGTATTAGTTGTTGATGAACTTGTCTTCTTCGTTGTTCCAGCTGTAGAGAGCACGGATTTCTTCGCCCACCTTTTCGGATGGATGCTCAGCTGCAAGCTTTCTCATAGCCTTGAAGTGAACCTGACGGCCTGCTGGGGACATATCTAATAAGAATTCCTTAGCGAAAGTACCATCCTGGATGTCGGACAGAATCTTCTTCATAGCCTTCTTAGTTTCGTCTGTGATGATCTTTGGACCTGTGATGTAGTCACCGTATTCTGCAGTGTTGGAGATGGAGTATCTCATGCCTGCGAAACCGGACTGGTAAATTAAGTCTACGATAAGCTTCATCTCATGGATACACTCAAAGTAAGCGTTTCTTTCGTCATAGCCTGCTTCTACTAATGTTTCGAAACCTGCCTGCATCAGTGCACAAACACCACCGCAAAGAACTGCCTGCTCACCGAAGAGGTCGGTTTCTGTTTCTGTTCTGAAGGTTGTTTCAAGAACGCCTGCTCTTGCACCGCCGATAGCTGCTGCATAAGCAAGTGCCATATCAAGTGCCTTACCTGTTGCATCCTGTTCAACTGCTACTAAACAAGGAACACCCTTACCTGCCTGGTACTCGGAACGTACGGTATGACCAGGACCCTTAGGAGCGATCATGGTGACGTCTACGTCTGCAGGTGGCTTGATGCAACCAAAGTGAATGTTGAAGCCGTGAGCGAACATTAACATATTGCCAGCTTCAAGGTTTGGTTCGATGTCTTTCTTGTACATGTCAGCCTGTAATTCATCGTTGATGAGAATCATGATGATGTCTGCTCTCTTTGCAGCTTCTGCTGCTGTGTATACGGTAAGACCCTGCTTTTCAGCCTTTGCCCAGGACTTACTGCCCTCGTAAAGACCAATAATAACATTAACGCCGGACTCCTTCATGTTTAATGCATGTGCGTGACCCTGGCTGCCGTAACCGATAACCGCTACGGTCTTACCTTCTAACATGGAAATGTTACAATCCTGCTCATAATAAATCTTTGCCATTTTTTTATCCTCACTCTCTTTAATCTTCTATGTACTCGCCCATATCGCCAACGCCTCTGGAAAGGCCGGTAATACCGGTGCGGGCAATTTCTTTGATGGTGTAGCCTTCCAGCAGTTCAATAAATGCTGCTAACTTGGCTTCGTTTCCGGTAAGCTCTATCATTAAAGAATCCGGAGCTACGTCAACAATTTTTGCACGGAAAATATCCGCAATGGAAATAACGGACTGGCGTTCTGCCGGAGTTACCGCTACTTTAACCAAAATAAGCTCTCTGGAAACGGACTGTCCCGGTGGAAGTTCCTTAATTTCTCTTACATCTTCCAGCTTTGTCAGCTGTTTTTTAATCTGGTCCAGAATCTGCTCATCTCCGGTAACCACTACAGTCATTCGGGAGAAGTTGCTGTTCTCTGTCACACCTACGGTTAAGCTGTCAATGTTATAACCTCTGCGGCTGAACAACCCTGCCACACGGCTTAACACACCGAAGGTGTTATCTACCAGAATAGATAAAACCATCTTTCTCATAGAATCCTCTCTCTTTCTGAATTTGTCACTTTAATTCGTTATAGCGTTAATTCAATTTCTATCATTGTATACCCTTGCTTTAATAATGTCAAGTGCAAAAGCAAGGAAAATATAAAAAATCCCTATGCCATAACGTACCAGACGATTATAACATAGGGATTTGAATTTTTCTACGTTTTATTTGTTTAAAATGAAGTCTCTCAAATATACGAAGCCTTCGTTGATGGCACGAAGAACTGCCTTAGAAGAGAAGGTTGCACCGGATACTACATCCACCTTGGTAGCATCAATGGCAGGTGCAGGAGTTCCTCCCGGAACCTCACCGTTTTCAGAAGCCTGGGCAATTGCCTGGTTTGCCAGGTCCACAAAACCACCAACATAAATGCTGACACCGGATACTGCATCAGTGTAGCCTTTTTCATTTAAGATACCGTCGGTGGTCTGGTTTTCTACCACATAAGTGCCAAGGGATTCTGCCTGCGTCTTCCATACCGGCTTCATTACATACTTACCTTCTACGGAAAGCTGTGCCTTGGAAACACCGCCATACATTTCATCCCATACTACGTTTGTAACCTTACCACCTTCAATAGTTACGTTTACAAAACCGTAATTACCGTTATCGTCCTTATCACCTTCTACTGTATAGGTGCCGTCCTGACCGTTTGCCTGTGCAATTGCCTGATCAACAAGACCAACAAAGCCACCGACATAAATGCTGACACCGGATACCGCATCGGTATAGCCTGTTTCATTCATAATACCTGCAGTTGTCTGATTTTCTACTACATATGCACCAAGGGACTCGGACTGGGTCTTCCACACCGGCTTCATTACATACTTTCCGTCTACGGAAAGCTGTGCCTTGGATTCACCACCGTACATTTCGTCCCATACTGCAGAAACGATCTTGCCATTTTCAATGGTTACTGTTACAAAACCGTAATTACCCTTGTCATCCGGTGTACCCTGGGCAGTATATACGCCATCCTTTAACGCTACGGTCGCAGATGCCTGAGCCATAGCTTGATTGGTTAAATCTACGAAACCTCCTACATAAATGCTGACACCGGATACTGCATCAGTATAGCCCTTTTCGTTTAAAATGCCCTCTGTAGTCTGGTTTGCTACTACATATGCACCAAGGGACTCGGACTGGTCTTTCCAGGTTGGATTTCCTTCTACCATGACATACTGACCGGTTGCCGCCAGTTCTGCCTTGGAAGCACCGCCGTACATTTCGTCCCATACAACGCTTGTTACCTTGCCATCTGCTACGGTTACTGTTACAAATCCGTAATTGCCTTTTTCGTCCGGCTCTGCCTGAGCTTTATATACACCGTCCTTTAACTCACCTACTGCAGGGGCTTCTTCCTGCTCGATTCCGAGAATACCGGAAATATCAAGTCCGTTTGCAGTTACCGGAAGCTTTACACCGGCAAGTACTGCCTTATATGCATCTTCGTCAACCTTTGTACCGATATTTTCTGTTTCTGTACTGCTGGTCACATCATAAGAAACCAGAGTCTGACCGTCTGCGGAATAAGTAGCCTCAATAATCATTTCACCCACATATCCGTCTTCGGAAACAACTACGGTATATGTTCCGTCTGCATTCTGTCTTGCTTCTTTAATCTTGCTGCTCGCTCCTGTAACATCAAGAACAGTGCTTCCCGCATGTTCCATTTTAGAAACGGCAATAGAAGCTCCACCTACCACGATGGTTGCCACAGCAAGCCAAATTACTGCCTTTAATCCATTATCTTTTTTCTTCTTCATAAATATCTCTCTTTCTAAGTTTAATCAAACAGGACTATAGGCCTGTTTTTCTGATTAGTTACAGTGTGTTCAGTATACTGTATTTTGTTCATAATGTAAAGCGTTTTTTTACCATTGACAGTTTTTATCAAAACATATAAAATCCAAAACAGAAACACGCGTATTCTGCGCAGAAAGAGGCTGTCTTGAAACAAATCATCCATAGGAGATTATACTCTGCTTTACTACTAATGATTTTATCCGTTACCATGCTGCTTTCCGGCTGTAATTTTCCAGCCGGTTCAAAAAACAATTCTCCCTCTGTTACACAGACCCCCGGCGCAAGTTCCGGTACACTGGCAGCAGAAGGAAACTACCTTATCATTCCTTTAACCACCGGAGAGGTTTCTCCCATCTCTGCCTGCAGCTATGATTTGCTGCACACCGTATGCACCATCCAGATTTATGATTCCACCGATTACAACATCCTAAACGAATGTTTTGCAGTCATTGACAAATACGAAAAACTCTTTAGCAGAACTTTAGAATCGGCGGAAGTGTATGCCATTAATCAGGCATCAGCAAGCAGCACCAATCCTCAAACTGTTTTTACCGTTTCCGATGAACTAAAAGACATTTTAGAATTCAGTCTGAAATACGGTGCCCTTTCCGAAGGGGCTCTGGATATCAGCATCGCACCCTTATCTTCCTTATGGGATTTTTCTGATTTAGAACACAAAACAAATCCACCGGGAAACGATGCAATCGCTGCAGCAAGAGATTTGGTTAATTACAAAAATATTACCTTAAACGGTAATACCCTTACCTTTGCAAAACCGGGTATGCAACTGGAACTTGGCGCCGTTGCCAAAGGCTATATTGCGGACCGTGTAAAAGATTTCCTGTTATCCAAAGGAATTACCAGTGCCCTTATCAATCTTGGAGGAAATATCCTCCTTGTCGGTGAAAAGCCTGACGGTTCCGCCTTTAACGTAGGTATCCAGAAACCCTTTGAATACCGTGATGCTGTAGTAGTGGCAATTTCCGAATTAAAGGACTGCTCTATGGTGTCTTCCGGCATTTACGAACGTTACTTTTACGATGAAACAGGAAATTTCTATCATCACATTTTAAATTCTGAGACCGGATATCCCTGTAAGACTGACCTCTTACAGGTTACCATTATCAGCAAAGATTCTGCCACCGGAGATGCTCTGAGCACCGCATGCTTTGCCCTTGGTCTGGAAAAGGGCATGGCACTGATTGATTCCCTGCCGGATGTTTACGCCGTGTTTATCACCTCGGATGGCAAACTGCATTTCTCCAACGGCTACTTAGAAACCATTCCGACACAAACGGAATAAAAAAAGCAGATAGCACGCCTTGTGTTATCTGCTTTCTTTTTTATATAACCGATATGGTAATTCCAAATCCATATAAGCCGCCGGATGTTTTCCTAATTCCTTTTCTTCCTCCGTCGGAGGTATCATATAATCTTTCCCGTAAAGGCTGGTTAAATACTGTTCCGGCTCTGCCGCACCATATAACATACGGTTTTCAAACTGAAATTTCCTTGGCTCTCCAAAAACCTCTTTGGAAATATCTTCCTTGATGCCCCAATGCCCAAGCAAATTGGAATAAATCCCGCTGTTCCCATTTTCTTTTCGGATACAGTGGTCCAACCGTTTTGTTGTTTTGTCCATATCAAACAGTAAACGGATGGTTTTAATAATCAGCGATTTTGGAAACGTTCTCTTTTTCTGATTGTAATCCAAAATCAGTCCGTACAGAATTCTTTTATAAAACCTTACCTGATAGGACTTTACCAACCTTGCAAGCCTGCCTGCAGGTGCAGTATCCAATGGGAAAATTTCCAGATATACGCCGCCCACATAGGTATCTTTGCTGCGCCGTTGCTCAATATACGTAGTATTTACATCCTCAAAATGGGCAAATGCATAGGGAATCCCGGACTCAAACCGGTGATGCCGGATACCGTATCCGGAAGGCATACTGTTTCTTAAAGCCAGCAATTTTTCATAATCCACCCTTGGCATACCGATATCAATATCATCATCCCAGGGAATAAATCCCCGATGGCGATAGGCTCCCAGCATGGTTCCGCCCAGCATATAGTAAGTAAGACCTTGCTCTTTACAGAAGGCATGAAAAACATCCATCACTTCCAGCAATTTTTCATGTAGTTGTTCCATGCTTATATCCTTTCTTTTCCTTCTGTACAAAACAGTTAAACTATTCTGTCTCCAGAACCTCCGTGCTGTGCTTATTTTGCACTGACTTTTCCGGAGGAGTCATATAATCGCCATACATTTGAGATAATACTGCATCAAAATCTTTTGGTGCGGGACACATAAGTCCTTCAAATGCATATTCTGCCGTTTCCTCATAATAGTTCTTAGGAAACACTTCTTTCATCTTGTAAGCACCCATAAAATTGCCCACATAGGAAGAAGTCTCATAATCGTACTTTTGCATGGTACGGTCTATCTTTGCCATGATTTTATGAGTATCCAGTATCCTATCAAACTTAATTACTTTTCCTACAGAAATCAGAACTTTTTCGTACCAGACACGGTTCTTTAAATTTACATTCACAATCTTGTCAAACTGGGAATACATAAACAACAGCCGCAGGAATAAGAGCCGGAAGCCGTGAAGTTTTCGGACAAAACGGCTGCCCGGCATACCGTCCAGCGGAAACACATCAATCCAGGCATGAGTTTCCTTTTCTTCCATGCCGGACCGGTCAATGACCCTGCTGTTAAAATTGTAAACCCGCGGATGAAAATAAATATGCTCCGCATTGTTTTTGTAGCTTACAAAACCAAGAGGTTCCGAAAGCTGCTCTTCGGCAAGTTCACAGAACTTTTCAAAATCCTTTCTCGGCATGCCGATATCTATATCATCGTCCCACGGAATAAAGCCATGGTGACGTACCGCACCGAGAAAGGTTCCTCCCAGCAGATAATACCGTAAACCATGCTGACTGCAAAGTTCTGTCACCTGCTTCAAAATATCCAGCTCCATCAGTTGAAGCTTTCGCAAATTTGTCATTTTACTTTCTCCAATATGCATGATTATTGGTCAGCTTTAAAATCCAGTCTTTCTTTAAGAACTTATGGTTTCTGCCGAGGAAATAGCCTGCTGCTTTAAACAGATTTTCTCCCACGAAATCAGCAATTTCCATATAATACTTCTGATTAACCAGGTAAGAAAGAACCGCTACGCCATACTTATATCCGGCTTTTTCTTCGCTTCCGATTTTGAATACTCCGGAATTTTCCGCATGGGATACGCCCTCGTCAAACTTTCTTCGAAACTGAGCCATCCAGTTGGAATTCTCGGAATAATATACCTTAGCATCGGCACAGTAGGAAATCTTTCCGCCTTCTCTTAAGAGCCCAGCTCCAAAGAGATTTCCTTCACCGGCAATAATTTTATCCGCAAATCCTCCCTGAGTTTCAAAGACATCTCTGCGGTACATGGCACAGGCATTGGAAATACGATATGCGCGGATACCGTACTTGCTGATATCCTCCTTGGTTCTAAGGTAAGATTTGGATGGATAATCATACAGGTTAACATAGGTTTTTAACACACCTGCCGTCGGACCGGTTACGTGTCTTGCCCAGGAAACACCTGCGCCGCTTTCCATGCTCCACAGCAATTCTTCAATCAGTTTCGTATCAGCCGGAATGGCATTTTGCTTCATAAATAAGAGAAATGGACTGGACGTACGCTTTGCACCGGCATTTCTGATGGCACCTTCGTCAAAATTCTTTTCTTTGACCGGAACAATATCTAAGGAAAGTGGAAGCTTTTTTCCAAACAACTTATATTTTCCAAAATACTTATATATCTGTTTCTGTAATTCTTCACAGGAATCTTCTTTCCATCCGGTTTCCACATTAAGCAGAACCACTTTTTCCGGAAGTACGGTCTGCATTGCAAGACACTCCAATAATTTAAATAACTTTTTATCGCCGTGGCATACAGGAATAATAACATCTACTTTGCTTTTTAAAATACCCATCTGTTGTTCCTCCCCATATAGTTTACTTCGTTGAAAATATTATTATCACATTGCTTTTACTGTACTGATTAACTGCTCCACATTTTCTTCTTTAGTTGCCCAGGAAGTACAAAAGCGGATTACATTTTTACCATCTTCTGTTGTTCCGAAACGCTCAAACAAAAATTCACGGTTCAACACATTGGTTTGTTCCTCTGTAAAGATAGCAAACTGCTGATTTGTTACGGAATCTGCCAAAAATGTTACTCCGCAATCCGCAAGGCCTTTCTTTAATTTCATTGCCATCTGATTGGCATGTGCAGCCGCCTTGAAGAATAAATCATCCGTAAATAATGTATTAAACTGGATACCCAAAAGTCTGCCCTTGGCAAGCATGCCTCCGTGCTGTTTGATGGAGTACCGGAATTCTTTTTGTAACTCCGGATTAAGCAATACCACTGCTTCGCCAAACAAAGCACCGTTCTTTGTGCCGCCAATATAAAAGGCGTCGGTTAGATTAGCAATATCTTCTATTGTGAGGTCATTGCCTTCTGCAGTTAAAGCACTGCCAAGACGGGCACCGTCTAAATATAAATACAATCCCAGTTCCTTACAGCAGGCGGATATTTCTTCCAACTCTTTTTTATAATAAATGGTGCCGATTTCGGTAGAGTCGGAAATATACACCATCTTTGGTTTTACCATATGCTCATCTTCGTGATATGCCACCGCTGCCAGGATATCCTGCGGTGTTATTTTGCCGTCAACACCCTCTACCGCAACCACCTTGTGCCCCGTAGCTTCAATGGCACCTGTTTCGTGCACATTAATATGTGCTGTTTTTACACCAATAACCGCCTCGTAAGAACGTAAAAATGCACTGATACAGGTCTGGTTTGTCTGGGTTCCGCCCACCAGAAAATGCACCTGGGCATCCGGACGGTTGATTCTCTTTTTTATTTTTTCCGCAGCTTTGGCACAGTATTCATCCATACCGTATCCTACGGTGGATTCTAAATTTGATTGAACCAGTGCTTCCATAATTTCCGGCAATGCACCTTCGCTGTAGTCATTTTTGAAACTGATCATGGAACGTTTCCTCTTTTCTTATTTTGAAATTCCACACTACTATTCTCCATAAAATATTCCCTATTAACATAATAACAAGTAAGGCGGAAGGAATCAAGTTCATATTGATAAAAAAGTCGAATTCTGTTATAATGATTTTTACGCGAGGAGATTCCTCGCACTCATATGACAAAAGAATATTTACAAACAAAGGAGAGTTTATCTATGGAAATGTTAGTTTCTGTACTGTTGTTTGCGGTTGGCCTTGTCTTACTTATCAAGGGCGGCGACTGGTTCGTAGACGGTGCTTCCGGCATTGCTACCCGCTTCCATCTGCCTGATATTGTGGTAGGTGCCACCGTAGTTTCCATCGGAACCACCTTACCCGAAGTAATGGTTTCCGCCACCGGTGCCCTGCAGGGTCAGGGTGCCATGGCTTACGGTAACGCCATCGGTTCCATCATTTGTAACACAGCCCTCATTGCTGCAATTTCCGTTGCCTGCAATCCGGGTCCGGTTAATGTAAAAACCATGAAGATGCCTGTCTTATTCTTCTTCGGTTCCGCAACCCTGTACTGCTTAGCAGCTTACGGTCTTGGCGAATTCCCTCGCTGGATGGGCTTTGTTATGTTAGCCATCTTTGTGGTTTACACTTTATTAAATGTGCGTAACGGTTTAAAGAATCCAACCGAAAGCGAAGAAAATGACGCAGAAGAAAATAAAGAAAAGCCACTCTGGCAGCAATTACTTTTATTAGTTGTTGGTGCTGCTGTTATCGCAGTAGGTGCAAGACTCTTAGTTAACCACGGTACCATCATCGCAACAAAGCTTGGTGTTCCTGAAACCGTAATCGCCCTTACCTTTGTAGCACTTGGTACTTCCTTACCGGAACTTGTTACCACCATCACTTCCTTAAAGAAGGGCCGTGCTTCCCTTGGTATCGGTAATGTAATCGGTGCAAACGTATTTAACTTAGTACTGGTTTCCGGTGTTGCCGTAACACTTGCTCCGTTTGAAGTACCTGTTGGTAAAACATTCTTCGGCATCAACTCTTCCTTAATTTTGGATATTCCGCTGATGCTGGTTGTAATGTTACTGTTAACCGTTCCTGCGTTAATGAAGAAAAAGCTGGGACGTTGGCAGGGTATCACACTGCTTTGCATTTACGCAGCATTCTGTATAAGCCAGTTCTTTTTATAAAAGTCAAAAACCTCATCCCTTGCAGATTCCCCTGATTAGGAACTGCTCCGGGATGAGGTTTTTTATGTCCTGTGAACCGCCGACAGGTTTTACGAATTGATGTTGGCGGTTCCAAACAGTAACCTTGTTATTTTACATATCAAACAAATTGGTTAATACTAAATCATACCTCTTCTTCCAACATGCTGATAAAGTCATCGGGCAAAATAACTTTTACAGTGCCCTCCTTATAATCCTTTATATTTCTGGTAACGATATAATCCATTTCCTTACTGGCAGCAACTTTCTCTACTACTGCATCCTCATAATCACTAATCGGAGAAGCCAGAGCTTCCACACAATTTGCCGCGGTCACATCTAAAATACCAATAAGTGAATACAATTTACTCATTATCTGTTTTGACCCAGCTGTATCCTTCACAAACTTTCTTAACAGATAATAGATATCCGTTGCAGAACTGGCTGTTATATACATATCCACGATATGATTCGCACCCATCAGAAAGATTTTTTCTGCACTCTTGTTCCAAGGTTCTCTGGAAGTAAGTGCATCAATAATTACGTTTGTATCTAACAGGATTTTCAATACTTATACACCCAGCCTTTCTGCTCTTGCTTCATCCAGATCAGCATTCGCAGGTAAAATGCCAAATAAAGACTTAGCAACATCTACCCTGTCCTGATATGGATTGGTCAGCTTTGCCACTACTTTTCCATTCTTGGTGATGTAAATATCTTCGGTTGCCGACAAGAACAGATACTTGCCTAAATTATTTTTAAGTTCTGTTGCTGTAATTGACATAAAACCACTTCCTTTCTTCGTACTACTATTATACACAAATCGCACGATTTTATCAATGGTTTTGTTCGATTTCATATTAGTTTTATAAAACTACCAATATTACTTTACGGCTTGACCGTCAACTGCATTCGTAAAACACGAATCATCCAAAACGTCTATCGACGTATTTTAAGAAAGGACTAGGGCACCCATAGACAACACAAGTTGTCCGGGTGCTCCTAGTCCTTTCTTAATGTGCTATCGCACTTTTGGATGATTTAGTTTTATCTTACTTAAAGTATTCTACACCACTCTCAAAAATTCTCTGGTTCTGCTCGCCATAGATGTTGAGAGCTACACCGTCACCACGACGCTCGGAGTGAGCCATCTTACCAAGTACACGGCCGTCCGGGCTGGTGATACCTTCGATTGCCCAGTAGGAAGCATTTGGATTGAAGTCTTCATCCATGGTTGGGTTGCCGTTAAGATCAACGTACTGGGTAGCAATCTGACCGTTAGCAGCTAACTTCTCTAACCATTCCTTGCTTGCTACGAAACGTCCTTCACCATGGGAAGCAGGTACAGCATAAACGCCGCCAAGCTCTGCCTTCATAAGCCATGGGGACTTGTTGGTAACAACCTTGGTGTAAACGGACTTGGAAATGTGGCGTCCGATGTTGTTTCTTGTTAAGGTTGGGGAATCATCCTTCTGAGGAGTGATTTCGCCGTATGGTACCAGACCAAGCTTGATGATAGCCTGGAAACCGTTACAGATACCAAGAGCAAGACCATCTCTTTCCTTAAGAAGAGCGTTAACTGCGTCGGTAATCTTTGCATTCTGGAATGCAGTTGCAATGAACTTACCAGAGCCGTCAGGCTCGTCACCTGCGGAGAAGCCGCCCGGGAACATAAGAATCTGAGCTTCGTTGATAGCCTTTTCGAAAGCAAGTACAGATTCTCTGATGTCTGCTTCGTTTCTATTCTTGAATACTACAGTATTTACATTAGCACCTGCTGCTTCGAACGCACGAAGGGTATCGTACTCACAGTTGGTACCCGGGAATACCGGAATAAATACGGTAGGCTTTGCAACCTTGTTCTTTGCTGTGTAGATGGTCTTTGCGTCAAAGAGTACCTTTGGAGCTTCTGTTTCCTTCACCTTGGAACGGGTTGGGAATACTCTTTCTAAGGTATCAGTCCATGCTGCAATAGCATCATCCATGGAAACCTTTGCGTTGCCGTAAACAAATGCAGATTCTTCTGTTACTTCACCAACTACATAGTAGTTTACGCCTGCTGCGTCAAGTTTAGCAACGTCGGAAACTTCTGCAAGGATTTCGCCGTAAGCAGGAGCAAATAATGCCTCTTCGGAAGTGCAACCCGCACAAATCTTTGCACCGAGCTTGTTACCAAAGCCCATCTTGCTGACTGCTTCTGCAATACCCTTTGCGCCAAGAGCATACATGGAAGCGATGACACCTTCTCTAGCCAAAGCGGTAATCTTTGTCATCTGAGCCATGAAGTCTTCGTAGTCAGGTAAGCTGTACGCATCCTTCTTCATGCCGAACTTCACAATCTTGTTGCCTGCCTTCTTAAATTCACCTGTGATAACATCGCCGGTCTTTGCAATATCCACTGCAAAGGATACTAATGTTGGAGGTACGTCGATATCCTGGAAGGTACCGGACATACTGTCCTTACCACCAATGGAAGGAAGACCAAGCTTCATCTGAGCTTCATATGCACCAAGAAGTGCTGCTAAAGGCTCACCCCAACGCTTAGGGTCGTTACCTAAACGACGGAAGTACTCCTGGAAGGTGAAACGGATCTTTGTATGGTCACCACCTGCTGCTACAATCTTAGCAACGGAGGAAATTACTGCATAAGCTGCACCATGGTATGGGCTCCAGCTGGATAAATATGGGTCAAAGCCGTAGCTCATCATGGTTACGGTGTCGCACTTGCCGCGGAGAACCGGAAGCTTTGCCACCATGGTCTGTACCGGTGTTAACTGATACTTACCGCCGTATGGCATGGTAACGGTGGATGCACCGATGGAGGAGTCGAACATTTCAACCAAGCCCTTCTTGGAGCAGGAGTTAAGGTCAGCAAGCATTGCCAGCCATTCCTTTTCGATTCCTTCCTTGCCTGCAAGAACGCCTTCATTCTTAGCCAGCTTCTTATTGGTACGTGCTGCTGCGTAATCAGCACCCTTGTTGAAGTAGTTGTCTTCTGCCTTTGGCATAGTAACCACTGCGGTTGTTTCCTGATGAGCACCGTTGGTGTCAAGGAACTTTCTTGCAATGTTAACGATTTTCTTGCCTCTCCAGGAAAGAACCAGTCTCTTTTCTTCTGTTACAACTGCTACAGGAACTGCTTCTAAGTTTTCTTCTGCTGCAAATGCAAGCATTGCGTCAACATCCTTTGCCTCAACAACAATTGCCATACGCTCCTGGGATTCGGAGATAGCAAGTTCTGTTCCGTCAAGACCTGCGTACTTCTTTGGAACCTTGTCAAGGTCTACTCTGAGACCATCAGCCAGTTCACCGATAGCAACGGAAACACCGCCGGCACCGAAGTCGTTACACTTCTTGATAAGCTTGGTAACTTCTTCACGGCGGAATAATCTCTGAAGCTTACGCTCGGTAGGAGCATTACCCTTCTGAACTTCTGCACCGCAGGTAGCGATGGATTCGGTAGTATGAGCCTTGGAGGAGCCTGTTGCACCGCCGCAGCCGTCACGACCGGTACGTCCACCCATTAAGATGATGATATCGCCCGGATCGGAATTTTCTCTAATTACATTTCTTCTTGGAGCGGCACCCATAACAGCACCGATTTCCAGTCTCTTTGCCACATAGTTTGGATGATAAATTTCATCAACTAAACCTGTAGCCAGACCAATCTGGTTACCATAGGAGCTGTAACCGTTAGCAGCACCGGTAACAATCTTTCTCTGAGGAAGCTTACCGGATAAGGTATCCTTAATCGCTACGGTTGGGTCAGCTGCACCGGTAACACGCATAGCCTGATATACATAACCACGGCCGCTCAGTGGGTCACGGATAGCACCGCCGAGGCAGGTAGCCGCACCACCGAATGGTTCGATTTCGGTTGGATGGTTGTGGGTTTCGTTCTTGAAGAATACTAACCATTCTTCGGTCTTACCGTCGATTTCTACAGGAACGATGATGGAGCAGGCATTGATTTCATCGGATACTTCCATATCCTCTAACTTACCGTCTGCTCTCAGCTGCTTCATGGCAAATACAGCAAGGTCCATTAAGCAGACAAACTTATCGTCACGGCCGGCATACATAACTTCACGGCTCTTTAAGTAGTGATTGTAAGCAGCCTCGATTGGAGCCTTGTAATCGCCGTCTTCGAAAGTAACGCTGGTTAATTCGGTGGAGAAGGTGGTATGGCGGCAGTGGTCAGACCAGTAAGTATCCAGTACGCGGATTTCGGTAACGGATGGATCTCTCTTCTCTTCGTTCTTGAAATAATTCTGGATATGTAAGAAATCCTTGAAGGTCATGGCAAGACCTAAGGAATCGTAAAGTGCCTTAAGTTCAGCTTCCGGCATATCCTTGAAACCATTGTAGATGATAACATCGGCAGGATCTTCGAATACAGTGTTCAGTGTTTCCGGCTTAACTTCGGATGCTGCACGGGAGTCAACCGGGTTAATGCAGTATCTCTTGATTGCTTCTACCTCTGCCTCGGTAACGTCACCGCTGAGAACGTAAGTAGTAGCACTGCGGATCACAGGTTCTTCGGTTTCGTTTAAGAGCTTTACACACTGCTCTGCAGAGTCTGCTCTCTGGTCGAACTGGCCAGGAAGATATTCTACGGAGAATATCTTATCTCCTGCCTTTGTTTCGAAGTTTTCTTCATATACATAGTCAACAGGAGGCTCAGAAAACACGGTAACTAATGCTTTCTTATAAGTTTCCTCACTTACATTTTCCACATCGTAGCGCACAAGAACACGAACACCGGACACAGTCTGGATGTTTAAGTATTCTTTGATTTCATTCATGAGTTCTTCGGCTCTAACCGCGTAGGCCGGCTTCTTCTCGGCATAAACTCTTCTTACATTAGCCATGATAATCCTCCTTGTTTCCTTACAAATTCGTTAGTAATATTTTGTGGGTATCCACCCTTGATACTAATTTTACCACAGAGTTTATTATTATGGAAATTAATAAATATTAATGCTTTTATTATTTTCACTTATGTATTATAATAAAAGCAGACTAAAACTAAAAGGAGGCCCCCATGGACGTTAACTATGAACTTTACAAAGTATTTTATCATGTAGCAAAATCCTTAAGTTTCTCCGATGCTGCCCAGGAACTTTTCATTTCCCAATCGGCAGTCAGCCAGTCTGTCAAGGTGCTGGAGCGCCGTCTCGGCCAGACACTGTTTACCCGCAGCACAAAAAAAGTTTCCCTCACCAAAGAAGGAGAAATTTTATTCAAACATATTGAACCGGCCATCAACCTGATTGTAAAAGGAGAAGGCCAGCTTCTTTCCGCCAAGGAATCCGGCGGCGTCCAGTTGCGTATTGCAGCCAACGACACCATCTGCCGTTATTATCTGGTACCATACCTGAATGAATTTCATAAAAAGTATCCGGATGTGCATATTAAAATTATCAACGCTTCTTCCCAGCATTGCGCTTCTTATTTAGACGGCAACCGGGTAGACTTAATTATTACCAATTCTCCGAATCCGGCATTAAACAATGTCATGGATATTACCACAATAAAAGAATTCCGGGATGTTTTCATTGCAGACCGTACCGCTTATCCTTTCGAAGATAAAGAACTGATCCTGCGTGAATTATCCTCCCTGCCAATTCTTATGTTGGAGAAAAACTCCACCACCAGCGTCTTTTTGCACGAGCAGTTTTTAAGCCACTCCATCGACCTGGCTCCTGCCATTGAGCTAAGCAGTAACGATTTATTAATCGATTTGGCTTCCATCGGTCTGGGCATTGCTTTTGTGCCGGATTACTGCATTACAGAACATACACCAACGAATCTGTATGCCTTAAAAATCAAAGACGCCATCCCTGCCCGTAAACTGGTAGCAGCCTATGATTCCGCTCTGCCGTTAACAGAGCCGGCCAAATTCCTGTTAGACCTGATGCAGGGAAAAAACTCCGAATAACAGAAAGGAAAATCCTATGATTGACAGTATCATTTTTGACTTAGACGGCACCATGTGGGATACCACAGATGACGCTGCGAGAATCTGGAGCGAGGTTGCAAAACGCTACCCGGACGTTACCGATGAAATAACCGGACCAAAGTTAAAGTCCTTATACGGTCTTCCTCTGGTTGATATCGCCGTTAAGCTTTTCACCAGCGTACCGGCAGAGCGCGGCATTGAAATCATGAGAGTCTGTGTTGTGGAACAATGCCCATACCTTACCGAGCACGGCGGTATTCTCATCGGAAACATCGAAGACACCTTAAAGAAACTTTCCCTAAAATACAAGCTGTTCATTGTCAGCAACTGTGAAGACGGTTATATCCAGTCTTACTTGGAAGGCCACGATTTCGGAAAATATTTTACCGACTTTGCCTGCCCGGGAACTACCGGCTTATTAAAGGGCGACAACATCAAGCTTATGGTAGAACGCCATAATCTGCAGGCTCCTGTCTACGTGGGTGATACCTATGGTGACCAGACCGCCGCAGAAGAAGCAGGTGTGCCGTTTGCCTTTGCTGCATACGGTTTTGGCGAAGCAACCAAATTCGACTACAAGCTTTCTTCCTTTGAAGAGCTGGCTGAAATCTTCTAATCTGCATTGTTTAACACATACGTTCATAAGAAAGGAACCAAACATGAAACCAATTGCAAGTTTTACTATAAATCATTTAACCCTGCTGCCGGGCATTTATGTTTCAAGGAAAGACAAGGTTGGCGAAGAAACTATCACAACCTTCGATATCCGCATGACCCGTCCGAATTTTGAACCGGTCATGAACACCGCAGAGCTCCACACTATCGAACATCTGGCAGCAACTTTCCTTAGGAACCACGCGGAATTTGGCTCCAAGGTAGTTTACTTTGGTCCGATGGGCTGTCGCACCGGCTGCTATCTCTTACTGGCCGGCGACTATGCATCCAAAGATATCGTTCCTCTCATGAAGGAACTGTTTACCTTTATCCGCGACTACAAAGAAGAAGTTCCGGGGGCTTCCGCCATTGCCTGTGGCAACTATCTGGACATGAATCTCCCAATGGCAAATTACCTGGCAGATAAGTTTTTAAACGAAGTTTTAAATAATATTTCCGAAGAACGTTTGGTATATCCGGACTAAGTTCCTGCATATAGTAAAGAGAGAGCATCCTGCTCTCTCTTTATTGCATAAGGAGGATAACTGCCATGGATTCCACATCCGTACAATTCCGGAGTCACACCGCATTACTGTTAGCAGCCGCACTTCCCTATCTGCAGCCCGCTTACCGCCATCCGGTGGAACTCGCCATGAAATTTATGGAGTTTTCGGAAACCATACAGTACTGCAGCCAAAATCACCTGCCTAAAACAGAGGCCCTTCATGCTTTACATAATGCCATGCCCACCGATTCCATGTTTTCCGGCATAATGGAACTTATCTACCATTTTGTACGAGACCCGGAAGGACTGTTAACTACCCTTTCCCCCATTTGCACCGATAAAGAAAAAAATATTGTGGGATTATTGCTTAACCTGTTTCAGGCAAAAAATTTCTATGAAAATTACGGCGACATGTTCAGTACGTTTATGTCTGCCGGTTTTGCAAAAGAGGAACCATCGCCGGAACCAATGGCGCCGGAAGGCGGCCTGACCTCCATGATGAATGAGGAACAACTCGATACCCTGAATTTGCTGAAAAGTTTGCTGAGCGAAGAATAAAAGGAGGTATCCGTCATGGACAACACCGCATCAAACGATCCGATTTTCCGGAATCTTTCCCCTCTGAAAAAGGCTGTCATTGCAGAGCTTATGGAAAAGGCAGCGAATACGCCTTTAGACAAAGCATTTCCGCTTCTGTTAAAGGCCAATGCCACCTTAAATAAACATGGGGAACCGTTTACTCCGGAAGAACGTAATATGTTAATTACCGAATTAACAAAAAAACTTTCTCCGGAAGAACGAAAAAAAGTTGCAGCCTTATTAAAATTATTATAGGATTACAAAAAAGCAAGCCGGGTGCAACCACCCGGCTTATCTTCTCTCACTTATTCTTATCCTAACCTTCTTACCAACTGTTCCGGACTGTCTGCAAACTCCAGCACGGTTTCCTTTGTAATCTGCTTCTTCTGATACATATCAAGCAAATATTGATCCATCGTAATCATGCCGCTTGCACCTCCTGCCGCAATGGCATTGTTTATCTGATGATTCTTATTGTCACGGATCATGTTGCGGATTGCGTTATCCACATGCATAATTTCATAAGCAGGAACCAGTTCTCCGTTTACATCCGGAATCAGCTGCTGGGATACTACGGTATGAAGCACCATACTAAGCTGCACCCGGATCTGACCCTGCTGTGCACTTGGGAAGGAGTCCAAAATACGGTCAATGGTATTTACCGCTCCCTTTGTATGGAGGGTCGCAATTACCAGATGTCCGGTTTCCGCCGCTGTCATGGCTGTACGGATGGTTTCAGGGTCTCTCATTTCACCCATCAAAATTACATCCGGTGCCTGACGCAGACAGGCGCGAAGCGCAGACAGATAGTCTGCCGTATCAATCGCAACCTCTCTTTGGCTGATAATACTCTTATCATGTCCGTGAAGATACTCGATTGGGTCCTCCAACGTAATAATATGTGCTTCCTTAGTATGATTAATCCGGTCGATAATACATGCCTGGGTAGTAGATTTACCACTGCCTGCCGTACCGGTAACAAGAATCATTCCGCTGGTTACCTCTGCCAGTTTCATTACTTCTTCCGGAATATTGTATTCACGCCAATCCGGAATATTAAATGCAACGGTACGGATTACTGCTGCCCAGGAGCCTCTCTGCCGGTACGCATTAACACGGAAACGGGCAACTCCAGGTAAGGCAAAGGAGAAATCGTCATCACCGCAGTCTTCAAAATGCATTACCGAACGTTTTGCCAATTCATAGATTTCTGTAATCAGTTCCTTTGTACTGTTTGGCAAAAGACGTTCCTCTCCAATTTTAACAATTCGTCCTTCCACCTTAGCCGTCGCAGGACTTCCTGCCAAGAAGAAAATATCAGATGCGCCTTCTTCCACTGCTTTTTTTAAATAGTCAATTACCTGCATTTCTTTTGCCTCCTTATTCTAACGTTCCGGTCCATACGTCCAGGCTATCGTCTGCTTCCCATTCGGTTGTGGATACCAGTTGCCAACGTAGTATCCGGTAAGAATCTCCGGTTATCTGCACTTCGACTTCTATGGCTTGAACATCCGAAACCTGACATTGGTAAGAATATATATTACCATCTTTTTTGTTTTTATCAACGCTCTCCATTGGTATCTTTCCTTGCCGCAAAGATGCCAAAATCCGTTCTGCTTCCGTATCTGCCTCATAATACCGCTGTACTGCGTTGCAGGATGCCTCTGCCATACGGCTGTCTGCCTGTACGGTAGATAAACCAAGCAATGCAAAAATCGTCAGACAAAGTACAGCAAAAATAACAAGCAGGGAGCTTCCTCCCACTGCCGGTAATGCCTCCCGTTTACTCATTTTGCATCACCTCCATCTGCCCCGCAACAGGAATCCTGATTAGTTCCTCTCCGGATACTGTAGCAAGTGAAACATCCGCCTGCCACAAAGACAGGTCCACGGTTTCTGTATAAACAACGTTCAATATATATTCCGCCTGATTTTCTTCTCCGGTTATTTGCCAATCCTTTGTAAAAAACGATACGGACTTATCCTCTGTCTGCTTTGGTGCATACCGCTCCAAATACTCCGAAAATCCACCGTTCTTCATGATTTCTGCCACATTTTGAGCCTCTGTTACTGCCCTGTTTTTTGCTTCCGTTTTCTTTGAAATTTTTCCCGACAATACAAAGGTCTGCAAACACAATGCAGCTGCCAGGGCAAAAACAAGAACCATAACAATTTGTTCCATCATTGCCAATGGAGCTTTGCTTTTCATTCTCCTCTTCCTCCCTCTGCACTGCGTAATGTCAGAATTTGTTCTGTAAACTCTCCGT
Organism: Lachnospiraceae bacterium; assembly: GCA_017938145.1. Classification (GTDB taxonomy): domain Bacteria; phylum Bacillota; class Clostridia; order Lachnospirales; family Lachnospiraceae; genus SIG299. The sequence continues at coordinate 19,746 of JAGBCB010000011.1, forward strand.
CAACAGATGTTATCCCGATTCTAAGGCAGCCTTCTGTCATACTAAAATCTACCTGCTCTGCCGCAATAATTTTTTCTCCGTCTTCCGGCTTAAAATTTCCTCCTGCGGCCGCAAACAATTCACGTAAATATCCATCGTAACAATATATTCTGGTAATATATTCTTCTCCATCATAATCATTGGTAAATTCCAACGATTCGACACCGCCAAACTCACCGATGCGCACCGCCCCCGCTTTATCTGCCTGGCGTACTTTGGTGGCAATATATTGCGGCACCGTCCGTTCCGTATAAGCCGCCTGCTGCCGCTCCACCAACCGTCCGTAAGCTCCTGCTCCTGTTAACAGCACAGCAAGAATGCAGAGGGCAAAAACAGCAAACAATACCAGTACCACCAGTCCTTCAATATGTGATTTTCTATTTTTATTCTTCATTTTTTCTTTCCAATACGGTAATATCCGGCATGAGGTTTTCAGCAAACACCTCGTATCTTACAAGATATCTGGATTCATCAATCTGGATTCCGTAGTGTTCCTTCATATAATCTACATCCGGCGGATAAATTCCCTCCGTAGCATAGCAAGTTACCGCACATCTCTGTAATGCCTGTTCCAGCTGCTTTTTTCCTTCTTCTCCGTTACCTGTTTTCAGGTTGTTAAGTGCCGTCATAAAAACAAGCAGAACAACTACCGCCAAAACCGGAAACAGAATTCCTCCAAGGCCACTGCGTATTTTTTCTTTCATATTATCACCCAATTGCTTCCATAATGTTCATTAGTGGCAGCATTACAGAAAGTAAAATAATCCCCACAAGAACCGATGTAATCAGAACCAACGTCGGCTCCAGTTTTTCCACTTTGGAAGTCAGCGCTGCATCTGCTTCTTCAGACAAACGGTCGGCAATTTCCACCATAACCGCATCCCCGTTACCACTCTGCGTTCCAAGGCTTAACAGCCGGCACATAGCCGGCGGAAATACATCCGCTTTTTTTAATGCATCTGCCAGAGGAATACCGCTGAGCAGTTCTTCTTTACAATTTAAGCAACGATCTCTTGCCTCAGGAACATCACTTAACACCTCTGCTGCCAATTCCATAGTTTCCTCTAACGGAAGACCACTGGAAAGTCCCATGGAAATCGCCTGGGCAAAGCTGGCATCATTCATTTTTCGCATAATACCCTTATCACCGGCTTTTTTGCGCCAAAATGCCATAACCTTCTCCCTGAAAACTGCACTGGCAGAAAAAGCGATTACCAGCCCTACCGCCACTGCAATCAGTACAAGAAGCACCGGCATAGCCTTATTCAATAAAGAACCAAGGGTTAACAGACCACCTGCAACACCTCCCAGTTCTCCGCCCAGGGAAACGAATACCGACTGAAAAATCGGCAACACCTGGGTTAACAAAACAACAATCACAATCAACATTAACAATAAAAGAATAGACGGATACATCAGCGCTCCGCGGATACGGTTATTCATTCTGTCCCGTTCTTCGTAATATCTTGTTAAGGCATGCAGTGCCTCTTCCAAACGTCCTGCGCTTTCACCTACATTCAGGATGCCCTGCACATAAACAGGAAAGCAACCTGCATTTTTAATTATTTCCGATAAATAGATTCCGTCATATGCCTGCTCTGCCATAGTCTCCAAACATGCCTTCCAGGCTTCTTCTTTTTCCTCTTCGGCCAGTAAATGTAAACCGTCTCCTATTCTGACACCGGAGTGCACAAGCCATGCCAGCTCCTGGCAGAAAGAAGCTATTTCCTTATAATTTAACATTCTCATAAGTGCGCTCCTTTTTAGTAAATGTATTTTTCTGTATAGTTAGAACCGTCTCCGATATATTTCATAATAGCGTCACTCTTATTGCTGGAAGAAGCAAAGGTTGGATCCATACGCTTCCAGGTGGTTCCGTCAAAGTAGATGGCATTGTCAATCCAGCCGTCCTTTACTGTATATACACTAATCCAGGCATGGTAAACATCTCCTGCATAGCCAACCACCAGTTTACAAGGAACCGACTGGCTTCTTAACATTCCCGTCATAAGGGCAGCGTAATCAAAGCAGATTCCCTTCTTTACTTTTAAAACCTCGTCAAGCACCGGAAGATACCCGCTTTTAACATTAGCAGCAAGTTCTGTATCATAGGATATATTTTTTACCACATATTCATAAACAGCCTGTACCTTATCCAGCTCTGTTTCCTTACCCTGGGTAAGCTTTGCACCAAGTTTTATGGTTTCCTCTGCCACGCCGTAATCCACATACTGGTTTGGACGTAAAAACGGTGCAAATTCATCCTTTAAGCCCACTGTTGTACTTACAGAAACGACCGTAGCATATTGCTTTCCTTCCACATTTTCAAAAACAGTAATTTTGTAATCACCATTTCCGTCCGACATCGGGAAGGTTTCCCATTCTTCCGGCTGAATCGTATAAGTATATGTAGTAGTCGGTCCTTTTACCTGAGCCTTTAGTTTTTTGTCGGTGGCAGTTTTATACTTTACCATAACATAACCGTCTGTGATATTGGAATAATCAATCACTGCTTTGTCGTTTTCTTCCGCTGCCGTACCCGGTGCTTCCGGTTCCAGAATGTCCGGAATTGCCGGCTCTGCTGCCAAAATCTCCTGCTCCGAATCCACCTTACCAATTACGGTTTCGTCCACAAAAGGAGTAACTGCACCCGGTACAGATTCATCTGCCAATGAAGTTCCCGTTGGTGTCGGAACTTCTGTATTCGCTTTTCCTGAACTGCAACCCGATAAAACAAGCATACCTATTACCGCATACAAAAAATGCTTTTTATACAATTCGTTCACCTCTATTCCTGATTATCCAGCTTCTTTCTGTATTCCGCTGGACTTTCACTCACATACTTTTTAAACTTCTTATGGAAATAGTCTACATTCTTATAACCGACCATTTCCGCAATTTCATACACCTTATGTTTGTTTTCCACCAAAAGTTCAATGGCATGCTTGATACGCACCTGGTCAACATAGGAGTTAAAGCTTTCGCCTACATTTTTGTTAAAAATTTTACCAAGGTAAGAGCTGTTATACCCGAACAGTGCCGCAATTCCCTCCAGCTTAATATTGGCCGCATAATTGTGTTCAATATAATATAAAATATCGTCCAGCACACTGTCCCTGGAAGAATTACCGGTGGCACTCATTACCATTTCAAACTGCTCGGCAAAATAATCGGTAATCTCATACAAATACGGCTGTGCCGTAATAAAGGCAATAATATTCTGGTTGGAGTCAAAAGGAATACTTACTCCGTTGTACCGGTGGTTCATGGTTTCCTTTACCTGAAGATACAGGTCTGCCATAAACAATTTTACAGAAGAAATATCTGCTTCCACCTGATATAAATAATTTTCCAGTTCCCGTAAGGTTTCCTGAACCTTACGGCGGTTAAAGGTCTGCAGATAATCGGTCAATTTAGTACAATATTCTTCCACTAAAGATGCTTTCAGTAACTGCTTTTCTCTTTCTACATCAGGCAGCTCCAGGAAGCCCAGTACATGCTGACCCTTCTGGCAGAAAAAACGCCTTCCGAGAAGCATTGCCGCCTGCTCATAGGAAATTTTCAACTCTCTGATATCGGTTACAGGACATCCGTAAGAAATAAACAACGTATCCAGTGGACTGCCCTTTTGCGGCGCAGACTCATAATGCTTTAGGAAACGCTGGAACTTATCAATGGCAAACTGTCCTTTTAACAACAGCACATTTTTAGAATTTATCACAAAATGCTCAAAGGAATTACTGCCGGAATCCGCCACCATAAACATATCCGCAAACTGATACGGAAGTTCCATTTCGCCTATCTGGAAGTTTTCATACATCACCACCTGATACACTTCTGCTTCCAACTTAAGCTCAGTCAAGTTCAACAATTCAAAACGGACGTTATCTAAAACAATATCCTGTAAAATTTCTTTTTTTGATTTTCTGCGGAAGAATTCATCATCTTCCTTCTTCTGCCTGGCATCCTGAATCGCATCGTATACTTCCCGTGCAACTTTTTCCAGTTCATCTTCGTCCATTGGCTTGGTCAGATAATATTTTACACCAAACTTCATGGCAGTCTGGGCATATTTGAAATCGGAATAACCGCTTAATACAACAAAGGTTCCGTGAAAGCCCTGCTGTCTTGCCTGTTCAATTACCTCTAACCCGTAGAGCTTTGGCATACGGATATCCATGAGTACCAAAGACGGATTTAAACGCAAAATATCCTTTAAGGCATCTTCACCGTTACCGGCTTCTCCGCAAACGGTAAAGCCTATCTCTTCCCAATCAATAATACACTTTAACCCTTCTCTGATATTTGCCTCATCATCCGCAATAAATACGGTTTCCATGATTTCTTTCATATTGTCCACTCCCGAAAAATTGCATACTTTTCCTTAATATATTATTATACCTAATTCTGCAAAATTCTGCAAGTTTTTCTGTACACCGGGTACCGTATTGAATACTTTTTCATTTTCTATCTAAAAAGTCCGGAACCCAAATATTCCGATACAGCTCCTCCCCCGAAAAAGGGAGCTGTAAGGAACGTTTGGGTTCCGGACTTTTAATAAAAAAATGAAACTTTATTCTGCAGTAATCTTAATCTTCGCCTTACCTCTCTGCTCACCCATAGCGGTGATGGTGGTTTTTCCTGCCTTAATGCAGGTTACTTTAACAGTAACAATACCTGCTTCCGGTAATCTTCCTGTTACATCAACCACTGCTACAGAGCTGTCATCAGACATAAACGCAACCTTTTCGGTGGTTTCGCCCGGCTCTACGGTAATGGTGAATTCTCTTGTTTCACCCACTGCCATGGTCGCTTCCGTTTCAGTCGCCTTGATGGAAGTAATCGGTACGGTTTCCACAACCTCTGTGGATTCAAATACCAGATTAGAAATTGTAAAGGTAACTTCAATACGCTTTGGTTCCGGATGTCCCGCAATATTCAGGGAATAATCGGTGTTTGCGGTAACACCTTCTACCGCAGAACCGTCCCAGGCATTCATTGGGTCACCGGTATCTAAAGTACCTGCCTTTAAGGCAGTCTTTGGTGCCGTCTGGGTTACCTTGAGTTCTTCTCCGTCTACCACAACCTTGTCGTACATAATATCACAGGTTGCTGCCTCGGTTTTGGTCTTTACTGCTGTTGTTACCAGATAGTCCTTAATATACAAAGAACCAATGCCCGCCAGACTGGTTACGCCTGCCGCCTTTGCCGCATCGGAAAGATCTGTAGCTGCATCAATTACTACGGTATACTGACCGTTTTCGGTAATTGTGGTTACAGGTCCTACATCATTGCCGTAATAGTTGTGAACACCATCAGTAAAGTAAGCATTTAATGCTACCTGAATTTCTCCGCTGGAAGATACCGCAGATACTTTGATTTTCACACTACGGTTAAGACCTGTGGAGGACTGGATAATTACATAAGCAATACCTGCGCCGTGGGCAGTTACCTCACCGAATTCATTTACAGTACAAATATCTTCATTGGTTGACACGTAAGTAAAGAACGCATCAGTATTTTCCGGTTCCATGGTTGCCTGAAGGTTTGCATGGGAACCCTGCGGAATGGTAACCGTAGTCTGCGGAACCACAATCTTTGTACATGGATTCTCGGATGTCTGACCAAGTACGGTAACCATAATGGAGGCTTCTGCATCTCCCATCAGGGAGCAGGCAGTAATGGTTACCACACCCATACTCTTGCCATGAATCATGCCATTGTAAACTGTTGCCACATCCGGATTAGAAGTCTTCCAAACAACGATGTCATTACAATCCTCCGGAAGCTTCTGCGCGTCTACATGAACATATTCTCCTGCTTCCAGGAAAATTCCGTCCGGATACTGGGACTTTGTGTCCAAGGCAATACTTGTCATCGGAATCAGTTCCGGTTCCTTTGTAATATCAGCAAGACCCGCATAGTTTAAGTTAAAGCCGCGCATAATGCCGTAGGTTACTTCCGGATACATCAATTCGTAAGTATCACGGCGGATAAGTGTAAAGCAAAAATCTGCCTTGTCAGCGTCTTCATGGTTGAAGGCACCTGCATCCCACCATACCGGAACAATACCAATCTTTTTACACATATGATTGACTGCTTCCGCATAATAGGCACGTTCTGTAGTGTTATTTTTATCAATAGCACCGTACTCACCTAAAATTACAGGATAACCTGCATCAACGAAGCGGGAAAGCTTCTGCATATTTGCTTCCAGATTCTTTGCAGATATCTCACTGTAGGTACGGTTGGTCATGTTTTCGGCAAGACCGAATAACCAGTCATAGTCATGGACGGCAAGGAACAGACTGCCCGCTTCGTCCTTTGGCATTTCAAAGCCGTAGGCTTCCTTGGTAGTATTCACAATATTGGTATATCTGCCCGGCACGGATAACCAGCGTTTTGCATTGTTGCTGCCGGTAGCACGCACGGTATCCACGAAAATCTGGTTTAACTGCATGATAACCTGCATGTCCTTTTTAATTCCTGCATCGGTATTATCCGGACCAACCACTTCGTTCATGGCTTCAAAAATCAGGTGCTCATCATAATCTTTAAAGCGTTCTGCGATTGTTTTCCAAACCCCTGCAAACTTTTCTTTTACAGGGCCTAAATCTGTGGCACCTACACGCAGCCAGCCGGTCTGCTCAGCACCGTCATGATGAATATTGATGATACAGTACATATCCTGGGAAACACAGTAATCTACAATTTCCTGTACTCTGGACATCCACTGCTCATTGATAGCATATCCGTTTTCATCATCAATCATGTTGCCCCAGGTAATCGGTACACGCACTGTATTAAAACCTGCATCATGAACTGCGGTAATTAATTCCTTTGTTGTTACATATGGCTGCCACAGAGTCTCTAACGGAGTAAACCCGGTATGACCGTCCATGGTATTACCCAGATTCCAACCGGTACCCATTTCTGCTACAATTTCGTCGGCGGTCAAAGTGCGGAACGGTTCTGTACCGCTTGCAACCGGCGTTTCCGTAGGAACAGGAGTTGCTGTTGGTTCCGGTGTCGGAGTAGGCTCCGGTGTTGGTGTCGCAGTCGGCGCTACAGTTGCTGTTGGTTCAGCTGTTGGTGTTGCCGGCGCTTCTGTTGGGGCAGCGGTTGGTTCAACCGCTTCGGTAGCTGTTGGAGCTACTGTAGGGGTTGCCTCCGGTGTAGTAGTCTTATCGCCACAGGCTGTCATGGATAGTACCATTGTAGCACTAAGCAGCAATGCTAATCCTCTTTTTTTCCAAACTTTCATAGTTAACCTTCCTTTGATTTTCTTTCAATATCTCTAAAGATATACATCGCAGGACCGCTGATGGTCAAAAAGATAACCGCAGGACCAATCAGCAGACCCAAAAACATGGTTGTTGTATTAAAGATAAAGACAATTATTTCGACTGCAACTACTACTGCAATCATTACCGTTCTGCCGAAATATTTTACACTGATGTCCATGGAATTTTTTAAGGTTTTCAGCAAAGTATTATCATACCGTGCCATAAGTGCATAGGCATAAATAAAGTAGCCGAAGCACATAACACTTCCCACAATTCCGAGAATTAAAAAGTAAATCGGATTGCCTTCCACCGCATGGAATAACTGAAAATCCAAATATAAGGCATACACAAAAAACAAGTTGAGCAGTCCTGCCGGAATTCCCTGCTTCAAATTTGCTTTAAAGGCAGTCCAAAATTGTTTTGCAATATACCCTTCCCTTTCATCTACCATTCTAAGCGTGATAGAAAAGGCTGCTGCCGTGGAGGCACCGATGGTTACCACCGGCAGGGAAAACAAAAACCAGAGAACATTCAGTTTTATCATATCTAACAAACGGCTGAAAAAATTGTACAACGGTCCGTCTATACTAAAAAGCTTCATAACTATTTCACCCTGTCTTTATAAAAAGGGGCTGGCACCTGTGCGCCGCCCCTTTTTTTGATTATTATATCTTTTACTGTCTTGTAGCCTCTTCTAACTGATGACGGAGTGCTGCGTTTTCTTCACACCACTTGATACACTCTTCGTAACCATATGCCTTGGCATCGTTAATCATCTTCTTAAGAAGCATATTGAACTGACCATCGGATGTGGAATAGATACAGTTCCAGGAACCGGTGGTAATACAATTGGTTACCTGATTCCAAATAACTTCCAGTTCATCGCTCTTAGCAGTTTCGGAATATGTAGTAGCAGGAGCAACCTTATAGTTCTTGGACTTTAAGTATTCATTTGGTCTTACTGCACCGGTGTAATCTCTCCAATCCTGCTGCATTGCACAGGAAGCCTCTGTTACATTGCTCTTCCAAGCTTCCCAGTTATAGGTTTCGCCGTTGGAATCCGGATTCATGGCATTTCTGGACCATGTAATGTTGTTCATCTGCTGACGTCCGTCGTTGTAGGAGAATCCAGCGTATTCACCTTCCATCATGATTTCACCGGAGGTAACACACTTCTTACCATACTCTGTTAAGTAAGTATTACCTTCTGCGTCATAATCCCAAATTAAGCCCTTAGGACCGTATTCGGACTCTAAGTAACCTTCCGGAGTGGATAACCAGTTGAGAATTTCCATGCAAAGCTCCGGATACTGGCTGTTTGCACCGATTGCCCAAACTCTGTTACCGCCGTATGGGCTTAAACCGTAAACGATTGGGGAGGCTCCTTCCGGAAGCATAGTTGTCATATATTTATTTGCTGCCAGATGTTCTTCTGTGTTGTATGCTGCACTACCTGCATAATTGAAAATAGAGAAGAATACACCACCTGCAATTACCTTGGATGCCATCTCGTCATAAGTCTGGGTCATGGAGTCCGGATCAAGTAAACCTTCACGGTATAACTTGTTGAAGAATTTTAACATTTCAATGTATGGACCTTCTTCATCCAGAGCGCCATAGAACTTACCGTTATCACAGTCATAAAGACCCAAATGGAATTCATCGTAACCATACCAGGCAGTAGCCATAGACTTAACATACATTACCATGTTGCCATCCCAGTCAGGCCATAAGGACATAGCGTAGGTTTCCTTGCCGTTATCGTCGGTTGGGCAAATAGCCTTCATATCCTTGAATAAAGTAACCATATCATCTAAAGTCTTTACTACCGGATAACCTAACTGCTTATATAAATCCCAACGAAGGTCCCAGGTATAGAAGAATTCTTCAATACTGCCTGCATCTGCCTTGGCAACACCGTGACCAAAGCCCAGAATTTTATTCTTTCCTGCAATATCATTATTTAAGCTTCTGTTTGCCTCTAATGCGATGCCCATGTTTTCCTTGATGTACGGACCATACTCGGCAAGTAAATCATCTTCTTCCCAGTCGAAGAGCATGTCGTTTGCAACGGCTCTCTTGTAATCTGCACCGGTACTACCGAATACTACGATATCACCTAAATTACCGGATTCCATACGGGTATCAAATACACCGTCGGAGTCAGGGATAATCATTAACTTAACGTTAAACTTATCTAACATAAGCTTAGCAAACCAACCTACCTGTTCGCCGGAGAAGTTTGCTAACTGGCTGTATACAGTAAGCTCGATTGGCTCACCTCTGTCATCTTTTTTATCTGTTGTTCCTGCGGAATCTCCGCCATTGTTTGTGCCGCTCTCGCCCGGTGCGGATGTTGGGTTATTGCCCTTGTTTTCATCCTTGCTGCCACAGGATACCATAGAAAATACCATGGTAGCTGCAATGAGCATAGCAAGCACTCTTTTCCATAAATGCTTCATGTTTCAAATCCTCCTTTAAATTCACAGAAATTTTGTTTCTGTATTTCAACAGGCCTCCTCCGACCTGTAAAAATCACATTAACCCTTAACCGCACCTAACATAATACCCTTTTCAAAGTAACGCTGCATGAATGGATATACCGCTAAGATTGGAATAACCGTTACCATGGAGATGGTATACTTGATGGTTTTTGCATCCATAACCGATGCCATTGCACTTGCCGCCTGGCTGCTGCTGACACCACCCTGCATAATATTTGCCAAGCTGGTGGTCTGGTTCAAATAGATATACAGTCTGTGCTGCAAGGTCTGTAATTCCGGTGTACCACTCATGTAAAGAATGGAGTCCATGAAGGAGTTCCAGTGTCCAACCGCACCAAAGATAGCAATGGTTGCGAGAATCGGTTTACTGAGCGGCCAGATAATATTGCGGAAAATCTTCATGTGGCTGGCACCATCGATGAAGGCACTTTCCTCCAGCTCTGCCGGAATGGATTCTATGTAGGTTTTTACCAGAATAATATTGTACGGCTGAACGATAGCCGGAATAATATATACCAGGTAATTTTCGGTTAAGCCTAACATTAAGAAGTTTAAGTAGGTAGGCACCAGACCTGCGTTAAAATACATAGTAATCACGAGGAAACGGTACCAGATTTTTCTGTGCCACATTTCCTGCTTTGTCATAAGATAACCTGCCAACGCAGATACCACAACCATCAGTGCCGTACCGATAACCGTTCTGGATGCGGAAACCAAAAAGGCATCCAATATTTCGCCTGCATTCAGCAGTGATAAATAGTTCTGGAAATGAATTCCTTTCGGGATAAAGTTAATTGCACCGATTCTTACCAGGGAATTATCTGAAATGGTGTTAATAAACAGATAATAAAACGGGAAGATACAGCTTATGGTAAATATTCCGAAGAAAGCATAGTTGAGGATATTAAATATCACATCACCAACGGTTAATTTCTGCTTTTTCTTATGAGTTTTATAATACTGCTTTTCAGCTTTTAAATCAAGTTTTTCCTGTTTTGTCTTTGCCATAGCTTCTCACCTCCACTACATAATACTTTCGCCACGGATGGCCTTGGAAACACCGTTTGCCAGGAACAACAGGGTAACACTGACAAGGGTCTTTACCATACCTACTACAGTGGACAGAGGAACTAAGCCTTTACCGATACCGATTTTGTAAACATACAAATCAAGCACTTCAATATCGACAGCATTCTTTGCATTTTCAAATACTAAGTACTGGTCCATACCGTTACTTAAAATATTGGCAACGGACATCAGCAGTAATACGCAGAAGGTTGGGATTAAGCCCGGTACCGTAATATGCCACATCTTCTGGAAACGGCCTGCACCGTCTACGGTAGCTGCTTCGTATAACTGCTGGTCGATACCGGAAATGCCGGAGATATAAATGATGGCACTCCAACCGGTACCCTTCCACATTCCCCAGGCTAACATTTTAAACCATGTTCCGGACTCACCAAGCAGATAGTTTGTTGTATGTGCGGTGCCGGTAATATCTGTTAAAAAGTTATTTACGAAACCTTCGGTGGAAAAAATCGCAAAGGCAATGGCATATACCAATACCCAGCTGATAAAGTTTGGAATGGTAGTGAAGGTCTGTACAATACGACGGAACCAGCCACACCTTATTTCGGTAAGGAAAATAGCAAATGCCATCGGAACCCAGCTGGTTGCAATACCGAGACCACTCATGATTAAAGTATTTTTTAATACTCTCATGATATCGCCTCTGGTTGCTTCGTTTTGGAACAGGAAGGTAAACCACTTAAAGCCCACGAATTTATCCATGGTAAGTGTTTCGCCTGCCTTGTAATCGAAGAATGCGTATCTCCATCCCCAAAGCGGCAAATAAGAGAATACAAATACGAAGGCAATAATCGGAACAAACATTAAGAACAGCTTCATCGGTGTTTTGATTTCGCACTGCTCGCCCTTTTCCGGTCTTGGCTGGAACAGAATAATTACAATGTTTGCTACCACTAAAACAACGGCTAGTGCCGTAAAAATATACATGCCGTTCGGCAATATGTTATATACCTTATCCGGTCTGGAAGAACCGCCAAATTTTTCATATGCCTTATACATGATAACCATGCCACCGCCCATAACAACAGAGCCTGCAAGACCAAACCAGTTACTGATTCTCTTTAGCTTTAAGTTACCGACAGACATACAGCCTGCCACAGCACCAAGTAATATGCCAAGGCATACAATTGCCGCAGCTACCATCAGCATGATGAAACTGCTCTTGTCTACCCAGCCCTTATCCAAAGGTCTCATGGCCTGGGTTGTAAGGGAATCATAAGAAATTGCCGTAGTAAACAGTGACAGATTCTTATTGATTAAGTTACATACATAACCCGGATTTGCAGCCGGAAAGAACATCATCATGAGTCCCAAAATCGTACCGAATCTTGTAACATAATAGACCTTGTCGGTCCATCCATTACCTTGTACTTTCTTTTTTTTCATAATAGCCTCCTTGTTTCTTGTGCCCTATTCTGTTGCTTATAAGGCTTCAAAGACATCCTCTTTGTTTTATGAGGTTATTATACTCTTTTCAAGTCCTAAAGAATACCGTAAATACTTGTGACAAAATACAGTAAAAAAAAGACTCCCGGTAGTATTTTTACTACCGGGAATCTCTAATTTTTACGCTTATCTGCGACTACTTTTTCTTCTTCATTACTACGAAAGCCGCGCCTGCTGCTACTGCGATTACTGCTACAACAATAACTGCGATAACAACCGGAGACATGCCGCCTTCTGCATCAGCATCTACGTCAGCAGGTGCTTCTGTAGGAGCTGCAGTTGGTTCAGGAGCTTCTGTTGCTGCAGGAGCCTCTGTAGGAGTTGCAGTTGGTTCAGGAGCTTCTGTTGGAGCTACGGTTGGTTCAGGAGTTGGTTCCGGAGTTGGCTCTGGAGTAACTTCTGCTGCCTTGTCGTAGTTGAAACCGGAAACGTCAAAGGTAATCTTTACGTTGCTCTTTGGAAGCATACCGGCCATGTTGTAAGTATTTGTGATATCCTTATTCCAAATATTGATGAAGAGAAGCTTCATAACTTCCTTGGAATCACCGTCAAGGAATGCTTCGTCAAATTCCATAACGTTCTTGCCGTCGAAATCAACCTTAACGTTAGAGAATACGATTTCGCCGGACTTAGGAATGTCTGTGGAGATGAATAACAGGTTCAGTGCTTCGGAACCATCATCCCATGCGAGGTCATTAATCTCTAAAGTATAAGTACCGTTACCTGCAATCACTGCATCCTTAAAGGTACCTGCTTTCTTAGTAACAGACTGGTCTGTTTCAATGAAGCTCATCTGACCGAATACATCCGGATTGGTATCTCTACCGTAAGTTGCATCATCCCATGCGTTACGGAAGGTGTACATACCGGACTGGATACCTACATATGCATTGTATGTACCGTCGAGGTCAGCAAAAATCTGTGGCGCTTCTTCCTTTGGTTCTGCATAAATAGCATCTAAAGTGATGGTATACTCGATGGTTGTGAAACCTTCTAATAAAGTACCGTCCATACACTTTGCATTGTCTGCACCCCATTCATTGTAACCACCGCCTAAACGAAGAGTTCTTGTTACAGGGTGATCTTCTGTACCTTCGTACCAGGCAAGAGCTGCTGTCTTATTTAAAGTAATCTTATCAGTTACATCAACACCGTCAATAGCAACCTTGTCGATGGTGTACAATACATTGTATAAACCTTCGCCATCTGCTGCTTCCGGAAGAACTAAGGTAGGAGCCATCCACCAGGTGTGATGAACAGGACTTGGATAGGTAAGGCTAAGTGTTACGGTATCGCCGGACTTAACAGTTACTACGTTACCGGTAATTGCTGCATTATCGGTAGAACCGTTTGCCCATGTCCAGTCCCATGCATCCTTTGCACTTTCAGCAGTACCGGCAAGGAACATGGTAGCTTCACCATTGTATAATTCACCTTCTACCTGACCTGTAATAACATCGCCAAGTGTAATGGTGTACATAATTTCATTGTAATTCTGTGGACTTGCAATGTACTGATTTGCCCACTCATTATATCCACCCTTTAAACGGATAGCCTGTGTTTCAGTCCAGTCAGCAGTACCTTCATACCAGAATTCATCAGTACCGATAGTCATATCAGGAACAACTTCCAGACCATCAATAGTAATCTTGTCAATAGTATAATCCAGTGTAGTAACTGTTCCGGCAGAAGCATCATTCAGCACTACTACAGGAGCAAGCCACCATGTGTAAAGAACCGGATCAGGGAAGCTGAGACCAATCGTGATAGTATCACCGGATTTTGCATTTGTTACCATAGTAGGTACAATACCAGCTACGTCTGTGGAACCGTTAGCATATGTAGCATCCCATGCACCGGAAGCACTTACGTCACCCTGCATAGCAAGGAATACAGTCATATCGCCTTCATACTTTGTACCGCCAATTAACCCTTTGGCAGGACCTGCTTCGCCTTCTTCATAAGTAAATGTTACATAGAAAGTTTCTACAGGTGTATCAAATAATGCCTTATCAAGCGGAGTTGGTGTGCAATCTGCCACATTTCCTTCCTTAACATGAGCATCATCCGGAAGTGCGGTTACCCACTCATTATAGAGATTTGTTCTTGTTACAATCTTATCATCACTGCTTGTATACGCATTTCCAACTTCTACTTTTTCACCATTAATCTCTACAGAGTTTACGGTCATATAGTAGCCAGGATATGCCAGTTCACCGATATCAACCATAGCAGCAGCAAATGCAAGACCTGTAACGGAACCATTTGCAGTGCCGGTAAAATCAAGACCTACTGTATACTGGCCAGGGCCGTCTACAACAGCGCTAACAACCTTTAATCCATTGGTTAATGTTGCAGGATCTTCGCCCCAGTACTGAACACTCCATGCACTATCTGCAAATGCAAGATATGCATTTGTCATTTTTACTGTAAATGTTACATAAATTGTTTCTACATTCTTTAATGTTTCTGCACTAACAGGAGTTGGTGTACATCCATCTAAAGAACCGGTTGCAGTACGTGCATCCTCAGGAAGTTCTGTTACCCAGGAATTATAAAGATTACTTCTGGTAACAATTGCATCGTCACTGCTTGTATATGGTGTGTCAAATTCAACAGCCGCACCGTTTACGAGAATTTCATCAATAACAATGATACTGTTTGGATAAACAAGCTCTGCTCTGTCTATCATCAGACCGGCAAAAGCAACTTCCGGTGCCATACCACCTGCTGCTCCTGTAAAATCAAGACCTACTGTATACTGACCAGGTCCGGTTACAACCGTATTGGTAGGAACCACACCGTTTGTCAATGTAGCAGGATCTTCACCCCAGTACTGAACAGCCCATGCACTGTCTGCATATGCAAGATATGCAGTTGTCATCTTAACTGTAAATGTTACATAAATTGTTTCTACATTCTTTAATGTCTCTGCACTAACAGGAGTTGGTGTGCATCCGTCTAAAGAACCGGATGCAGTACGTGCATCCTCAGGAAGTTCTGTTACCCACGCATTGTATAAATTACTTCTTGTTGTAATTCCGTCGTCACTGCTTGTATATGGTGTGCCGATTTCCACTGCAGTACCATTAACCTTAACTTCATCAATCACAAGAATACTACCAGGGAATACAAGTTCTGCCTGATCTAACATTACTCCTGCAAAAGCAACTTCCGGTGCAACACCACCGGCTGCACCCGTAAAATCAAGTCCTACTGTATACTGACCAGGTCCGGTTACTTCGGTATTTGTAGGAACTACACCATTTGTTAATGTTGTCGGATCCTCACCCCAGTACTGAACAGCCCACGCACTATCTGCATATGCAAGATATGCCTTTACGGACTTTTCGTCTGCCTTAACTTCCTTTGCAGGTGCGGCAGCTGCTGTCATAGCAAAAACCATCACGAATGCAAGAAGTCCGGCAAAAAATTTCTTTACTGTCTTACTCATTTTCGTCCTCCTCTATAAATGTTTTTTTCGTATGGAAGCCCATGGATATACCATGCCTCCCGTACCATACAGTTGTATTTTATAACAAAAGAAGGGCAAAAAACATATTATCTTTTATACAGTTTTTACAGGAAAAATTAGAGTTCTTATTCTGACAGGTCAGATTTTTACAGTAATAATTCGACAAGAGCCCGTCCGAATCCTGATATGATTCCCCTTAAGTAGACAAGGTAAATAACCAAATCTACTTAAGGGGGATTTTTTATGTATCGAAAATATACGCCAGAGGAAAAAATAAAAATTGTCAGGGGATATATAAAGGGCGAATACTCTTGGAGTGAAA
>JAGBCB010000070.1 GCA_017938145.1 Lachnospiraceae bacterium
ATGGATGTGCGCCGTGGAGAGCATCCGCACTGGGGCACCCTGATTTTTAATTATGGAAGACCGGAAGTATCCAATTTCCTGATTTCCAATGCACTTTACTGGGTAGAAAAGTACCATGCGGATGGTATCCGTATGGATGCCGTTGCTTCCATGCTCTATCTGGATTATGGCAGGGAGTATGGCCAGTGGGTGGCAAATAACTATGGTGGAAGGGAAAATCTGGAAGCGATTGAACTGATAAAGCATTTGAATTCCATTATGCACAAGCGTAATGAAGATGTGCTGATGATTGCTGAGGAATCCACCGCATGGCCGATGGTAACGGAAGTGGTAGAAGCCGGCGGTCTTGGTTTTGACATGAAGTGGAACATGGGCTGGATGAATGACTTTTTACAGTATTTAAAGACAGACCCGTTATTCCGTAAGCATGCCCACGGCTGTATTACCTTCAGTATGATGTATGCCTATAGTGAGCATTATCAGCTGGTATTTTCCCATGATGAAGTGGTTCATGGCAAGGGGTCTTTAATCAACAAGATGCCTGGTGATTATGATAATAAGTTTGCTAACCTTCGTACTGCACTGATGTTCATGACCGGACATCCGGGCAAGAAGCTTCTGTTTATGGGACAGGAATTTGCCCAGTTTGCAGAGTGGAGTGAGGCCAGAAGCCTTGACTGGCATTTGCTGGAGCAGTATGACAAGCACCAGAAATTCCATGCTTTTAATAAGGACATGAATAAACTGTACCATACAGAACCTTCCCTGTATGAGCAGGATTTTTCACCGGAAGGTTTTGAATGGATGAGCTGTATGGATGCGGACCGCAGTATTGTTTCTTTTGTCAGAAGGGCAAAGAATCCGGACGATTGTTTATTGTTTGTCTGCAACTTTACTCCGGTTGCTTATGAAAACTTCCAGCAGGCAGTTCCACTTCCTGGTAAGTATAAAGAAATTTTTAACAGTGATGCGGAAAAGTATGGCGGTACCGGTGTGGTGAATTCCAGACAGAAGACAGCAAAAAATGTGCCGTGTGATGGCAAGGAATACTCCATTGAAATCAGTGTTCCACCACTGGGAACGACCGTATTCCGTTTTAAGAAGGACGAGCCAAAGGCAGAAGGTAAAGAGGAAGCCGCTTCTTCAGAAGTAAAACCGGAGAAGCAGCGCAGAACTACCCGGAAGGCAAAAGTACAGAAAGAAACAGCAGAAGCGGAAGCAGTTGTAACAGAAGAAGTACCTGCGAAAGAAAAGAAAACAACAAGAAAACCAGCAGCGAAGAAAAAAGTGGAGAATGAAGCAGAGAACGCAGCTGCAGAAGAATCTGCTGAAGTAAAAAAAACAAGAAGAACAAGGAAAGCTAAGGAGGCATAAGCACAATGGAAGCAGTTTTAGCATTTATTACGGCCAGTATATTACCGGCACTGATTAAGATTTTAATTGCCATCGTTATTTATTATGTTGGCACAAAGCTTATGAAGTTTATCATGAATGTCACAGAAAAGGCAATGGAAAAAGGCAAGGTGGATGCAGGTGTCCAGTCCTTTATTAAGTCTGCCCTCCGTATTGTACTGTACATTGTACTGGCATTTATTATCATCAGCTATCTTGGTATTGCTACCACAGGTATTGCAGCATTGTTTGCATCTGCTGGTGTTACCGTAGGTCTGGCACTGCAGGGAAGTCTGTCCAATCTGGCTGGTGGTGTACTGATTCTGATTTTAAAGCCATTTAAAATTGGTGACTACATTGTAGCCTGTGGGGAAGAAGGTACCGTAACGGATATTGAAATCTTTTATACAAAGTTATCTACAGTAGATAACAGGAAGATTGTGATTCCAAACGGTGCATTATCCAACAGCAACATTACCAACGTTTCCCATGAAGAGTTCCGTCGTGTGGATTTAGTACTTGGTGTATCTTATGAAAGTGATGTAAAGACAGTAAAGAATATTCTGGCTGACATTGCAGCAAAGAACGAAATGGTACTGAAGGACAGAGACATTAATATCTATATTAATGAATTTGCTGCGAGCTCCATTGATTTTGGTTTCCGTGTGTGGACAAAAGCGGAGAATTACTGGACATTAAAGTGGCAGTTAATGGAAGATGTGAAGGCGGCTTTTGATGCAAACCATATCGAAATTCCATTCAACCAGATTGACGTTAATATGAAAAAATAAGTAACCAGTGTCAAAGTATGGCATAGTTATGATTAGGATTAGAAAGTTTGATAAGTAAGATTCAGAAAAGACTTTTCTTTTTCAAAAAAATGTGATACTATAATATCAATTTTAGTAAGGGTGTTCTAAATGGAAGTTTAGGGCACCTTTACCTGTTACAAGCAGAATTGCAGAAAGGTATGGTTTTAGTATGGCAGAGAGGATTACGGAATTTTTCGGTATTGACGTTTTTAATGAGGCGGTCATGAGAGAACGGCTTCCCAAGGCGACATTTAAGGCACTTAAGAAGACCATGGAAAATGGAGAGGAACTGGATTCCCAGATAGCGGATATTGTTGCCAGTGTTATGAAAGACTGGGCAATTGAAAAGGGTGCGACCCATTACACCCACTGGTTCCAGCCAATGACCGGCATTACGGCAGAAAAACATGATGCGTTCATTACTCCGGCAGCCGAAGGTAAGGTAATTCTGGAGTTTTCCGGTAAAGAGCTGATAAAGGGTGAGCCGGATGCCTCCTCTTTCCCATCCGGTGGTCTGCGTGCTACCTGTGAGGCAAGAGGCTATACTACCTGGGACTGTACCTCTCCGGCATTTGTAAAAGAAGATGCAGCAGGTGTAACGCTGTGTATTCCGACAGCATTCTGTTCTTATACCGGAGAAGCACTGGATAAAAAGACTCCGCTGCTGCGTTCCATGGAAGCGATTGACCGGGAAGCGGTACGTGTGTTAAAACTGTTTGGACATCAGGATGTGACCAATGTGTCCTGTTCGGTTGGACCGGAACAGGAATACTTTTTAATTGACAGAGAAAAGTTTTTACAGCGTGAGGATCTGATTTTTACCGGCCGTACCCTGTTTGGCGCAAAACCGCCAAAGGGTTCGGAAATGGATGACCACTATTTTGGTACATTAAAGGAGAGAGTGGCTGCCTACATGAAGGAGTTAAATGTGGAACTCTGGAAATTAGGTGTGCTCGCAAAGACACAGCACAACGAGGCAGCTCCGGCACAGCATGAGCTTGCTCCGATTTATGCGACGGCAAATATTTCCGTAGACCATAACCAGCTCGTAATGGAGGTTATGAAAAAGGTGGCAAAGCGTCACGGTCTGGAATGCCTGCTGCATGAAAAACCGTTCAAGGGTCTTCACGGTTCCGGCAAACACAATAACTGGTCCATGGTAACGAATACAGGCAAAAACCTGCTGGACCCGGGTAAAAAGCCAAATGAGAATTTACAGTTCTTATTGTTTGTGACAGCAGTAATCAAGGCAGTGGATGAGCATGCTACACTGCTGCGTTATTCTGCTTCCAATCCGGGCAATGACCACCGTCTGGGCGGTCATGAGGCACCTCCGGCGATTATCTCCATTTTCCTGGGAGAACAGTTAGAGGACATTGTGCGCCAGATTATTGAAACCGGAGAAGCAAAGGACTGCAAGAAGAAGGTTTATATGAACATCGGTGTACACACCCTTCCGGAAATCAAGAAGGATGCGACTGACAGAAACCGTACTTCGCCGTTTGCGTTTACCGGAAACAAGTTCGAGTTCCGTATGCTTGGTTCTTCCATGTCTGTCGCAGGACCAAACACTGTATTAAATACCATCGTGGCTGATACGTTAAGCCAGTTCTCTGATGAACTGGAGAAGGCTGCGCCGGAAGAATTTGAGACAGTGTTAAAGAAACTGCTGCAGAGGGAACTGACTGCCCATGAACGTATTATTTTCAATGGTGACGGTTATTCAGAAGAATGGACGAAGGAAGCAGAGCGCAGAGGGCTGCCAAATGAAGCTTCCATCGTGGATGCCACCAAATCCCTGTTATACGACAGAACGGAGGAGGTATTTACAAAACACAGGGTATTCAGCCGGACAGAGCTGGAAGCACGTGCGGAGATTAATTACGAAAATTATTCCAAAACATTAAACATAGAGGCAAAGACCATGGTGGATATGGCAGCAAAACTGTACATTCCGGCATTTATCCGGTATGCGACAGAACTGGCAGAGTCTATTAATGCGGTAAGAGCGGCTGTTCCGTCTGCAGACTTTACGGTGCAGACAAAGCTGCTGACCCAGGTTTCAGAGCTTTTGGCAGAGACAGAAGCCGCCATGGAACGGTTAAAAGAGGAACGGACAAAAGCGTACCATACCAAGGGTGCAAGAACACAGGCGGAGGCTTACCGTGCGAATGTCGTGCCTGCCATGGAGGCACTGCGTGCTCCGGTAGATAAGCTGGAGGGCATTGTGGATAAAAAGGCATGGCCGGTGCCAACGTATGGTGATCTTGTATTTGAGGTATAAGAATTAATGTAACAGTTCAGCCCCATCAACGAAGTTGATTTTTAATGGGCTGCGAATCGTAACTATGAAGCAAGGCTGAATGGTTACGAATTAATAATTTTTGATAATGACAGAATACATAATATACGTACAGGTATGTTATGTATTCTTGTTATATTCATGGGTTAGAGCGTGTAAGGTATGAAGGAGAAGTGGCATGAGAGACATGATATACTGGCTGCTGCTGATGGCCGCATTCAGTTATGCGTTTTGTGCTGGAAATGATAGTACGGGAAGCGGAAATGAGATGCAGGAATGCCTGGAAAAGATAGAAGAACTGGCGCTCGGACTGCAGATAGAGGATGTTCCGGTGACGGAGGTTCTATGCGAATTTCCGGTGGAGTACAGCGATGGCTTCTGGGTGGATGAAGAAGAGAATATTTACGTTCTGGCAACTTACGAAAAATGTATCTGGGAATACAAAGCAGGAGAAACAAGGCAGATTCCACTGGAGGCAGCGGTTCTGCCGGCAGATGTGGTGGCAGCCGGCGGACTGCTGTATGTGTATGATGATCTTCTTTCGGAAGTACAGATTTACACAAAAAAGGGGGAACTGAAATGCCGCAGTAATATTAATCTGCAGGAAGATTATGTAAAACAACTGGTCATGGAATCCGGAACAGCTGCAGTGATTACTTATGGCGGACGGAGAATCTGTATTAATCCGGAAAACGGGGAACAGACGGTTTTACTGCAGGAGACTGTCCGGAAGGCAGAAAAAAGCGGTTATGATTATGTGGAATTTCTGGCGGCAGATAACACAGGAAAGGAATATTTTGTCTGTACCAGTCTATTAAAAGAAGGAACTTTACTTGCGGGGGAACTGGTGCTGCATGCCGTTTCGCCAAAGGGGACACAGCTTGGCAGCTATGTACTTCCGGTAGAAGAGTTTGACTATCTGGCGGGAACATATCTGCAGATACAGGAAGATGGCCGGATTTATCTGATGGTAACCGGAGAAAAAACACTGGAAATAAGAAAAATAGAACTGGGAAGAGAAGCTGTTTCCAATCTGCCGGAGATTATCCAGGCGGCAGAAAAGCTGGAACAGGAGAACCAGGAAGAACTGGAATACCGGAGAGTGAGAGGTTTTGACTGTACCAGAACGGTGGAACTGGACAGGGAAGAAGTCTGGGAACGGGTACTTGCCATGGCGGAATATGAATGGACGCTGCGAAAGACAAATACAGAAACTACCAGAATGACAGAAATTGAGTTTCCGAGAGAAATTGAGGCATTACGCCAGGCGGGAGAAAAAGAAGAAGACTGGAGTGCGGAAATAAAGGGACTGCCATACTGCTGGGGAGGATTCTGCTCCATTTACGGTGGAGAGAGCGGCATAACATTCGATAAAGCACTGGAACAGGGGTATCTTACCGGAAACAGCCTGACAGAGGGCTATTATAAAACTGCAACAATTGGTGTGGATTGTTCAGGACTTCTGACGGCAGCGCTGGGATTTGATGAAAAACTGGGAACCAAGGATCTGCTGGAAATAGGTACGGTTCTGGAGAACCCGGAAGAACTGGAAGTGATGGATTATCTGGTGAGTCCGGGAAACCATGTGATGGTGTTCTGCGGCTGGCTGGATGCTGCTACTATGCTGGTCTGTGAATCTGCCGTCCGGGAAGGAAAAGTAAGCATTCATCCAAAAACGATTCATGAACTGGCGGTAAATGGAAGTTACATACCATGTTCGTTCTGGCAGGAGTGAGCCTGGCGTTGTTTAAGTGGGACTTTACAAAATGGAAAATATAAGGTAAAATAATTATTTGGATTATAAAATAGCATGGAAATGTGGAAGAAAGAGGATTTTTTCTTCGAAGTACAAGGAGGACTGACATGATACAGGCATGTAATGTAACGCTGCGTCTTGGAAAGCGTGCGTTGTTTGAAGATGTAAATATTAAGTTTACGGAAGGAAACTGTTATGGTCTGATTGGTGCCAATGGTGCCGGAAAATCTACATTTTTGAAGATTCTGAACGGTCAGCTGGAGCCGAGCAAAGGTGAGGTTGTCATTACCCCGGGACAGAGACTTTCTTTCTTACAGCAGGATCATTTCAAGTATGATGCATATAACGTACTGGATACGGTAATTATGGGTAATAAGCGTCTGTATGACATTATGCAGGAAAAGGATGCCATTTACGCAAAGGAAGATTTTACAGAAGAAGATGGTAACAGGGCAAGTGAACTGGAAGCAGAGTTTGCTGATTTAAACGGCTGGGAAGCAGAATCTGATGCAGCAGTTCTTTTGAATGGTCTTGGTATTGAAACCGATCTGCACTATACCATGATGGCAGATTTAAATGGTTCCCAGAAGGTGAAAGTACTGCTTGCACAGGCACTGTTCGGAAATCCGGACATCCTGCTGCTGGACGAGCCGACCAACCATCTGGATTTAGAGGCAATCCGCTGGCTGGAGGAGTTCTTAATTAATTTTGAAAATACCGTAATTGTGGTGTCCCATGACCGTTATTTCTTAAATAAGGTCTGCACCCACATTGCGGATATTGACTATGCAAAGATTCAGCTGTATGCCGGTAACTACGACTTCTGGTATGAGTCCAGCCAGTTAATGGTAAAGCAGATGAAGGAAGCCAACAAAAAGAAAGAAGAGAAGATTAAGGAGTTACAGGAATTTATCCAGCGTTTCTCTGCCAACGCTTCCAAGTCCAAGCAGGCAACTTCCCGTAAGAGAGCCCTGGAAAAGATTGAACTGGATGACATCCGTCCATCTTCCAGAAAATATCCTTATATTGATTTCCGTCCGGCCAGAGAAATTGGTAACGAAGTTCTGACCGTAACCAATCTGTCCAAGACAATCAATGGTGTGAAGGTGCTGGATAACATCTCCTTTATTGTAAACCGTGAGGATAAGATAGCTTTCGTAGGAAGCAACACACTGGCTGCTACTACTTTGTTTAAGATTTTAATGGGTGAAATGGAGCCGGATTCCGGTTCCTTTAAGTGGGGAATTACAACGACACAGGCATATTTCCCGAAGGACAATACCCAGATGTTCTCTGTGGATGAGACCATCGTGGATTTCCTTATGCCATTCTCTCCGGAAAAGGATGTAACGTATGTCCGTGGCTTCCTTGGCAGAATGTTATTTGCCGGTGAAGAAGGTGTCAAGAAGGTAAATGTATTATCCGGTGGTGAAAAGGTAAGAGTTATGCTTTCCAAGATGATGATTATGGGATCCAATGTTCTTGTCATGGACGAACCGACCAACCATCTGGATATGGAATCCATTACGGCACTGAATAATGGTCTGATTAAGTTCCCAGGCGTACTGTTGTTTACCGCACTGGATCATCAGTTCATCCAGACAACGGCAAACCGTATTATGGAAATTGTTCCGGGCGGCAGCCTGATTGATAAGACCACTACTTATGATGAGTATCTGGACAGCGATGAAATGGCTCGTAAGAGAACCATGCTTACCATGATTGAGGAAGAAGTGGAAGATTAAGAAATGCGTTTGCTATGTGATAGTGAGGGGCTGTTATGCAGAACAGCCCCTTGCGTTATTTTAAATGGGAGGTACGGATGAAAAAATTATTCAATTCGTTTCAATTAAAGTGTATTACCATTGCCATGATGATTGGCGGTATTTATTTGCAGCAGATTCTGTATAAGCTGAATGAAGAAGTACTGGCAGCAGGAGGCACCATGCCAAAGATGCAGTCCCTGCTTTACCATATGGGATATGTGGTTTATCTGGCTGCGTTTCCGGTGGCAGCGTTTCTTTTGGTAGAGGCAGCAAAAAAGACTTCCGACCGGAAAGCATTGTTGAAACGTCTGCTGGTGATGGGACTTCTGGTGGAAATTCCGATGGATATGGCGACTTTTGGACTGGCAGAGTGGAAAAACTGGGGACTGAACCAGAATTATTTCTTTACGTTGTCGATTGGTCTTGGCGTGATAATGGCAGTGGAAGCACTGGCAAAAAAGTATGCCGCAGGTAGTATGGGAAATAATCTGCTGACGCTTCTGGTGTATCTGCTGGCAGCACTGATAGCAGTGCTGGGGCGGACAGAACAGGGCAGTGTCGGAGTACTGACGGTGATTTGTCTTTTTCTTTTTTATGGGAATAAAATGTTTTCTCTGGTTTCCGTGGCGGCACTTTATATTTTATTTATGGGAAGTGCCAACGGACTGGAATATCTTCCGGTACTGGGCATTCTGCTGGTGTGGATGTATAATGGAGAGCAGGGAAAAGCAGATAAAATGACGAGACTGGTGTTTTATGCAGCATTTCCGGTGGCGTATTGTGTGCTTGGAGTGATAGCGAGGTTTTTGTAGGCGGAGTTTTTTAATAAAGAGTTGATTTTTAGTTAAAAATAGCCTATACTATAATAGAAGGCAGAACAGTCTGTCTGTCGCGAATGACGGCAAGAATATCATTCAACAGTTAGTTGTTTGTGTTCTCCGCGAATGACGGGAACTCAATGTAGAATATCATTCAATAGTTAGTTGTGTATGGTCTCCGTGGATAACGGGACTGAAAATTAGAATATTATCCAATAGTATGTGAATAGCTCCTGCAAAGGGGCTATTCTTTTTAGAGGAGATAAAATGGAATTAGTAAAAGTAACACCAGAGTTTTATGAACTTTGTGAAAAATACGGTGCAAATAAGAACCGACAATTATTAGTTAGTGAAGCAGGTAGACCATGCGTATTAGTTGTAAGTTTGGTGTATTGTGGGAAGAAGCGTAAATTTGTTGTGCCAATGAAGTCTAATATCAAATCTTCTGAAGATAAAAAGAATTATTTTGCATTGCCACCGAATAGCAGGACTCAGAGAGGCTGCCGCCATGGGGTATTCTATATCAAACTGTTTCCTATAAGTGAGAGATACATAAATCCATATTATTATAGCAATAATACTTATCTTTGTAAAATAAAAAAGAAAATAGATGAAAATGAAAAAATAATAGTGAATGCCTGTCAAAATTATCTGGAAAGATATGCGAATGGAAAAGGAATGAACTATACTCCTGACATAGACAAAATTATAGAAATATTAGATAATCAAAATGCAGACACGGAGGAAATATGATTTCGTTAAAACTCTTAGAAATGAATCGTTTTATGGGAAAGCTCCTGAAAGGAGAAAATTTTGATGGTTTTCTGTTAAAGGAAGGATTTTTGCGCACAGGAATGGAGTATCGTTTTCAGGGCAGGGTGTTCCCAGAATATTTTGATACGGAGGAACAGGAAAAACACAAGGAGGAATATACTTACTGGGGAGAGGTAAAGCCCTTTGTGTTTGAACTGGTGAAGGGAAAGAGGACACCGCTTGCGTTTTCTTTTACGCTGCTGTTAGCGAAAAATCAAACAACGGAGTTGCTGGTAAGACGTTCGGTGAATGTGGGAGAGGATTCCCCTTCTCTGTTTTTACAGGTGCGTTTTGAACATGGAGAAGGTCATATTGTTACCGGAACAGCGAGAAATATTTTTACGCTGGATAAGTCGCTGGAAGAGGCATGGGATACGGAAGTGAAGCATATATTTAAAGCGATGGAACTGGCTGTGGAAGAAGAATAGACCAGAACGTGTTTGAAAATCGCAGAAGGTATGAGGGGGATTACAAATGAAACATTTGGATAAGAACAGCTTTCTTTTTATTACGGTTGGAATGCTTTCTCTGTTTTGTGGCTGTAGTCAGAATGGCAGTGTAGTGTATGAGGAAAAGAAGCCAACGACACAGATAGTATCAACAGCATCACTGGAACCAACAGCAACGGTTACGCCAATGCCGACCGTAACATCGGAACCAACAGCAACGGTTACGCCAATACCGACCGTAACACCGGAACCAACAGCAACGGTTACGTCAACACCGACCGTAACACCAGAACTAACGGTAACGGTTACACCAACGCCGACCGTAACGCCGGAACCAACGGTAACAGTTACACCAACGCCGACCGTAACGCCGGAACCAACAGCAACGGTTACACCAACACCAACTGTAACGCCAAAGCTGACACCAACACCGACGCCGGAACCTGTTCTGATAATACCAAAGACATCAGCGGCAACTGCAGGGGCACTGGCAGGCATGGAAGCTGGAAAAACAAAAGAAGATTTTAATGTCAATGATTTTTTTGCAGGTGCGGTATTTTCGGGAGATTCTGTACTGTCCCATTTTTACTGGATGGTTCCGTATTATGACAAAGAAACGTTTGGTGGCTGTTATTTTCTTGGAAAAGCAGGCTATTCGGTCCGGGAAGCGTTAAGGGTGGACAGTGAAATTCATCCGATGTATCAGGGAGAACAGCGCCAGATATGGGAAAGCATGAAACTGATAGAACCGGCACCGGAGCGTATCCTTTTGTTCTTTGGATTTAATGACATTGGTATTGATGGAATAAAAGGGTTTATGGGCAATTATGATAAAATGATAAACCATATCAGGGAGGCAGTACCGGACATCAAAGTGTATATTATCGGTCTTACGCCTATGAGAGAGGATATGGAAGGAAAGTATTTAAATAATTCGATTATACAGGAAGTTAATAGTCTGCTTCAGGAATATTGTATAGAAAATAATTTTGGTTATATTGATGTGTCAACCGCATTATGGGATGAAAAGGGAGCACTGAATACAGAATACAGTGATGGTACGAATGTGCATCTGACAAAAAGTGCCTATCTTTTGTGGAAAGAAGCAATGGTGAATTATGGAAAAGAAGTGCTTTTGATGGAGTATAAAGAAAGGATGGCGGAAGAAAAAAATAAGACGGTAGAGAGGTAGCAAACTTCATAATTCATTTGTAATTTACAGAAAAATCCGTTATATTATGGTCAGAATGGTATAACGGATTTTTTTTGTTGGGAAGGAGTGAAGAACGATATGGCAAGAACAGTAGCAATTGGTCTACAGAGTTTTGAGGATATACGAACCGGAAATTATTTTTATGTAGATAAGACTTCGTTTATCAAAGAATGGTGGGAATCCGGGGACAGTGTAACACTTATTACCCGTCCGCGCCGTTTTGGAAAAACTTTGAACATGAGCATGCTGGAACATTTTTTTCTGTGGATTATGCAGGAAGGGGAGAACTGTTTGAAGGGCTTTCTATCTGGCAGGAGGAAAAATACCGGGAACTGCAGGGAACGTATCCGGTAATTAGTTTAAGCTTTGCCAGAGTGAAGGAAGCAAATTATGCGGATGCCAGGGCAAGGATGTGTGAGATACTCCAGAAACTGTATGTAAAGTTTTCTTATATAAAAGATAGTCCGGTAATGACTGAAACAGACCGGGCATATTTTGACCGAATGCTGGCAAGCGAAATCAGTCATATTGATGCGACCTCATCCCTGTATCATCTTTCTGATTTTTTGTATCGTTATTACGACAGAAAGGTCATTATTCTGCTGGATGAGTATGATACGCCAATGCAGGAGGCGTATGTGAATGATTACTGGAATGAACTGGTAGTATTTACAAGAAGTCTGTTCAATTCCACTTTTAAAACAAATCCGTGGTCTATTTTGAATTTTATAGATAAACAAAATTATACTGCTTATTGGGCAAATACAAGTGGAAATAATTTGGCTGGAAAGCTTCTCAGGGAAGCAAATCCAGAGGTAAAAAAGCAGTTTGAAATTTTAATACAGGGAGGTACGGCAGCAAAGGGAATTCCGGCAGAGCGTATCCGCAGTTATGGTCTTGTTTTTGAAGGGAAGACAGTGTTGGTTGGTGACTGCTTCGAAAGCGGAGCGTTATAAGCGGCAGGAAATTTATATTTCCGTGGGTCGGTCAAATTATAAATAATCTATAAATATTAGCACTCATTTAAAATGAGTGCTAATATTTTTCTTGACATTTCGGAAAATCAGTATTATAGTGTATCATATCAGGTAACGAAAGGAGTAATTCAGCATGAGTACAATGAAAGGAAATCTTTCCATCAATTCCGAAAACATATTCCCGATTATTAAGAAATGGTTATATTCTGACCATGACATATTTTTCCGTGAGTTAATTTCCAACGGATGTGACGCTATTACCAAGTTAAAGAAATTAGAGATGATTGGTGAGGCAGAGGTGCCGGAGGATAATGAATATAAGATTCAGGTGATTGTAAATTCTGAGGAAAAGACACTGACGTTTATTGATAACGGTATCGGTATGACTTCGGACGAAGTAAACGAGTACATTAACCAGATTGCGTTTTCTGGTGCAAAGGACTTCTTAGAGAAGTACAAGGACAAGGCAAATGAAGACCAGATTATCGGTCACTTTGGTCTTGGCTTTTATTCCGCATTCATGGTAGCGGACAAGGTAACGATTGACACACTTTCCTATAAGAAGGACGCAGCTCCGGTTCACTGGGAATCCGAAGGCGGCATGGAGTATGAAATGGGTGAGGGCGACCGTGAGGTTCGTGGTACTACCATTAAGCTGTTCTTAAATGAAGACAGCTATGAGTTCTCCAATGAATACCGTGCCAAGGAAGTTATTGAAAAGTACTGTTCCTTTATGCCGATTCCGATTTACTTCTTCAATGCTGCGAGCCAGGAAGAAGAGGAAGAGGAGGATGTAGTGGAAGCTGCTGATACAAATACAGCAGATGCAGAGGAAACAGCGGAAGGTGAAGAAAACGAGACTGCAAAGAAGGGTCCGGAACCGGTTAACACTCCAAATCCTTTGTGGAATAAGCATCCAAATGAATGTACCGAGGAAGAATACAAGAAGTTTTACAGAGATGTATTTATGGATTACAAGGAGCCATTGTTCTGGATTCACCTGAACATGGACTATCCATTCAATTTAAAGGGTATTTTATATTTCCCTAAGTTAAATACCGAGTATGACAGCATTGAAGGAAAGATTAAGCTGTACAGCAACCAGGTATTTATTGCGGATAACATTAAGGAAGTAATTCCGGAATTCTTAATGCTCTTAAAGGGTGTGATTGACTGTCCGGACCTGCCTTTGAATGTTTCCAGAAGTGCTCTGCAGAATGACGGTTTTGTAAAGAAGATTTCTGATTACATTACCAAGAAAGTGGCAGACAAGCTGTCTGGTATGTACAAGGTAAGCAGAGACGAATACGAGAAGTTCTGGGATGATATCTGCCCATTCATCAAGTTCGGCTGCTTAAAGGACGAAAAGTTCCGTGAAAAGATGAAGGATTTCATTATTTTCAAGAACTTAGAGGGCAAGTATCTGACCCTGCCGGAATACATCAAGGCAGCAAAGGGTGAAACTACAGAAGCTACCGGTGAAAACGGCGAAAAGATTGAGGCTGAGGTTGTGGATGAAACAAAGAGTGCTTCTGATACCGCAGAGTCCGGCGAGCCGAAGAAGGATACCGTTTACTATGTAACGGATGAGAAGCAGCAGAGCCAGTATATCAATATGTTTAAGGAAAACGGCATTGATGCGCTGATTATGACGCACAACATTGACCAGCCGTTCATCAGCCAGTTAGAGTATGAGAACAAGGATGTGAAGTTCCAGAGAATTGATGCAGACTTAACAGAAAGCTTCACCGAAAGCAGCGAGGATATCGCAGCACTGGGTGAGGAACTGTCTGAATTATTCAAGAAGGCACTTGGCAAGGAAAAGCTGGAAGTTAAGGCAGAGAAGATTAAGAGTGACAAGATTTCTGCCATGATTACCCTGTCCGAAGAAAGCCGCAGAATGCAGGATATGATGAAGATGTACCGCATGAGCGGCATGAAGGATGATATGTTTGCAGGCGGTGAAAAGCTGGTGCTGAATGTAAATCACCCACTGGTGAAGTATCTGGCAGAGAACAAGGAGAGCGAGCATGCCAATATGCTTTGCGAGCAGCTGTATGATCTGGCAATGCTGGCACACAGACCGTTGGAGCCGGAAGCAATGACAAAGTTTGTGGAGCGTTCCAATGAAATTATGATGCTCCTTACGAAATAAAATTAAGATTTGCCCCATATAGTATTTCCGGGAAGAACCACGAATCCCCACAGGAGCTGTTCAGCGACCACTGCTCCTGTGGGGATTTGTGGTTCTTCCCGGAGCGTTATGCTGTAACAGCAGGTGGAAAAACAGCTCAAAAAGGTGAAAACACTTCATTTTGATGATTATTCCTTTGAAGGAGATGGTGGGAGTTTAATATTATACAGGAGAGCAGAGAAATAATAAGTTATTTGTAGAAAATTTTCCAATAGTTCATTCTTTTTTTATGGAAATCCCCTTTTCAAATCTGTATAAATGTGGTATTATGGATGTAGTATTGAAAACCATATAAAAAGATGGACAAAACTATTTTTTACGGAGGTCTTTATGGCATACAAGATTATTGGAGACAGCTGCACAGATATCACAGAAGAGATGAAGCAGGAGGGTTTTATCAGTCTGGTGCCGCTGACATTAACGATAAAAGGGGAAACTTTTGTGGATGATGATACCTTTAACCAGAAGGAATTTCTTGCAAAGATGAAGCAGAGTGAGGAGTGTCCAAAGTCTGCCTGTCCATCTCCGGAGCGCTATATGAGGGAGTTTGAAGGACAGGAAGAGTGTTATGTGGTGACCCTTTCTTCCAGATTAAGTGGTTCCTATAACAGTGCGGTTCTGGCAAAAAATATGTATCTGGAGGAGCATCCGGAGGCAAAGATTGAAATTGTGGATTCCAAGTCGGCTTCCTGTGGACAGATGTTACTTGTGGTAAAGCTGCGTGAATTAAAGGAAAAGGGATTTGGCTTTGAAGAAGTACAGAAAAAGATTACGGAGTTCCGAGATAATATGCAGACCAAATTTGTGCTGGAATCTCTGGAAAACCTCAGAAAAAACGGCAGACTGAGCAAGGTGGCATTTACCCTCTGCAATGTGCTGAATATCCGTCCGGTCATGGCGGCTGAGGATGGCGAGATTATCAAAATTGACCAGACGAGAGGACACAATAAGGCACTGATGCGCATGATTGAGTATATTGAGGCAGACGCTACGGATGTGACGAATAAGATTGTGGGGATTTCCCACTGCAACAACCGGGAGCGTGCGGAGATGGTGAAGCGGGAGATTTTAAAGCGGCTGCCGTTTAAGGATTGTATTATTGTGGATACGGCTGGCGTGGCGACACTGTATGCGAATGATGGTGGAATTATTGTGAGTTATTAAAGGTATTATTTTTTATAAGTTTTTCAAAAAAAAGTTCTTGACTTTTTATGCTGTTGGTAGTATCATATTGTAGTCAGTTGATGACACATAGATACATCGAGGCGTGGCTCAGTTTGGTAGAGCGCTGCGTTCGGGACGCAGAGGCCGCGTGTTCGAATCACGTCGCCTCGATTTTCAACAAGGACACCCATTTTTTCTATGGGTGTCCTGTTGTACAGGGAAAAGTAACCGGCAGACACGGTTACCAGTAGAATATTTGCTGAAATAGCTCAGTCGGTAGAGCACTTCACTCGTAATGAAGGGGTCGAGGGTTCAAGTCCCTTTTTCAGCTTGCAGGGTTATCGCATTTTTGCGGTAACCTTTTTTCACATTCGGGATTCTTTTGTCATATACTGATGATATCAGAGGGGAAAGGAATCAAAGTATGGGGTTTCTTGATATTTCACAGTTAAATTATTCCTATCATACAAAAGCAGGCGAAACGAAAGCACTCTCTGGTATTAACCTGGCGGTCAGGGAGGGGGAATTTCTTGCCATTGTGGGTCCCAGCGGCTGCGGTAAGTCCACACTGCTGAATCTGATTGCGGGACTGCTCAAAACACAGGAGGGAAATATTACCATAGAGGGGGCGCCGGTGGCAGAAAGCCGGGATAAAATCGGCTATATGCTGCAGAAAGACCATTTAATGGAGTGGCGCAGTACGGAGGATAATATCCGGCTGGGTCTGGAAATAAATAAAATGGAAACAAAGGAAAAAGAGGCTTTGATGGAGCAGATGCTGAAACAGTATGGATTGTATGAATTCCGTAAGGTGAAGCCAAAGGAATTGTCCGGTGGCATGCGGCAGAGAGCGGCACTCATCCGGACGCTGGTGATGGAACCGGAACTGCTGCTTCTGGATGAACCATTTTCAGCATTGGATTACCAGACCCGCTTAAGTGTGGCAGATGACATTTATGCCATTTTAAAAGCAGAGGGAAAAACCGCAGTGATGATTACCCATGACATTGCAGAAGCAATCAGTATGTCGGAGAGGGTAATTGTGCTGACCAGCCGGCCGGGACGGATAAGAAAGGAAATACAGGTTCATTTGACCATGGAAGATGGAAAACCGCCGGTGAAGCCATCCCAGGCCAGAAGTGCACGGGAATTCGCAGTATATTATCAGCAAATCTGGAAGGAGTTGATGGGAGATGATGATGAACGGTAAGCGGATGCTGTTCCAGAATCTGGACCGGCAGAAGGAAGAGCAGGGGATTTCTGCGGCACAGGCAGCGTATCTGGCAGGATGCCGCCGGGAAAAACGGGTAGTACGTCTCTGGCAGTGGCTGATTATGGTACTGTTTCTGGGATTGTGGGAACTGGGTGCAAGAACCGGAGTGATTGATTCTTTTGTATTCAGTTCCCCATCCGGCGTGGTGGAAACCATGATTACAATGTCAAAGGACGGCAGTCTGTGGTATCACACAGGCATTACATTGGCAGAAACTTTTGTAAGTTTTCTGCTGATTTTATTTTTTGGAATCGGAATAGCGGTTCTGCTCTGGTGGAATACTAAATTATCAAAAATTCTGGAACCATATCTGGTTATGCTGAACAGCCTGCCAAAATCAGCGCTGGCTCCGGTATTTATTGTCTGGCTGGGTGCCAATATGAAAACGATTATTGTGGCAGCCGTATCGGTGGCAGTGTTTGGTTCCATCCTGACGCTGTACCACAGTTTTTCGGAGACGGAAGAAGATAAACTAAAGCTGATTTACACGCTGGGCGGGGGAAGAAAAGAAGCACTGACCAAAGTAATTCTGCCGGGCAATATTCCGACCGTGGTCAGTCTGATGAAGGTTAATCTGGGTCTTTCCCTGGTAGGTGTCATTATTGGTGAATTTCTGGCGGCAAAGGCGGGGCTTGGCTACCTGATTATTTATGCCAGCCAGGTATTTAAACTGGACTATGTCATTACCAGTATTTTTATTTTATGCGTGATTTCCGTGCTGCTGTATCATGGAATTGCACGATTGGAGAAAAAGTAACAGTATTATTGTATACAATCCCCTTTTCCGCAGAACAATTAATACAAAAACAGCCTTGTGGAAAAGGGGTTTCAAAGAAAAGAGAGGTTTTACGAAAAATCTCGACAATTTTTTTCTTGACAAAACGTATACCATAATAATATAATATTACCGTTAAGAAAAGTGAATCAGAGTTCTATTCTGACGGATTATTGAAGCGAAGAGGCTTTCTATGAAATTTGTAGGGGTTTCTGCGCTTTCCTTGTATATACGGCTTTTCTCTTTTGTGGTAGCACGTTACTATAGTAAAATACGTACCGGACCTGCCAAAATAGCTTAAGCTATTTTTATTAAACTGTTTATAAACAGTTTAATAAAACAGGTACAGTTCAGGGAAAAAGGCTGCCCGGAAGAAATGCAATGTATGTAAGAAAGAGAGCAATGCAGTGGAATGAAGAGGAGCTTTACAAAAAAGGAGGACAAATTATGTTCAAGAGAAATCTGAAAAGAGCAATTACCATCGCACTGAGTGCATGTCTGATGGTAGGCGCTGCTGCAGGTTGTGGAAATAAGGAGGAGAATAACAATACTACTCCTGCTCCAACACAGGCTGCAGACAATGGTAACACAGACAACAATGGAAGCGCAGATAACAACGGAAGTGGCAGCACAGGTAACAGCGGTGATGCTGGTACAGCAGAGCCTACCTATACGTATAATGGTGCGCTGACTACATTTCCGACTAACTGGAATTTCCATGAGTATGAGACTACGTATGATACTGAAATTTTAAATTACATTTCAAGCGGTTTCTATGTGTTCGATTACAATGATACCAAGGATGGATACAAGCTGGTTCCTGGTATGACAGTAGATTTCCCTGTGGATGTTACTGCAGATTATGTTGATCAGTATGGTATTGAAGCAGGTGAAACCGCCAGAGTATGGAAGATGACTCTGCGTGACGATTTAAAGTGGGAAGATGGCACTCCAATTAAGGCACAGGATTTCGTGACATCTGCCAAGTTATTATTAGACCCGGTTGCCAAGAACCACAGAGCAGATACACTGTACAACGGCAGTCTTGAAGTGGTTGGTGCAAGAGAGTACTTATATCAGGGTACTTCCACATTTACACCACTGGGTGTCGGCGTAAGTGATTACCTGGCAAATGGCGGTGCTGCAGAAAATATTTATGTGGATATGTCTTTCTGGGGTATTACAGCAGCAGACGGCACAAATTATGCAGCAGCTACCGATGATACCATGGTAAGAGATGAGGCTGTTGCAGAAGGACAGCCGGAAGATTATGTATCTGCCAAGTATCTTTATGAGACATACCTTGGACCAGGCTGCCCTTATGAAAGTGAATCCAGCGCATATCTTGGTACCATGGTAGATTATGCAGCAGACTACAGCTTTGACAATGTTGGTGTGATGGCATTATCTGATACAGAACTTGTACTGGTTCTGGTTAAGCCTCTGGAAGGTTTCTACCTGCACTATGCATTAACCAGCAGCTGGTTAGTTAAGGAAGATTTATACAACAGCTGTATCACTGTCAAGGATGGTGTTTATTCGAACAATTACGGTACTTCCGTGGAAACAACCGCTTCCTATGGTCCTTATAAGCTGACATTCTTCCAGGCAGATAAAGAGTTCGTACTGGAAAAGAACGAAAACTTCTATGGTCTGACGGAGGACACTTACCAGACAACAACAATCAAGGTGGCTTACGTTGCAGAGCCTGCGACAAGACTGGAAATGTTCTTAAGCGGTCAGCTGGATTCCTATGGTTTACAGGCAGAAGATATGGAAGAGTACCAGTCCAGTGATTATACGTACTATACTTCTGAGCCATCCACATTCTTTATTGCATTAAATCCGGATATGGATGCATTGACAGCAAATCAGGCTAACGTTGGTGCAAACATCAACAAGACCATTCTTACCGTAAAGGAATTCCGTCAGGCACTTTCCTTTGCATTAGACCGTAGTGCATTTGCTCTTGCAGTTTCTCCTGTAAACGGACCTGCATACAGCTTATACTCTGATTTAATTATTTCTGATCCGGAAAATGGTACTTCCTACCGTTCCAGAGAAGAAGCAAAGCAGGTTTTAGTTAATTTCTGGGGACTGGCGAACGAAGTTGGTGAAGGCAAGATGTATGCAACCAAGGATGAAGCAATTGACAGTATTACCGGTTATAACCTGGCTATGGCAAAGCAGTATTTTGATTTAGCATATGATAAGGCAGTTGCAGAAGGTTTACTGGATGCAGATGATACCATCGAAATCAAGATTGGTACTCCAAATGCAACCTCCAACTTCTATAACAAGGGTTATGAATATCTTGTAAACTGCTACACAGAAGCAGTGGTTGGCACTAAGCTGGAAGGCAAGCTGACATTCACCAAGGACGATACGTTAGGCAACGCATTTGGTGAAGCTTTAAGAACAAATAAGGTAGATATGCTCTTTGGTGTAGGCTGGAATGGTTCTGCACTTGACCCATACAGCTTAATTGAAGCATATACCCACGAAGATTACCGTTATAACCGTCATTGGGATACTTCCAAGGAAATGCTGACAGTGAATCTGAATGGTACAGACTATACCGCTTCCATTATTGACTGGACAAGAACCCTGGCTGGTACTGAAATTGAAATTGCCAAGGCTGATGGTACAAAGGAAACCTTCAAGGCAGGTTCCAATGATGGTGTGGATGAACTTCGTTTCCAGATTCTTGTAGCTCTGGAAGGTGCGGTTCTTGACACTTATGAAATGATTCCTATGATTGACAACTCTTATGCAGCCTTAAAGGGCATGCAGTTCAATTACTATACCGAAGATTATATTTACGGTGTAGGTCGTCATGGTGATTATAAGTATATGACATATAATTACACAGATGCTGAGTGGGATGAATTTGTGAAATCCCAGGGCGGCAAGCTGAATTACAAGTAATAAAAAATTAATTTAGCATCCGGTTCATCTGAAACGGAAGGATGTAAAACAGAAAAAACAACCACTGGAGAGAGGCGGAACCGCATTCTCTCCGGTGTGTTGTAATTTTGTGTTTATACAGATTCTGTAAATTGGAGGACGATTTAAGGAAGCTGTATAAATACAAAATATTCGGAGGTAGTAAAAACTATGAGTACAATTAAGTATATCTGCAAGAGACTTGCATTAATGGTTTTTGTTTTTGTTACTATTCTGACGATTTGTTTTGTACTGGTAAAATTGCTGCCGGTGACAGAAGCAGAGCAGTTTGGCAAGGACATGAACTTAATTTTACAGCGTCGTAAGGCACTGGGGTATGATAAGCCGATTTTAGTGCAGTATCTGATTTTCTTACAGAAGAGTCTGCTGGGTGGAGACTGGGGTATCAGTGAAGAACTGTATCGTGGACAGGAAGTATGGGGAATGTTTGTTTCCAAGCTTCCGGCAACGGTATTAGTTAATGTATATTCCATGCTGTTCAGTGTACCTTTAGGACTGGCTCTTGGTACTTATGCAGCGTTAAAGAAGAATAAGTGGCAGGACCATCTGATTTCCACTCTTGTAATGGTTTGTATTTCTGTACCAAGTTTTGTATATGCACTGTTAATCCAGTATTTTCTGTGCTTCAAGCTGCAGCTGTTCCCATTACAGATGAATTCCGGTTCGGATTATTTTACATGGTCCATGTTTAAATCGGTAATTCCGGCAGTAATTTCCCTTGGTCTGGGCAGTGTGGCAAGCTTTACACGAAGTGTAAGAGCGGAGTTGTCCGAAGTACTGACCAGTGATTTTATGCTGCTTGCCAGAACAAAAGGTTTAACCAGGGCCCAGGCAACCGTGCGCCATGCGTTCCGTAATTCCATGGTGCCGATTTTCCCTATGATTTTAGGTGAATTTGTTGCAATTCTTTCCGGTTCCCTGATTATTGAAAAGATTTTCGGTGTACCGGGTGTAGGTCAGCTGTATGTAAGTTCCATAACAGCGAGAGATTATAATTTCTTTATGCTGTTATCAGCATTTTATACGTTAATTGGACTGGTTTCCGGTATTGTAGTAGATATCAG
Organism: Lachnospiraceae bacterium; assembly: GCA_017938145.1. GTDB lineage: Bacteria > Bacillota > Clostridia > Lachnospirales > Lachnospiraceae > SIG299. The sequence goes on from JAGBCB010000070.1 coordinate 21,736, forward strand.
TTATGGTATTATTGATCCACGAATCAGAATGGGGGAACGTTAAGATGGATAAGAAAACTTTTGATTATAACAATATTCCAAAAGATAAATTCGAATTCTGTCAGCGGGACGAGTCCATTCATGATAAGAAATTCGATACCAAGCCGGTGGGCTATTTTAAAGACGCCATGATGCGTTTCTGCAGAAACAAGAGTTCCATTGTTGCGGCGTTCATTATTCTGTTTTTAGTATTATTTGCTGTATTTGTGCCAATTTTCTGCAGCAATAAGTATACCAGTATGCCGACAGATACTACCTATCTGCAGTATACAAAACTGCTTCCAAAGTGGGATTTGTTTGCGTGGGCAGGCATGGACGGCTGTACTGACATGACACTGAATAAAGACAACTATTATAAGAAGCTGGCAATTGCCGAGGAAACCGGTGTCAATCCAATTGTAAAAGTATATAAGGCAGACTATGTGGATGCCAGCAGCACCACAGATACTACCTTCTATGATGTAAGAATTGACTCTTATACAAATCTTGGTATGACCTTTCTGACTCTTACAGAAGAAGAATACAGGGATATTCAGGAATGGCAGAAGGAGAGCGGTATCCAGGTTATTTATCCGGCAGTGGATACTTCGGACTTAAAGATTGCTACCTTAAAGAATGATGCAAGCATCTGGTATAAGTGTACCAATAAGGGTATGCCGAAGCTGGATAAGGATGGACATTTCCAGCCGATGTACAAGACAACCGGCAGTGATGGCGGTTATGACAGCCTTCGTATAGCTGGTGATGACGGTTCTTACCGCTATGCAGTACTGGCAGGTACTTCGGAAGCAACTTCCTATAAGGTACGTGTATTTTTATACAATTATTTCCAGTACCGTTATGGTTTTGAACCGGCATTTGTTTTTGGTACAAATGCGTATGGTCAGGATATTTTAACACGACTGGCTGGTGGTATGCGGTTCAGTCTGGTGTTTGCTATCTGTATTTCCGCAGTCAACCTGTTTATTGGTGCTATTTTTGGTGCGATTGAAGGTTACTACGGCGGAAAGATGGACCTTATTCTGGAACGTATCAAGGATATTCTGGGTAATATTCCGTTTATTGTTGCGGTTACCCTGTTCCAGTTGCATCTGGCGCAGAAAGTGGGACCGATTGTATCCCTGCTGTTTGCCTATGTGCTGACCGGCTGGACCGGTATGGCTGCCCGTGTGCGTATGCAGTTTTACCGTTATAAAAACCAGGAATATATTCTGGCGGCACGTACGCTTGGTGCCAGTGATGCACGATTAATGTTTAAGCATATTTTCCCAAATGCACTGGGAACACTGATTACCGGAAGTATTCTGGTGATTCCTAGTACATTTTTCTCGGAATCCAATTTAACTTACCTCGGTATTGTTAATCTGGATACGTCTACCAGATCCTCGATTGGTAGTATGTTAGCGGCAGGACAGCCTTTGATTTCCTCTTATCCGCACATTATGCTGTTCCCGGCCATTGTCATCTCTTTAATGATGATTTCCTTTAATTTATTTGGTAATGGTTTAAGAGATGCATTTAACCCATCATTACGAGGAACGGAGGACTAAAGCAGCATGGAAAAGAAATTATCAGTTAAAAATTTAGTAATATCCTTTAGAACTCCTGCCGGTAAGGTTCAGGCAGTCCGGAATATCAGTTTCGATCTGCATAAGGGAGAAACTCTTGCTATTGTAGGAGAATCCGGTTCCGGTAAGTCCGTAACCAGTAAGGCAATTCTGGGAATTCTTGCTGGTAACTCCATTGTAGAAGGTGGTTCCATTGTATACGATGGAATGGATTTATTAAAGGTGGGAGAAGACGAATTTTACCGCATCCGTGGTGATAAGATCGCAATGATTTTCCAGGACCCGTTATCCAGCTTAAATCCAATCATGCGTATTGGTAAACAGCTGACTGAGGCCATGCTGTTAAAGGGCAAGGCACGTCAGAAGTCCAGTAAGGAAGCATTTAATACAACGCTGGCACAGTTAGAAAAGGCGATGATTGAGTCTCTGGCTGATGCAAAGAGTGGTAAGAATGCTGCAGACATGACAGAGTTATGTAAAAAATTTGATAAGTTTGAGTTTAAGCAGATTGAGCTGGAACAGGCATACAAAGAAGCTTATGAAGCAGCACTGGAAGCGGTGGATGCTGTAAAGGATGTGTTATTCCACATTGAAAAAAATGCTTTTGAGAAGGATGAAAAAGAAACCATTTCAGAAATTATCCGTCTTTCCAAAGGCACGAAAAATACCTATGTGGTATCAGACGATGCAGCTAAGCTGGATCAGCTGCTTGCGGAAGTAAAGTCTGTATTTTCCGCAGAAATGAAAGAAAAGCAGAACCGTACGTTTACCCGTACTGCAAATACTTTGAAAGAAATCCAGAACATTTTAGAAAAGGCACTGGAAAAACAGGAGCCGGATTTCTTCAGCATGGGCTGTTACGTGGCTTTTTCCGGCAAGGAAGTACCAAAGGATATGCCAGTGGAAAAGCTGAATGAGATGATGCGTAAGTATGCAGATGAAACCCTCATTAACGAGTTTCGTCAGTGTGCCAAGGCGGGTCTTGCCCACAATGTGAAAAAGTATAATGGCTTAAAGAAAGAGGCGTTACAGGTACTGCGTGCCAATCGTGATGTATTTACGGCAGAAAATCTGGACAGAAAGGCATGCGAGGCAGCGGCAGATACCATGACAAAGGCAGTGGAGGCTTCCATTGACCGTCTGGAAATTCACAAAGACGGTGTGGCTTATGTCTTTGGTGTCAGCATCAAATCTGACTTAAATAACTATTTCGAAGGCATTGAAAAAAATAAAGCAGCAGCAAAGAAGCATGTAAAGCAGCAGAAGAAGTATGACAGTCTGGTAAAGAAGGGCAAACAGCCATCCTGGAAGGTAACTCCTTCTACGGCAGTGGATCTGGATGCGGCGAAGCAGACGACCATTGACCTGGTGGACCGTATGATTGCCCACTATGAAGAAGTAGTGGCAGCCGGTGTGGAAAAAGATTTTGACAAGGCTACGGATGACCTGATTGTATTCTTTAAGGAAAACGCTTCCGGCGTGGTCAACAAGGTGACCAAGTCCATGGCGAAATATAAGGCACTGAAGCTGATGGAAGAAGTAGGTATTACCGATGTCAGAAGACGTTACCGCCAGTATCCGTTTGAATTTTCCGGCGGTATGAGACAGCGTATCGTTATTGCCATTGCCCTGGCGGCTAATCCGGATATTTTAATCTGTGACGAGCCGACTACTGCGCTGGACGTAACCATTCAGGCGCAGATTCTGGAACTGATTAATAAATTAAAGAGAGAACGAAATCTGTCCATTATTTTCATTACCCATGACCTTGGTGTGGTAGCCAACATGGCGGACAGAATTGCGGTTATGTATGCCGGAAAGATTGTGGAATACGGTAATTGTGAGGAAGTGTTCTATGAACCGGCACATCCGTATACCTGGGCACTGCTTTCTGCCATGCCGGATGTGGAGACAAATGAGAGACTGGAATCCATTCCGGGCACTCCTCCAAACATGATTTATCCTCCGGTGGGCGATGCGTTTGCAGACCGTAACAAATATGCGTTAAAGATTGATTTTGAGATGCAGCCTCCGATGTTCAAAATCAGCGATACCCATTCTGCGGCTACCTGGCTGCTTCATCCGGATGCACCAAAGGTAGAGCTGCCGAAGATTATTACGGAGCGTATTGCGAGAATGAAGACGAAGGGAGGAAACTACAATGCCTAATCAGGGAGAAACCTTATTACGTGTGGAACATCTCTGCCAGTACTTTGGTAAAAACAAAGCAGTGGATGATGTCAGCTTTGAAGTAAAAAAGGGCGAAGTATTCGGCCTTGTAGGTGAGTCCGGTTGTGGTAAAACAACCACAGGACGTTCCATCATCAAGTTATATGATATTACCTCTGGTAACATATATTTCAGAAATGAAAGAATTGCTGCCGGAACGCTTTCTTATAAGAAAAACATGCTGGAAGCAAAGAAAAAGTTCCAGGAAGAGAAGAAAGCTTTAGAAGCTGCCGGTGGTGCAGACAGCAAGAAGAAAATTGCGGAAAAGAAAGCAGCACTGGATAAGTATCTGGCAGAGCAGAAGGAACAGATAAAGTTTGCGGTAAAGGATCATAAGAGAAGACGTGTGGTAACGGAAATCCAGATGATTTTCCAGGACCCGATTTCTTCCCTTGACCCACGTATGACCGTTGGCGACATTATTGCGGAAGGTCTCGTGATCCGTGGTGAAAAAGATAAGCAAAAGATTAATAAAAAGGTTTATGAAGCACTGGAAATGGTAGGTCTGGTACGTGAGCATGCCGGACGTTATCCACATGAGTTCTCCGGTGGACAGAGACAGCGTATCGGTGTAGCAAGGGCAGTTGTTATGAATCCGGAGCTGATTATTGCCGATGAACCGGTTTCTGCGCTGGACGTATCCATTCAGGCACAGGTAATCAATCTGCTGGATGATCTTCGTGAAAAGATGGGACTGACCATTATTTTCGTTGCCCATGACCTGTCTGTTGTAAAGTATTACTCCGACAGAATCGGTGTAATGTACTTTGGTAAGATGGTAGAACTGGCTGATTCGGATGAACTGTTTAAGCATCCGCTTCATCCATACACCAGATCCCTGTTGTCTGCGATTCCTATGCCGGACCCGGAATACGAAAAGCAGCGTCAGAGAATTACCTATGTTCCGTTGAAGGAGCATGATTATTCCGTGGATCTTCCAAGTCTGCGTGAAGTCTCTCCGGGACATTTTGTTCACTGTAACGATATGGAATTTAAGAAGATTCAGGAAACACTTGCGAAGGAAGCATAATAACGGGCTGCTGCAAAAGACAGGCGTTTGTCTGGCCAATGTCTTTTGCAGCGGCTTTTTTCAAGGAGATTTTGAATGAAGAAATATATAATACAGGTTGGAATCGGACTGCTGTTTGCGGCTGCAATTATTTTTTACCGCATGCCACAGATGGAAGAAGGAACAGCAGGTGTTCTGATGGCGGTCAGTGACGGATTTACGGTGACAGGATTGCTTTATATCTGTTTTGGCATATTACTGTTTGCCTCTGGTACCGGTTTTTTTGATTTTCTGGGATATGCTTCCCACAGGGTCATTGAATTTTTTATTCCGCGGCTGGACAAAGGAACAGAAAACTATTATGAATATAAAGTAAAAAAGCAGGAAGAACGGAAGAAATTTTCCCTGAAGTCCACTTTGCTGGTTGGTCTGGGATTTGTAGGAATTGCCGTGATTTTTACAATGCTCTGGTATCAGACGGTTTAAGCGCCATTGTCCTGTCAGACAGGAAATTCCATACAGGAGGAAAACAGAATGGGTTTAATTACATGCTCCAAATGTAAAAAGATTTATGATTATGAAAAGTACAGTGGTATTTGTCCGAAATGTGCCCGTTACAACAGTGAGAATTCTGCTTCGGAAGAACATCAGGAACTGCATGACCGCTATGATGGTGGTTACAGCCATACTGCCCAGGACAGCCACCATTCTTACCATCAGAAATATGATGAAAACCCGGACCCGCATGGAAATGGGACAGAGGCGTGGAAGGACACGATGGAAACGGTGCAGAAGAACCTGAAGGATGCAGCGGAAACCGTTGGAAAAACAATAACTTCACAGGTGCAGGGAGCAGTGGGGAATCAGCAGGAAAAAAAGAGAAACAAGCGGTTGAAAGTGCTCATTGGTGTACTAATTTTTGTGTTTGTAGTCAATTTTGTCCTGCCATTGCTGTTTATTTTATTTTCTGCTGTTTTTATAGGTTTTTAGGGATATATCGCAGCGTTTAACAGTACAGTAACAGGAAGGATACCGGTATGTAGTTCCGGCTTTGCAGAAAAAGCTGGAACTACATGCCGGTATCTTTTTAGTATGGCATACAGACGAACGAATATTCGAAAAAATATTGACAGGAAGAAGGAAGAGTGGTATGATATAAACAAACAGATGTTCTGTAAAGAAATGAGGGATAGTATGAATCTTATGGAAAAACTTCATATACTCGCAGATTCTGCGAAATACGATGTTGCCTGTACCTCCAGTGGTTCTGCCAGGAAAGGGGTTGCCGGCGCCATTGGCAATTCCGTGGCTCCCGGTATCTGCCACACGTTTTCTGCGGATGGCAGGTGCATTTCTTTACTTAAAATCCTTTATACCAATCATTGCATTTTTGACTGCAAATACTGTATTAATCGTTTTTCCAATGATGTGGTGCGTACCAGTTTTACTCCGGAGGAGGTCTGTACCCTCACTATGGAGTTTTACCGCAGAAATTATATCGAGGGTTTGTTTTTAAGCTCCGGGATCAATCATACGCCCAACGCAACCATGACTGAAATCGTAGAAACGTTAATGCTTCTGCGTGAAAAGTATCATTTTAACGGTTACATACATTGTAAAGCAATTCCGGGAGCGGACCCGGATTTAGTAGAGCTGGCAGGCTGGTATGCGGACCGTATGAGTGTAAATCTGGAGCTTCCTACTACAGAGGGGCTGAGAGCACTGGCACCTCATAAAAACCGTAAAAACATTCTTCTTCCCATGCGTCAGATTCAGTCCGGCATAGAAGAAAATATGCAGTCACTGGGAGTTCAGGACAGCCGGGGACGTTACTGGTATACCGCCAGGGAACTGGGCAGGAAAGAAGAAAATACCACCCTTTTACTACGGGAACAGCTTCGGCAGAAACTCCTGTCAGAAAAGGAAACAGGAGGCAGGGAGCCGGATCTGTTCCAGGAAGTACAACATGTCTCCGGAACTTCGGGACTGCATATGAAGAAGGAAGCGAAATGGGCAAACCAGCAGCATACCGGCCGTTTTGTGCCTGCCGGTCAGTCCACACAGATGATTATCGGAGCAACCGGGGAGAGTGATTACCAGATTCTGTCCGTGTCCGAGGCATTATATAAAAAATTTGATTTAAAACGTGTATTTTATTCCGCTTTTATCCGGGTTAATGAGGATTCCAGCCTGCCGGTTCTGCCGGGCGGCCCGCCATTGCTCAGGGAACACCGGCTGTATCAGGCAGACTGGCTGCTGCGGTACTATGGGTTTGAGGCGAAAGAACTTCTTTCAGAAAACCAGCCCAATTTTAATGAATTTCTTGATCCGAAATGCGACTGGGCACTGCGTCATCCGGAGCAGTTTCCGGTAGAAGTAAACCGGGCTGATTATTATACGCTGCTGCGGGTGCCCGGAATTGGAGTGAAGTCTGCCAGACGCATTGTACAGGCCAGAAAGACAGCCAGACTGGATTTTCCGGATTTGAAGAAAGCAGGGGTGGTTTTGAAGCGTGCCGTTTATTTTATTACCTGTGGCGGAGCATGGTACTATTCCATGAAAATGACCCAGGGTCTGATTCTTCAGAATCTTCTGTTGTCGGAAAAAATACCGAAACAGCCGGAGAATATACGGTATGAACAGTTGTCCCTGTTTGATGGAACTTATCAGGATTTTTTATGTGAGAGTGGTACAGCATGAAGTATATATTACAATGTGAAGACAGTATCGAAGGCATTTTTTCGGCAGTATACAGTGCCTGGGAACTAAAATACGGTCATGAAAATACTGCTATCCAGGTGCTGGGAGGAGAGGAAGAAACGCTGGAGCTGTTTACTACGTATATTCCCCTAAAGCCGGATGTGGAAAAAGCACAAAAAGTATTAAATACGATTCAGCGCGTATGTTCTGAAGCGGTATATGAGCGGTTATTTTATGCGGCGTGTTCAGATGCGGCAGACAAGGCGGACACGATATACCGTTACATCCAGACGGCTTTGCGGATGGGAAGCAGGGTGGTAAATCATCTGGCAGACCCGGCGGTAGCCCGGGTAATGGAGCTTTCCAGAGCCGTAGGCAATGCGCAGCACCATTATCTTGGTTTCCTGCGCTTTATCGAAATACCAGAGCATATTTTACTGGCCCGGTATGAACCGAAACACCGCCTGACGGAGCTGATAATGCCTCATTTTGTAGAACGTTTTCCAGAGGAACGGTTTGTTATCTGGGATACTGTGCGCAATGTGACAGGAGTGCATGTTCCGGGAGAATCGTTTGTTATGCTTCATCTGACGGAAGCACAGACTGCTGTTTTACGGGACTATACGGAAGATAACATGGAGGCAGAGCAGCTGTGGCGGGCATTTGTAGAGAGCATTAGTATAAAAGAACGGGAAAATAAAAAGCTGCAAAGAAATAACATTCCGCTACATTTCAGAACGTATATGCCGGAATTTAAGAAGGGAGAAGAAAGACCATGAATGTAGTTGGGGCAACAGATATTAGTTTTTCTTACCAGATAGGGGAGAGTGAGTGGAACATGGGAGCAAAATATCAGTTAAAGGCAGTAGTATTTGATGTGATAGAAGAATGCAGGGAATTAAAAAAGGCTCTTTCCGAAGAGGGGATTTTAGTAATTGTTCCTTTCTTTGGACTACAGGTGGAGAGTACCCTGCTGGAAATGCTCAGGGAAACGGAGCTTACCCTGGGGGACTGTCTGATGGTTACAAATAATGACCAGCATGCCAGAGTTGCCACACGACTCGGACTGGTGACAGTTGGCTGTGTAGAAGGACATTTTGAGATTCCAAAGGTAGATACTCTTCTGGAAGCACCGGGAGAAGTATCGGTCTGTTATCTGAACCAGGTATACTGCCATGCAAAGGGATTTCCGGCATTTATTACAGAAACAGAGCGCTGCATTATCCGGGAACTGGCAGAAGAAGATATGGATGAACTGTATGAAATTCTGACAGACCGGGAAGTGGCAAAATATCTCCCGGTTAAAGAAGGTGACAGGGAAGAGGAAATGGAAAAACTGATTTCGTATGTATCCTGTGTGTATTCCTTCTATGGCTATGGTTACTGGGGTGTATTTTCCAGGGCAACAGGAGAATTAATTGGCAGGGCAGGATTTAAGGAAGGCAGTTATCCTCTGGAAGCAGGCTATGTGATAAAACGTGCGGAATGGGGAAAAGGTCTGGCTACGGAAGTACTGTCTGCACTGGTACAGTATGCAGAACAGGAACTGGATTGTACCGAAGTTTTTGTAAAAATTGATGAGGAAAATAAAGCTTCCGCCAGAGTAGCGCAAAAGTGTGGTGTAACGATGCTACCCGCCTGTCAGGAGCAGGAAGAAAATCTTTAAACCATAGGGAAATATGTAATAGGCTTAGGCAGAAAACCTGAGCCTATTTCGTATTAACGGTTGCTTTCGTTTGTGGTGGAATTATTCGTATCTGTATTGGTATTATTATTATGATTGTTGTCATCACCAGTCAGACCGTCACCGATGTCATTGACTGCATCGCCTACACCATCAATCACATCTTCTGCACCATTGATGATACCATCACCGGTGTCTTCGATACCTTCCATAATGCCGTCACCTAAATTGTCCGGAGTATCCGTTGGAGCAGTTGTAATCTGTGGTGTTACGGTTGGGGACGGAGTAGTAGTATTCCTTCCATTGGTACCATTTGTCACAGAATTGTTATTGTCTCCTGAGTTGTCACGACCGCAGGCAGCAAAGCTGCAGAACAGCATGCAGCAAAGAGCGAGCATGAAAAATTTCTGCTTTTTCATAAAGCACCTCCTATAGGATTAAATTGTTTTGACGAAGCATCGTCTATGTGTAGTATTTGCGGTGTGGGAAATGTTATACATGGAAAGCATAGTGACAGATGAATTTTTTTCTGGTAAAATAAAAAAGAAAGTTTGTTGTAAGAAACAGATGTTCCTGAAACGGAGGTTATTATGGAAATAGAGCGTAAATTTACAGTAAAAAAATTGCCGGAAAATTTAGAACAGTATGAAAAAAAAGAAATAGAACAGGCATATCTTTGTACTGGCCCGGTGGTGAGAATCAGGAAAAGTAATGAGGATTATATTTTGACATACAAATCAAAAAAAGGAGTGGTTCTTCCGGAACATGCTACTGCCAGAAGCTGTGAGGAAGTGGAGCTTCCATTGACAAGGGAAGCATATGAACATTTACGTGAAAAAGCAGATGGGCAGGTAATTGCAAAGACAAGATATCTGATTCCTATAGAGAATGGAAGAAAAATTGAGCTGGATATGTTTCATGGATATCTGGAAGGGCTGATTTTTGCTGAAGTGGAATTTGGCAGTGAAGAAGAGGCAGCGGCTTACCAGATGCCGGACTGGTTTGCAGAGGATGTGACCTTTGACCGTCGTTACAGCAATGCAGTCATGACACGTTATACAAGCCTTAAGGAACTGCAGGACAGCAGTCCGGCGGGAAAATAACGATAAAACGATGAAATGAGAGAAATGGAGATTAAAATCGGAATGAAAAAGGGTGAAGAATATACTGGTGTTGTAGTACGGACAGAATTTCCCAATAAAGGAATTGTAGAACTGGAAGACCGGAAGATTATTGTGAAAAATACGGTTCCGGGACAGAAGATACGGTTCCGTATTGCCAAATTGAAGCAGGGAAGAGGAGAAGGAACCCTGCTGGAAATTGTGGAGAAAGCTCCGGAAGAGGTGGCATCTGCCTGTCCACATTTTGGTATCTGTGGTGGTTGTGTTTATCAGTCCCTGCCATACGAAGAACAGCTGAAACTGAAAGCAGGTCAGGTAAAGAAATTATTGGACCCGGTGGCAGGAGAGTATGAATTTCTTGGAATTAAAGGCAGTCCGAAACCATTGGAATACCGTAACAAGATGGAGTTTTCTTTTGGTGATGAAGTAAAAGGCGGCGAACTTATGCTGGGACTTCATAAACGGGGAAGTTTTTATGATATCGTGGATGTCAGCGAATGTACGCTTGTACATCCGGATTTCAGGAAAATTCTCGTTTGCGTGAGAGATTACTGCAGGGAGCAGGGACTGCCATATTACCATAAAATGAGCCACGAAGGATATCTGCGCCATCTGCTGGTGCGCCGGGCAGAAAAGACGGGGGAGATTTTAGTAAATCTGGTGACAATTTCCCAAAAAGAACTGTCACTGGAACCATTAAAGGAGCGTCTGTTGTCGCTGCCGTTGGAAGGAAAATTTGCCGGAATCCTGCATAGCCTGAATGATGGTCTGGCAGATGTGGTTCGTAGTGAAAAAACAGAAGTGTTGTATGGCGAAGAATATTTTTATGAAGAGATACTTGGACTTCGCTTTAAAATTTCAACATATTCCTTCTTTCAGACCAACTCCCTGGGGGCAGAAGTGTTGTACAGCCAGGCAAGGGAATTTATTGGCGAAGGAAACCGTAAGGTAGTATATGATTTATACAGCGGCACAGGTACAATCGCCCAGCTGATGGCTCCGGCAGCGGAAAAAGTCATAGGGGTGGAAATTATTGAAGAAGCAGTGGAGGCTGCCAGGGAAAATGCTGCAGGTAATGGACTGGAGAACTGTGAATTTATTGCCGGGGATGTGCTTAAGGTTCTGGACAGCATTGAGGAAAAGCCGGAATATATCATTCTGGACCCGCCACGGGATGGAATTCATCCAAAAGCTCTGCAGAAGATTATTGCTTACGGTGTGGAACGTATGGTATATATTTCCTGCAAACCGACCAGTCTGGCAAGGGACCTGGAAGCATTGACCGCAGGAGGTTACCGGGTGGAAAAGGTGGTATGTGTAGATATGTTTCCACAGACAGCTTCGGTTGAAACCATTGCGTTACTATCAAAATAGGATAAAAAAGAGCCGGAAAGATTTTTCAGACTGATGAAAAATAAGATGTAAGTTCTTACAAAAATATTTGTAAGAAATGAAAGAAGCCAGGAATGCTATGAAACAGTAGTGCTGGCTTCTTTATATTTATTAGTGCATAATTCACAAAAAAATAATGTGAAATTCATGAAATATAGAGAAAATGACATGGAATGGAAGAAAAAATGGATGTAAGCATTTACTAAAATAGAAATACGTGGTAAAATAGAATTAACTTTATGGGTGAAATTTTACCCATGAGAGATTTCATCCGCAGACTGCGGATAGAGTAAAAGGAGCGGGGTAGAAAATGATACGTAACGGAAAAAAATGGAAAAAGACCCTTGCGGGTGTAGCTGTAGCTGGTATGGTGCTTTCACCAGTGTCCAATGCAGGTATCCAGATTGTATTTGCGGATGATTTGCTGATTTCTGCAAATCCAACGGTGGATGGTTCTGTCGTTTATGATTTTAAGGATGGTTCCATTGTGCCGACAGATACGGATGGCAAGAGCGATGTGACATCAGCAGACGGAAAGCTGACAGTAAAAGTGGGTACACAGAATGCATACCAGTACAATGGAGCACAGCATGGCGTGGCATTCAAGGCAGGCAATTCGGTGGAAATTAAGGTAGATGGAGCTGTGACAGTAACGGTTGGCGACTGCCAGTATTCCAATGCCACAGAACTTACCATGGTGAATGCAGAAGGTACCTGGTCACAGACAGTTGCAACAGGTGCAGGCTGCCAGCATAATGATGGCAGTGCCATGGTGTTTCACTATGAGGGCGGTGCAACTACACTAATTTTGAATTTTGATAACACAGCCTATGTTCCAAGTATCACAGTGACACCAAATAAGGATGTTGTTACATATGATTTCCGGGATGGTTCCATTATTCCAACAGATACGGATGGCAAGAGTGATGTTACTTTTGGCAATATGACAGTAAAAGTAGGAACACAGAATGCATACCAGTACAATGGGGCGCAGCATGGTGTGGCATTCAAGGCAGGAAATTCCATTGAGTTCAAGGTAGATGGTCCTTCTGTGATTGAAGTGGGCGACTGCCAGTATTCCAATGCGAAGGAACTGACCATGACAAGTGCAGATGGTTCCTGGACCCAGACAGTTCCTGGTGCCATGGGCTGCCAGCATAATGACGGAAGTGTCATGGTGTTCAAATATGATGGCGAAGCTACAACATTAACATTGAACTTTGATAATACAGCGTATGTTCCAAGTATTACAGTAAAGAAACTGGTGGCAGATGTTCCGGATGAAAATGGTGTTCCAAAGGATTCCGTGTTTATGTACAATTTCCCGGCAGGGGATGTGCTTGTTTCAACAGAACATACAGCAGACAACCAGTTAAATGGTACAGCAACCAGCAAGGATGGTTTCCTTTCTGTGGTAAGTGCAGGCAGTGCTTATTTCCATGATATGGATCACGGTCTTGCAGTGACCAATGGTGACAAGATTGAAGTAAAGGTTGCGGGTGATGCAGTGATTACCCTGCTGACCTGCCAGTACGGCGGAGGTGACGGAAGCTGGGTTGCTTCCACAACCAAAGGTGAGATTGTTTCTGAAACAAAACAGCCGGCCATTTTAGAAGAATATGATGGACAGCCTGTAGTATTTAAGTATGAGGGTGTTGCTACTACACTTACCTTTACGTTAAAGGCAAATGATGGTGAATTCTATCTGCATGGTGTGAATGTGGCAAATCTTCCGGAAAAAACAGAAACTCCGGCAATGGTTGGCAACGGAAAAATTGATGTATGGGATTTTGGCGGAGAGCAGCTGGATCCTTCCAGATACAACAATATGCTGACTGCTGACATGATTAACAGCTGGTATGATGACAGCATTGCAGAGGGTACCAGTGGCAACACACTTAAGAGCTTTGCAACAGAAGATGTTATGTTTAACTCCAGTGGTAAGACAAATAACCGTCTTCGTACAACAAACACTGCAGTTACCAGATATGATGACAAGAATAAGGTTTATACAGCAGCAGACGGTACACAGACCACATTGAATGGTTTTGTATATTCCAACTCTGCTTCCACCTCCAGGGTATGGGTTGGTGTAAAGCTGTATGAAGGCGATATTTTAACAGCGTATACTTCTTCCAATGGCGGTATGGCAACAGTTACGGTAGAAACTCCAAGCGGTAAGCTGATTGAGGTTCCTTCCGATGGAAGCCAGGGTGCTGCCATGAACAAGATTTATGCGGCTGAAACCGGTATTTACCGTTTATACTGCCTGGATGAAAAATTAGTGGTATGCCGTCTGGAAAGAGAGCATACGGCACCGGTTCTTGTATCCGGCAAGATTGAAAAGCCGGAAACATTGGGTGATTACACACTGATTTATACGAATAATAAGACCGGAGAAGCTGTGGAAGTAAAGCCGGAAGCAGACGGCTCTTATGAAGTATGGTTAAGAAATACATACGATTATACGGTATCTCTTGGAAATGCCAATGGTTATGTGGTAACAAGTGATGCCGTTGTGGAAATCAATGTTCCGGGTGCGGGACTTGTAGCAGGCGGTGTATACGAAGTAGTTCCTGGCGATATGTTAAAGGACATTGCAAAGAGATTTTCCAGTTCCATCTGGGAACTTGCAAAGTTAAATGCCATTGAAAATCCGGATATCATCCGTATTGGACAGAAGCTTCAGCTTCCTGGAGCGGAAACCTCTTCTGATACAGCAGCATCCACCGTTGATGTTACCGTAGAGGCAGTAGACCTTGTTTCCATGACAGGTAAGATTACCGGTCTTGGTGAGGATGTGGCTGACTTAAAGCTTTCCTTTGTAAATGAGGATATGATTTACGTACCGGAGCTTACCATCGAAGGAGATACTATCACAGCCCAGTTAGAGCGTGGAGTGACTTACGATATCGTAGCAGAAAATGTAAATGATTATTACTTGTCCGAAGCAGCAACAATTTCCCTGTCGGAAGATAAGGAACAGAATATTGTATTTGCAGCTAAGCCGGTATATGAAGTGGCATTAGAAACAACCGGCATCGAACCAGATGTCTGGGCTAATGCAGCAGTGACATTTACCAATATTAACGAAGCCGGATACTCTTATACATTCACACCGGCAGCAGAAAAGGTTGCACTCCGTGATGGTCAGTACAAGGTGACGGTTTCCGGTGTCGGCAGTGATGTAGCACAGAAGATGACAGCAGATGTTAAGGTGAATGGTGCAGATACAACGGCAAAGATTGCCTTTGAAGCATTATCCAGCTGGGATTTTGCCAAGTTAAATAAGGCATTTGGTGGTGCCGGAATTGAAACTATCGGCGAAAACAAGTATTGCAGTGGTCTGGAATTAGTCGGCAGTGTTCAGGAAAATAAGACATACCTCCTGCTTGGCGGTGATGGTGCAGCAGTGAAGGTTCCGGTGAAGGCTGGACAGAAAGTAACTGTAAACTATTGCTATTGCGCTTCCTTTAATATCAATGGTGAAATTGCCGTAGATGAAAAGTCCGGAAGTACAAGCCAGATTGATACAGTTGTTTATACAGCGAAGGAAGATGGTTTTGTAACCATCAATGGTGTGGCAGGTACTAATGCAAACCAGACTTACTTTACAAGTATTGATGTTACCACTCCTGTAGAGTATAAGGAAGTAATTACCGTAGGTGCAGATAAGGAATATCAGTCCATCAATGCTGCTCTGGATGCAGTAGAGATGATGGAAAGAACCGAGGATCAGAGAGTTACCATTGAAATTGATCCAGGCAACTACGAAGAAATGTTAGTCATTGATATGCCAAACATCACCTTAAAGAATGCAGCCGGTGAAAAGGCTAGTCTTGCAGTAACCAATAAGGGTGTGGATATTGATGAAAATGCGGTAAGAATTACTTCTTACTATGGTCATGGCTACAGCTACTACAGCATGGGCCCTGACTGTAAGTATGACGCAGAACTTCTGGAAGTAAATAAAGCAAATGGTTCTTACAGCTTTAAGAATCCAGGTTCCGGTTCTACTTCCGGTTCCTACTGGAATGCAACTGTGGTTGTTTATGCAGATGGTTTCCAGGCAGACGGCATTATTTTTGAAAATTCCTTCAATCAGTACATTTCCAAGAAGGAAGCAAATGATATTGTTGTCATGGAAAGCGGAAACAAGGGCGAAAGACCGACTACCGCTGGCGATACCTCTGTCCAGAACAGGGATTTTGTAGAAAGAGCAGGCGCTCTCTCCATCGCAAGTGGTACCCATATTTATTTCAACAACTGTAAGTTTATCGGCAGACAGGATACCTTATACGGACAGTCCGGTTCTGTAGTGGCATTTAATGAATGTGATATTTTAGGTGCAGTTGACTATATCTACGGTGGTATGACCGCAGTATTCAGTGACTGTAACCTGATGATGAATACCAGTGAAAAGAGCTCTGACGCAGCTTACCTTACTGCGGCACAGCAGGCAGGCGGCAGAGGATTCCTCTTCTGGAACTGTAATGTAACATCCACAACTCCGGGTGTTGACACTGCTTCTGAGTATACTTCCAAGCCGGGTTACTTCGGCAGACCATGGCAGGGTACTACCAGTGAAGCCGTATTTGTGAACACAACCGTTCAGATGTCCGATGCTTACTGGGGCGGCACTTCCTTAATCAGCCCAATCGGCTGGATGGACAGCCTTGGCGGTCCTTCTTCCGGTATGTATGAGTATGGTACAGTGGAAGCTTCCGGTGAGAATAACAGCGCAGCAAGAGCAGAGTGGTCCACAAGCCTGACAGAACTTGTTCTGAACGATGGCACAGATATCTCCACAAGAGAAAAGGCATTTACTGCATTCCTTGGTGACTGGATGCCATTTGACCTGACAAAGGCAGAAAAGAAGCATGAAGTGATTGTTCCTGTCAAGGAAGAAGTAACCGTGGAAGATGTGGTAGTTGACCTGACAGCCGGCTTAACCGGTGGTGTAAACTACGATGGTATCTCTGTATTGGAAGATATGGCTTCCAAAGGCGCAGATAGTGCACAGGAAATCGAAGGTGTTGCTTATGCCAATGCTATCGCAGGCAGCAACAATGCAAGTCCTAAGGGAGGTGCGGTTCCTACAGAAGGTGCAGCAGTAAAGGTTACTCCGGCAGCATCTGGAAAATTTACAATTGTCTTAAAGCTGAACAGCGGTAAGCAGGCTTACTTTGTAGATGGGGATGCGAATGTAATTGATTACATTGAAGCAGCAGAAACAGTGTACCTGACGAAGACGTATGAAGTGGAAGAGGGCAAGACTTACTACTTCTATGGTCAGGGAACAAAGCCATACATTTATTTCCTTGGTTTAGACTACTAACAGTAAAATAGGAGGCAGAAAGAAAGTAACGTTTCTTACTTTCTTTCTGCTGTCCCTGTTTTAACTGCCATAAGCAGAACGGGATATAAAGGGAAGAGTTTTCCGGATAGGGGAAATATTTAAAAATCAGTGGAGGGCAAAAATGCAGATGATTTTTAAGTATTTCTCTTGGGCGGAAGCCTGAGTGAGGGAAATCCCAAGGGATTTTCGCACTTCTGATTAAAAAAAGGGAGGAAAAAAAGATGACACAGTTAAAAAAGCGTCTGACCAGCATAGCAATGGTACTTCTTATGGTAATCAGCATGCTGCCAATGGGTGGAACAGTAATCCGGGCAATGGCAGACGAAACAACAAAGGTGTTTGATGCGACAACCCTGGATGGCACTGGTGTGGCAGACAAGGATGCAATCGCAGAAGGAACAACCTATGCCGATGGATTTTTTAAAGTAGTCGGTACGGTAACCCAGAGAACAAAGGATGACGGAACAATTAAATCCGTAGAAGTGGCAAAGGCAGCCAAAGGCGCCATTCAGTTCACTACCTTTGGAATTTCTGATGTAGTAATTGAAATGAGCAGTACCGGAGGTTCCAATACATCCGTAGTGGCACTGGTAAATACAGCAGATGGCAGTGCGGTGGCAGAGGATACCGGTATTACTTTAGTGACTGGCACAGACAGAACCACATTAAAGTATACCAGTCTTCCTGCAGGTACTTACCAGGTAGTAACACCGGAAAGTGAAGAGTACGGAAGAAATGCCAGACTGTATACCATTACAGTAAAGGAACTTCCGGTTGCGGCAGCCGCAGCAGAAACCGTGGAATATGTATTTGATGCAACCACGCTGGATGTTGTGGCAGATAAGCATGTGTATGAAGAAGGAACCGTATTTGCAGATTACTTTAAGGTAATCGGCGAAGTGACCCAGAGAACAAATGGCGATGGAACCGCAGTTAAGTCTGTGGAAGTAAAGAAGGCAGCACAGGGTTCCCTGACATTCACGGTAACCGGAACAGCGGATGTTACCCTGAATATGGGAAGTACCGGAGGTTCCAATACTTCTGCAGTGGCACTGGTAGATGCTGCTGGTAATGTAATTGCCAACAACGAAGGAATTTCTTTGGTAGAAACGACAGCACAGACTACCATGACCTATACTGGTCTGGCTGCAGGTACTTACAGTGTAATTACACCGGACAATCCGGATTATGCAAGAAATGCAAGAGTATTCTCCATCAAGGTTGTAGAGACTACCGGTGGAGCAGCAACTACAGAGTATGTATTTGATCCTACGACATTTGCTGTAGTGGGTGACAAGGAAGCATACGAAGAGGGAACGGTATTTGCAGATTACTTCAAGGTAGTTGGTACCGTAACCCAGAGAACCAACAGCGACGGTACAGCGGTTAAGTCTGTAGAAGTTGCCAAGGCAGTAAAGGGTGCCATTTCCTTTACGGTAAACGGAACAGCAGATGTTACACTGGAAATGGGAAGTACCGGAGGTTCCAATACTTCCGCAGTGGCATTACTGGATGAAAATGACAATGTAGTGGCAAATAATGAAGGTATCAGCCTGGTGGAAACAACAGCAGCTACGGTGATGACCTATACCGGCCTTCCTGCAGGTACATACCGTGTTGTAACTCCGGACAACCCGGATTACGCAAGAAATGCAAGAGTGTTCAAAATTGTTGTAGTACAGACCTCCAGTGGGGAACGTCCTGCCCGTGCGGCATGGGATTCCGTGGCTGCTCCTGAAATTACGAAGGCAGTAGCAGAGGGCGGTTCCATCAAAGTTTCCTACAAGATGGTAATCGGTTATGACGGTGCGGATAAGATTACTGTGGAAATGTTAGACGCAGCTGGCAATGTAGTTGCTTCTGAGTCCGCAGCTTCCGACGGTACAGAAGGTACGGTATCCTTCTCTCCGGAGGTGACCGGTGATTATACCTTTAGAATTACAGCAGTCAGAGCAGAGGAAGCTGACAAGGTGGCAACTTCTGCGGCAACAGCATTTGTGCTTCCATTAAAGACTCCTGCC
Source organism: Lachnospiraceae bacterium (assembly GCA_017938145.1). Taxonomy (GTDB): domain Bacteria; phylum Bacillota; class Clostridia; order Lachnospirales; family Lachnospiraceae; genus SIG299. Next base: position 40,858 of record JAGBCB010000070.1, read on the forward strand.
TGCACCAGCGCAACCAGCGAAGGTAATGGTAAGGTTTCCGTAGTATGGGCTCCGGTGGATGAAACAGAATCTTATCTGGTTTCCTACCATGAGGCAGGTTCTGATGCCATTGTACAGGCAGGCACCACTACAGAAACAGAGTTTGTAGTGGAAGGTCTTACTGTGGATACCGAGTATGTATTTATGGTACAGGCAGTCAGAGGCGAAGAAATTACTGAAGCTGGTACGATTGAAGGAAAGGCAACCAAAGAAAAGCAGCGTGTATGGTCCTTTTCCGCATTTGGTTCCAGTACCAATACAAAGGACAACTGGTATGAAGGCAATGCCAATGATGGTACAGTAACCGTAGCGTCCTTAAATGGCAAGGGTAAAATTGTTCCAAATTCCACGGATGGTATTGCGTTCTATTATACAACCATTGACCCGGAAACCGAAAACTTTAAGTTAAGTGCAACCATTCATGTAGATGAGTGGACGATTTCCAATGGTCAGGACGGTTTTGGTATGATGGTAGCCGATGCGGTTGGCGAACATGGTGATTCCGGTACATTCTGGAACAACTATTTCTCCGCAGTGGTTTCCAAGGTGGAATACTGGTATGATCCGGAAACAGATTCCCTGGTAACCCATGGTACAGGTACCGGCAACAAGATTTCCATGAAGCTTGGTGTTGGTTCCCAGCAGAAGATTGGTGTTACTGCGGCAAATATTGCAGATGGCACAATCTCTACCAATATCAATGAATTATTTGATGCAAGAACAACCACTTTTGAAACCAGCCAGAAGTTAATGCCGGGTACAAATACCTTCAATATTGTTGGTAATGCAACCAATAATCCAGAAGGAACTCTTCCGGAAAAGGCATTACTGACCGAGTTTGATTTTACGATTGAAAGAAATAATACCGGTTACTTCATTTCTTATGATGATCCTAAGACTGGTGAAACCGTAACCCACAAGTATTATGATATCGAAAGAACTGCATTAACCCAGATTGATCCTGAGAATATTTATGTAGGTTTCTATGCATCCAGAAATGCAAAGATTACGGTAACAAATATTTCTCTTACCACTTCTGACCCTGCAACGGATGCTCCGGCAGAAGGCAGAGAATTATCTTACGTTCCTGTAGTTTGTGATGTTATTTCTGCATCTGCTACTGGTAACGAGGATTATAAGCTGACCATTTACACAAATGCAGAGGGTACTCTGACAGTAAAGGATGGTTCCGGCAATGTAATCGCTGAAAATCTTGCGACAAATGCAGATGATTATACTTATATTGACACAAAGTTAGCAGTAGGCCAGACAATTTTCAAGATTAACTTCGTTCCAAACGCAGACTTCAAGTTTGGCGAGTACGAGGTTCTTGCAAGTTATGATCCGGTTGATGTAACGTTAAGTGTCATGAGAAGAACCTTTGACGGTGATATCATTTATGTTGCTCCGGAGGTTGATCCTTCCTCTACTGGTAAGGGTACAAAGGAAAGCCCAACAGATATCAATACCGCAGTGAAGTATGTACGCCCAGGTCAGGTGATTTTACTGGAAGGCGGAAGATACTGGGAGTTCTTAAAGACCATTACGGTAGAGCGCGGCAATGATGGTACAGCAGAACAGCCAATTTATTTAATGGCAGACCCAGAGGCAACAGAACGTCCGGTTCTTGACTTTGAGTACAACGAAGGCAAGGGTATTACTATTGCTGGTAACTACTGGATTTTGGATGGTTTTGACATTACGAATACAGCAGACGGCCAGAAGGGTCTTGTAATTGCCGGAAGCAACTGTGTTGTTCAGAATATTAATGCATACAACAACGGTAATACCGGTATTCAGATCAGCCGTTATAAGTCTACCGACTACTGGGAAGACTGGCCGGCAAACAACCTGATTCTCAACTGTACTTCCTGCAATAATGCAGACCACGGTTATGAAGATGCGGATGGTTTTGCGGCAAAACTGACCGTAGCGGACGGCAACGTATTTGACGGCTGTGTAGCATATAATAATGCCGATGACGGCTGGGATTTATTTGCCAAGATTGAAACAGGTTCTATCGGTGTAGTTACCATTAAGAATTCCATTGCATATGGCAATGGTTATCTGGTAGACGGAACCAATGCTGGTAATGGTAACGGCTTCAAACTTGGTGGTGACAGCATGGCTGGAGCGCATATTCTGGAAAACTGTGTGGCATTTAATAACAAGGCGAAGGGTATCGACAGTAACAGTGGTCCGGATGTTCAGGTTCACAACTGTACTTCCTTCAATAACGGAAGCTACAATGTGGCACTGTACACAAACAATGCGGCAGACACAGCGTATGTGGTAGACGGTGTGATTTCCTTCCGTACGGAAGTTATGGAACAGGCGGAGCAGCTGAAGTTAAAGGGTACACAGGATGAAACCAAGGTATATGGTGCCAATAATTACTTCTACAATGCAGAAACACAGACTTCTGTAAACAATGCAGGTGAAGCAATGGATGCGTCCTGGTTTGTGACAACAGATACAACAACTGCATGGACAAGAAATGAAGATGGTACCATCAATATGAATGGTCTGTTTGTATTATCCGATGCAGCACCAGAAAATACCGGTGCAGTCATTGGTGGTACAGCAAATACAGATTATAGTGGTATTGTAAAGGAATTACAGGCAAAAGAAGCAGAAGCAAAGCCTACTGCAGCTCCGACGGCAGCGGCAGATAATAATGCTTCCGGAAACAATGCCTCTGGAAATAATACTTCCGAACCAGCGTCCAGCACAACGAATGTTGGAATGATTGTCGTTATTGTAATTGCAGTAGTAGCAGTAGCAGGTGTTGCAGTTGCAGCAATGATGGCGAAGAAGAAAAAGGGCGGGAATAAGTAAAGGATCGTCTGATGGTAAAGCGTCAGTGAAGAATGGATGATACACAGGTCTGGGTATAAGAGTAATACCTGGACCTGTGTATTCTTTATTGTTTATACAGTAAAAATTATTCAAAAAATTTAAAAATTCCTGTTGACAAAAACATTTTTATGGTGTATTATATAAATGTGCTTGAGAGACAGCACAGAAATTAAAAATTATTTATGCGCGAGTGGCTCAGTTGGTGGAGCGCGACCTTGCCAAGGTCGAGGCCGCGGGTTCGAGTCCCGTCTCGCGCTCTGAAAAAAATGAGAGTTGGTTGGAAAACCAACTCTTATTTTTTGTGAGCACGAGTGCTCACGAACCCATGCAAACATGCATGGGTTCTGAGTCGTCTACGTTCCACTTCGGTCCGTCCAGAACTGACATCCACTGGATGTCATGGACCGCTCCGCTCCGGTCCGCGCAAAGTTTGTGTGTCTACAATTTTGTACCCAGTTGTACCCACTGACGACAAGATTGACGACAGAGTAGTTACAACGCTTTACTAATCAATTCGTAGGTATCTTTTTCGGGCAATGGATTGTATATGTAGCCGAGAGTGGTGGAAAGTTCCGTGTGTCCTAGTAATTCTCTGATGGCATCCAGAGGAACACCGTTAGATGCAAGCATACTTGCGTAGGTTTTTCGCATCTTATGGGTGCTTTTCGTTTGTATTCCTTGCCGTTCTGCGTATTTCTCCAAAACGTAAGCAATTTGTCTGCTTGTAATTCTCTCTCCATCACGTACAAAAATATACTCGCTTTGCCGAGGAATTTGTTTCAGCAGTTCGATTGCCTTTGGTGGTACTGCTACAAAACGGTCAAGATGCGTTTTGGTATGGTCTGCCACATAACGGGTATTGCTTTCCTGCTCCCTTACTTCCTCACGGACAATATGCAGTGTGGTATTGTCCTCCCAATCGCTCCATTTTAACGCTACAAGCTCTCCAACACGCAAACCCAGATAGAAGTTCATTCGAACTGCTAAAAAGGCTAAATCGCCCGTTTCTGTAAATTTTGCATCAAGATAGTGGTTTAACTCTGCCAATTCATCCGTATTGAAAGTTTGTGTCTTTCCGGTTTTTCTTACTACCTGCCGATACTTCACAAGGATTTTAACCTCATTCATGGGATTAACGGCCAAATACTTTTTACGTACGGCATATTCAAACATACCAAGCAGAATAGTCTTTGCGTTTGTCCATTCCTTTCGGGCAAGGTTAAAATCTCTCACAATGCGGTTACACTCCATTTCAAGCAGTAAAGAGTCAATTTGTTTTAACTTCATGGAATGAAGTTTGGAAGACTCAAAATACTTTCTGTAATGCTGCTTGTGTCGCGTAATGGTATTGGGACTTCCGGCAAGCTCGCTTTTGTAAGCAATCCATTCTTCGAAAAGATTATAAAAGGTTAGTTTTTCAAGGTGCGAGTTGGAAAAGTATAATGGAATAAGCTTCTCCAACAATTTTTCTTCTGTTTGTGCTTTGATGATTTTGTAGTTTCCATTTGCATCCTTAAATCGTGTCTGCCACCGTCCTTTCTCAGAAGATGGTGCAGTAAGGCTATAAGGGTGCATTTTCTTTACAAGGTCTATTTTTCTACTCATAGGTATTTCATCAAGCGCACTACCCACATTCAAAATATCATACTTGGAATTGAGTTGCAATAATTCCAACAGATAATCTTGAAAAATGTCGTTATTCAATTTTTTCACCGCCAGTCTGTAAACGATTAGACTACGTTTGTCAAAAGACCAGTTGAAAATTTAATATTTTGTCGGTTTGAAAATATTATGCCTTTCCGCCGTATCCAGTGATTTTCTTCTCAAATATGCTTTGAAAATCCTAATAATTCGTTCGAAAAAATGAGTAACTATGAAAAATGAGGTTTCAAATAGTTATTTTTAACCATGAATTTCAGGGCGCAAAATAGTGATTTTCGGACTGTTCTACATTTCGGAACGGGTTATACATCAACCGAAAAAATGACAAAAATAATCTTTTTACAGCGCATAGATGGCGTGACGGTTGGCGGTAATATAAACTCATGGAATTGTGGAGAGTATGGTGGATTGGTCGGGATGTTCGTTTTGGAAGTTGACGATTGTATGTCTGTAAAAAAAGTTATAATAAAAACAAGGTTTTTGAACAGAACATTTTTATCTCTATAAGCGATACTTGTTTATAGAGAATTTTTATTGGGTGGATTTTGTGATATAGGAACAATTTATTGACACATACACGGACAATGAGTAGAATGTAGTTAGGTTGAATTTTGTAATGTATAGGAATTAATAAGTTAGAAATATGTTTTACTAGAAATAATTTTAAAGGTAAAAGAGATAGACGAGCGGAAAACAAGACACGCATCTTATGAAGAGAGGTGGATTGCTAGATGAATTTACCAGATAATTTTAAAGTGTTATCTTTGGAGTTTTGTCGACAGACAGATTTTCATAAAGAAGCAAGGATGTTGAATGATGAATTAGATAAAGCAACCAAAGAGAATGATATCCAATCATACATAAAAAGAAATGAAAAATGGTTTATTCCATTGTCGATACTTAAAAACTATGATTTCGGACATCATTTTGCGTGTGTTGTACCTGAATATTCACTTGGAAGTGAATATAGGGTTGATTATTTACTTATTGGAAAAAATTCTATAGGATATCATTTTGTTTTAGTTGAATTTGAAGATGTTAATGTGGATTATAAAAATAAAACATCTAATTCTGAAACAGAAAAAGTGCGCAAGGGCTTAACACAGATAAGAGATTGGAAACGCTGGCTTGATAAAAATAAGAATTATTTTGAAAATAGTGAAGGCATAGCAGAATTTGGTAGGAATATACCAAGTTGGGGATTTTTCTATTGCTTGGTTGTCGGTAGGCGGGAGCAAATGAGTGATATGGCTAATCAATTACGAGGAGAAATGCAGAGTGATTTACCAAGTTTAAAAATTATTTCTTATGATAGATTGGTTGACAATGTTTCATTGATGCACAATGGCATATAGTTTGATGTGTGATAAATGCAGGTTAATAAACATGTGTATATTACTTTTTAATATCTTATAGCAAGAATAAAACCTGCAATTATTGGAATTAGAAGGAGTGATTACGCAATGGATAATAAAGCGGAGAAGGAATATTGCCATGGAAGAGATGAAGAATTTATTACATATTATTGTGCAATAAATGAACCCATTGCGGAAATTGTTATTCTGGATTATTTTACGAAGTTTGCGAAAGTAGAAAAATTGAGTAATATATTTGAAGATGATTTTTCAGTAAATTATAAAATCGAAATTCCGGTGGCCTTAATTGATATTCAATGTCTTTTGTGCTTTATGTTTATGAATAAGCATATTACTCCGCCAGCAACATTTGGTGTCGTATTAGCAGAAATATTTAGTATATATAATTCTATAGGAGAGAAAACAAATATAGAAAAAGTATTTGAAATTAGTTTTGAAAACTATAAAAAACGTAATCCGAATGCAACTGATAAAGAATTAGAAAAATTTAGAAGAAAGGGAGAAAGTAAAATAAATTCATATAGGCAACATGATGATGATGTTCATAATGTTGTAGAAATTTTGAAATCGAGAATTGATGCTGATAAACACAAAACTATGGAAAAATATTGTAAGAACTATCCATTGAAGGTAATAGAAGAAGATAGATACTATGTGTTACATGTTCCAGAAAAATACATAAAGAAATATATAGGGGATAAATGTCCAAAGTTCCTTTATTACTATATGTTTGATAATCAGCAAAAATATGAAAAGGAATACGGGAAAGTGCTATTGAATTTGATGGAGCAAGGCGTAATTAAATCCCGTTGGAAAAATGAATTTTCATTATATATGCTTATTAAATCATATTTTCCATCTGCAATTTATCAATATCACGCTGAGTGGTTAAAAAAGCAGTCGTTAGATATTTTCATTCCAGAGTATAAAATAGGAATAGAATATCAGGGAATTCAACATTATGAAGATGTTGCTGTTTTTAGAGGAACAGATGGCTTGTTGGAAACACAGAGACGTGATAAGATAAAAAAGGAGAAGTGTAAACTAAATGGTGTCACGTTAATTGAATGGCTATATACCGATAAAGTTGAAGAACAAAAACTAATAGATGTTTTAATAGAACATAATATTCCAATTCCGCAAAAGCAAGATATTGCTAATTTTTATAAAGAATAATATAAATAATTCAGCAAGGTATATTGTTTTTGGAATTTATGTAGTTGAAACTATTCTAATTGTAATGGGTTGGTATTTATGAAATTATTATTTTGGAATACGCATAAAAATAAGAATATCAATGAATATGTTAGTAATTTGGTAGCAGAAAATGAAATAGATATCCTTATTTTAGCGGAGTATAGCGGTAATATTACTGAATTAGATTCTATTTTAGCGAAAAGTCAAAAGCGTCTTAAGAGGTGCAATACCATTGGCTCAGATAGGATAAAAATATGGAGTAATTATTTAGATGTGCAACCGGGTATTCAAGAAAAGCATTATTCGTTACAAATTATCAATAATGAGTACATTGTATGCGGAGTCCATTTGTTTTCGAATTTAAATGGAGAGCGTAATGATGAAAGAGTCTTGCTTGCAAATAGAATAATGGATGAAATAAGCAAATTGAAGCAAAAAATAAAGACGGATAAAGTTATTATACTGGGGGATATAAATGAATCTCCATATGAAAAAACAAGTTTAAGTGCACTAGGATTTCATGGTATGCCGTCTTTGAATGTTAGTGATGATAAGACTAGAGTGGTTTCAGGGGTAGAATATGAAAAAATGTATAATCCTATGTGGAATTTATACGGTGACTTTGAGTATCCCCCAGGAACATATTATCGTTCGGAGTCAAACCTTTGTACAGCCGCATGGTACATGATAGATCAAATTATAATAAGTCAATCAATGATTGGCTTATTAAATAGAAATGACTTGAAGATAATTGTAGAATGTATGGGAAATTCTTTGTATACTGAAAATAAACATCCAAATAAAAGGATTAGTGACCATTTTCCGATTATGTGTGGTTTTAATATTATGTAAAGGGAGGTATAGTATGAATATAAAAGAATTTGATTTTGAGTTGAAAGATACAAAGACTCCAGAATGTGTGATAAAGGAATATGTGGGAAAAATATCAGAACGGACAAAGGGGATGGTAGTGTGTGATATTCTTTCATATAATGGAGAGACAGAGAGTTATAGAAAGAGAAATGGTTGGTTCGCCACAGCGGAAATGATTGAAGAATTTGGTAAAGATATTACGATAGACATACAAAATAGTTTAGGTGAATTAGGTGATATAGATAATAAATATGAAGTATTTCTTACTGTGAAGGGATTAGAACATTATAAGTATAGAATTATGTTTATACGTTATGGGGCAATATCATATCCTGTGACTGTAGTCTTAAATGAAGATATTGCAGAAGCATATAGTGGTAAGTCTCAATATGAGTATATAGTAGGTTCTATGGCTGAATTAGAAGAAATGCTTGAGAAAATTTTTGATACAGAGTATTGCATGAGTTTGATACAAAATCTGATTTATGAGGCGTTGCGACAAGAGAGAAAAAATAGTCAGTAATTTAAGAAGTATTTTTGTACCCACCTTGTAGACACACGTTGGGTAGTGCGCTAAACCCCTTTCTTTATGCGTATTTGCGAAAGACGGTGTACTTCGAGTCCCGTCTCGCGCTCTTAAAAAAATGAGAGTTGGTTGGAAAACCAACTCTTATTTTTTTAAGAGCGCGAGTGCTCACGAACCCATGCAACATGCATGGGTTCTGAGTCGTCTACGTTCCACTTCGGTCCGTCCAGAACTGACATCCACTGGATGTCATGGACCGCTCCGTTCCGGTCCGCGCAGGACCGAGGTCCACTGGACCTCGTGCGCCCCGTCTCACGCAAAGTTTGTGTGTCTACAATTTTGTACCCAGAATGGTGAAAAATGTTTTCAAATGTAGGAAAATGTGCTATTATAGTATAGTAAAGATACTTTTGGATTTTTTATTGGGCAAAGGAGACCAGCTATGAATAGTCAAGAATAAATTTCAAAAACATTTGATTTTTCTTTGACTACCGAAAATGGCCGACTTTAACTAGACCTTCAGTGAAGGCCTTTTGAAAAAAATCTATGTAAAGCCTTTGCTAAGCTAAAT
>JAGBCB010000071.1 GCA_017938145.1 Lachnospiraceae bacterium
CCGGGACCGTCACCTCAGGTTCCGTTGTCGGAACTACAGCCGATACTGGTTCAGAACCACAGCCGTATGTAAAAGCCAAAACTGACACTGCTATTAACGTAAGCATGATTTTCTTTCTCATTAGTCATAACCTCCCTTTTTCTTCTGTAGATATTGTAGCTCAACTTGCACCAAGGCGCAAGTTCTTTTCTTTCATTCAGATTCTGTTCTTCCCCATTTTATCATCCTCAAGGAAAGATTGCAACGTGCATCCTGCTCGAACCATTTCTTTTTTGTCGGACCATAAGGCAGTTATAAAATCCCTGCCACTGCTTATCATTATAAAAAGTACAAGGAGATGATACCACATGAAACACAGCGACAGAAACAAAGTCACATTTTCGAACCCCAAGGTACAGAGAGTACTGGCAGCACTGGAAATCGGAGAGAACCGCATTACCAGGCAGGAACTTCTTTCTCTTAGCAATAAAGACATTTTATATCAATTAAAGAACAGCAATTATATCCGAGAATTGCAGAAGGACCTTTTCATCGGGACCACAAAGCTCCATAAGCACGTACTCAAAACAGATGGGAAACATTTTTCCAGTTCCTGCAGTGAAGAACACGCCCATGCAGTCCGAAACTCTCTTTCCCTTCTGCCGTCTTCGGTTCTCACGAGAAAGGCCTACGAAACCTCTTACGACATAGAAAAAAAGACGGAGCGCCGATTTAAGGCGGACCCTAATTGCCGGGCGCGTCTGGAACAGCTAAAGCAGAACCAGCGGATGGCACTGGATGAAGTGGAACGAAAGCACAGGGCATTTAACAGCACTTCCGCTTCCGGGCGTTACGCTGAAAACCTTAGATACCAGAGGGAGCGGGAAGAACATCTTTCCACCCTGGGGTATTTGAACAGTGACCGCCCCTATCTTACCCCAGACTATCAGGTCCGCCTCACGGATGCGGAACGTTTGGAGTATATCGCAAACCTCACGGAATATAAAAACAGCTTTGCCCCGCATGAAAAAGCCTATGCCGTCTGTGTTGATGCCATTGAAAAACTGTCAGCGCTCCAGGGCGAAGTAACCCTTTCGGTAGAGGTAATCCGTAATACATACGGTAACCGTGAGTTAATTATGCACCACCATTTTGAGACCATCTTCGATGTACCGCAAATCATGTTAATGTAAAGGAGTTTTTATTATATGAACTATACTGAAAATCTTATCGCTGAAATCAAAACACTGAATGAAACCATAACCAGAAATCTTTCCACGGACGGTCTTTTTCCTGACCGTTCCAACCCCATAAGGCAACTTCCCGAAGAAGAGGAATTTCTCTTAAAACTTGTCTACCAGCTCCGTGTCTGCTTCCTTGAGGAACTAACCTTCATTTTCGCACACATCCAGAGTCCATCCGCATTTGAAAAAACGGTCCTCAAACTGGAACACATGGGCTATCTCAAATCCTCCGTATCCAAGGAATGGGGAAAATACTTCTGCCTTACCTCCACTGCTCTATATTATATCGTAACGGACCATTCCAAACCATATAAGGCCAATATGCTGACCGAAGACAAGTTCCCAGGGGAAGCAAAACTCGTCTTCCACAAATGCCTAAACGGCCACTTTGCCGACCTGGTTTTCAAGCAGATTAACTTTTTCCTCTGGGACAGATTCAAAAAGGAATCAAAGGAATTCAGGGTCCGCTACTGCAAAGAGCAATATCTTACCCAGTACGGATATCTGGCAAGCAGAAAAAAATCCTACTCCCCAAAGGGTGCTGCCGATTACATAAAAAAGCATATCGACACCTTGGATATGGAAGCCTACCAGCGTTTCACCAAAGCATCTAAGGAATGCATCCTGACGGACTCGCTTTTGCTTCACTCCTATTTAAAGGATTACGCAAAGACCTTTTTCCAGAAGACCAGCCCCCTTGCCCTTGTGAAACAACTTCTGTATCTTTACACCAACAGCATCTACCGAAGCCATTACTTCACCTACCGAAGCGAACTCCTCTCCCTGGTTGATTCCAGGGTTCTCCGCTATGATTACAACCTTTTCCTCTGTAACGAGGTGTTAAAACGCGCCATGATTGCCAAGAGAAGCCTTTTGAACATTAAGACGGAAGATAAGTCCTCGGAAGAACTGCAACGCATTTCCGAGCGTCTGAACGACCTGGATGCAGAACTGTCTGCTTACCAGCTAAAAAAGGAGAAGCTGGACGAACTGCTTTCCGCTCCCCTCTTCGACAAGTTCACTGATGAAGGAGTGGCACAGTTTTCCGAAGAAGTTGTTTCCCTGGATGCCCTAAGAAACTTAAATGTTCATGTCCTGTCTATCAGAAAAACAGAGAACGAAAAGCCAGACGTTACCTTTGGCATCTTCCAACAGAACGCAGACGAAATCAGTGTCAGTTATCTTTTCCCAAGGCTTGAGAAAATCTTCCGCTTCTACGAAAAGAATCTCTGTATGTTCAACCTCCATATCGAAATCATTGTCTACGGCAAGCATCAGAAAGAAGCCGTCAAAGAGAAGCTGAAAACCATTAAAGCCGATTACAAGGAAATCAGCCGTGGATATATGCTCTTTGTTCCATTTTTTGATGAAATCGAAATCAGGGATGTGGAGATGCACTTCAAGGAACGATATGAGGTGTTCCGTCAGTTGAAACCGATGATAGAGAAAAAATAACCCTCAAAAATGTCTGACTTCCGGCTTTGCCGATAGCAGACATTTTTCTTTTTGTGCAATTTGTATATTTATATCCATTATTTTTCTCGGTAAATCTTCTTTTCACGAATCTTTTTTTGGTGATTTTGACGAAAATGACGATTTTTGAAAAAAAACTTGGAAATTTACAGCATTTTCAAAAATAATATGATAAATTAATATCGTCAGAAAAAATTGCAGTTTTGAAAGACACAAAAGTACATTGAAAGGAGTTGTAGCCTATGCAGAATTGTTATCCGCTACCGATACATGATTTTTTATTCTAAATTATCCAACGGTCACAAAATAACAATTTTCACAACTCATTAAAAAATCCCATTTTATCAATATGTGTTTGGATTGACTGAAAAAAATCAGTCAGTGTATTAAGTTCGCCCTTTTTTAGGAAATATGGGAAAATTTCGTCGTTCCTTCAGGTGTTATAGGCCACCTGGATAATCATACAGCTGTGCCATGGCAGTACCCATGGCGAAAGGAGATAAACATGCCTAATTGGTGTCATATATCAATAGTAATCAAACACAAAGACAAAAGAGAATTAAAAAAGTTCTATAAACTCATGAAAAAATGGCTTAGTAAACATTATTGCGACAATGACTTCGGTCATAACTGGTGCGGTAATCTTGTCGGCAATTCTGGTGTTGGAACTGTTGACACAGGGAAAGATACTGATTTACGTTGCAAAAGTTGGATTAGTTCATATTTTCTTCGCAAAGGCGACCTATTCGTTCATATGCACTCAGCATGGAAGCCAGATATGCTATTATGGATAAAAATTCTTGAAAAATATCTGCCAGAGGCAACGCTTACTTATGTCGCAGAAGAACCTCTTACAAACCTTTATTGTACCAATGACCCAGAGATACAAAATCACTACTGCGTTGCAATAAAAGGATACAATGACGATTCAGGGCGCTTCGCAACAGAAGAAGAAACTATCAGATTCCTTCAAAAGATATTTGAAACTCAAATTGCTAATCTTGATATGCTTCTTAACATGTTAAACGACTCTGACTACAGTGATTGCATAATTGTTCAAAAATGGAGACACGTTGATATAACCGACTGGAATTAACATTTCATCTTCACAACAAAATCAACCAACCTACTAACCGGAAATTGCGGACAAAGGTTCCGCTCTTTCCCCTTTTTGAAAGGAGTATAAACTTATGAATTTAACAAATGAAATTCAACAGCAACTGTTCGCAGACATAAAGAAATCCACCTCCCATGAACTCTTCTTCGATGGAGACCATTCCCTTTACCTTTACATAAACAGCGTAAAGCAGACTATTTATTTTCTTCCAGAAAAGTTCCATACATACCGTAAACTATATGAAGCTGTTCTTGACGCCATTGCAACTCTGGACTTTTATCACACACGTTTCTACATAAACTACTGGTCACAAGATGAAAATGATTTTACTCAGCTGACCAGATACATATGTCCAGAAGACACAAGCGGTCCTATCGATGCAGAATATGTTACAACAAAAGACAATTTAAAGCTTTACCTCACACATAACTATTTTCATTACTCAGCAGAAAACCACTACTGGATAGATATCTATCTTCCGCTGAATGAGGAAATTATTCAATCCTTTGGCTTTAATGCAACCACTTTGTTCATTGAAGCTGCCAGATGGCAAATTGATAATATCTAATCCTAGGAACCAACCTGACAACCGGAAAGAACAGACAAAGGTTCCGTTCTTTCTTCAAAATAATATTTACAGCCGGGGGATATCCCTGGCAGAAAGGAACTTAATATGAATAATAGAAAAAAAATATATACAGATGTTATTTTTAATCCACAAAACTATCTCTCTTACAATGATTTTATTCAATATGCGGAAAAGTCTTTACAACCAAGGCAAAAATACTCTGGAATCGCACGATTTGCAGTTGTATGTTATCCGCATCCACTGCCCGATACTACGCTAATATTCGTCATTGATGGCGGGAAATTTCATAAAAAACTTAAGCATAGAAACATCTGCTTATCTCCAATGCATCTATTAGCATACGGAAAAACAGAAGAAGAATTTTTTGACGATTGGCAAAAGGCTCACAACAAATAGTAAATCGAACATATCAGACACTTATAAATTATACCATTCTTCCTGATACCATATCATAAGATATGAACCTTTACACGGCGCCTCTTTGTAAGGGGTGTGCCGTGTCGGGAAGAAACAACAGAAAAAGGAGGATTTTAACTATGGCAAAAAATATTACAGTATATGGTACAGGCTCTTGGGATACTTTTACCCAGAAAGGAATTGAGTACTTCAGATTCCGCAAATCCTACGGAACCGAAACAAAATGTTTCACTGGAAGAACCAAAAAGGATGTACTGGAAAAAATCAAAAAATTTGAGGACAACCCACAAAACAGAAACCAGCTTGCCACCCTAAAGGTTCCGTTTGCTAAATACGCAAATGAATGTGCTTTAGAATTTGCACGTATCAGAAGAGTTGCTACCCCACCAAGCGGACAGCGTTCTGCATTACTTCACTTACAGGACAGCCTTCTTGGAAAGACACAGCTTGGCTCGGTCAATCCAGCTATCCTTAGTGATTTTCTATTCTCTATGAGTAAGAACGGATATGCAAGAAAAACAATCAACGAAGATTTTTCTTTTATCAAAAGATGTCTGCAATGTGCAGTGGATAAAAAGATACTTTCCTCTAACCCTGCTGACAAGGTTGCTCCTCTTCGGGAAGATGAAGTCGAAAAGCCAACGAAGGTAGTTTCCTCTCTGGAACTGGATGACATCCAGAAACTTCTTGCAGAAGCAAAACGACTCAACACGGAAGAATTTAGAATCAATGGTGAACCTGGCACACCTGTTTATGGCGTTAATGCTGATATTGTATGTTTTCTCTTCTACACCGGCCTACGAATTGGTGAATGTCTTGCCCTCACCTGGGAGGACATCGAAATTACAGACGGTCAGATGAGTTTCCTTAAAATCACAACTTCCTTGAAGGAAGGAGAAGACGAGGAAGGAAACTACACCCTATACAGAGGAACAACAAAAACGCAAAGCAGCAAGCGAATCGTCAGCTTGTGCAAGCAGGCCCAGGAAATTCTGCAAAAACAAAAGGAGGCACACCCTTCTTCCAAATCAACTGATTTTGTTTTTGTCAGTAATGAGAATACCCCTATCTATCGAAGAAATGTAAATCGCACCTTGCAGTCCATGTTAAAAAGGGCACAATGCAAGAATCAGACCGCTACCGTGCATTGGCTCCGCCATTCTTACGGCAGTTATCTTATCTCTAACGGTGCCGATGTATATGCTGTTTCCAAGCTCATGGGACACTCCAGTATCAAGGTAACCGAGAATGTTTATCTCGACTTACTCTCCAAATCCAGTCAAAAAACCTCGGATATTTTTGAAAAACTATCCCCTGGGGCATAACGAAAAAATGACTATTAAAGGGTTTGCACACCGTGCAAACCCTTTATTTATGCGCATTTCAAGGCAAAAAAGTTTTCCAAATGTTTGCCAAGTTTTCACGACTCTCTTTTTCTTTTTTTCAAAAAAGTTTGCCAAGTGTTTGCCGTTTTCCTCCCCAAAAGCACCTGAAAAACAGGACAAAACCAGACAAGCCTTTTTTGTAAAAATCCCGCAAACCCTTTATTTATGCGGTCTCCGAGGTTTTTGACAAAGAAAAAAGACATTCTTTCGAATGTCTTTCCCTAGTAGCGAGAGAGGGATTTGAACCCACGACACCACGGGTATGAACCGTGTGCTCTGGCCAACTGAGCTATCTCGCCATGAATGGGACCAATAGGGCTCGAACCTATGACCCTCTGCTTGTAAGGCAGATGCTCTCCCAGCTGAGCTATGATCCCATGACTGTCCTCTTAACGAGTACATGTTGCATTATAACAAGCTTTCCAACCTTTGTCAACACTTTTTTAAAATAAATTTTCAAAAGTGTTTTAACAGTATATACAAATCATTCAAAAGGCGCAGACCCGACTTCGAATCTGCGCCAAACAGACTAAAAAACTATAATAAGGACTTATACAGTGCAGTAATATCTTCTACGCTGGTTTCCTTTGGATTGCCCGGACGGCATGCATCGTCATATGCGGACTGGGCTAAGAATGGAATATCTTCTTCCTTCACAATATCCTTTAAGTCGGCAGGAATACCAACATCCTGGGATAACTTCTTAACCGCGTCAACGGCTGCCTTTCTGTACTCTTCCTGAGTCATGGAATCTACACCGACAACACCCATAGCACGTGCAATTTCACGATATTTCTCACCGGTTGCTTCTGCATTGTATTCCATTACGGTTGGAAGAATGATAGCATTGGCAATTCCGTGCGGTGTGTCATACAGAGCTCCCAGAGGATGAGCCATGGAATGAACAATACCAAGACCTACATTGGAGAAGCCCATGCCGGCTACATACTGGCCAAGCGCCATGTCGGTTCTGCCTGCAGGTTCGTTGTTTACTGCAGCACGAAGGCTTCTTGCAATAATTTCGATTGCCTTTAAGTGGAACATATCGGAAAGCTCCCAAGCGCCTGCGGTAATGTAGCCTTCGATAGCATGTGTTAAAGCATCCATACCGGTTGCTGCGGTTAAGCCCTTTGGCATGGTAGCCATCATGTCAGGATCAACAAAAGCAACAACAGGAATGTCGTTTACGTCTACACAAACCATCTTACGGTCCTTTTCGTCATCGGTAATAACGTAGTTGATGGTAACTTCTGCTGCTGTACCCGCTGTGGTTGGAACCGCGAAAATCGGAACGGACTTATTCTTGGTAGGAGCCACGCCCTCTAAGCTTCTGATGTCTGCGAACTCAGGATTTGTAATAACAATACCGATACCCTTTGCAGTATCCATGGAGGAGCCGCCGCCAACTGCGATAATGTAATCTGCACCGGCTGCCTTAAACGCCGCCACACCGTTCTGTACGTTTGCGATAGTTGGATTTGCCTTAATATCGGAATAAATCTCATATGCAAGGCATGCTGCGTCTAAAATATCGGTAACCTTCTTTGTTACACCAAACTTAATTAAGTCAGGATCGGAGCACACCAGTGCCTTCTTAAAACCTCTTCTGAGTGCTTCATCGGAAATTGCTCCGATAGCACCTGCTCCGTGATAAGATGTTTCGTTCAAAATAAATCTGTTTGCCATAATGATACCTCTCCTTTGTATTTTATTTTTTCCGGCCACCCCTGCCGGATTCTTTACATTTTCTTAAAGCACATTTTTCGGTGTAAAACTGTATGGAAGTAATTCTTCCAGCAAATACCCCTTATAGTCTTCTTCGCTAGTGCCAAGGTACACCACAAAGGTTTTCGGATCACAAAACTCTACCAGTGCCTGACGGCATACGCCGCAAGGGGAACAAAATTCCAGTTCGCCCTCTGCTTTGCCGCCTACAATAGCAATGGCGATAAAGTCTTTAACGCCTTCGCTGACTGCCTTAAACAGGGCGGTACGCTCTGCACAGTTGGTAGGACCAAACGCCGCATTTTCAATATTGCAACCGCCGAAAATTTGGCCATCTGCAGATAACAGTGCTGCCCCTACCTGAAATCCGGAATACGGGGAATAGGAGCGCTTTCTGTATTCGATGGCGGTGTGCATCAACTTCTGCTCTAATTCTTTGGTAAGCATAGGTTCACTCACTTTCTAGTAACCCTGGGCGTTTTCGTTCTTAGCCAGCTTTACAATACGGCTGGTGCCAAGACGGGATGCTCCAAGGGAAATAAACTTTTCTGCATCGTCGAAGGAAGAAATGCCGCCGGCAGCCTTCATCTTTACATTTGGACCGATGTTTGCTGCAAACAGTGCAATATCTTCAAAGGTAGCACCTGCTATGGAGAAGCCGGTAGATGTTTTGATAAAGTCTGCGCCGGACGCAGTTACTACTTCACACATTTTAACCTTTTCTGCTTCGGTAAGAAGGCAGGTTTCAATGATAACCTTTAAAATTTTGGTGCCGCAGGCTGCTTTTAAGGTGCGGATTTCCTGCTCTACCAAATCGAATCTGTTATCCTTTACCCAGCCGAGATTAATCACCATATCGATTTCATCGGCGCCGTTAGCCAAAGCGTCCTTGGTTTCAAATTCCTTTGCTGCTGTGGTCATATAACCGTTCGGAAAACCGATAACGGTGCAAATGGCAAGCTTATCACCTACGTATTCCTTTGCCTGCTTTACATAAGATGGCGGAATACAAACGGATGCTGTTCCGTATGCCATGCCGTCGTCACAAATCTGCTTAATTTCTGCCCAGGTTGCGGTCTGGGTAAGAAGTGTATGGTCTACTGTTTTGAAAATATCTTTTCTATCCATTGTATTTTCTCCAATCTCTTATGCTAATTCTAACGCCACTTCCATCATTTCATGGAAGGTGTTCTGGCGGTCTTCTGCAGAAAGTGCCTCGCCCGTGTAGATGTGGTCGGAAATGGTAAGTAAGCAAAGAGCCTTCTTGCCAAGCTTAGCCGCATTTAAGTAAAGGGCTGCTGCTTCCATTTCTACACAGAGAATCTGCATTTCTTTCCATCTGTCGTTGAAGGTTGGGTCTGCATTATAAAAGGTATCAGAAGAAAGCACGTTACCCACCGCTACGTGAATACCTCTGCCCTCGGCCACCTCGACTGCTTTACGGAGCAGGCCGTAGTCAGCAATTGGAGCAATGGTGCCCGGCAGATTGTACTGTGCTGCATAGTTGGAGTTAGTGGATGCACCCATGCCGATAACCAGGTCACGGAGTTTTACGTCGTCGGAAATACCGCCGGCAGAGCCCACTCGGATAATATTTTCTACATCATAGAATTTATACAGTTCGTAAGAATAAATACCGATGGATGGCATGCCCATGCCGCCGCCCATAACGGAAACTTCTTTCCCCTTATAGGTACCGGTGTATCCGAACATATTTCTTACGGTATTAAAACATTTTACGTTTTCTAAATAATTTTCAGCAATATATTTTGCGCGGAGCGGATCCCCCGGCATTAAGACAGTTTTTGCAATAGCGCCCTTTTCGGCAGCGTTATGTGGTGTTGACATAATACCAATCCTCCTTGTTCTTTGGTATCTTTTAGTATACCACGTTTCCCCAAAAAACTCAATCACTGTCTCACATTTCCACCCTGATTCTTACTCTCATGGGTCAGGCTGACACGAAAGAAACGCTTCATAAGCTTTTTGAAATGCAGTGGGAATAACGGGAACACATAACTCTTACCTCCGATGGCCTTGTTGGTACAAATGCAGAGAATCATCAGCGCAATACCGCCCGCAAAGCCCCAGACTCCAAGGAAGTGGGTGAGCACCAGGGTAATCATTCTCAAAAATTTAATTGCATAGCCCAATTCATAGCTTGCCTGGGTATAATTGGCCAAAATCACAAAGGACATATATAACAGAGGTTCCGCATTAAACCAGCCGGAGGACACCGCAAATTCACCAATTACCAGTGCCGAAATTACACTAAGCGGAAGACTCAACATACTCGGTGTATTCAATGCCGCAAGGCGCAGACCGTCAATGGCAAATTCCAAAAGAAGGAACTGCCACACCAACGGAATGTTCACCGGTTCCTTCAATGCGATAAATGCCAAACTTTCCGGCAACCGTTCCGGCTGCTGCATCAAAAGTAAAAACAGTGGTGTAAGAATAAACGCCAAAACGTTGGCCGCCACCCGGGTCAAGCGCAGATAGGTTCCGGTAACGGGCGGAAAGTAATAATCATCCGCCTCCTCAATTATATCAAAAATAGAGGTCGGTAAAATCATGGCCGCCGGGGAATTATCCACTAAAATAACGATATTTCCTTCCAGAACCGCCGCCGATGCCGTATCCGGGCGTTCAGAGAATTTAAACTTCGGAAAAGGATTCCACCAGGAGCTGTCATACAAACATTCCGCCAGGCTCTCCTGGTTCATGGTGAGACTTTCCACGGATATATTTTTCAGACGCCGTCTGATTTCTGTCAGATACTTTTCGTCCACACGGTCTGCCATATAACAAAGTGCAATATCCGTGTGGGATACAGTACCTACATTACAGTATTCCATGGTAAGCTTTGGGTCACGGATACGTCGTCTGATAAGTGCCGTATTAAACACCAGCGTTTCCACAAAACCGTCCCTGGAGCCCCGCATCACCTTATCCTTTTCCGGCTCTCCCACACTTCTTGCGGGATAGGTTCTGATATCGATGGAAATCGCCTGTCCGTAGCCTTCAATCAGCAGGCACGGTGCACCGGAAAGCACGCTGTTGATGGCAGTCTGCATGTCAGGCAGCACCTCCACTTCCACATACGGAATCTGGTATTTTGCAAACATGGCCGCATTTTCCGGCATATCCGCCGGTTTGATTGTGGCAAAGCCCTGCATCAGCTTTTGCATGGTTTCGTCCTTTATCATGCCATCAATAAAAAACAGGGCTGCCTGTTTGTCCGACACCATAAACACCCGTGCCACCACATCAAAGCTTGCATCCACCCGCAGCGCCTCTTTATATCTGCTCAGTTCCGCAAAAAACTGCTCTTTTTCACCCATAAAAAAACTACCTTCCTTTCTGTTTCCCTGGAAGGTAGTTTTTGCCGTTTCTGTTCTATTTATGCAGTTATCTTTCGTAACTTCCGCCGTTTTGTGTGTTGTTTTGTGTGTTTTCCGGTGTAACTTCCGGTATATTCTCTAACGTTGTATCCACGTTTACCGTTTTGGATGCATCGAACTCTAAGGATACTCTGCCGGAGCCTGCATCAAAGGTAAGCAGATACTGCGCTCTCTTATCATCCTTGTTATAATTTTTTTCTGCCTTTTTACCGTTTAAGTAGAAGCTTCCGCTGCCCATATCGGTACGGTAATTATAGTCATCTTCATTACCGTAAACCACAACGCTCATGGAGCCGCTGCCGGATTCAAAGTCACACTTTCCGGTAAGAATACCGCTGATTTCTACTCTGCCTGAACCCGCTTCCGTTCTCATATTTTTAGCAATGATGTCTTCCATCATCACAGTACCGCTGCCGGAATCCATGGAAGTTTCACCCAGCTCACAATTCTTTACAATAAAGGAACCGGAACCGCTGTCAAACACACTCTTCTTTGCTTTGGTATCGGAAATATTAACACCACCGGAACCACTGTCTACAGAAAGTTCTTCTGCTGTCACGTTGGAAATTCCTAAGCCGCCGGAACCGTTATCGATGTTGCAATCCTCTACCAGAAGTCCGATTAATTTTGCGCTGCCGGAGCCCTTGTCTACGTTTACTTTGTCGAACACCTTAGTAGCCGGTACACTGACATGAATTTTTGGCATTTCTTCAAAAGAAACATTCCAAACAAAATTGATACGGTCTTCCTTGTCAATCACCAACGTTTCGTCATCTATATAAAACTCGTATTCCACCGGAATGTTCTCATATTCCACATAAATTGCATCACCGTCAGACACTTCCACAATAAGCTCGGCACTTCCTACATGAATATCCAGGGAAGTAATTTCTTCTGCAGAAAACTGCTCCGAACCGCTCTTTACTTCACCGCTGCTGTTGCCAAAGTGCATGCCGAGGAATATCACATCACCGTTATCGTCCCGATACCAGATACCGTTATTATTTTCCCCATCAAACTCATTACGGTAAGACAATTCATCCTGCAATCCATGTACCAGAGAAACTCCCAAAGACAAACATCCACCGATAATGGAAGCCGCCAAAATCAACGCAAACAATAATGCCGCATACTTAATCAAACGTTTCATATTACTTCACCTCCACGCCGCCAAACAGTGCTGTTGCATTTACATAAACCGTAGGACCGTCCACCGGACTGTAATTTCTGGAATTACTACAGCCGCCAAACAAGGATAAATCGCTTAATTTTACAGACACGTTTGCCGGAAGCAGAATGTCTACTCCGCCAAACACAGCCATAGCATCAATGGAAATATTTTCTGTAATCTGTGCACCTCTAAGGTCAATGGTAAGGCCGCCGAAAATTGCTTCGCCTTCCATGCCGTAAAATTCGTTTTGTACAATCATATTCTTACCGGAGAACACCACAAGCTCTTCCAGTCTCTTTTCGTTCGGCACCTTTACTCTTCCGAGATTCAAATGGAACAGGTTTTTAAATACCATGACTCCGCCGATTAAAATCATAACCACCGGCACCAACATTCTGGAAAGTACTTCCCACGGAAGCCAGCCCCTGCAGCATGCAAGCAATGCCACGCCAAGTACCAGACCGATAGTATTTCCGATACGAACACCATGTTCAATCATACCAAGCACTGCCGGCACAATCAGGAACAATGTCCACCAACCGGCAAACAAAATGTTGAATTCCCAGGCACCTGCCATCGCTCCTACAATGCCGATACCTGCTGCAATAAATATCAGACCCCACAGGGTACTGCTGATACGCTTTCTCATAAAAACTCCTCACTTTTCTTTGGATTTTTGTTTTCTTTATCTACTTCTATCTTACACGCACATAGGCAAATAATCAAATTAATGTTCCATTAGAAAACGCTGAGGAAATCTCATTGTTTTTTAGGAAAGTCTTAGAGTTTTCCCCTTCTTGCCGTGGCATGGTTTGAACATGTTCTTTCCGACTCAGCTCCTTTTTACGGGTGCTTGCCAAACGGAGAGAATTTGATGAGAACAAAATGTCTGCCACCCGGGATTTTGCTAAAACTCGTGGACGTGGGGTGGTATAATTCTGTTAGCCAAACTTGAAGTTAGCGATCCAATCGTTAAAGGTGATTCGCAATGCTAGTGAGGAAAATGCAAAGCATTTTTTGAACCCGGGGTATATACAACATTTTTACCATGCCATACCCTTTGAAGCTACATTTCTCTAGAAATATATTAGGCAAGGGGTATCTATAAAATAATCCTAATGCAATACCCCGCTATTCTTGTATGCCGGGGTATTGTGACTGAAAAATTTTGTAGATACCATCTGGCAGCCGATAAAATGTATTATACAGGATATTTTTTAGCAAGTCAGGGTATGGAACACATATTTTTCCTTATATACCCCGAAGTACAATCATGAGTAGTGAATGGCACTGGAAAACATTTTTTATGCCACGATTGAAAAACGGCAACTTCCAATTTGTCTAACACACCCAATTGAAATCCCAGGCCATTTTCGCACCACTTTTCTTGCACCGACGTTCAGCGCTTTCCCGGCGGCTCCGGTGGGAAGCGACTGAGTCGGAAAAGAAAAATGGGGCGAAAAAATATAAATATAAAAAGGCCATCGCCTTAGCGACAGCCTTGTGTAACTTCTATTTAAGCTAACTTGCTCTTTGCAACTTCTGCAAGTGCTGTGAAAGCAGCTGCATCGTTAACAGCGAGCTCAGCGAGCATCTTTCTGTTGATCTGAACATCAGCTAACTTTAAACCATACATAAACTTGCTGTAAGAAAGACCATTCATTCTGGCAGCTGCATTGATTCTAGCGATCCATAACTGTCTGAACTGTCTCTTCTTTTCTTTTCTGCCTGCATAAGAGGATGTTAACGCTCTCATTACGGACTGCTTTGCAACTCTATACTGCTTGCTTCTGGAGCCTCTGTAGCCCTTAGCCAGCTTTAATACTCTATTGTGCTTCTTTCTAGCGTTCATTCCGCCTTTAACTCTTGCCATTGTCTTTTTCCCTCCTTACACCAAATCTTACAGATATGGTAAAATCTTCTTCATATTCTTCTCGTTTGTCTTGTCCATCATCTCTGCTTTTCTGAGATCTCTCTTTGTCTTTCTGGACTTCTTTGTGAGGATGTGCTGCTTACCAGCCTTCATTCTCTTTAACTTTCCTGTACCTGTCATTGTAAAACGCTTTGCTGCTGCTTTACTTGTCTTTACCTTAGGCATTGTTTTTTCCTCCTTAATACATTCCGGATAAACCGTTGTTTTCCATTTTTACTTAATGCTTGCGCAATTAACTAACGTTTTTCACCAAGAAACATAATCATGCTTCTTCCTTCCATCTTTGCAGGCTTTTCGATAACCGCAACGTCGGAAACCTTCTCGAAAAAGCTGTCGAGAATCTGCTTGCTGGTTGCCATGTGAGCCATTTCTCTACCACGGAAACGAAGAGCAACCTTTACTTTGTCTCCCTTGGAAAGGAACTTCTTGGCCTGATTTGCCTTTGTGTTCAGGTCGTTCTCATCAATGTTTGGAGATAAGCGAATTTCCTTAACTTCAGTGACCTTCTGCTTCTTCTTGGCTTCTTTTTCTTTTCTTGCCTGCTCATAACGGTATTTACCGTAGTCAACAATTTTACATACCGGTGGCTTAGCAGTCGGAGCAATCTTAACAAGGTCAAGCTCTGCTTCCTTCGCCATCTTTAAAGCATCCTTTGCGGACATAATACCTAACTGTTCGCCGTCTTCTCCGATTAAACGGATTTCTTTGTCTCTGATTTGTTCGTTGATCATTAATTCGCTAATGGTTCTGCACCTCCAAAAAAGATAAAATTAAAAGGATAACCTAAGAAGCTTAGATTATCCTTTACTTTCTGCTGTTTATGCGCGGTATAAACCTAATGATACCTGCAATATTTAGAAAATAATAAAACCCTTTTGCGACCCATGGTGCTGGGGGTGAGAGTGGATACTCTGCTTCTTAGTTGGACGATTACTCGTCACATACTCAAATATAATAACACAAGTAATTACTTATGTCAACATATTTTTTACATTTCTTCTAAATACTTTTTGTAACCTACGGTTTCGATTTTTTCTTTCTTCACCATTACGCTGTCCTTTAAGGATGCTGCATAATCTTCAATCTTTTTAAGCATTTCATCATCCGATACTGCAAGCATCTTAGCCGCAAGGATACCTGCGTTCTGTGCACCGTTGATTGCTACGGTTGCTACAGGAATTCCGCCCGGCATTTGTACGATGGAGTATAAAGAATCCACGCCGGAAAGTGTCTTTGTGTGAATCGGCACGCCGATAACAGGCAGTGGGAAAATAGCGGCACACATGCCAGGTAAATGAGCGGCACCGCCGGCACCTGCAATAATTACCTTAAATCCCTTTTCCTTTGCTGTCTTTGCATAATCAAAAAATACGTCAGGCATACGATGTGCGGAAATTACGGTTACCTCATAGTCGATACCGAACTTGTCTAACATCTCTGCTGCCTTGCTCATGATAGGAAGATCAGAGTCACTTCCCATTACAATTCCTACTTTTGCCATTGTTTTGGTCTCCTTTTATGTAATCTTTAATAATATTACTTGTTTTTCATACATTTTTCAATATATTCCACTCTCTGACTGATGGTTGGATGGGAATAGGTCAGTACTACTACTACCGGATGCGGTGTCAGACAGGAAAAATTATTCTTTGCCAGCTTTTTAAGGCCACTGATTAATGCTTCTCCGTAACCGTTATCTGCCGCAAACTTATCTGCCGCGTATTCAAACTTTCTGGACAGAGCACTGGCAAACAATCCGATAAACGGAGAAATAAATGCCATGCAAACTGTGCCTGCAAGAACAAAAGCAAAACCGTAGTTCACACCGTCAAAGCCGAAATCCTTATAAATTTCAGGTAAAGAAACTACTGCCCACAGGGAGACTGCAATCATCAGTACGTTTACCACATTGATACCGAGAAGCTTGATAGTATCCTTGTGCTTGTTGTGGCCCATTTCGTGAGCGAACACTGCAATGATTTCATCCTCTGTCATCTGTTCTAACAAAGTATCATAAAGCACGATGGTCTTCATCTTACCAAAGCCGCCAAAATATGCATTAGCCTTAGTGGAACGCTTAGAACCGTCGGATACACTGATTTGGCGCACGGTACAGCCGTTCTTTTCTAAGAGCTCTGTTAAACGTGCTCTCAGCTCGCCCTCTTCTAACGGAGTCAGCTTGTTAAAGATACGGGTAAATACCGGCTGTAAAAATACCATGATAACCAAAAATGCCATAATCACAGCGGTAAGAATAATCAATAACCAGTTGCCAAGGGCCTGATGCACCGCAACCACGATACAGATAAGACCGCACATTAAACCGAGACTGATAACTGTTTCTTTGATTAAATCCACCACAAAGGTTTTCTTTGTCATTTTGTTGAAACCATACTTTTGTTCAATTCCCATGTTGGCAACATAGGAAAACGGTGTGGACCAAACCATGCTGATTACGGTATCTGCAATGATTACCGCAATAGCTGCGCTGTATAAGCCTTCTGCACCCACTAAATTTACAACCGCAGCATAACCATCCAGACCAATCAAAAGAAAAGCTACCACATAAGACACCAGATGGCGCCATAAGGAAAGCTTGTTGCATTCCTTATCGTAAGCCAGCCAGCGCTTGTATTCATCCGCATCGTAGATATCTGCTACATTTGCAGGGATTTCACGCTCTGCAGATTTGGTATCCAGATAGTGCATCAGTGTATCAAACAAAAATGTGATGCCCATGACAATCAGGGCAAATACTTTGTAGTTCATATCAATTCTCCTTTGTTTCTCTCCCGATTTTTCTTACTTCTTTGAAGCTTCATACTCCTCTAACGGCTTGTTTAATTCTTCCGTGGCCGGCAGGACAAAGCGTCCGTCTTTGATAAGAACTGTCTTGCTGCCGTCCTTCTTCAGGGAAGAAATTTCGCCGATTTCGCCATACGGAATGGTAATGTCGGTATGGCAGTTGAAGTATGCCTTTTCCGGCTCAGTTTTACGTAAAATGGAAACCTCATTGTCTCTTGCAATGATTTCCTTACCGTCTCTGTTATAAACCTTGTGGTCTTCGCTTCTCTTATAGCAGGTATCGCCGATGGCAAAGTGCGGGCCGGTCTTTTCTGCAATGAGAATCGGAAGCTTTGCCGCAATATCGTACTTTTCACCCATTACAAAAGCTGTGGTGTTGGTTCCGATGGCAAATTCACCAAGAGGCACCCAGTCGTGATGAAATAACAGATTCTCGGAAATAAACTTCTGGTTTTCTTCTTCCGTAGCAAAGTTTTCGCAGGAAAGCTTTGTGGTCTTTCCGTCCTCAAACCAAACCTTTAAATTCTTAAACTCGTAACCGCGTAAGAACACCTTGGAAACATGTAACAAACCGTTGGTGCCCTTGAGCACAGGGGAAGTAAACACTTCGCCCACCGGAATGTTTACATCGGCGGTACAGTTTTCAAACTTGGTTTCCTTTGCCGGGTCCTTGGTTTCCATTAACATAACCGTAAGGTCTGTTTCGTTACCGTTTGCACCCAAAATCTTACATGCATAACCGGTATCCAGTTCATCAATTAACGCCTGCTGGATTTTGCTGTATTCCTCATTGGAAAGGGTGTTACAGCGCACGGTTTCCGCAAAAATATCTTCGAAATTATCACCGATGGTCGGTACCGGGTAAGCAATAATGGTAAAAGAAGTTTCATCGTTCTTAATATAGGAATAGGCAATCTGTGCATACTTTTGGTCAAATTCCCTGTCTAACTTAATCTGGCGCTTATCTAACTGCACCGCTTCTTTTTTATTTACCGGTTCAAAGTCAGGCTCACCGAAAGTTTCTACCACAGCAGGTCCGATATACATAGAAAGCAGATCCTTGTTTTCTTCATATACCGCAGACATATCTTCCAGAAAGCGGTTTACATAAACCTTATCAAAAACCAATGCATAATCCTGACGATGGTCGTAACCGTACTGGCGGTTTACGGTTGTCATCATGCCACGCTGATGTACGGACACCCGTACGCCTTGTTTTTCAAAACGTTCGACAGCTGCCTTGGCCATACGCTCAAATCCGATTGGGCAAAGCATCAGGGCAACACCGTTTTCTTTTCTTTCCACGCCCATGGTTTCGAAGCCGCGGATATATCCGTCCACATAAGTGTCCGCCATGGCATCGATTTCTTCCTGGG
The DNA here is from genome assembly GCA_017938145.1 of Lachnospiraceae bacterium. Classification (GTDB taxonomy): domain Bacteria; phylum Bacillota; class Clostridia; order Lachnospirales; family Lachnospiraceae; genus SIG299. Next base: position 18,619 of record JAGBCB010000071.1, read on the forward strand.
ACAGCTTATTTAAGAAGCTGAATGTTTTTCTTTCAATATCGGTAACATAGGCACCGTAGCGGTACATGATTCTTTCATCCGCAGTATCCGCCAAAACAATTTCCCTATACGGGGACAAATCCGGGTTATACTGGCTCTGAATACCGTCTTCCAAATAATCTCTGCGGTAATCCATCAAAAAGCTCTTATAAGAGGCCTTAACATCCTTTGCCACAAATTCATCGTATTCGGTATAACGACCGTAAACCTCTAAAAACAGTTCCATCAAAATGGTTTGGAAATACAGTTTCTGTTTTGCCGCATAACCAACCAGCTCCTGAAACTTTGCAGAAAGGGCACAAAGAATCTTTCCTTCCCTTACTCCAAACTTCTTTACCGCATACGCCGGATTTGCATAGCTTGTCTCATATTTTTTCGGCAAAATCTTGGCATACAGCTTGTCGTTCCATTCCTCCAGTTCTTTCAGGGACTGCTTCACATAAGTTCCCGCAGCCACCAGTTCTGCCATTTCTACAGTGGAAAGAATAAATTCCGCCTCACTCTTAAAATAGTCCTGATATTTTGCAGGAACTTCCTGTTCCTTTACAATTTCCTTTATACGGTCTACGCACAGCTCATACCGTTCTTTCATAAAATCCATATCCAATTCCATAATCTTTCCTCTCTATTCTATTTTTAAACGATGACAGTTCCCATTAGATACAGGACAAAGTACAAAACAAACAAACCACCGTTTAATACCATGCCCACTGCCGGCATTACGTAAAAAACATCCCTCTCATAAAATCCCCGGAAGGCAACCACCATGCCTGCCAAGGCAAATACTGCATCCAGAATACCCAGTATTCCGGCTACTGAAGCTGCATTTCCTCCGGTAGAAAAAGAATACACGCATAATGCAGCAAAAACAAGCCAGCCGATTCCGGCCATTACCGTAGCGATAATACCGCCACGGGCATGTCTTCTTCCCGAAAAGCGAAGTGATCTTTTATTTTCTCTCATAGTTGTTCCTCTTTTCGTTCTGTCGAGTTTATTTTTTCTTTACAAGCGGAATCCAAATCAGATAAAAACACAACCAGCCTACAAAACCGCCTACTGCATTCAACATAATATCATCTACATCAAAAGCCCCTACCTTAGTAAAAAGCTGTACCGTTTCTACCGCCAGACTAAATAGCGCAGACACTAACACGCATCCAAACACATTTTTCCCAACCTTAAAAAAAATCGGAAGAAAAAAGCCAAAAGGAGCAAATGCTATTATATTTCCTGCGAGATTGGTAATTACCGTGGATATTCCCAAAGAATCCCGGTTATTCCAAAACCGTTTGATTTCTTTAAAGGGCTCCAGGTTATACCGGTAGCCGCTATCCATAGTTCTTCCGTAGGTTTCCGAAAAGAACAGCAGATAAAACAGCAGACATATATACAAAATGAAAAGAATTGCCGCAAAAAAACGCAGACTCTTTTTTTCTTGTTTCATACAAACCTCTATTCTGACGAGAAAAGAGTTCCTAACCTGCAGGAACTCTTTTGTTGTATTTGTTTACTTTACATAATCGCTTACAAAAGCATCGTAGGCACATGGCTTACCAAAGTAGTAACCCTGAATGTAGTCAGGTCCCATTTTACTGATTTTATTCAGTTCATCTTCTGTTTCGATACCTTCAATACAGAACTTGGAATCGATACTATGGGTCATGTCTGCCATATGCTGCAACAAACCGAATTCATAGTCGTTCTTTAATGCTTTTAATGTAAAAGAACGATCAATCTTAATAGTATTTGGAGTTAAATGGCTCAAATAGTGGAAATTAGAATAACCGGTACCGAAATCGTCTAATGCCAACGGAATTCCATACTGCTTTAAGCCTTCGCAAAAACGGATAAAATATTCGTTTTCTTCCAGGAAACCGCTTTCCGTAAGCTCAATAATAAGGCTGTCTGCGGACAATTCGTACTTATTTAAACCATATAAAATGTCATCCAAAATATTGCTGCGGAGCACCTGCACATAAGAAACATTTACAGAAACCTTAAAGCCCGGAATGTTTTTTTGAATATTTTTGCAGGCTTCCATAGCACGGTGTAAAATCCAACGGCCTACCGGAATAATCAGACCACTGTCTTCCAGAAGCGGAACAAATTCATACGGCGTAACATTTCCTTTTTCTTCACAGGTAAAACGCATCAATGTTTCTGCACCGATTAGTTTATTTTGTTTTACATCCATTATCGGCTGGAAATGTGCATTGAAACCTTCAAAATTATTATTGATAGCATTACGCATGATTTTTGTTAAACTCTTTTTATGCGTAAATACATGATAATCTGCTCTTGTATAAAGATAAAATTTATTTTTTCCTCTGTCTTTTGCTTCGTTTAAGGAAAACTCCGACAGTTTCATCAAATTATAGTATGTATGGTTTACAACACTCTTAAACTCCATAATACCGGCAGAGATGGTGTAAAATACCTCATACTCATTTTCAGCAATAAATTTATTGATACTGTGACGGATATCTTCATACAGGCGGACAGCTTCTTCATTACCGCGGCCGGAAAAATCTACCACTGCAAATTCATCTGCCACAATACGGTATAACTTTTGGTCAGGACGAATCACGGACGCAATGCACTCCGCTGTTTTACGTAGAATCATATCACCGTAGTCCATGCCCAGATTTTCGTTAATTTCTTTAAAACGGTCGATACCCAGACGAAGCATAAAACCATCCAAACGACCGTCGTGCTCAACTAAATCACGCTTTAAACTGGACTCGCCAAGCAGGCCGCTAACGTTATCGGCCATCTGCTTTTTACCAACTTCATTAATACAACCAACTAAAAATTCAGGCTGTCCTTCTTCATCACAAAGCACCCTGCCTCGGCAGTTAATCCAAATAGCTCTGTGCTCCTGGTCGTACCAACGGTACTGTATGTCATGGAACTGCTTTTTACCCTCAGCAATTAACCGGATATCTTCTGCTACCATTGGGAAGTCTTCCGGTAAAACGACACTCCTGAGAACTTCCGTCACATTGGTAAACTCTGCGCTTGGAAGGAGGAAACGTACTGCCGCATTTTTGGAAATACAGTAGTAGTCATTTTTTATGTCCATGATATAAAGATAGTCGTCCATGCATGGGTCCAGTGTCTTTATTAAATTTTTAAACTGCTCGATGGAAATTCTGTCAAGGTTGTCTTCCATACTGTCACCCCGTCTTTTGTGTAAACAGTTTTCTATAACATATAGTTATATCTATTCTAGTTTATTTTACTACATTTTCCTCCTGATTGCAACTATAATCTGCGTCTTTCCCTACATGTCTGAATACTTTACATCAATTTAACACAACACTATAAAAAAACAAAACGGAGGTTTTCCATGTTATTAACAGCAATCCGGATAATCCGTAAATTTTTATATCAATTACGGGATGATTCCATTTCTGCATTTGCTGCCCAGGCTGCCTTTTTTATTATATTATCTTTTATTCCGTTTATAATGTTTTTGTTTACCCTGCTAAACCTTCTGCCTCTGACCGCCGGTGAATTCAAACGGTTTCCGGCCGGGATTATCTCCGGAACCGCCGCCCTTTGGTCAGCCTCCCGGGGAACCCTTGCCCTGGTCCGCGGACTAAATGCCGTATACAAGCACAAAGAAACCAGAAATTATTTTCATATACGTGCACTCTCCATGATATACACCCTTTGTTTTGCTGTTCTCTTAATTGTCAGCATGGTTCTTTTGGTATTTGGCAACCGGTTATATGACTGGGTTATGTCACAACTTCCCCTTCTTGGAGACCTGGCATTCCTCATCATGAGCCTACGCACCCTAGTTACTATGGGTATTTTAACCTCATTTTTTATGTTGCTCTACCTGGTAATTCCAAACCGGAAATCCCGGCTGCTTGCAGAATTACCGGGAGCCGTACTCACAGCCGGCGGATGGATATGTTTTTCTTATTTGTTTTCTTTCTACATTGACCACGGACAAAACATTTCCTTTGCCTATGGCAGCCTGACCACTCTGGCTTTTTCCATGCTTTGGTTATATTTTTGCATGTATATTCTGTTTGTAGGTGCTGAAATAAATGTCTTTTTGTCTAACGGTAAAGATAAGTAATGTCCGTGTCACGGTAATAATGCCGGAGAATATCTTCAAAACTTTTTCCGTTCGCTGCCAGATACTTTGCCCCGTACTGACTCATACCTGCACCGTGCCCGTGTCCGCCCCCACGAACACTAAAGAAATTGGGACCTTTTTCTACCGTAAAATATCCGCTTGGCAACAAATTCATGTTAGAAGTGGTACTGCCGTCCTTAAGATACACCACATTCATCGGGGCAAGCACATACCGGATGTTATACTCCTTCTGCACCAGATAGGTTGCCTCGCTGCCCACCAGGACTAATTTTGTAACAAGCCCACTGTCACTGCGTTCGGCAATAATTATGTCCTGCAATGTGCCAAACCGGTCTGCTTCTCCCTGTTCGAACCGCATTTCATCCCCATTTTGCGACACCTTTCGTAAAATCATATCCGGAACTGCTGCCTGTCTTTCCCTAAGTCTTAACAAAATTCTCTCATTTAGTTCTGTCCCCAGAACCGTACTCCATCGAAACCACACCGATTCTTCATCATACCATTCCCTGTCACTGTCCAAAAACTGTTCGAAATCTGAATTTTTCGCGAGATTCCCGGCACTGCTTTCCGTTGCCTGAACCACACCCTGAAATCTTGTTCCGGTATCATCTCCCCATACTGCATAGCTATCGGAGGTATGCCCGTAGGAGCAGGAAAAATAATAAGCGGTAATGCACTTACCCTCTCTTGACAACACCCGGCCAAAGGTGGCCTTAACCGCCTCCACCGAAGCTTCGGTTTCTCCGTAGTTCTGATATACCTGACAATTCATACTGTCATCCACATGGGCACCGTAAGCACTGTACCTGTTGGCAAGCAGTTGATTGCAGGCATAGCTTCTGGCGCAGACTGCCTGGGCCTTCAAAGCCTCTGCTCCAAAGCTCTCCGGCATTTCGCTCGGTAATACACCATACAAATATTCCTCCAAAGGAAGTTCATTTACTATCAGAAGTTTTCCTTCCGACAGGGCAAGCTCTAACGTCCCCCGGTAAGAAGGAATACCCGCAGCACGCCTCACATTGTACAACGCAATCCTCCCTTCCTCTGAGTCCGTACCAAGATACATTCTTCCACCGTACTCCCTTACCAGTTCCGGGGTTATTTCCACCCGTTTCCCGCCTTCCAGCCATTCCGTCTTTCCCTGTCCGTCACTTACATAAAATCCGTTTTCACTGCCACATTCCAGTGTGTCATGATAGTAACCCCCATAGGATGAAGTTTGTATCAGCACCCGGATTGCCGTCACCTCCACCGGTTCCTGAATCAATGCCGCACTTACTTTATTTTCCGCCAGTACAAATGCAGATGTGGTATAGCCTACCAGTACGTCTGCCCAGGAAACCTCCGATATTCCGTCATACATCCGGTACACCCTGCTGTCTTCTTCCAATTCCAGTACTCCATAGCCTTCCAGTTCCACAAAATCCGCTCCTACACGAAGCACCTTTGCTTCAATGGTATCCCGCTGCACCACCAATCCGGTTACAACATTCTTTTCCACTGTCAAATCCACAATGCAGGAAGAAATCGCATTCTGCAAAGGAGAGGCCGACCGGTAGCAAACTTCCTGACCACCGCATAGTACCCTGACTTCATTGCCGCACGCTTCCACAAGCCACACATTAGACAGTTCTACCGGACCTGCCGGTGTAGGTGTAAGTGTCGGCGTTGCTTCCTGCTTTACCATATCTGCAGGTTTTTTCCAGTCTTTCCAAAGCAGCGCCACACATAACAATAAAAACAATACCATTGTACTGATAATTTTCCCGTTTTTCATATTTTTCTGCATATTTCCTTTCCTCCTGCCTTTGTCCTGCTTTCAATATATGAAGCCTGTCCGGAAACTATGCAAAAAAAGAAGGCTCCTCCCTGAAACATTACGCTTCAGGAGAAGCCTTCTGATTTTCTTTACTTATTTCATGTATTATTTTACATGTAAATCAATGCAAATCTCAATGCAAACAGAATTGCAATGACGGTAACAACGATATCCTTCTTTGTATACTTCTTTGTGCAAAGAGCGATAAGAACATAAGCGATAGCCGCAATACCGATACCATTGGAGATGGAGTAGGTAAGAGGCATCATGATTAATGCTAAGAATGCAGGAACTGCAGACAGCATGTCGTCCATGTCAACCTTTGCGAAGTTCTTAAGCATAAGAACACCAACGAAGATTAAAGCAGGAGCGGTAGCACAACCAGGAACAATACTTGCAACAGGGCTTAAGAATAAGCAGAGTGCGAAGCAGATGGATACAACTACGCCGGTAAGACCGGTTCTGCCGCCTTCAGCAACACCGGAAGCAGACTCAACGAAAGTAGTAACGGTACTTGTACCGAATACAGCACCGGCAACAGTACCAACAGAGTCAGCGGTCATAGCCTTGTCTACGTTTACAGGGTCACCGTTTTCGTCAAGCATGTTAGCCTGGGAAGCTGCACCGTAAAGAGTACCAACGGTGTCAAACATATCAACAAGACAGAAAGTAATGATTAACATAACTGCATTGAAGATACCGCCGATGTGAGCACCGGTAAATGCCTTACCCCATGCTGCACCGTCAAATAAAGCGGTGATACCAACTGTTCCGAAATCCTTGAATGCCTGACCAACGCCGGCGATGTCAAAGCTTGGAATCTGTGCGGTAAATACATAGTAAAGTACGGTAGAAACGATAATACCGATAATGATATTACCCTTCACCTTTAATTTAGCAAGAATGGCAATAAGAACAAAGCCGATGAAAGCAACCAGGGCAGGAGCAACTTCTGTTACCCAGTCACCGTCTTTAATATTAACAAACTGCACGAAAGTATACTGGTTTGCCTGAATGAGACCGGCATTCTTCATACCAATCATAGCGATAAACAAACCGATACCGGCAGGAATAGCCTTCTTTAAGCAGTCAGGCATAGCCTTTGCAATGTACTCTCTTAAACCGGTTACGCTTAAAAGCAGGAAAATGATACCGGATAAGAAAATGATAACAAGACCGGAATGATAGCCGGTGATAACGTCTTCGCCTGCGAAGAATGCTCCGGATACGAAGCAGGTACAGAAGAATGCGTTAAGACCCATACCACATGCCAAAGCAAATGGTAACTTAGCATACAGTGCCATAAGTAATGTACCTACGATGGCACCTAAGATGGATGCGATGTAAACTGCATTCCAAATTTGTCCAAGTGCAGCACCGTCAGCGCCGATTGCAGCCAGCCAGCCGTTTGCGCCTTCTGCTGCCACCTGGTTCGGATTAACAAATACGATGTACGCCATGGCAAAGAATGTGGTAAGACCTGCCATAATCTCGGTACGTACAGTGGTATTGTTCTCCTTCAGTTTGAAAAACTTTTCCATTGTAAATCCCTCCTATGTAAACAATAGTTTTTGTTACGTTGTCATTGTACCACTTCAAACAAAAAAAGTCTACGAAAATTCCCGATTCTCGTAAACTTTTTTCGAAATAATTTTAACATCCTGTCATAATTCTGATAATCTCTTTATCGGTTTCCTTCATACCGACACTGCCCAGTCTGCCGATATTCGCAAGAGTATTTTCCACACCCTTGGAAACAAGACCGTCACCGCCGACAAACTGCTGTCCCTCTAAAAACATTTCGTAACCGAAAATGCCTGCATCCACCGCAGCCGCAATTTTTCCGGCACAGGAAGCCTTGGCACCGTCACACACAATGCCGGACACAATTGCTAAGGCATTTACCAGTGTATGTGCTATCGTTCTGAAATCTCCCCCCTGCAAATAGGCAATACCACATCCGGCGCCACAGCCTGCACTGATGGCACCGCAATATGCGGAAAGTCTTCCGATTCCGGACTTCTGATGAATGGTAACTAAATTGGACACCGCTAAAGCACGGTATAATTCCTCTTTGGTTTTCTGCAAGCCTTCTGCATAAACAATCACCGGAAGAGAAGCCGTCATACCCTGGTTGCCGCTGCCGGAGTTAATAATAACCGGAAGCTCACAGCCGCTCATTCTGGCGTCAGAACCCGCTGCCGCATATGCCTTTGCTTTGGTGCGCAGGTCGTTGTTGTACTTTAACAGCACACTTCCCACATTGGCTCCCCAACTGTTTTTTAAGCCTTCTTCTGCAATCGCGGTATTATAGGCAATCTGACGGTCAAAAATTTCTTTCACATCATTTACATCCAAAATATTAGCAAACTCGATAATGTCTTTAATGGTTAGCAGGCTTTTGTCTGCCAAAAGCTTTTCGTCCGCCTGCACCTCGCCGGCCTTGTATAATACTTCTCCGTTTTTTTCAATGAGGACAATATTCGTGTGATAACCACTGATACGGACTACCGCAGAATCCCGGCCTTTATTCAGAATTACCCAAATATCCAGTGCCTCGTCTCCTTCGGCAGAACGCACGGTAATCGGGCAATTTTCAAGAAATACCCGCATCTGCGCCTTCTGTTCCTCGGTCACCTCAGCAATAACCTCCAGAATCTTCTCTGCCTTTCCGGCCACAATTCCGGCAGTTACCGCTGCTTCTATACCCTTTAAACCATTGGTATTCGGCACAATAACGCTCTTTACGTTTTTTACGATATTGCCGCTGACATAAAGGGTTACGCTGTCCGGCATGCCGCCAAGCACATCTCTGGCCTTTGCACCACAGTAAGCAATAGCAATCGGTTCAGTACAGCCCATGGCCGGAACCAGTTCTTCCCTTAATATTTCAATATAGGTTGAATATGTAGTATCACCTTTTAACATAGACTCTTCCTTTGTAATGTTCTTCTTTAATTGCTAGAGGTTGGAATATAGGGTGTAATTGCACCTGCCACCTTGTTAATCGGCATGGTCTGGATATATACCTTACCCGGTCCTGTCACCACAGTATTAAAGAAGCCCTCACCGCCAAGAAGCTTGTTCTTAAGTCCTGCCACCTGCTGGATTTCCATGTTGCAGGTTGCTTCCATGGCTGCCAGATAACCGGTATCAAGAACAATACTCTGTCCTGCTGCCAGGTCATACTCCATTACCGCACCGTCAAATTCCACGAAAGCAACACCGTGACCGGACAGCTTCTGCATAATAAATCCTTCGCCGCCAAAGAAGCCTGCACCTAACTTTTTCTGAATATGTACACTAAGTTCCACGGTGCTCTCGGAAGCCAGAAAACCGGATTTCTGCACAATCAGTTCCTTACCCGGCTCAATTTCAAAAGGAACAATAGAGCCCGGAAAACTGGATGCAAAAGCAATCATGCCGTTGCCGCCCTTTGGTGAATAAGTATTGCGGAACATGGATTCACCGGAAAACATTCTTCCGAGTGCCTTACCAAAACCGCCTGCATTGGTTTCCATCTCCATATTTGGGGACATCCAGCTCATGGAGCCCTTTTCTGTAATCATCTTTTCGCCTGCCTCCAGGTAGCAGATTGCTACCGGAAGCGGAGTGCCCTTAATTTCGTATCTCATGGTAATTTCTCTCCTTTTCCTCACCTGATATATTCAGTATATTAGATTATCTTTCGTTGAATAGTATACCGCATGTTACTTTTATTTTCCACATTTTTATTTCTGCATATTCATTATTTCACAGACAGCAATCAAATTCTCCATCTGAAGACCTGTCTGAGCGTCTACAACCACAAGATGCTTTCGAGTTTCCTTATCCGCTTCGTATTGTTCCTTGTCGCAGTCCGTTAAGATAACATACCGCCTGATTTCCGGATGCATTTCTAAGTAATCCCTTATTTCTGCAGTTTTGTCAGCCGACGAATCCGAAATATTTACCACGTCCGCCTGAGTACGCTCTACCAGGTTCGTTAAGTCAGCAACCGTCCGTTCCAAATTGAGGAATATGGTAAACCTATCCCCGGCTATCATTTCCTCTGCTTTTGCAAGCACTGCCAGACAAAATTCTTCCGTTTTCCCGATATCTGCTGCCAGTTCAGCAATAATCAATTCGCCTTCTTTTAAGGCTTCCTCATACTGAAAATCACTCAATTCGCCGGAAGCATAAGCCTCATCCAACTCGTCCCGGTCCTGTACGATAACATCCCCTTGCGGAGTCAGTATCACATCCAGATATTTATCTATGTAATAGACGATACCATCCTCATCAATACCGGTTTTCTCAATCACATCCACATACCACACACTGACCCGACGGTCCGGCTTAATGTAAGCACCAATGCATCGTTTCATGTCATCCGGAATTAGTGTCAGCCAGATCATGCCCTTTGCACTGACCGGTATCTTTCCGGACTTTTCATATTCCCAGAATCTTGTTTCTCCATCCGTTAAGAAATTCAAGGACACCCAGCCCTTAAACAACTCATTATCCATGTGCATCTGATGATACGGGAAATATTGAAAATACCACTTTCTGTCACGGGTTAAACGCATTTTGTTCACGAAGTAACCTCCCTATAATTGCTTCTCCATTTGTACATACAATCCCTGTTGGAATATTATTTCAAACCCGACAGCGCGATATAACGATACGGCAGGTTCCAATGTGATTCTGGTATCTAAAAACAACTTTGTGCAACCTTGTTCTCTGGCATGCTTTTCCAGAAGATTGAGTAATTCTTTTGAAATTCCCTTTCCTCGGTATTCGTTTCTGATAAATAACCGCTTTACCTCACCGACACCGTCTGTTTTTGTTCTGTACGCAATACAGCCTGCCGGCAGATTTTCCTCATACACTACCCATACATTTTCAATATTCTCGTTTTCTGTATATCTTGTATAATAATGACTGTCTTCCCCTAAAAACTCTATCATGAAATCATCATGTTCTGAAAAGAGTTTCAAAACCATTGTATCGGTAATGCTCATAGGTTGTATATTCATAGCGTCCTCCTATGCCTGCTCTTCTACCTGTTTTACCAGCTTTAACAGTTCCATGTCCACCTTTTCTTTTCCGTACTGTTCCAGGAAATAGTCTGTGTACTTATCGGTTTTCAAGTTGTAATTCAGGGACCAAAGCACCCAGTACAAATCGATATGCTTATCACCGACACCTGACAGACCAACATCAATAAAAGTACTGAATTTCCAGTTATCCAGAATGATATTCGGCAGACAGAAATCCCCGTGAATAAAGGTATCCTGCTTCAATTTTCCTGCATTCTCTCCCTTTGCATAAATGTCCATGCACGCAGAAACAGGCACACCCTCTACCGGTCTGCTGTGCAGGTATTTCATAGCCTCTGCCAACGCCTCACAAAGTCTTTCCGGGTTGGCAAGATACTGAGGAGCAAGGGCATCTTCTCCTTTTGCCTCCTTTGTTACCAGGTAGTCCTTTTCTGCGGAAAGGTAATGGACTACTTCTACGCCCATATCCATGTTTTCAAAGAGTTTTCCTAACTCTGCGTCTTTTTTTAAGACGCCTTTTTCCGCATACTTTATGTAATACCCCTTAGTACTGTATAACGTCGTCATGGTTGGATGGGAGCTGCTGTCGTATATAGTTGCCCCATCAAACAGATAGTGAAGTTCTTTTGGAAATTCTGCTATATTTATTTTTGTTTCTGTTTTTTTCATTACAAATTCCTCACTAATTAATCTTAAGCCTTATCAATATACTTCTTCATTTCCTGTGCTATCTCTTCAACCGATTTATTATCCGTATGGATTACAATATCCGTCGAATAAGGTGGCAAATGCAGCCAGAAAAAGTTTGTATCTCCCTCGTCACCTCTTTCGTCATGCCGCTTTACCAACGTTTCCTCCGAGCAGGTCAATGTAAAGCCGATGACTTCATAGTCGTCTGCCGTAATATTCTTCAAAATATTTTCCCTGATTCCGCTATCCGTTAAAACCACAGAAGTAAAAAACACATAGTCAAACTCCGACTGCAGATAATTGGACAAAATAAATGACATACTCTTGTCTCCATTCCGTAGCCGCTTATCTTCTACCGAAAAGGGATTCACACACCAGCACCAGTCACCGTCCAGATACGCACTGTTATTATATTGCTCAAACAAATACTGTCCAACCGTAGTTTTCCCTACACAAGGGGAACCACTTAGTAAAATAAGTTTTTTCATGGCGTTTACCCTCTATTTTTGTTTAAATTTTCATACTTAACCTTGAACATTTGTTCGATTTGTGGTATAATATACTTAAGCAACCATGTACAAGGTGTCAGCCTCCCGTACTAGAAATAGAAGGCCTTAAATAAATTTCAAATTTCTATCTATGTAAAAGTAACTTCTATTCTACTGGAACTTAGTCATGCACTGATGTATCCTTAAATCAGATTACCTGTCTGTGTAGATTGGAGGTACATCATGAGCAAAAATCCCAAA
>JAGBCB010000012.1 GCA_017938145.1 Lachnospiraceae bacterium
CTAAGCCCGTGTGTGAAGTTTGTTATTGGTCGCACTTTAACAATACTATCTTGGGACAATCCTGTCACTGCCTATTTTTGAAGAAGTAGAAAAACTACGCCACAGCCTTGGCAGGCCATCGCGCAGCGATTTTGTTCACTTCCAATATGACGAATAGTTAAACAAATTTGAAGTTGTCGGGCAGTCGCTCTGCCTGGAGGGATTGAAAAGACAAGTTTTTTGACTGTTGCCCCGCCCGTGGGATTGGAATCGCAAGTTTTTTTGCCATTGCCCCGGTGAACCGAGGATGAAGACAGTAGCTCCAAAAATTCCAATTTGTCTGCCTTCCGGATACAAAAATCAGTGCAGAAACCATTAAAATAAAAAATAAAAGGGCGCCGCAGTAACGACGCCCTTGGTATTATATCTTTTGTACTTTCGTATTCTTTTGTAACAGCCATCCTTTGTAAACATCATCTTTAGTAAAAGTCATCTTTGGTAGGAGCTGTCTTTTGTAATGTTCCTCTTTGGTAAGTCATCTTTGGTAAAACCCTCTTTTGTTTTCCCCTTCTTATGTACCTTGAGGTTTTATCTCTTGTTCTTATCCCGGAATGCCGGTTCCCGTATTTTGACTCCTAGCGATGCTAGGTGGGTAACCTCAAATAAGCTTCTGCCTTCCACTAGCGCATTCGGAGGCATGACATCCACTTAAAGATATTGGAATCCCGTTTAAAGTAATGTAGGTTCAAAATAACAGGGAGTGTCGCACATTCTAGGACAAGAACCTTTGTAAGTCTATTGTACTACATCTTGTGTTATTTATCAAGCAATTATTTCTTCCATCTTAGGAAAAGTAAACGTAAAGGTAGTGCCTTCGCCTACCTTGCTTTCCACCTGAATGGTACCGTCATGTTTTAAGCAGATTTGACGGGCAATGGCAAGGCCGAGGCCGGAACCTTTGGCATTCTGGCGAAGCTTGGATTTATAGAACTTTTCAAAAATATACGGAAGTTCTTCTTCAGTAATGCCGACGCCTTCGTCCCGGATGGACACCCGGATGTTTTCATTTTCTTCAATGTTAATGTATATACTCGCTCCGTCTTTGGAAAACTTGATGGCATTGTCAACGATGACCACAAACATCTGACGCAGACGCACATAGTCCGCCATCATAATGCATGGCTCTTCCGGCTGGTTAACCACAATTGCAATATTTCTTTCATCTGCAATGGCCCAGGCGGTACGCTTAATATCGTAAAATACCTGCTGCAGGGTAACCGGTTCCTTTTCAATCTGGAAATCCGGGTTCTGCATTTTGGAAAGCAGGAGCAAATCGCCAACCAGGCGCTCCATACTCTGGCACTCGGACAGCATTCGGTTGTAATACTGCTGACGGCGTTCTTCGTCGGAAACTACGCCGTCCACCAGGGATTCCGTGTAGCCTCGTACTACCGTAATTGGGGTACGGAGTTCATGGGATACGTTGGCAAAGAAATCCATACGCATCTGTTCCATGTTCTTACGCTCTACCTCATTTTCTGCCAGCTTATCTGCCAGGAAGTCAATAGTTGTGGCAAGCTCACCGATTTCATCAAAACGGGCAATACCGGTTTCTGCCTCATAATTTCCGGCAGCCAGTTCTAATGCGGTGGAACGCATACTGGTAATCGGCTGGGTCAGATTTCTCGCAAACGGAATGGCAATAACGAAAGAAATCATCAGAGCCACCATGCCACTCATGAAAATCATGTACCAGCTGCTGTTGACGACTTCTTTCTGGGTTTCTACTGGAGAAACCAATAAAACAGCACCTGCCACTTCACCATTAATACCCTGAACCGGAACACCAACCATTACAACGTCGCATTCGTGGTAGGAACTGAACTGGGTACGGATTTCCACATTGCCGGAAAAAGCAACCTGTGCAATCTCTACATAGGATTTGGTTAAGGTTTCTACATCCAGATTGGTAGCCATATCCCAGCTTAACGGATAGGCCGCATTTGGATTGGAAATCGGCCAGATTTCCGTACCTTCCAATTCGGAAAGCTGAGTCAGATAGTTCTTCCAGCTCTCCGGCTGGTTATCCAGGAAATAGGTATTGCATCGCTTAGCAATTGCCTGGGCTTTTCTGGTCTGCTGCTGCTCGAAATTTTCTACGGCCGCCTCTTCGTACATACGCATGTAAAGCACGCCCAAAAGCAGCGCAAACACCGTAATTACCGCAGCAAAACTGGTATATGTTTTGATAAATAACCGGTTATATTTTGGTTTTAACTCTTGATCCTTCATTATTGACCTTCAATCTCAAATTTGTAACCCACACCCCAAATGGTTTTAATACTCCATTGCGGATGTTCCACCACGTCAAGCTTGGCGCGGAGACGCTTAATGTGGGAATCTACAGTACGCGGGTCTCCGTAGTAGTCAAAGCCCCACAGACTGTCAAGCAGGTTATCTCTGGTAAATACCTTGTTTGGATTACTTGCTAACGTCCACATGGTTTCAATTTCTTTTTTGGTTAATGCCATTTTAGTTTCGCCGATGGAAAGGGTATATTCCTCCAGATTGATTTCCAGATTGCCCACGCGTAAAATATTGGCATTGGATTCTTTTTCATTTTTGGTCATACGGCGAAGAACCGCACGGACTCTTGCCATAACCTCACTCGGACTGAAAGGCTTTACGATATAATCGTCGGCACCGATGTCCAGACCCATGATTTTTTCAAAATCCTCGCCACGGGCTGTGACCAGGATTACCGGCACATCGGATTTTGCACGGATTTTACGGCAAACCTCGTAACCGTCCTCCTTTGGCATCATTACATCTAATAAAACAACCACCGGGTTGTACTGATTAAACAAACGTACCGCTTCCTCACCATCGGATGCCACAACAGGCTGGAAGCCTTCCTTTTCTGCATACAGTGATAAAATACTGGTAATATCCGGATTGTCATCCGCAATCAGTATGTAGGACATCGCATCAATCCTCCTTGTTTTCCTTTGTTTACATTATAAGAAAAATCTTCTTATATTACAAGCCTATTCTAATTTCCAATTGTGTCAAAAATAAGATGGAAAATGTTACAAAATATCTTGAATATGTCATGTTTTTGCCATTGTTCTGACAAAAACAGCTGATAAACTGGTGTCAGGATGTGACGCAAGGATTTCAAAGTTAGGAGGAAAAGCCATGAGGCTGAAAAGTTTGTTAAAAGGTTTATTTATCTTCGGCTTAGTTCTTTTCCTTGGAGTGTCTCTGCCATATAACAATATGCTTACCGCATATGCAGCAGATGAAACTCAAGATATCAAATTGAATGTCAATTCGCAGACTATCGTAAAGGGCAAAAATTTTTCCCTTTATGTTTACAATCTGAACGAGGGTCAAACAGTTACATTTGTTTCTTCCGACCCTGCAATTGCTTCTGTTAATGAGTCTGGTATCGTTACCGGCAATATGGTTGGTACTGCTACTATTCTTGTTACCGTAACAGAAAACGAAAACACAGTAGATCTTCTTTCCTGTGACATTAAGATAGGACCGCCTGCTATCAGCGTACAGTTCTCCAGGTTGGAACTTGAGTTAATAGTTGGCCAGAAAGTAACGCTCGAGCGCTTTGTCCTGCCTCTTACCGCAGTAGAGAATCCTAAGTTTTCTTCCTACGACAGAGCAATTGCTACTGTCAGTGCCGGTGGGCGCGTAACCGCAAAGGCCGAAGGTTCTACTTACATATTCGCTCAGCTTGATAATGGTCGTTTTGCTGTTTGCAAGGTCTACATTTTCCCGGAAGGCACTATTCTTGAAACCGAAGAGGTTGTAGAAGAAGTCATCGATGAAAAGAGTCTGTTAGAACCTCTCGCAATAGAGGCTCCTGCAGATGAAACCGAAACCCCGGAAATTACCGACCCGTTCCTTAAGCCAAACGCAGGCATGGATTTCGAAACATTCATTAAGAATTTGAACGCCGCGAATAAATCTGCCGAAAGCGCAGAATCCGCAACGGGTGATGCCAACTAACTAATCAATGCGTAAAAAACCATATCTCTTACGAACCCGCTCAACGCTAACGGTTCGTGCAGAGATATGGTTTTTTAAATTAATTAAAGCTTGTTGATTCAGTTTTTTCTACCTTATAAACCCACAGCATCTTTCATAGAATACATTCCCGCTTCCTTTCCTGCCAGGAACTTAGCTGCGGACACCGCACCCTTGCCAAAGATGGCCTTGGAGTAAGCGGTGTGCTTAAATTCGATAACTTCATCGGTGCCTGCGAAGATTACCTCGTGCTCACCTACAATGGTGCCGCCGCGGACTGCACTGATGCCGATTTCTTTTTTATCACGCTTTACACGTTCTGCGGAGCGGTCGTACTTGTAATTGTACTCGTTGTTTAATGCTTCGTTGATGGCATCTGCCAGTGCAAGAGCGGTACCGGACGGAGCATCCACCTTCTGGTTATGATGCTTTTCTACCAGTTCGATGTCAAAATTGGCATCGGACAGTACCTTTGCTGCCGCCTGAACCAGACCGAGAAGCAGGTTAATACCCAGGGACATGTTGGCAGAACGTAAAATCGCCACCTTCTTAGAAGCCTCATTGATCTTTGCAATTTCTTCTTCGCTATAACCGGTGGTGCAAAGTACTAATGCCAGGTTCTTTGCAATACCAACGGATAAAATATCATCTAATGCAACCGGTGCGGAAAAGTCGATAACCGCATCTGCTTCTACATTACACTCCGTAATTTTCTTAAATACAGGATATGTATCTAACTGTTCGCAGGAAATATCTACACCTGCTACAATTTCAGCATTTTCATCTTCTTTTACCAACTGGCTGATCACACGGCCCATCTTGCCGTTGCAGCCGCACATGATAATTCTTGTCATTATTTTACAATACCTACTTTCTTAAGCTCTGCGAGAAGAACCTTTGCATGGTCTTCTTCCATTTCGGTGAGCGGCATTCTCATTGGACCAACTTCGAAGCCCATAAGGTTTAATGCCTTCTTAACCGGAATTGGGTTAACTTCACAGAACAGGGCACGGATGAGCGGTAAATACTTCATCTGAAGCTCTAAGCTGCCCTTTACGTCACCTGCTAAATACTTTGCGCAAATGTCGTGGGTATCACGAGGAGCCACGTTGGAAAGTACGGAGATTACACCCTTACCGCCGATGGACATCATTGGTGTGATGAGACCGTCTTCACCGGAATAAATATCGATGTCGCCCTGGCATGCTTCCAGAGTCTCTAAGGTCTGTGGAAGATTGCCGGTAGCATCCTTCATGGCAATGATGTTGTCGTATTCCTTAATCATGGTTGCTGCGGTTGCAGGTAAAATATTACAACCAGTTCTGCCCGGAATATTATATAAAATGAGAGGAATATCTACGGATTTTGCAATGGCACCAAAGTGAGCGATAAGTCCCTTCTGGGTTGCCTTGTTATAGTATGGGGATACTACCAGAGCTCCGTCTGCTCCTGCCTTTTCAGCTTCTTTGGTTAAGTAAATTGCGGTTTCGGTACAGTTAGACCCGGTACCAGCCACAACAGGAATTCTTTTTGCGGTCTTCTGAACAGCATAACGGATACATTCCACATGCTCCTCATGGGTCATGGTAGATGCTTCACCTGTGGTTCCTACAATAACAATACTGTCTGTTCCGTTTTCTACCTGAAAATCGATTAATTCTCCCAGTTTATCAAAATTAATTTCTCCATTCTCCTTGAATGGTGTAACAATGGCTACACCTGCGCCTGTAAAAATTGCCATTTTGATATCTCCCTCCTTGTTTACGATTGTCCGTATTGTAACACTCTGCGCCCGCCTTTGTCAATAATCACAGGCTACTTTTGTGCGCCACAGCACTACTCTTTACTAAATTATATTCTTTTGCCCTAAGAATTAGCATTAGCCAGCTGAAGCTCATATAACTTTTTATAGATACCGTCCTGACTGAGCAATTCCTGATGGGTACCGGTTTCACGGATTCTTCCTTTATGCATAACCATAATCTTGTCCGCATGCTGAATGGTGGACAGACGGTGTGCCACCATAATGGTGGTACGGTTCTGCATCAGTTTTTCCAGAGCCTCCTGGATTAAGCTTTCTGTTTCGGTATCGATGTTGGCAGTTGCCTCATCCATTACGAGAATGGAAGGGTCGTAAGCCAGTGTTCTTGCAAAGGAAATTAACTGCCGCTGTCCGGCAGACAGGGTGGCACCACGCTCCGTTACCGGCTCATCATAACCCTGTTCCAGCTGCTCAATAAAACCGTCCGCATTCACATAGCGGGCCGCTTCTTTTATTTCTTCTTCCGTGATAGTTTCGTTCTTTAACCGGATGTTGCTCTTGATATCACCGGTGAACATAAATACATCCTGCTGTACCTGACCGATAGCACTGCGAAGTTCGTCGGTGCTCATCTCCTTGATATCCACACCGTCGATTGTAATACGGCCCTTCTGGATATCGTAATAACGGCCGATTAAGTTTAAAATGGAAGACTTTCCGGCACCGGTGGCACCCACAAAAGCAACTCTCTGTCCCGGTTCAATGGTAAAGCTCACATCCTTTAAAATCCAGTCTTCGCCCTGGTAAGCAAACCATACATTTTCAAATTCGATACGGCCCTTTACCTTGCCAAGCTCTACCGGATTCTCCGGATTCTTTACCAAAGGTTCTTCGTCTAAAATAGTGAAGATTTTTTCAGCGGAAGCCATGGCAGACTGCAACGTGGAAAACTGCTCTGCCAGCTCCTGAATCGGGTCGAAGAAGGAACGGATGTAGTCAGAGAAAATGTATAAGGTTCCTGCAGTAATGGCACCTTCTAAAACGATGTTACTGCCAACACCGAGAATGATACAAAGTGCCACAATGGACAAGATGTACATCAGCGGACGGAAAATTGCAAATACCAGCATTTCACGGTAGCTTGCATGAAACATATCCCTGGCACGTTCCTTAAATTCCATATCCTTTTCTTTGGCAAAAATCTGGATAACCTTCATGCCGGATAAATGCTCGGAAAGATAGGTGTTCAGTGCGGTTAATTTTGTTCTTACAATACGGTAAGTGGTTTTGGAAATGCTCTTAAACACAATGGTTAATACCACAATTAACGGCATCAGACACAGGGTCAGTGCTGCCAGCTTTGCATTTAATAAGAACATTACCACCATCAAACCGATGATTTTTGCGATGTTTTTAATCAGACGAACCAAAATCTGGGTATACATCTCATTTAAAGCTTCTACGTCGTTGGTGACACGGGTTACGATTTTACCCACCGAGGTAATATCAAAAAACCGCATAGACAGCTTGTGAATGTGTTCAAACACTTCCTGACGGATATTGTAAATGATGGTCTGGCCGGTCAGCTGCAAAATCCAGGTGTTCAGGAAGTTAAATAAAAATCCAAGCACCAATACAATAATGTACTGTACACTAAGAAGCGCTATTTCGGAAAAGTCCGCCGATACGGAAAACAGGTCGATGGCTTTACCGGTTAAAATCGGACGGTAAATTTCAATTACCGTAATGCCCAGTACCAGCAGCAGACAAATAACAAACTGCCACCAGTAAGGTGCCGCATACTTTAACAATCGACGGAATACAGGTCCCTGTACGTTTTCTTCAATGGAGGATAACTTTCTGTTCTTCATGATGCTCTCCTCCCTTCTAGACCGCTTCCAGCTGTTTTTCCAGCTGTTGCTTTTCGTATAAGTTTGCATAAAGTCCGCCTGCAGCCAAAAGTTCTTCGTGAGTACCGTACTCGGCCATTTTACCCTCATCAAGCACTAAAATGTGGTCTGCGTTCTGAATGGTGGAAATACGATGGGCAATAATAATGGTAGTCTTGCCCTCCCGGTTTTCCTTTAAGTTCTTTAAAATCTGTTCTTCGGTATCGGTATCTACCGCAGACAGGGAATCGTCTAAAATTAAGATTGGTGCATCCTTCATCAAAGCTCTGGCAATGGAGCTGCGCTGCTTTTGTCCGCCGGATACGGTAACACCGCGCTCACCAACCATAGTGGAATACTTGCGTGGGAATTCCATGATATTGTCGTGGATGCAGGCCATTTTTGCTGCTTCCTGTACCGCTTCCAAATCGCCGTACTCTTTATCTGCCTGGCTTTCTCTGTTATAGAGTTCCTGCTCCAGGTATGCTTCTTCGCCCTCCTTACGGCTCAGGAACAGCTTATGCTTTACCTTTTCCGCCGGGCGCTCCTTAAAGTTTCTGACGCCAAAGGCAATATTGGTCTGCAACGTATCGGAGAATAAGAAGTTATCCTGAGGCACATAAGCAATCTGCTCACGCAGGGTTTTTAGCGGAATTTCGTTAATGTCTCTACCGTCGAAGGAAATCATGCCGTCTTCTACGTTATACATGTGTAACAACAGGTTGGCAACCGTGGTTTTTCCGCTGCCGGTACGGCCAAGGATTGCCAGCGTGCTGCCCTTTGGCACATTGACCTTGATGTTTTGCAGCGCATCCGGCAAAGCCTCTCTGTAACGGAAGGATAAATTGTTCAACTGAATACCGCCCTGCAGGCTTGTGATATCGTTGTTGGTCTTTTCGGTGTCTTTGATTTCCGGCTGTTCATCGAAAATGCTCTGGATACGGCTCATGGAAGCCATACCCTGGGAAAACATGTTAATACTGTCCCCCACCGCAATCATCGGCCAAACCAGGCTTCCGATATACTGGTTAAAGGCTACGAACTCACCCGGTGTAATATCTCCTTTGGATACCAGATAACCTCCGTATAATAAAGTAATCACACTGGAAAGACCGATAAGCGCCTCCAACAAAGGCCATACCACTGCATTCAGCTTTACTACACGCATGTTTTTATCTTTATTGTTCTTATTTGCTTTTGCAAAGGATTTCAGTTCCTTTTGTTCCTGCACAAATGCCTTAATAACACGGATACCGGAAATGCTCTCCTGTACCTCGTCGGTTAAATCGGAAAAGGCCTGCTGTTTTTCGGAGAAACGTTTTTCAATGGCTTTGCCGTAATATACACCACCAAATAAGATGACCAACAGCGGAAGAACAGCAATCAGTGTCAACTCCAAATTGACATGCTGAATCATTTTTACCAGCACCATAATGGTCATGATAACCGCATCAAAGGTGGAGATAACCGCCGGACCAACCGCCATGCGGACGGAGTTTAAGTCATTGGTAAAATGAGCCATTAAGTCTCCGGTTTTATTCCGGTTATAGTAGTTCATGGAAAGCCCCGTTAAATGGGAAAACATGTCCTCACGGATTTCCAATTCAATTTTACGGCAGCTACCGAAAATGAAATATCGCCAAAAGAAGCGGCCAATCATTAAAATCAGACCTACCACAAAAATCAGGAACACATAATAAAGTGCACCTTTTAAATCCATGTTGCCGATGGTAAGGCCGTCGATGATATCACCGGTGTATTCCGGAATATACAGATTGGCGAAGTCCACCACAAACAGGGTGACAATACCACCCAGATAAGCCCACTTATGTCTGCCTACGTATTTTAAAATCATTTTAGGAAAGGGCTTCTTTTCCTTTTTCTCTCTCTGCATGTTATGCTCTCTCTTTCTGCCAGTAAAATATATGCGTTTTATTGTCTGTTAATGCACGGCCATATTATTGCGGAGCAGTTCTTTGGTATACGGATGCTCCGGATGTTCGAACACATCTGTTGTTGTTCCCATTTCCACAATTTCGCCCTGATATAACACAATCACACGGTCACATACCCGCCGGATTACATTCATGTCGTGGGATACAAACAAATAAGATATCCCGTGTTCTTCTTTTAAACGGTACAGCAGTTCCAAAATTTGTCCCTGCACCGTAACGTCTAAAGCGGAAACCGGTTCATCCAAAATTACAATTTCCGGCTTCTGAATCAGAGCCGCCGCAATGGCCACACGCTGCCGTTGGCCGCCGGACAATTCTCTTACATAACGCTTGGCATGGCCTTCTTCTAATTCTACCTCTTTTAAGGCCTCCATGACAAGTCTTTTTCTCTCTTCTTTTGTGTAACCGCCTTGAATTTTTAGCGGTTCTTCCAATATCCAGCCGATTTTCTTTGCAGGATTTAAACTGCCGTAAGGGTCCTGGAAAACCATGCGGGGTGTTCCGGTGCCTTCTGCACGGATTAACTCGCCTTTTGTTAGAGGAAGCAGTCCGGTTAACGCCTTGGAAATGGTGGATTTACCGGAACCGGATTCGCCCACCAGGCCAAGCACTTCGCCCTTATATAATTCAAAGGAAACATTCTTTACTGCTGTGTTTATTTTTTCTTTTCCGAAAAAAGTTTTTTCCCGGTATTCGATAGTGGCATTTTTTAGCTGAAGCAGAGGAACTGCATTTGTTACACTTACACCTGCCAGCTGCTTGCCTGTGGCCGCCGCCATCAGTTTTTTTGTGTACTCCTGTTTTGGCCGGTAGAAAATATCTTCTTTGGTACCGCGTTCCACCACCTTGCCGTTCTTTAACACCAGTACCCGGTCGCAAAGTCTTGCCACCAGGGAAAGGTCGTGGGAAATAAACAAAATGGAAGTTTTGTAGGTCTCACAATAATATTTGAGAAGGTCTAAAATAATCTCCTGGGTTGCCGCATCCAGCGCAGTGGTTGGCTCGTCGGCAATTAAAAGCTCCGGACGGTTAATCATGGCAATGGCAATCATCACACGCTGCCGCATGCCTCCGGATAACTGGTGCGGATATTTTTTCAATAGCTCCTCGGGATCAGATAAACCGGCTTCTTCTAAAACCGCCAGCACACGTTCCCTGCGAAGTTCTTTATTGTCTTTATACTTTTCTTCTTCATGAAGAAGAAGTCCTTCCTCCACCTGCTTCTCAATAGTTAAAACAGGATTTAACGAAGTCATAGGTTCCTGAAACACCATAGAAATACGGTCTCCCCGAAGGGCCTGCCACTGTGCTTCTGTTTGGGAAAGCAACTCAATATCGTCAAACTCCATTTTATCGGCGGTGATTTTTGCATCCTCCGGAAGAAGCTTCAGGATGCTTAGGGAGGATACGCTTTTACCGGAACCGGACTCGCCTACCAGGCCAAGAATCTGTCCCTTTTCCACATATAGGTCAATACCGTGGACCACTTCCTGCTCGCCTATTGTGGTGAAGAAACCATCCGTATCCTTTTTCACTTGAAAGGAAATTTTTAAATTTTTAATATCAAGTAACGGCATAAAAGCTCCTCCTTTCTCCGTTATTTAAACTCTGCTTTTTGCAAGATTATTCTTTTTCTGCTGTTACAAGGCCAAGGCCTAATGTTAAGGCCAAAATAGTAAGTCCCGGTGCCAACGCGTACCACGGGGCATTCCACAAAAAGCCCTGGGCCTCGGAAAGCATCCGGCCAAGGCTCGGGTCCGGCTGGGTGACGCCAAGACCTAAATAACTCATACCGGCTTCGGACAGCACCGCATTTTGGAAGCCCACCAGCAGGGATGTTTTTAACACCGGTTTGATATTCGGTAATATATGAAAAACAAGAATGCGCATATCCTTTGCTCCCATGAGCTTTGCATTCCTGACATAGTCTAATTCTTTCTGTACCAAAACCTCACTCCGCACCACACGGGTAAAGCTTGGGATAAATACAATTCCAAGGGCAACAATTAAGTTATAGGTGCCCGGTCCGATAACTGCCACAAAGCAGATGGCAAGCAAAACACTCGGAAACGCTGCCAGCACATCATTGACGCGCATCAGCACCGCATCCAGCCATCCGCCAAAATAAGCGGTAAGTGCTCCTGTGAATGTACCGATAACCGCTCCCACCAGCACCACACAAAGGGCAATAAAGAAACTGGTGGACGCACCTTCCATGACGCGGCTGAAAATATCCCTGCCGAACTGGTCCGTACCAAACAGATGGGCAAAGGACGGCGGCTGGTTCTTCTGCAGCACATTCATCTCATTGACCGGGTACGGAGTATAGAATAATCCCACCACTGCCATCAGAAGCACCAGTGCAATCATGGCATATCCAATTATTAAATTGTAATTTAACTTTTTCTTCATGCTGCCAATTTCCTTTTATCGCACTCTCGGGTCTAATTTCTGATACATAATATCTGCCAAGGTATTCATAATAACTACAGTACTTGCAATGTAAATTACAATTGCCTGCACCACAGGGTAATCTCTGTTGGAAATAGAGGTGATAAGCAGACGGCCAAGTCCCGGAATATTAAACACCTGCTCCACCACAATACTACCGGCCAATACATCCGCTGCCATCATGGCAAGCATGGTAACCACCGGCATCATAACATTTATTAAAACATGATTTAATAATAATCTTTTTTCGGAATTTCCTTTTCCTCTTGCCGTACGCACATAGTCCATTTTCTTTTGTGCCACCACCGCATTACGGATATATCGGGTCATGGTAGCACACTTCGGCACCGCCACCGCTACCGCCGGCAGAAGAAGAAAACTAAGAAATCCGCCCAAGTCTTCCTGCGGATTCACATAACCGCCCACCGTAAACCAGTTAAGCAATATTCCAAAAAAGAAGGTAAGCAAAATACCAAGGAAAAACTGCGGCACCGCCATACCAATCTGGGACAGCACCGTTACCGCCGTATCCATTGCTCCGTCCGGCTTCTTTGTTCCAAGCATACCAAGAGGAAAGGATACCAACGTAATAATTATCATAGAATAAATTGCCAGTGTAATAGTGGCCGGCAGACGTTTTGCCACCAACTCACTCACCGGCAGATGGTACTGGGTAGACTCACCGAAGTCGCCCTGCAGGGCAGAAAACAGCCAGTCCCCATACTGTACAATAACCGGGCGGTTTAAACCCAGTTCTTCCCGTAGTGCTTCCACGGCGGCCTCATCCGCATCCATGCCAAGATTTGCCACCGCAGCATCTCCGGGAATCAAAGAGAAAGCGAGGAAGCTTAAAAATGAAATGATGACAAGCGTAATAATGAGAGTTCCTATTTTTTTCAAAATAAATTTCATTGTAAAAACTTCCTCCTTTCTTTCAAAATATCAGTTTACTTTTCTTTGTAGTACACCAACGCCATATCCTGTACATACACCGGATAGAAGGTGTAACCGCCCAGTTCCTTGCTTACCGCGGTAAGCAGTGCCGGGTCCTGGATATAAACAGAAGCCGCATCCTCATATAAGAACTTCTGTAAATCCTTATATGCTGCAATTTTCTCCTGCTCCTCCACTGCTGCCAACGCCTTTGCAAAGGTAGCATCAAATTCTGCATTGTTGTAATTCATAAAGTTGTTGCTTGCGGTGGAATTGTATCTCTTTACCACATCGCTCGGTGCCAGGTTGAAATCCAGTCCAACCACGGTAGCCTGATAATCTCTGCCCTTATACACGTCGGATAACCAGGTTGCCCATTCCACCGGAACAATTTTAGCGGTAACTCCCACCTTCTTTAACTGCTCCACAATTACCTGGGCAGTGTCCATGTGGTACTGATAGTTGGACGGCACAGTCAAAGTAATTTCCAGACCGTTTGCATAACCGGCATCGGCCAGTAACTGCTTTGCCTTTTCCACACTGTACTCATAGCCGGCAATCGTATCATTATAGTAGCTTGCCAGGCCCGGTGTCATACCACTGTTGATTAAAGTGCCCCGGCCGCCGGATAACATATCCAGAATTTCCTGACGATTGACCGCATGGCAGAATGCCTGACGCACTCTTACATCATCAAAAGGAGCCACTCCATTGTTTAAAAACATGGCCTGCACCAGATTCATGGTGCCCACTTCGATGGTATACTTCTGGGACAGCTGGGCTGCCTGCTCCTCGGTTAAATAAGGGAACACATGCACCTTGCCCGCCATCAGCTCCAAAAAGGCAGCATCGGAATTGGCATACACTTTAAAGGTAACCTTATCAAGATATGCCGGTGTTCCGTAGTAATCCGGGTTCTTCTCCACCACGAAACTCTCAAGCGGTGCATAGGACACAAACTTAAACGGTCCTGTTCCCACCGGAGCGGTGGCCTGGTTCTCGTAATCACACGGAATAATCGCACAGGTAAGGAATGGCAAAAGCTCCGTATTGGCAGCCTTTAACTTAATAACCACCGTATGTGCATCAGTTGCCACAACCTCGCTGATTGCACCAGAAAGCGCCGAATCCACTAAGACATTCGGGTCCTGAACGTCCAGCAAACCGGCGCAGCGTTTTACGGAATATACGACATCTTCCACTGTAACAACCTTTCCATTGTGAAATTTAACATTCTCACGAAGGGTAAAGGTGTAAGTCATGGCATCCTCAGAGATGACATAGCTTTCTGCTACAGCTTCTACAAAATTTCCATCTTTATCAGGCTTAACAAGGCCTTCAAAAACATTAAACAGAACTTCGTCGGTTCCTGCCGCTACTGCAACGTGTGGGTCAAGACTGTCCAGATCCTGTGTGATTCCTACGACGATTTCGCCACCGACCGCAGGAGTTCCAGAAGAAATATCCCCGGGAGTGTCTCCCTTATCCGTACCGCCCTTGCAGGCACAAAGTGCAGTCGTCACGGAAAACATAAGTAATGCAAGAAGTAATTTTCTTTTCATAACAATTCTCCTTTTCTATTTCCTCTCACTATTTAATTTGTCACGCTTATCATACCGCAAATATACGCAAACTGCAAGAGGAAAACTATACGAAAAGTCTTTGATTGAAAGGTAAATTTTATACATATACTTCTACCGGACACCGGGGATTCATATAAATTATCAAACGAATAACGATTACTCTTCGGAGGTACCACCCAGAATGAAACAAAACCTTATTTATCTTTTAAAAGGCCTTTTCTTTGCAGCCCTGATTCTTACACTTGCCACCCTGCTCCTTGCTTTTCTCATGATGAAAACCGGCTGGGGCGACGCTGTCATGTTCCCAATGCTGATTGTCTTTTTCTGCCTTTCTGCTTTCCTTGGGGGACGATACTTTGCAAAGCATGCGCAAAACCGACGCTTCCTGTGGGGAATCGGTTTCGGCGCTGCCTTTTTTGTCCTGTATGCCGTTGTAACTTATTTTCTTTCCCCGGACGGTGCCCTGCTTTCCGATAATGCTGTAACCTTCCTGATTTCTTCTCTGGCTGCCGGATGCGTAGGCGGGATGTTAAGCTAAACGCCCTACATACACAAACAATGGCGCACCTGCATTCCGCGGGTGCGCCACTTTCTTTTAAAACTCTTTCTTTTCCATAATTCGTAAAGAAACCAAAACAGAAACCAACATAAGCACTGCCCAAAGCGCCACGCCAATGGCAATGAACTGTCCTGCTGTCATGTTTTCCAACACACCCAACACCGGCATCAGTGCCTTCTGTACCGCTTCCACCTTAACAACTAAGTATGCCAAATATCCAATTGCCGCTATCGTACCAATCACAATCAGGATGGCCACTCTGCTCTTTTCCGGACCGCATTTGATATACACCGGAATATAAAGAGCAATCATCAGCATTGCTGCCGCCAAAGTCATCACTGCGGTAATTGCAAACTCATTCCATGGTGCCAGCGCTCCAAAGAAACCGCCAATAAAATTAAGCAGACAGCCTATCAGCGCCACCGCAAGACCAATCAGCACCGACATCACATACTTTTCCACCACGTACATTTTCTTAGTGATTGGAAGGGTAAGCAAAAAGCTCATTCCCTTTTCAAAATAGTCATAAGAAATCGTTGTGATGGTCAATGTGGCCGAAACAAACATCATATAACCCATGGAAAAACTGATATTTCCACCATTGGTCCCCATAAATATACCTAACAGAACAATAATTAAAAATGTAGTTTTCTGATGCAGCAAAATGCGCAAATCTTTTACTAATAAACCTTTCATGGTTATACCTCCCTTGTGCCGGAAATCAGCAGGGTAATAATCTGGTCAATACCTGCCTTTTCGATTGCAATTTCCGGATAATTCTCCTGATAAAACTTCTTCTCCCTGGTAAGCAGTGCATATCCGAAGGCTTCCTTCTTCTTGCTCATAATATACGCCTTATCAAGGGCCTCGTACTGCTCGCCTGTTACCTTTAACACACCAAATTCATCCAACAGTACATTGGTTTCTTCGTGAAGCACAATCTTACCGTTATCAATCATGTAAACATCGTCACACAGTCCCTCTAAGTCACTGGAAATGTGGGAACTGATTAAAATACTGTTTTCACCGCTTTCCATATACTCACGAAGCATATCCAAGATTTCATCTCTTGCCACCACATCAAGGCCGGATGTCGGCTCATCTAAGATGAGAAGCTTTGCCCCGTAAGACATGGCAACCAGCACTTTCAGCTTTGCCTTCATACCGGTGGAAAACTCCTTAATCTGCTTATCCTGCGGCAAGCCAAACTGTTTACAACGCTCTAAAAACTCCTCTTTTTTGAAGTTCTTGTACATGCCCTTCATAATGCAGACAACATCTTTAACCGTCAGATAACCACTGAAACCGGAATCGGATAATACTACACCAATCTTTTCTTTTTCCCTTGCAGGAAGCTTAGCCACCTCCTTGCCATCCAAAGTAACACTGCCGCCGTCCAAACGGATAAGACCTAATGCTGCTTTAAACGCTGTACTCTTACCTGCACCGTTTCTTCCGATTAAACCGGTAACGCAGCCTTCCTCTACCGTCATGGTGCAGTCAAGCTGAAACCCATCATACTTCTTAACTACCTGGTTAAACTCTAATTTCATTTGAATCCTCCTTGTTTTGCGGAGCAAAATGCCCGCCCGCTAATTGCGGGCAGAGGATTTTTCCTCCTACTTCCCAACTGCTTATTCTTCCATAAGCAAATCAAACAACTGACGAAGGTCTTCGTCATTCATACCACAGCTCTTACCCTTGCGGATCGCCGCATCCAAATCTCGCTCTACTTCCTTTTTCTGCTCCTCCAAAAGTAAATTCTGGTTGACTCCGGCCACAAAGCTGCCCTTACCGTGAACAGTTATAATGAAGCCCTCCTGTTCCAATGTGTCATAGGCTTTTTTTACTGTCAGGGCACTGATACGCAGGTCCTTAGATAATGTCCGCACGGAAGGAAGCATTTCCTCCTGCTGCAGTTCTCCCTGCATGATCATGCCTTTTATCTGCTCCACAATCTGCTCGTAGATTGGCTGCATGGAAGTGTTATTTACTATTATGTTCATATGGTACCTCTTAAAAATTAAATGATATATCATTGTCGACACAAACAGTATATAACAGTTTGTAACTGTTGTCAACTGTTTTATACTGTTTATTTCATGTTACTGTCCACGCAACATAAAAAAGCCGATAAATTGTGTACTTGTACGCAGATTTATCGGCTTTTTATATGTTGTGGACATAACTGTCGCCGTATGAGCAAAACAGAAAGTTGCGTAGCAACGGCTGACGGCTTTGCTGGCAGGTTTTGCGAATGCGGTGGCAGGTGTGGACAGTAACACTGAAATAATGTTATAATTATCATAAATCCATGTAGAAAGAGGTATCCCCATGAAATATATCGATTTACACGTTCACTCCACCGTCTCCGACGGTACCCTGTCCCCAACCGAACTGGTAGACCACGCCGTAGAACTTGGGCTTTCCGCCTTTGCCCTTACCGACCACGATACCATCCGGGGTGTTGCCGAGGCAAAGGAACGTGCCGCCTGGCACAAATCCCAAGGTCGCCCGATAGAAGTTTATTCCGGCGTAGAAATTTCCGCCGCCTATAAAAACAGAGACATCCATATTTTAGGACTTCTGGTAAATGAAAATGACGAAATATTAGACCGCATTTTAACTAACTTTCTGGAAAACCGTAACCGCAGAAACGAAAAAATGTTAGAAAAATTTGCAGAATACGGCATTGAACTTACCATGGAAGATTTAACCGAAGATGCTCCAAGCGCAGTTATCACCCGCGCCCACTTCGCCACCGCCCTGATGAAAAAAGGGCTGGTTTCTTCCGTACAGGAAGCCTTCGAAAAATACGTAGGCGATAATGGCCCCTGCTACATTCCAAGGGAATACATGTCTCCCGAACAGGCCATTTCCAGCATAAAAAAAGCAGGCGGCGTACCGGTACTGGCACACCCTCTGCTCTATAATCTTCCCCACGACGAACTCTACGCCCTGGTAGACCGCCTCAAAAAAGCCGGACTCAAAGGCATCGAGGTTTATTACTCCAATAACCGCGGCCAGGATGAAGTCAACGTCAAAGCCCTCGCCAACCACTTCGGCCTTATTGCCACCGGAGGCTCCGACTTCCACGGCGCCGTCAAACCACACATCGAACTGGGCACCGGCCGTGGCAATTTAAAAATCCCGTACTCCGTATTAGAGAACGTGATAGCAGCGAAGTAAACTCCGCGTTCACACCATATTCAGACAACACTTGTAAAAGTTGAACCCTTATGAGAAGGATTAATTTCTTTGGCTTATCTTCAACATAAAAAGGGGCTGGAGCAAGATTCGATTTTTCTTCCTTTGCATATCCCGGTGTCCGACCTCTCAGCGGACTGATGTTTGAATCTGGCAGACATGCAAATCTATTTTGCAATGTTTGACAGAGGCAAACAGCGGTCCGAGGAGGCAGGCGAACACGGATATCAAAGGAAGAAAAATCCTCTTGCCCAGCCCCTTATACTGTTAAAATAAATCGAAGAAATTACTCCTTCTCAGGCTTTTCTACTTCCACAATTGCTGTCTTCTTCATTGGAATACGGCAATTCTTGTTGTTACCGAATTCAACGATAACTACGTTTTCGTCTACGTTATCGATTACTACGCCGTAGAAACCGCTGGTAGTAAGTACACTGTCACCGATTTCGATGGAGTTTACCAGTTCGTCCTGCTTCTTCTGCTGCTTCTTCTGCGGACGGTAAATCATGAAGTAAATAAGTAAACCGAAGAATACAATGTAAATGAGCATGCCACCCCACATACCGCCGGTAGGTGCTGCCTCTGCTACTGTTAAAACTGCTGTAAAATTCATTATTTTTTCCTCTTTTCTTTTTATTTGTCGCCTTCTTCAAAGCCTGCAAGCTTTGCTTTTTTATATTCTGCAAAGCGCTGCTGCTCAATAGCCTCTCTGATTTCCTCCATCATCTTGTTATAGAAGTAGAGGTTGTGGGTTACCAAAAGGCGTAACCCTAACATTTCTTTTGCCTTCAGCAAATGCCGGATATATGCCCTGCTGTAGTTTCTGCAGGTTGGACACTGACAGGTTTCGTCAAGCGGTCTGCTGTCCAGCTCGTACTTTGCATTTAATAACGTCATCTTTCCGTGGTTGGTGTACGCATTACCGTGACGGCCGTTACGTGCCGGATACACGCAGTCGAAGAAATCTACACCACGCTCTACCGCCTCTAAAATATTGGCCGGAGTGCCAACGCCCATGAGATAGGTCGGCTTGTCTACCGGAAGGAATGGCACCACATGCTCGATAACGTCGTACATTTCATCATGGGATTCGCCCACTGCCAGACCGCCAATAGCATAACCATCTAAATCCAGCTCCGTAATTTGCTTAGCATGCTCGATGCGGATGTCATTTAACGTTCCGCCCTGGTTAATACCAAACAGCATCTGCTGCTTGTTGATGGTATCCTCTAAGGAGTTTAAGCGGTTCATTTCTGCCTTACAACGATGTAACCAACGGGTGGTTCTTGCCACGGAATCCTCAATATACTGTCTGGATGCCTTGGATGGCGGACATTCGTCAAAGGCCATGGCAATAGTGGAAGCCAGATTGGACTGAATCTGCATGCTCTCCTCCGGACCCATGAAAATTTTTCTTCCATCTACATGGGACTGGAAGGTAACACCCTCTTCTTTAATTTTACGAAGCCCTGCCAGGGAGAATACCTGGAATCCGCCGGAGTCGGTGAGGATTGGCTTGTCCCAGTTCATAAACTTATGGAGACCGCCCAGCTGCTTCACAACTTTATCGCCCGGTCTGACATGAAGATGATAGGTATTGGACAATTCCACCTGTGTGCCGATTTCCTGTAAATCCATGGTGGAAACCGCACCCTTAATGGCTGCCGCCGTACCAACGTTCATAAATACCGGGGTCTGAATGGTGCCATGCACCGTGGTTACTTCACCACGCTTTGCATTACCATCTTTACAAATCAAACGATACATGAACCAATTTCCTTTCTTTTGGTAATGATTGCATCTATATAAGTATAACCATAACTGCCGTTTATTTCAACTAATTTTTCTATAAACTTTGGGATTTTACCCGATTTTTCCTGCACAGAAAAAGAGACTGCGGCAAAGCTGCCCGTTTGCAGTCTCTTTCTCCTATGTTTGTCTTTTTTGATTGCAATTTGTTTTGCCGGACTCTTATACTACTGCATACTTTTCCAACATCTTTTCAAACTCACTGTTACTTCCCTGACTGAAAATCATTACCGGGTGGGATAAGAGGCTTAACACTCCTAAAAAAGATTTTGCATCTACAATCACCTTGTTGAATCTCATGTCGATGTCGAAGTCACATTCGGATGCCGCAGTAACGAATTCCTGTGCTTCCTCCGGTGCAGTAAGCTTGATTAACTTTCTTGCTTCCATAATTGACTCTCCTCATTATAAAATAATGACCCATCATTATATAGTGTCCTGGTGACACCCAGCAGCTTTCAAATTTTCGTAAACTTTCGTTCTGCTGTCCATAGGAAGTTATACCACGAAGAAACAAATTCGTCAACTAAAATTTGCTAATCATTCTATTAATTAAAAATAGTAGTTCGCTTTATGGGCACAAAAAAAGCCTTGAACTTTCATTCAAGGCTAACAGGGGATGAGAGAATCGAACTCCGATTCCCTTGTCCTCTATTTTCCCTTCAAGCCCTTTATTCGAGCCACTTTTTCGCATATTTATTATGCGATTTTTGTGTTAATTTGTGTTAACACTTAACACGACAGTGCTTTACTAATCTGCTCATATTTTGCACTGCTATCTTTGTTACAAAAATAGTAGCTCTTGCGTGTTGTGGCAATATCCTTATGACCCATTTGTTCTGCAACAATACTATCATCCACATCATTATCAAGCAGAGTTGTACTATACGTTTTTCGGATTTTGTGCATTGACCTGCGTGGAATCCTCAAGTCATCACACACACGGTCTAAACGGCGGTTAAAAGCATTAGCACGGATACGCTTTCCTGATTCCATGAACATATACTCACCATGCGGATTTAATGCACGAATTGCTTCGATGATTTCTAAAGTCATTTCCGGGATAATCAGATAGCGGTCTCCGGCTTCCGTCTTAGGATATTCTCTCACTTCACAAATACGCTCATTCTTCTCCTCATCTTTGTAACTAATTTCTGTTCTCTGAACATGTAGCGTCCGTCCATTCTGCGCCACATCTTCAAACTTCAAAGCGCTCAATTCTCCTACACGTACACCTGTTTGAAATACCAATAGCAAACCCAAATCTCGTATCTTTGCCCTGTTACTCAAATAAGAGGTAACTAATCGCTTTTCTGACTCGCTGAAAACCTCTTTTTCCTTCACCACAACTTTTTTCCGAAAAGCCTTTCTGGAAAGGTTTAAATCTCCAAAGAAAGTCGTAATACTAATATCAGTATATTTCTTTTTCTTTGCGTATGTAAACACCCCTCGCAAAACAGTTCGCATATTTGCATATGTTTTTGCCGTCATACTGAAATTTTTGATTGTGGATTTAACGAAAATTTCCAAATCAGTTTCGGTAATAAGTCGCATCTTTTTCTGGCACAAAATACAGTCTTTCGTGAAATACTTTTTAAAGTCATTCAGATACTTCACATAAGACTGATTGGAAATCTCACCATATGTAAGACGTTCTTTGTTCCACTCCATAAAGACACTTTCCAGATAAGGCTCTTCTTCCTTATCCTTATAGAACTTTATTACGAGTTTTTCAATATCCTCCTGCGTAGTTCTAACTTTCAGAACATACCCCCGCGGAGAACTTTCATCGTCCAGATATGTGTTCCATTTACCATTTGCACCTTGCCAAATCCTGTGGTTATGCATTTCCAGATATTTTTGATTCTTCATTCTCTCAATCTGCATTTGCATATCTGCGAGGTCTATTTTATTACATTCCACTGCATATTTCAAGACCTCGTTTGCATCAATCAACGTTAAATCTTCCAAATACTAACCCCATTTCGTAGAAATTATTTCTACTATTATGTGGATTAATAACACAACCATCGTGTTTTTAAATTAGTCTCATAAAATGCAAAAGGCGCTTTATATTGCCAAGCGCCTTTGTTTCAGTTACTATTAAATTTTCAAAATATAACCTGCCTATTTTATATTATATATTCTTTTTACTTAATTCTCCTTTGCATTATGAAGTTCTATCTTCCAAATCTCACCAGTTTCAAGTTCGATTACCACCTCATAATGTGTGCTATACGAAAGCCATACATCTCCCTGCTCATCTATATAAGGTTCTACCATATAATATAAACTCAAATAATCAAATATGTTCTGACCATGGATACCATCTTCTTCTTTATATGGCGTGCCCCATTTTTCTGTTAAAGCATCTAAGGTCATTCCCTTAGTTAAACCCTTTGCAAAAAATATCCCCTCATTCCTCGCTGCTCCTCCAGTAACTATACATTTGTTTAGCGTTATACGTTCAGTATCTGATTGGTTCTCACAATGAAATGTGCCTATGACATCATTTAACTTAAAGTCTACATACTCAAAGCTTTCTATCAAGCCGGTTTCTTTATAGTCATCATAAATCACAGCTCCTTTGTCTAATAAATCTTGTACTGTAAATGGAAACTCCAAAATTTCTCCACCAAACTGTATACGAGTGGAAGATAGCTCGTCAGAAAGAATTTCTTCTCTTGGCTCTGTCATATATTTTAGATTTTCATTTTCTTCTTGTACTGCTTCATTCTCCACTTCATTATTTGTTTCATGATTGATTGGTGTCTTTTTTTCCTGCTCTTGATTTTCTCCACTACATCCTACCAAACTATACATACCTAAGATGCATGCTCCTAACATCACTACTTTTTTAACTCGCATTATAATTTCCTCCTATTTATAATCCTATTATCACTTCTACTCTAAATCTCCTCAATCGAACCCAAAAACTCCGTAATCACATCAATCTGACTACTTAACAGTTTAAGCTTTTCTGCCACCTGCTTATCATGAGCGTAAGCATTGACTGCTTCTTTCAACGTATCTACTCTGCTACTATTATAAAGGTCTACAAAATAACTGATTGCTCCCGAATAACGATACTTCTTTGGCACATACATCAACTTATCTTTTTCTGCAAAGCAGACCGCATCACGTTCTTTCAATAAATCATCACGCATATTCTCTAACGCATCTGCTTTCTTAAGATTCTCTTTATAGGTAATCCTTTTATAAATTTGTCCATATGTCAGTTTCCATATGATTCTAAAGACAAAAGTAAGTAAGACTGGAAATAAAAACATAAAAGAATATCCCAACAAAAAACTATAATCTAATATCTTCTCTTGAAATCCTACTATCGCACCAAGTGGAAAACCCACTACAGTAGCTACTACAATTGACAGACACCCATGTGCAATTTCTGCATTTTTTTCATCTCTCAAATAAGCTATCTGTTCATCGCACGATTTGATGCTTTCTGTCAATCCCTCTATTTTCTTTACAGGAGCAATCAACTCCGCATACACGGAAAATAATTTATTTTGACTCCTTCTATCCGCAAAAAGTTCTGAATTAACACGCTCCGAAAATTGGTTCTGCACGGTGATATTTTCAAATTTTGCAGACACCGGAGCATTGTTTTCAAATTCCTCCTCTTTTACAACTACCAAATCACCATTTCTTATTCGTGTCCCACACTTACTACAAAACTGAACTCCATCGGGCAATTCATACCCACAATTGGAACAAAACACGCTCGTCTCCTCCTTTGTTTTTGTGAATAACTTTAGTTACTTTTCGTAGATAATTATAGTAACTTGTGAGGTTTTTGTCAATGTTATATGATAACTATGGTGATGAATATGAATAGTAACTTTAATATCGGAAATCGTTTACAGACTTTACGGACAGGTTTAGGATTAAGTCAAGAACAAATTGCACTACGTGCAGGAATTACCACCACTTACTATGGACAGGTTGAACGTAATCTCAAAAATCCAACCATTCAAGTAATTGAAAAAATTTGCGATGCCATGAATATTTCATTAGAAGATTTTTTTCATTCAGAAGCAATCGGA
The DNA here is from genome assembly GCA_017938145.1 of Lachnospiraceae bacterium. Taxonomy (GTDB): domain Bacteria; phylum Bacillota; class Clostridia; order Lachnospirales; family Lachnospiraceae; genus SIG299. The sequence continues at coordinate 24,239 of JAGBCB010000012.1, forward strand.
CACGACTACGACCAACTCACAGAAAAAATCCTTCTTTTGCTCCGTTCCTGTACCGATTTAGAAAAGACAACTATATATAATATTATTTTACAGATTCAACTGTTACAAAACAATAAATGATGTGTATAAAGACCAAAAGCGATATGCCCCGATTAACATTCCCTTGCATATCGCTTTCTTTGTATTTACCTTCTTATTTTTATTCTTTGAGCATTGCTTTCATGTTCGCATTCTCGCTTCGTATATTCGTAAGCTCTGCTTGTAACTTCCAAAAATCCTGTTGCAAGCCCTCCCATTCGATTTCCATATTCTGATATTTTTGCTCCTGCAGTTCCAACGCCTGCAGATCTGCAAAAAGTTCCTGCGTCAACCGTTGATATTCTAACAACAGTTCGCACAATCCCTGCACCAAATCCTTCTTCACCAATGCTTCTTTTTTCGTCATGTAATGCCCTCCATTCTGCAATTTTTTCTTTGAAATCATCCAAAGCGTTCTTTGCCTTTTCAAAAAACTCTCTGGATTTTTCAAAGAAAGAATTTAGTTCCCTACGTTCTTCATTCTCCCTTTTCTGCCACGTCTGAATACCTCTTTTTTCTGCTTCCCTTGCTTTTGCTCCCTCATGTACCTCTGGTATACGGTCAATAATGCCACGTTCCGCATACGAACGATAATCCATCCGGTTTTCCTGCGTAAGATACTGATTGCAAAATTCTGCCCATTCTTTTTTTAATTCCTGTAGCTTCTCTTTTGTGTTCCACGGATTATTCTGCACAGTAATTCTTTGCCATAACAATTCCCTGCTTTCCCTGCCGTTTCGATTTCGCACACGAACCTTTTGCTCCCCTGTTACTTCGTCAATCTCTGGAATTTTATTCCCCTGTTCATCCAGTGCATACACTTTCTTTTCCATTGCCATCCACTGCCCATTTTCACCGATTGCACGAACCGGACATAGTACATGCAAATGATGATTTCCGCTTTTTTCATGGTAAGCAAAATCCACAATCAATCCTTTGTCTGCAAAAGTCTTTTGCAAATATTCTCTTGACCGTTCAATTACTTCCTCACGACTCCACTCATTTGGAACAGCAATTACAAATTGTCGGGCAAATCTGCTATTCGCTTTATTCTGTGAAGCTTCCACCGCATTCCATAACTTTTCCCTGTTTTGATAGTCCATTGGCGCATTTCTTGGCAAAAGAATTTCTGTATACACAACCTCTTCTTTCACCCTATACGAAAAAGTCATTCCCAAGCGTTCATCATAAAGTTGCTCCGCTGCTTGATATGCCGCTGCTGCCACCGCACACTTGCCGGAACTTGCTTTCACTATACTTGTTCTTATTGTGAAATTCGTAGCCATACAACCACCTCCTAAAAAACAATCCTTGCTGTCTGCAAACCGCCCTCTGCGTAAGAGCGCAATACAAGAGATGGGCTCTGCCCGTCTGTATTGCGCCCTCCCCTTTAGGAGAGGGACAGCATAAACCACCCCTCGCAGACTAATTTTTCTCTTGCTACAACTCCGGTACTGGAAGCTCCTCTGTAACGTTTGTCGTTTCTGGCTTTTCTTTTCCTAAAGCTCTTGAAAAATAGTGTCCTTTTTGTTCCTGCATCAGCAACCAATCCTGCAACAGCGGAAGCATTTCTTTTTCAATCGGGCTTCCTACTACCGCTTCACACACTGCCCCAATTTCAATCAAACGGTGCGTTCTTCTTTTTCTTTCCGCTTCGCTCTGTTTTGCCTGTAATGCCTTTAATTGTGCTTCATACTGCTTTGCACGTTTTAACATTTCTTGAAGCTGTTTTTCTTTAGCTTCTACTCTCTGCTCCATTGTCTTTTTACTGCTCATGTAATTTTATCCTCCTGCATTTTATTTTTCTTTTTCCATGTTAGTGGCATTGAATGCTTCTATTTCTCGATACAACTTTCCTAATGTACCATCTTCGAAATACATAAACTTTTTGAATCGAAGATACTTGCCGTAAATAAAAGCAATCGCTTCTTTCTTTTCTCGTAATTCCATCATACTTTCCGAATTTACAATATTTCTGTATTCATCACTATATTTCACATCATTTGCCGAATTAGCAATTCCTTTTTTATCATAATTCTGTCTTGCTGTTTTATACTCCCCTGCCATTGTAGAAACATACTCTATTGTTTGCTTGTCACCGTCACCCGAAAGAAAAAGTTTCAATTCACACAATGCTAAAATCGTATATGCCTTTTCCTGTTTATAAATATCCAAGAATTGATGCATACTTTGAAACAGCAACAAAATTCCTGTGTGCTTACTACGTAAAGTCGCCATACAACCATCCAAATCTTCCACCTTGCCTATTCGACTTGCCTCGTCACAAATTATCAATGTATTTCTTTCGTCCGTTTCGTGAAAGTCCGCTTCTGCGTGCCGTAACACTTGCATTGTAATCAAGCGAAAAAGCGGTTGGTATGTTCTCAACATTCCCTGTTCGATTGCCAAATCTAAGTTCGTTTCCCCATCATCCAGTGCAGACGGAGAAGTACGGTTCGGGTTTAGTTGCAAAGCCCATACCACATCTGGATAACTGAATACATCTAAATAGGTGAGCAATGTGCTTTGTATGTCTTGCAAACTCTCATTGTCCTTTTTACCTACAAATCCTTTTAACTTATCCAGTGTAATTCCTTCTCCCTGCTCCTCTGCTTCCAAAACCACACGTTCAATCAATTCGTCCAGATTACTCCGAGTAATCATCTGAATAATCGTAATAAATTCATATCCCCGATTAATATAATGGTATAGTAGCCCAGTCAAAATTTTTTTAGCATTGTCATAAAAATATGAATTGTCTCCGCTTTCTTGGATTAATGCATCCGCAATGTCTGTCACTGCTTTTAATTTTTCCGTTTCTGTCACTCTTGGCTTATGTATTCTGTAAAGCACATCCCACCCCCAACTTGCACGATTGCATGGTTGTATCACCTGTATTTTTTGATTATCCTCTGCCCGATACTTCCCCTTGATTTTAAGAACTTTCTGGTAGATTTCTCCTTTAATATCAATTACAAAAAAGTTCCACTTTAAAGCATCTTTAGAATGTTGTGCCACATACAGCCTTGATAACAACCATCCAATCAACAGCGTTGTTTTTGCCGAACCCACATTTCCAAGAATGAATCCATTCAGCCCATCTCGTATAATCGGTACACGGATATATTTTTTACCAATCTTTCCAAGAACCAAATCATACGGCACATCAGAAAGATACTTGCTTGGTATTTCGGGATATGCGGAATCCCTGTATTCTTTTGTTTCATGTTCGGTAACTTTACGCTTTCCAATCGCATCCATGAATCCGAAATCTCTATGTCCTGCCTTTTCACGTTTACGATTAGTCAACGTTATTTCCACTGGAAGCACCGACGGAATTATTACTGCAAAGAGATATGCTATTGGTGTATTGTTTAACGTAACATTTGCTTCTTGCAGAACGCAAAGCTCCACTACTACAATTATCAAATACAACCACAGCCCTGTGTAAAAAATAAAGTTCTTGAACTTCATAGATTATCGCTCTCCTTGCTCTTCTTTGTGTACCCAAAATGTGAATGTCCCATCCGCACCATGCTCAAGCATATCAAAGGAATGCTCTGACATCCCACATAGGCCATTCTTTAAGAACAGCCCATACTGTCCGGCATACATAGCAGTTCCTGCACAAAAAACGCGTACTTCATCTTTTGTACTCAAATCTAAGTATGTAATAAAATTATCAAGTGTCATTTCTAATCACCCCTTTCTTAAAATGGTCTATATTCTTATTATCCGTTTCTATTTTCTTTTTGCGTGTCAATAAAAAAAGAGTTGGAAAAGAATGATTTCTCTTTCATCCTTTTCCAACTCTTCTGTTCTTCTCAATGAGATGACTCATTTTCCCTATTTACTAAAGTTTCCCCCTCTTTATGTATGCATTTAATATGTTTATTTTATTCACACAACACATATATTTCCTGCTCTTCTTCTCCTTTTATACCGCAAAGCCATTCAAGAACCGCTTTATATTCTTTTTCTCCCTGTACCACCCGTATGCTCTTATTTCCCATATCCTTAAAAACACGAATCGTGAGATTTGCTGTACGTTTTGCATTTGAAGTAACTGTTTTTGCGGACATATGAGATGTAGCAGAATATATGTCATCCTCTGTAACAATATAAATACCTGCTCCATAACTATTAACCTTTTCCACTATTCTGCTAAAAAACTTCTCTCTCCATTTTCTATCTTTTGTTATATCCAAATTCTCAAGATATTTCGCAAAAGCATCATCAATTTCCCTGTAATAATCCTTTATCGGTATCGCCAATAATTCCTCTGAAAGTTTTCGGAATGCTCCCTCTATATCTTCCTGCGTCAATTCAAACAGGTTAGATTTTTTATTGCAATACTGTCCTATAATTTCCTTTCTTTTTACGGTATACTCAATTCTGCACATCTTAGAAAGCTCTTTAATTATTACATCGCTCTTTGGTTTTTTGTTATTAGAATATATCGTTTCCCGACTTTTATCATAGATTTTAACTATCCTATTTGTTGAGGTCGAAACCAAGCCAGTTGGAAACACTCCGCTTAATATTGTTCTCCACAAGGTTTCTTTATTTGCTAAATAACTTTCGCCGCCATTTTCTTTGTATTCCGAATGAGTAAAACCATTCAGCTTTGCTTGATATGCGCCCAAAGTTTCTATTGCGCCCACAATACCACGCTTCATTTTAAAGTTTATATTAAGCTCCATCTGTCGCAAACCTGCATAATCTTTAATGAAATATATTCCGTAATTCTCACCAATTTTCTGTATTGATTCTCTTACATAACTCTGCTCTTCTTCACACGAATTATTAGAAAAGTTCCCAAGATATTCATAGCCTTTCAATGGAGAAATAAAAACCTCCAATGAACATATATCATGATTACTTCTTCCATTACCACGATTAATTGATAATGTAAAATTAGAAAAACGAATCATAACATCACTTACCCATGGTAACGGTTGTTTTCCATTACAAATCAACAATGCCTGCTCCGAATTAACCGTTTGCTTTACAGTAAGGGCATCCATATGTAATTCCTTTTCACGTTCCATGGCATTTGCAAGTTTATTCCAATCAATTTCCTTAATATCTAATACCACACGAATACGGTCAAACCCAACACGCATTGGAACAGTAAGAAACTTATAACCATTTGCTTCGTGTATTTTCCTCATTGACTTATCCAAAAACACTTCCTCTGCAAAGAAATCCATATAACCCTCCCGAAATTTTACTTCATCCCTATTATACCAATTTTTTTCTAAAATACAAAATCCGAAAAACAAAAAAGCAACTATTTCAGTATTTTCTACCAAAATAATTGCTTTCGTCTTGTCGTGTTAATTTCCGTGTTAACTTTGCAGATATACAAAGCTTTTCCTTTCTGTTTATCACGATTTCAAACAGGGGATGAGAGAATCGAACTCCCGCTAAAGGTTTTGGAGACCCTTGTCATACCATTTGACCAATCCCCTTTGCAACACTGCCTTGCTATTTTACACCAAGGCAGTGCACTTTGTCAAGATATTTTCTTCTTTTTCTTGAAAACTTCTGCGATTCCGACAATTTTCATTTGCCGTTCTATAGCAATGATGCCAGTTCCCGGATATTTCCCACTTCAATTAAGCGGATGTTAGCAGGCTTGCCGTCCACATTCCGGGCATTTTTTGCCTTTGGAACAATGCAGACCTCATAGCCCAGTTTTTCCGCTTCTTTAATGCGCTGCGAAAGCATACTTACGCTACGCACTTCACCGGTAAGACCGATTTCTCCGAAAGCAATGGTTTTGCTGTCTACCGCCCTGTTTTTATAACTGGAAAGTAACGCCAGCACAATAGCAAGGTCAATGCCCGGTTCGGTAATCTTCATGCCGCCGGCTACGTTTACATAGGCATCGCAGCCCGCCAAGGAAATGCCAAGACGTTTTTCCATAACCGCCATCAGCAAATTAACCCTGTTATAATCAACGCCCGCTGCCGTACGTCGCGGCATATTAAAATTGGTCTGGCACACCAGTGCCTGCACCTCCACAAGGATAGGTCGGGTGCCTTCCATCACGGTAGTAATGACGGAGCCCGGTTCTTCCTCCGGCCTTCCCTCTAACATATACTCTGATGGATTTGTTACCTCATTAAGACCAACACCGGTCATTTCAAACACACCAATCTCGTTCGTAGAACCAAAACGGTTCTTTACCGCCCGTAAAATACGGTATGCCGCAGAATTATCACCTTCAAAGTAAAGCACCGTATCCACCATATGCTCCAGCATACGGGGACCTGCCACCGTACCTTCTTTAGTTACATGACCTACAATAAAAATAGAAATTTCTTTATCCTTTGCCAAACGCATAAGACTGGCCGTAGCCTCTCTTACCTGACTTACAGAGCCCGGCGCAGAGCCCACTTCTTCCCGGTACATGGTCTGGATGGAGTCAATGACCACCACTTCCGGCTGCTCTTTTTCCAAAGCAGCTTCAATCAAATCCAGATTGGTTTCGGAAAGCAGTAATACATCTCCCGAAAACTCACCCAGACGGTCCGCTCGCATTTTAATCTGCTGGGCAGATTCTTCACCGGAAATATAAAGCACCTTGTGCCCCGCGGAAAGCTCCCGACACATCTGCAGAAGCAGTGTAGACTTACCAATGCCCGGATCACCGCCCACCAGCACCAGAGAGCCCTTAACAATACCGCCTCCCAGCACCCGGTCAAACTCCCGGATACCGATAAGCGTACGTTCTTCTTTATCGGAAGACACTTCCTTTAACGGTACCGGCTTTGCTGTGCTGCCCGTACCGTTTGTAATTCCCTTAACTTTTGTTTGTATGACCGGTTCTTCCGTGAAAGAATTCCATGCTTTACAGCCGGGACATTGTCCCAGCCACTTTGCTGATTCAAACCCACATTCTTTACAGAAGAACACTGTTTTTGCTTTTGCCATTCCCCGAAACTACCTCTTACATGCGTTCAATAACAACTTCCTGTGGCTGACCTGTGGTTAAATCCACACTGATTACCAGCTTGCCGCCGATATTGGTGGTCATGTTACCAAGGTTTGTTCCGTCAAGCAATACACGGTATTCCTTTTCTTCTTCCAAATCAAGGGTAATCTGGGTATGGTCGTTACCTTCTACGTTGAAGGAAACCCTTCTCTCCTCTGCCACAAAGCCTGTAACCTTGGTTCCCGGAACAGACTCATAAACAAAAGAACCGTTCTTTTCTAACTTTGTAATTTCCGCAAAGGTCTTTACCTTATATAAATCACCCAGGTGTGGGAAATCGGATAACTTGGACTTTTCTGCCAAAGTATAATCGCCAAATCCTAAACCACCGTTTTCACATACATAAATTAAATCTGCCATGTTATTTCTCCTTTTTCTTTATTTCTCTTTTGGACTTCTTACACGGAACACCGGTTTACCCTCTTTTACGGAAAGAGATACCGTATCTCCCTGTTTGATTGTTCCCTTAATAATTTCCTCCGCCAGCATATCCTCAATATGGGTCTGCACCGCACGGCGGATTGGTCTTGCACCGTATTTATCGTCAAAGCCTTTTTCTAAAATGAATTCGGTTACGGATTCCTGCAGGTTCAGTTTGATATTTAACTGTTCCCTGCAGCGTTTCACGATAATATCCAGCTGTATTTTAGCAATCTGACGAAGGGTATCCTTGGTCAGGGAGTGGAATACAATGGTCTCATCGATACGGTTTAAAAATTCCGGTTTAAATGCCCGCTTTACTTCTTCCATAACATTACCGCGCATTTTCTCGTAATCGGCCTTTTCATCAGTTTGCGTACTAAAACCTAAATGCTTTGGCTGCATGATGACACCTGCACCGGTATTGGAAGTCATAATAATGATTGTATTTTTAAAGCTTACCTTGCGGCCCTGGGAATCGGTAATACGGCCGTCTTCCAGTACCTGCAGTAAAATGTTAAACACATCCGGGTGGGCCTTTTCCAGCTCATCAAATAAAAGCACCGAGTAAGGCTTCCGGCGAATCTGTTCGGATAACTGTCCGCCCTCCTCGTGACCCACATATCCCGGCGGAGAACCGATGATTTTGGACACACTATGCTTTTCCATGTATTCGGACATATCTACCCGGATCATGGCGTTTTCGTCGCCGAACATTGCCTCGGCAAGCGCCTTGGAAAGCTCGGTTTTACCAACACCGGTCGGACCAAGGAACAGGAAGGAACCGATTGGACGGTTTGGATCTTTTAATCCCACCCTTGCTCTGCGGATTGCCTTTACGATGGACATTACCGCATCATCCTGGCCTACTACACGTTTCTTTAATACTTCCGGAAGCTTTTGCAGACGTTCGCTTTCTGCCTCCTGCAGCCTGGAGAGCGGAATTCCGGTCCAGGAAGAAACTACCTCAGCAATTTGTTCCTCTGTGAGCACCAGCTGTTCCTTACCCGCTGCTTCTGCCTGCTTTTTCTTGCGGCGGGCAATTTTCTTTTCCAGCTTTTTCTGTTCATTGGAGATTTGAACCGCATCCTCTAATCGGCCGTCTACCAGCGCATCTTCTTTTTCCTGCTCTAATGCTGTCAGCTCTTTTTCCAGTTCCTTATCCTTGTCGGAAATAGTAAAGGACTTTAAATGAAGCCTGGATGCTGCCTCATCCATGGCATCAATGGCCTTATCCGGAAGGAAACGGTCGTTAACATAGCGGCTGGTTAAGGAAACCGCTGCCTTCACTGCCTCATCGGATATTTCAATCATATGATGACTTTCATAATTCGCACGAAGCCCGCGGAGAATATCCACTGCTTCTTCTTCCGTTGGTTCTTCTACCGCAACCGGCTGGAATCTGCGTTCTAACGCCGCATCCTTCTCCACATGCTTGCGGTACTCTTCTCTTGTAGTTGCACCGATTACCTGCAGTTCCCCTCTTGCCAGGGCAGGTTTTAAAATATTGGAAGCATCCATGGCTCCCTCTGCACCGCCGGCACCGATTAAGGTATGCAGTTCATCAATAAACAAAATAACGTTACCCGCAGAAATCACCTCTGCAATAACCCGTTTGATTCTTTCTTCAAATTCACCACGGTATTTGGAGCCTGCCACCATGGCAGATAAATCTAAGGATAAAATCTTTTTACCCTTCATAATCTCCGGCACATCGCCCTTTGCCAGCAGAGTTGCCAGGCCTTCTACCACTGCTGTTTTACCTACGCCCGGTTCTCCGATTAAGCACGGGTTGTTCTTGGTTCTCCGGCATAAAATCTGAATCAGACGCTCCATTTCTTTGATACGTCCAACCACCGGGTCTAATTTATGTTCTTCTGCCTGAAGGGTTAAATCCCTGCTGTACTGTTCCAAAGTAGGGGTAGAGGAATGCTTTGTTCCCTTGCCGCGGCTAATGGCAAATTCTGCCTTTGCAGCAGCCATATCACCACCCATCAGTAATACCGCATCGGTAAACACCTTCTGCACATTTACTTCTAACGTATTCAACAAACGCACTGCCAGGCACATCCGCTCTTTGAGAAGTGCCACCAGAATATGTTCCGTACCGGCGAGACGTTCGCCGTATGCATTTGCTTCCTGCTCGCTTTGCAGGAGTACCTTTCTTGCCATTGGAGAAAAACTGTCCTGTCCGTCCGGCTCTTCACCGCCACCCAGCACAATTAACTGCTTTGCCAGTTCCAGTAGTTTTTCCTCTTCCGTACCATTCTGCAATAAAATATCTTTTGCCACACCATCACACTGGGTCAGGGCAATCAGCAGATGCTCCGTGCCAATATAGCTTTGGCCCATCTGCTCCGATAATTCGTATGCCACTGCCAGTACCCTTTGGGCATTCGGTGTAAACTTTTCCTTCATTTTTGACTATCCTCGATTCTTACGTCGTATACATAACCACAGAATTACCAATAAAAGCACCAGACAAACGCCGGTTAAAAAAGCCACGGCAAAGGTCAGGATGGATTGATAAACCTGATACTCCGCAACTGCTTCCTTCAGGCCCTCATCATTGCTTTCAATCACCTGGGTTATTACATATTCTTCTTCCTTCACTCTCTGCAGTGTCTGCTCTACCCGGTCATACCGGTACAGGTTTACTTCCCCCGCATCATTTTTTAATACCAGAAGAAGAAATTCCTCCGGATTTTCTCCCTGTTTTGCATATGCTTCCACCTGACGTTCATTTATCATCAGGGTTGTTTGTACATATCCGTCCGGAAGTGTAATACTTTCCGGTTTTTCACAAGGAGTATAAGTGTGATACTCTGTTAAAAGCACCTGTTCTTCCTTTGTCCCAAACAAAATACCCGGTTTCAAGGTAAGCACCGGTTCCGATGGAGTTTCTGTCGGCACTGCCGGATTGTCCGGGATGTCCGGTGCTGCCGTAGGCTCTGCCACATACTCCGCCCGGGTAATATGAACGGTGTACACTCTCTGGGAGCCGTTTTCCGCAGTTACCGTAATCAGGACCTCATTATTTCCGATTTCTAAATTTTTACCGCCTTCTACTTTTACACCCGCTAAGGTATCCTCCGCAATAGCGCTGACAATAACCATGCTTGCCTCAAAAGGCACCACGCCCTGATACGTCTGGATTTCCTGTGAAAAAGCAGGATTCAGTTCCACGGTTTTCGGCTGATTATCCACCAAATACAAGGCAGACAAATAGTTGTTATCCGAGGCAGAAAAAGAAGGCAGTACCGTAAAAATTTTATTTACACCCGTCACCGACATTTCTGCACCGTCGGTATAACAATATACCACAGGGCGTTCATATAAGGCAACCTCACATTCGCCCTGGGTCAATGCCGTAAACCAGATGCGATAGGTTCTTTCCTGGGCAGACGGCGATGCACCGATGTCCGATACCTTTAAAAAGCCGGCGCCCCCTGTAATACAGGAAGCGGCCGAATAAAACTCAAATATGGTATCATCGTAGCTTAAAAACGCCTCAAAATCGCCGATTGTAGCGTCTGCACTGATTGTCAGTTTTACTTCCACCGTATCGCCGGCATGAATTTCCTCCGTGTCGGTAGAAAGCGTAATGGTTGCGCTGGCAGCTTCCACATTTTTTGCAGGAACAACTGCCAGAAGCAACAGAAACATAATTACTCCTGCCATCCACTTATTCGGTTTTTGTCTGTTTTTCTTTTTCATAGCAGAAGTATCCTTCCAAAATTTATTCCTGTCTTACCACAAAAATGCTGTATTCCCGGATATCTCCGTTTTCAGCAACCGTAGTAATGGTAATGGTATTGGAACCATATGCGATGCCATGGAAACCGGTATTTAATACCGTTGTTTTACTGCTGACTGCAGTAGCTTCAATCTGAAGCACCTCGTCATCGCTGTCCACAACCAGATAATATACCTGGTCGGTTTTCATGTTAAAGGTCGGTGTTAACTGCAAGTCCTTACCATCCGCATCGGAAACCACCAGTGTCTTTAACCAGTTGTTCGGATTATATGCCTTTTCCGGCGCCGCTACAGGCTCTGCAGGCATATTATAGAATACCGGAATAGAAAATACAATAGGCAGGTTTTCCTTATCATCGTATGCTCCGGCAGTCTTCTTTGACTCAGAATACGGAGCCTCCACATTTGCCATGTATTGATGATAGTATGTGGAATTATCCGTTACATTAAACTTTTGAAGATAAATAGTGTCCTGTCCGCGGTTAATATACGTAGAACCTAAAATATAGGCGCCGCCTACAATAGCATTATACCGGTTGGTCCACGGAATCAGGGACGCATCATTTAATTCATCGTTGTTGCTGGCACCATTCTTTGCATACTTCAGACCGTTAGCAATGGCTCCGCCGGCTTTGGTAGAATGATAAGCTCCGATATTGTAGAAGTTATACAGGCCTTCCAGCCCCTTTACTGTACCGGAAACACTGTTGCTGGCTGTAGTAGAGCTTGTTACAACCTCCTGCTTTACACGGGCAGCCAGATGATAAGGGCTGACTCCGGAATATTCCGCTGCCGCAATGAAGGTCTGACCATAACTTAAGGTATTACTGTTGCCGTATTCATCGGTATAAGTATAATACTGATACTGGAACGGTGTATTCTTTAAAATGTTTTCTACACCGGCTTCATCCTGGTAGCTTGGCGCATACCGGAGCACCTCAAACATAAACACATTGGTTTCATTTAAAAAGTTTCTTGGATCCATGTAATAGGCAAGAGCCTCTTTGGATGCCGTAACCCAGGTAGAACCGTCATATACCACAAATTTATCCTTGGTCCAGTCATAGGCTCCCGCTTCTAAGGATTTCCACTCAATGCCCTTGGTATTCGGAATCAGATTCTTGCCTGCAATACTTTCTTCTTCAATTGTCGTATTCCAGTCAAGTCCTGTATGGTATGCCTCAAATACCCAGTTTGGATACATGGCATGTAATTCACGAAGAAACGGTTTGTAGCTTTCCGGGAATCCCTGCTGGTCTAAATAAGACTCAAAATCTACAGTCATTCCGCCAGACGGATTGCCGGATGGGAAAATAACATCGGAAAAATCAGGAATTTCATATCCCGGTGCAAACGGCGTTACCCATTCATCATCAATATAGCCGTAATACATCTTTCCTTCGTATTCAAAACCCACATGTCGGAACAGGTTATTTCTCTCATCCCGGTATTTTTCAAATAAAATTAATGGTTCATCTCCATAAAGAGCAATGAACAATCCTGAATCATCACAAACAAATTCATAAGGCATTAACGGCACTACATAAGCCACCATAATTCTTCCGTACTCATTTTGTGTGGAACCGTACCCTGTTACAATACCGGGTTCATTTACCGGATAATTACCGTCTTCCAATTGATGCACAGCCGGTGTCGGCAGTGCGGACGGTGTTGGCGTTGCGGTTGGTTTCGGAGTTGCCGTTGGCTTAGGAGCTGCGGTTGGTGTGGCACTCGGTGCTACTGTCGGGTTCTCTACCGGCCTGGGTGTGGCAGTTGCCTCCGGGGTTGGTGTCGCCGTTGGTATCGGCGTAGCCGTCGGTGTTGGCGTTGGCAGCGGAGTAGGAGTAATCGGTGCCTCTTCCACTGCCTCCATCAGGTAAACAGGAGCTTCCTGTACAAATCCGCGGTAAACCGCACCATCTATTTCCACTGCAATTTCAAACCATTTTTCGGTTAAAGCTTCATTGGAAACTTCTGCGATAATCCATGCGGTATCGCCAATGGAAAGACTGATAATTTTATTCTCATTTGTTCTGATGTAACCACCTGTGGAGGAAGCATTATTTCTTAAACGGACTTTTTCTTCCACAATCTGTGCAGCCACAGGTTCTTCAATACTTGCTAAAAGCTTTACGTTATCACTGGTTACATAACCGTAAACCACCTCTCCGTTCTTCTTAACGGCGATACGGTACCAGACGCCATCGTCACCGATGCTCTGATTGATTACCATAACCTGTGTGTTCTTTTCCATATTCATTACTGCCACAGCATCTGCCAGGGAATCTGCGCGTAATACCACATTATCCTTTTGAATTTGTGCCGCATAGCAGAAGAAAGCAAAATCATCTACTACTTCATCCTTGGTAATGGACTCACCCGGAATGACAGGGGTTGTAGGCACAGGTGTTGCTGTTACCTCTGGTTCTTCTGTCGGTGCCGGTGTTGCAGATGCTTCCGGCATTTGCGACGGTACCGGTGTAGCTGTCGGTGTCGGCGTAGAGGTTGGAGCAAGCGCATCTACCTCTACATAATCACTATGCACATAGCCGGTCTGCTTTACACCGTCTCTAGTGAAAGAAATCTGGTACCAATATGCTCCGTTTGATGCTTTCTTTGCAGAAAGGATGGTAACCTTCGTTGTCTTAATTACAGATGCTATCGCATCATAAGAAGTTCCGGCTCCCTTTCTGACATTTAAGCTGCTGGCAGTGATTGTACCCACACGAGGAAAGCTTCCGTTTACTACATTTTCTGTAGAATCAATTGCCGGGGTCGGCGTTGCTGTCGGTGTCGGGGTTGCCGTTGGAGTTGGAGTTGCTGTCGGAGCAGCTACTGCAACGTGCTTGCTGCTGACCCAGCCGGCTTTTTCTGTACCGTTTTGATAGAAAGATACCTTATACCAATAGGTGCCTTCGGAATCTTTTTTCGCATCTTTAATTACGACTGCGTCGCCGGACTTCACTGTGGTAATTACCGTATTTCCGGTTCCTGCATTGTCTCTGACATTTAATCCGCTGGCTGTAATCGTACCGGTTCTTGGAAAGCCTTCGGTCAATACTTCACCGGAACCGGAAGAAGGTGCTGTGGTCGGAGCAGGTGTAGGAGTAGGCGTTGCGGTTGGAGCCGCTGCCGCCTTAATATACTGGCTGCTGACATAACCGGTTCTTGTTTCATTGTTCTGTGTATAAGAAATCTGATACCAGTAAGTACTTCCTACTTTCTTGGCACCCAGCAGTTCAACCTGTGCGTCCCTGGATAACTTGCCAATAATCGTGGTGCCTGTTGTTCCTGCATTATTTCTGACATTTAATGTGCCTGCAGTTACGATGCCTTTACGTGGGAAACCACTGGTAACCACTGCATTGTCAGGTGCAGAAGTTGGCGCCGGTGTGTTTGTAGGCTTTTTTGTAGGCGACGGTGTTGGTGTTTTTGTTGGAGCCGCCGTCGGAACATTTCCTGTGGTTAATACATGGGCGGCACTGACATAGCCCTGTACCTTAGTTCCTTCGAAACTGGCAGTCACAAAATACCAACCGTTGCTTCCGTGGGAAATTGCCACGCTGTCACCTCTGGACAGAAAAACAGTTTTTCCGTTTACCTCTACCTTAGGATATTCGGTGGACGGACCGGTTCTTACAAACAGTGTACTGGCTGTAACCGTACCGGAAACCGCTGCACTGGCATGTATACGAAAACCGAATCCAATTGCCAAGGCAATCAGTAACACTCCTGCAAAAATTGTTATGTATTTTTTTGAAACAGATTTCTTGTTCTCCATAGTTCCTCAATTCTCCCTTAGGGGCACTCTTTTTCTAATTGTTGGGTTTCAGGGCAAACTACACCCTTATATCTAGTATATCACACAAATCAAGAATAGAAAAGAGATATGGCAGAGATATGGCAAAAAAATGTTACTGTTTGCCCAAATTATACCAAAACATGCCACGAAGTCATGTGGCATCTTCTTCCCCATGCATTTTTCCTCAGACTCTTAAGCTTTGCAGGAGGGTTAGCCAATCAATCTGTCACAAAGTTGATTAATGAATGCTGCCGGTGTTTTACTATAACTCCGTGGCGGGAAATAAAAGTTTGTACAAAGTTAGTTGCCAATTAAAGTGCGAAGCACTTTTAAAAAAGGGGAGTATGGGCGTCTCTGGAAAACAAGTTTTCCAAGAGCGCCTTCACTCCCCTTTTGTTAAAGCGTCCATAGGACGCTCTGGCAACTAACTTCAGTGAATACTTGTTCCATCCCGCCCCGTCAAACAAATAGATAAAACACCGGCAGCATCCATACCTATTGTGACAAGTTTCTTGGAACCCTCCGCAAAGCTACGAATGTCTGAATCAAAATGCATGTTCCAAATAAAAAACCACATGACTTCTGACATTTTTCTGGCGGTCCGTTAAGCAAACATCACTCCCTCCTCCATGAGTAAAACAAAAGTTGCGAAGCAACGGCTGACGGCTTTGCCGGCAGGTTTTACGAATGGCTAAATGCACTAACTAAATATACTCGCCCTTTTTTTACAGCTTAAAAGGCTTTGCCAACACAATTGTCGGCAAAGCCTTTATTGTTTTTCATTATTCTATTTTTTACGCTTCATCAATTGCCTTACCAATATCGTTTCTCTTATACTTGTTGGCAAAGTCAATCCATTCCGTTGCTTTATAAGCATTTGCTCTTGCATCCTTTAAGTCGGAACCTAAAGCAGTAACGCCAAGAACACGTCCGCCGTTGGTTACAATTT
Source organism: Lachnospiraceae bacterium (assembly GCA_017938145.1). Taxonomy (GTDB): domain Bacteria; phylum Bacillota; class Clostridia; order Lachnospirales; family Lachnospiraceae; genus SIG299. The sequence goes on from JAGBCB010000012.1 coordinate 40,247, forward strand.
TGCCATCATTGAACTTGGTTCCGGCATGGAATACATAGTAGCCGTCCTTATCCTTGAAATTCTCGAAACCGGTAATTTCAAAGCCCTTGTCGTACTTCTCCGGATAACCGTCGGAAGCAAGAACCACGCAAACTGCTGCATTGTCTGCAAAGTCAAGTTCGATTTGGTCAAGTGTGCCGTCTACACAGGCTTCGAACACTTCCACAATATCGTTCTTCATACGAGGAAGCACTACCTGGGTTTCCGGGTCGCCGAAGCGGGCATTGTACTCTAATACACGAGGGCCGTTTGGTGTAAGCATAAGACCGAAGAAAATAATACCCTTGAACTCTCTGCCTTCTGCTGCCATAGCATCCACAGTTGCCTGATAAATATACTTCTTACAGAACTCATCTACTTCTGCTGTATAGAATGGGCTTGGGGAGAAGGTTCCCATACCGCCGGTATTTAAGCCCTGGTCACCGTCTTTAGCGCGCTTGTGATCCTGGGCACTGGTCATGATGCGGATGGTCTTACCGTCTACAAAAGATAATACGGAAACTTCACGGCCGGTCATAAATTCTTCGATAACAATGCGGTCACCTGCAGAGCCAAACTGCTTGTCGGTCATCAGGGACTTAACACCGTCTTTTGCTTCTTCTAAGGTGTTGCAGATAAGAACACCCTTACCAAGTGCCAGACCGTCTGCCTTTAATACGATAGGAAGCTTTGCGGTTTCTAAATAAGCCAGTGCTGCTTCCGAAGAATTGAATACTTCGTAAGCTGCAGTTGGAATGTTGTACTTCTTCATGAGGTCCTTGGAGAAAGCCTTAGAACCCTCTAAAATAGCGGCATTCTTTCTTGGTCCGAATACCTTTAAGCCTCTTGCTTCGAATACGTCAACCACACCTGCTACCAGTGGATCGTCCATACCGATAACGGTTAAGTCAATCTGCTTTTCCTGCGCAAAATCAGCCAGTTTTTCTAATTCCATAGCACCGATGTTGACGCACTCCGCATATTCTGCGATACCTGCGTTGCCCGGTGCACAATAAATCTTTTCTACCTTTTTGCTCTGTGCAATTTTCCAGCAGATGGCATGCTCTCTGCCGCCGCTGCCGACTACTAAGATTTTCATCGTAATCCTCCTATTTATTGAATCCAAGCTTTTCCGTCTTCCATTACAACTCTGCCGTTCGCAATGGCATCAATGGCCTGCGGAAGAATCTCCCACTCTGCCTCTACCATAACGCGCTTCTGCAGAACCTCAGCGGTATCACCCTGCTGTACATAAACTGCTTTCTGCAGTAAAATCGGACCGGTATCAGTGCCTTCATCCACAAAATGTACGGTAGCTCCGGTCACCTTGTTGCCGCGGGCAAGCACTGCCTCATGAACCTTAAGTCCGTAATATCCGGTACCGCAGAAGGACGGAATTAAGGACGGATGAATATTAATTAAACGGTTTCTGTATTCTGTAATGAGTGCCGGAGGAATGATCACTAAAAATCCTGCCAGAACCACTAAATCCGGATTGTATTTTTTTACGCCGGCAAGGAGTGCCTCGTTAAAAAATTGCCTGTTTTCAAACTGCTTTGGGGAAATGCACTCTGCAGGAATTCCTGCATTTTTGGCACGCTCCAGGGCATAGGCGTTTGCGTTGTTACTGATGACTGCCGCAATTTTTGTATTAGTGACAGTACCATCTGCTATTTTATCCATGATAGCCTGGAGGTTTGTTCCGCCACCGCTGACTAAAACAACAATATTTAGCATACGGTTACACCCTTTTCGCCTTCCTTAACTTCACCGATAATGTATGCTGTTTCGCCTGCTGCCTTAAGAAGGTTTACTGCCTTGTCAGCATCTGCCTTATCTACAGCAACAATCATACCAAGACCCATGTTGTAGGTGTTGTACATCATCTGCTCCTCAATGTTACCATCCTTAGCCAGCATCTTGAATAATGCAGGAACTTCGTAGCTGTTCTTGTTAACCACAGCATGAACGCCATCCTTTAACATTCTTGGAATGTTCTCGTAGAAGCCGCCGCCGGTGATATGGCTGCACGCCTTAACAGTAACACCGCCTGTCTTTAAGGAAGACAGCGCCTTTACATAAATCTTAGTTGGTGTAAGAAGAGCTTCACCAAGGGACTTGCCAAGACATTCATGGTAAACTTCCAAAGCCTTTCTTTCCATTGGGAATACCTTACGAACTAAGGAATAACCATTACTATGTACACCGGAGGAAGCAATACCGACTAAAACATCTCCGGCCTTAAGGTCTGCACCGGTAATCATTTCGTCCTGGTCAACGATACCTACAGCAAAACCGGCAAGGTCGTATTCGTCTTCCGGATAGAAACCAGGCATTTCTGCTGTTTCACCACCGATGAGAGCAGCGCCTGCCTGCTTACAGCCTTCTGCCACACCGCTAACGATGGTAGCAATCTTTTCAGGAATATTCTTACCACAAGCAACATAGTCAAGGAAGAATAATGGTTCGCCACCGGCACAAGCCACATCGTTTACACACATAGCAACACAGTCAATACCGATAGTATCATGCTTGTCCATAATAAATGCCAGCTTTAACTTTGTACCAACACCGTCTGTTCCGGACAGTAAGGTTGGCTTTTTCATGTTCATGAAAGGGGTAAGGGAGAATGCTCCGGAGAAACCGCCGAGACCGTTTAAAACTTCACTTCTCATAGTTCCCTGTACGTGCTTCTTCATCAGCTCCACTGCCTTGTAACCTGCTTCAATATCAACTCCGGCTTTCTTGTAATCCATGATAATCCTCCTAATTTGTTTGTGAGATAATCTTTTTACTTCTGTTTTTCCTGTGCAAAATAGAAATCGCACATTCTGACCTCATTCTATCATAAAACTTCCAGATTTCCTATCCCTAATTTGTTTAAAAATATTAAGTTGATTGATAAGGGTTGCTTATTACCTTATGAGAATATTTTACAAATACAATTCATGTCTTCTTATACTTCCAATTCAAATAATGCGACAGAACGCCCATTGTCGTAATCAATGATATCCACTATTTTTAAACCGGCGTTTAAATATATTTTTCTTACCACCTTCTCATCCAGTCCTGTGTCAAGACGTACATATATATATCTTTCTCCGACATCATGACATATTTTTGCACAAAAGGAATGCCGTGAGTTTCCATAATATCTCATGGCATTCCTTTTATTTACGCTTTCTCCAGCCTTTCCACTTGTTTTTTCTTCTTCTCTAATTCTTTCTGTCGCTCTTCCTTAATTTTTTCACGAATTTGCTCATGGGTCAGTTTAAGCAGTTCTTCCGGAATATCAAATCGGTCCTCTTGTACATATACAATTCTTTCCATTCTACCGCACCTCCCAAAATTCAATACTATAAGCTTCTGACAGTTCCTTTATCGCTTCAAGCTGTGCTAAAAATTCATCTTGAAACTGCACATAATAATCTGCTACATATAGATTATACATCATTTTCGAAATAATTTCATCAGATTTATATCAAAAAATTTTGCCATCATGGCATAAAACCACACCCAGCATATAATTATGGTCTTTTGCAGAATTAAAATCTGCAATACTTGGCGGCATACTACAAGGATGTGTATGTACCGCAATAATTTTATTTCCACCTTTTATTGCTTTACTAATCGATTCAGAATAAAGAATTTGTTCTTCCTCTGACGAATCAATTTCCTTTGCTATTATTTTACCCGTATCAGCATCAAGCCAATACATATCTTCATACAAAGTTCCAGACCTATGTAATAACATTTCTTTTGCTTTGCTATAAATAATTCTGTTTACATCTTTATTATCGGTTATTTTATCAAATTTATTACGATATTCCCCACTCGAAATATATGTACCATTAACCAATGTAGATTTATTTCTTCCATATCTTTGAAGTTCAAGATTTTCACTCATGCGTTACATATCACCCCTTCTTTAATTCCGCATCTAAGTTTTCTTGATACTTTATCAATCTTTGCAAACAACGTAGCATTACCTCATCAGCCACAAAACCTTCCTCCTCGGCCTTACCAAATTCCAGAACCAAATATTTTGGCATATTATTCTTCATAATCACAGCCGAACCCTTTTCATCCACCAATCTTGCCACCTTGGAAAAATTCTGATTTGCTTCTGTCATGGAAACCATTGTACTTGTGTCAATAATCATAATGCACCTCCTAGTCATATATGCATTATACATAGTTTCTAGGATAAATTCAACCTATTTTTCATTCTTACGAAGTCAGTGTGAGCATATTCAAGTGGGCAAGCGAAGAACTCCACATCGCAGAACTGGTGCCTCACAATTTTAAAAAAGGCTTGTACAGGATATTTTAACTATATAGTATCGGTGTCCGCCTGACTCCTACGACAATATCCGCTTCCGCCGGACAAAATGAAAAAGAAATTCATTTCGTTCGTCGAAAACGGACATTATCGTTTGAGATGTCGGACACGTCGATACAATATAGTTAAAACATTTTTTGTACAAGCCTTTTTTAACAACTCTCGCCGCACCAGTTCTGCGATAAAGTTATTCTTCGCCAACACATTCCAGCTTACTCACACTAACCTCGTAAGCCGTTCTCTTCTCAAATTCTGTCTCAGAAATCTTCTTCTGATATTCCCTGCTCTGGATTCTGCCCCAAATCTGGATGTGTTCACCCACCTGAAATCCCTCTGCAAAGCGGGCATTTCTACCCCAGCAGATGCATGGAATATAGTCGGATTTTCCGTACGGACGGTTTACTGCTAAAAGCACGTCTGCAATTTCCCGGCCCAGCGGAGTTTTTCTATAAATAGGAGGCTTACAGACAAATCCGTCAAGGAAAATATAATTCGGACGCACCTCATCTGCGGATTCCTCCAAAATTTCAATTTCTCTTGCAAATACGGAAAGCACCAGACGGTTTCTGCTTTCCTCATGGCGATTATAAGAGCGGAACTGACCGCTAATCACCGCATGCATTCCGGTGTAGTCTCTCTTCACATCCACCAGACGCTCCGATACCATAATCGGAATAATGTCATTGGATTCACTTAAGCGTCCAACCGAAATATCCATTACGTAAAATCCCTCACCAAACACATCATGGCTGAAGGTAAATCCCCCCATAATTTCTCCGGCGATTGTCACCTGGTTATTATCAAATACCTTATCTGTCATGTCGTATTACTCCCTTCGTTTTATCCGGTATTTCATTTTTTTGCAGTTTCATTGTACACCAATCCAATTATTTCCAAAAGTTGTAAATTATGTTTTTACCAATTTTTGTAAAACATTTTTCACGGATTTTCGACACAAATTTCCTTCTGCAAAATCTTTCCACCACCCTATTCTATGCAAAAACGCTGATTTTAAGCACGGAATCGCAAAAAAACCTTGAAAATCTTTTGAAATGTGCTATAGTTAATGAGTTGTAAACTGTAAAGCCTTGAAACCGAGGAGTATTATATGAAAACCAAACGTGAAAATATCCGTAACATTGCCATTATCGCCCACGTCGATCATGGTAAAACAACCCTTGTAGATGAATTATTAAAGCAGAGCGGCACCTTCCGTCAGAACCAGGAGGTTGCGGAACGTGTCATGGACTCCGGCGATATTGAAAGAGAGCGCGGCATCACTATCCTCGCAAAAAACACCGCCGTATATTATAATGATGTAAAAATCAACATCATCGACACCCCGGGCCATGCAGACTTCGGCGGCGAAGTAGAACGTGTCCTGAAAATGGTAAACGGTGTAATCCTGGTAGTAGACGCCTTTGAGGGCGCTATGCCGCAGACTAAATTTGTACTTAAGAAGGCTCTGGAATTAAACCTTCCGGTTATTGTCTGCATCAACAAGATTGACCGTCCGGAAGCACGTCCGACGGAAGTTATTGACGAAGTGCTGGAGCTCTTTATTGACTTAGATGCTTCCGATGAACAGTTAGACTGTCCGTTCGTTTTTGCATCCGCAAAATCCGGCGTTGCCATCTTAGAGCTTGGCGATACACCGGAAAACATGAAGCCGTTATTTGAAACTATTTTAGAATACATTCCTGCTCCGGAAGGTGACGAAGAAGCAGGCACCCAGGTGCTCATCAGTACCATCGACTACAACGAATACGTTGGCCGTATCGGCGTAGGCAAGGTGGACAACGGTAAAATCCGCGTCAATCAGGAAGTGGTTATGGTAAATGCCCACGAACCGGAAAAGCAGCGCAAGGTAAAAGTCAGCAAATTATACGAGTTTGAAGGATTAAAGAAGGTAGAGGTTACAGAAGCCGGCGTCGGCTCTATCGTAGCAATCTCCGGTATTTCCGATATCCACATCGGTGACACCCTGTGTTCCCCGGAAAACCCGGAACCGATTCCGTTCCAGAAGATTTCCGAGCCGACCATCGCCATGAACTTTATTGTAAATGATTCCCCTCTGGCAGGTCAGGAAGGTAAATTTGTTACCTCCCGTCACTTAAGAGAGCGCCTCTTCCGTGAATTAAATACTGATGTTAGTCTTCGTGTGGAAGAAACCGACACCACCGAAGCCTTCAAGGTTTCCGGCCGTGGTGAATTACATCTTTCCGTTTTAATTGAAAACATGCGCCGTGAAGGCTTTGAATTTGCCGTAAGTAAAGCGGAAGTGCTTTATAAGGAAGATGAAAACGGCAAAAAGCTGGAGCCAATGGAACTTGCTTATATTGATGTTCCTGAGGAATTTTCCGGCAGCGTTATCGAAAAGCTCAGCAACCGTAAGGGCGAGCTGATGAGTATGTCCACCGCAAGTAGCGGTTACACCCGCTTAGAGTTTTCCATTCCGGCAAGAGGTTTAATCGGCTACCGTGGTGAGTTCATGACCGACACCAAAGGTAACGGTATTTTAAACACCATTTTTGACGGTTACGGTCCATACAAGGGTGACATCGCCTATCGTAAGCAGGGCTCCTTAATTGCTTTTGAAAGCGGTGAGGCCATCACTTACGGTTTGTTCAATGCCCAGGAACGCGGTACCTTATTTATCGGACCGGGCGAAAAGGTTTATTCCGGCATGGTCGTAGGCCAGAATGGCAAAACCGAGGACGTGGAAATCAACGTCTGCAAGAAAAAGCAGTTAACCAATACCCGTTCCTCCAGCGCCGACGAAGCACTGCGCTTAACACCTCCAAGAATTTTAAGCCTGGAACAGGCCCTGGAATTTATCGAAACCGATGAACTCTTAGAAGTAACACCAAAGAGCCTTAGAATCCGTAAGAAAATTTTAGACCCTCTCATGAGAAAACGCGCTAATAGAAACAACTAAAAAAAGAAACGGGAAGTACCCATTTTGTGGTAAGGTACTTTCCCGTTTCTTTTTTATTTCAGCGCATATTAGTTTTCACTTCGTTTTAAAGCATCTGAGATATATTTCTTTAAATCCTCCGGGCGTTCCACCCCGGATTTTTTGAAGCCTGCTTCATACTGGCCTTTTAATACTTCTGCACTTAACCGGTCGGCCTCTGCTTTTAAATGACGGCGGATCCGGCGCTTTGCGCGGGCATACAACCCCTTTAATGCATTGGGACTATAGCCGTTTAATACCAGATACACCTGTTTTAAACATTCCTGTTCTTCTAAAGACAAGGAGCCGGTTTCCGGCTTTACAGGCTTTAATCCATACCGCATCATCTGCTGATAAAGCCTTGGGTAAACCAAATGCTGTCCCGGTGAAAAGTCTGCTTCTTCTTCGAACAAAGGAAGCCCTCTTAACACCATAGAGCATACCTGGGCATAATATAACACCGTCATCACACGGTACGGAGCAATATCCCCTTCCGCCAGTTCTACCACATACTGCATTGCCTCTGTGGAGCGGTCACAGAATATTTCACGGTATACTGCTTTCTTGGTTTTGCGGTATGCAGTATCCGTTAGTTTCTCTTTGTTTCTTTCCAATACCTCCGCATACATCCAGGGATTCTCAGCAAGCTGTTCAATGCGGCCGGCAAACTCCCGGTTCGGTTCCACTCCGTCCAGATAGCGCAAAACCGTGGTATCGCCCCATCCGAGCAGCCGGGATAGCGGTTTCTTTCCTATTTCGTACCGCTGCATCATAAAAAGCAGCAGTTCCTTTGTGTTTTTCACAATATGTTCTCCTAATACTTTCGGAATTCATTAATATCGTGGACAAGAATCTTTACACCTTTAATCAGCTGGTCAAACAACCCTGCCTGATACAGGCTCACAATAATCATACCCACCGGAATACCGATAATCATACCGATAACCCCGGCAAACTTATAACCGATAAACATATAAAAAAGTGCTGCCAGAGGATTAATTCCTACACTGTCACCTACCATCTTCGGCTGCAAAATCTGCTTTATCAGCTGGCACACCAGATACAGAATTCCAAGGAAAATGGCCTGTTTGTAATCGCCTACTACAATATCCACTACAATCCACGGCCAGAAAACCGCACCGGTGCCAAACACCGGAAGAAAATCCAGAAAAGCAATTACAAAGGCTAACAGGAAGGAATAGCTGATATCCAGAATTTCAAACCCGATAAACATGATAATCACAAGAATAATCATGATTTTAAATTGGGCCTTGAAATAGCCGCCTACCGCCTTTTTAAAGCTATCCATAATCATGTGATAATACCGCTTTACAGACTCCGGAAGCACGTTAGTAAGCCACTCTCCCATATTGTCTCTCTCTGCCGTCAAGAAATATGCGGCCAAAACGGTAATGATGGCAAAGAAAATAACTTCTACCACGCTGCCTACATAGGAACCCAAAGTAGATATGGCCGGAAGTTCAATATCCGCCACAAAATTTCTGGCCCAGGTAGACAGACTTTCCTGTAAGTTTTCCAACGCCTCCCGTAAGCCGGCAGGAAGCTTAGCAAGCAATCCGCTCAGCTTATTTGCAAAGTTATCTAAAATACCTGCCACTTCATCATACAGGGCAAAACGGTCTTCGTACAGATTCATGGTCTGCTTTACCAAAAAAGCAATCAGCAGATAAAGTATACCAACCACAGCCCCCAGAACCAGCACTATCATAACTACCGACCCGTACTTTCGTGCAATTTTCACCTTTTTATCCAGAAAACGCACAATCGGATTGGCAATGGAGGAAATAATAAATGCAATCACAAAAGGCATAAAGAAACGGAGCAGCTTCGGTCCAAGCAGTACCACCAGTAAAATACCGGCAATGGTCAATATAAAGTTCACAAGAATTCTTAAATAAATTTTGGAATCCTTCATATGCGCGGCTCCTTTCTCCTAAATATGAAATAATTTTCTTGCCAAAAAAGTTACAAAGAAAATTATCGAGGCAACCAGCACCAGCATCGGTCCTGCCGCCACATTTAAATAATACGATAAAACAAGTCCCAATACCCCGGAAAACACGGAAATCATCACAGAAAACAAATGGTATTCCCTGTTATCGGAAGCAATATTTCTGGCTGCTGCCGCCGGCAGGATAAGCAGTGCATTGATAATCAGAATACCTACCCAGCGGACAGAAAGCATAACAATCACCGCCACCAAAACTACAAAAGCATTGTCAAGCAATGTTACGGGAATTCCCTTGCTTTTTGCCAAACTGCTATTAATCCCGATACTGTGCAGACCATTATAGGCTGCGTACCAGAACACTAAGGTTATAACGAGAATAACCAGCAGACTGATAATCTCTTTACGGGTAATGCTTAAAATATCACCGACCAAAAGTGCGGAATACTTGGAAAAATTACCGTTTCTTGATAAAATTGCCAAGCCAACCGCTACACTTAAGGAGGAAAATACCGAAATCACAGTATCGGAGGATACAACGTTTTTATGCCGGATGTAGTTCAGCAAAAGTGCAAATGCCACCGCAAACAATATCATGGAAAGGCTTGTGTTTCCGATACCAAACAGCACTCCGATAGCCATTCCCGTAAAAGCAGAGTGGCCCAGGGCATCGGAAAAGAATGCCATCCGATGATTTACGATTAAGGTTCCCAGAATGCCAAACAGCGGCGTAATAATCAACACCGCCAGCAAGGCGTTTTTCATAAAATCATACTGCAGTAACTCAAAAAGCTGCATATCCAAACACCTCCTTGAATTCCTTGCTGCCCATAACCTCACAGGCAGGACCTTCTTTCAGCACCGTGCGGTCCAGCAAAACTACATTGTCAGCGTATTCTGCCGTCAGTTCCAGGTCATGGGATACTAAAATAACAGATAAATCATACTGCTGCTTTAGGTCATTTAAAATCTTGTAAAACAGCTTACGGCCGTTGCGGTCAATTCCGGACACCGGCTCATCTAAAATCAGCAAATTAGGCACCGGCGTGCAGGCTATGGTAAGCAACACTCTTTGCAACTCACCGCCGGACAAATCCCCCACTTGCTTATCAATCAGCTCCCCGCCGTCAAATACCTGTAACCGCTCTTTGATTTCTGCATAGAGCTTTTTACTTTTATGCAGGAACACCGGTACATTGGTGGTATAGGCCGCCACCAGATCATATACGCTGACCGGGGCATTTTTCTCGATATTTAAATTCTGAGGCACGTATCCGACCCGCAGATTTCCGATGGAATTATCTTTTAAATCACGGAACTCAATGAGACCTTCATACGGTACTTCTTTTAATATAGACTTAATCAGGGTTGACTTTCCTGCACCGTTTTTACCGATTATCACGGTCAGGGCGCCACAGGCAATACTTAAAGACACATTCTCCAAAATGGTGGTGGAACCTGCCTGCACCTTAAGATTTTCAATCGCCACCCGGTGAAAGCCGCATGGCTTTGTTTTTATCAGCTTTTTATATATGCTTTTCTTGTAAACGGCCTGCTTTTCTTCCTCTACAAAGCGTCCTTTAATACGGATACCCTGCGAGCTCTTGCCGGCCGGTCCTGCTTTCTTTTCCATGACAACCTCTGTCTTTCACCCGTTTCTTACTCTACCACCTGACGGATTGCATTTAAATTTTCCCACATGCCGGACAAATAACTGTCCGCTGCTCCGTCCCCTGTGGTAAGGGGATTAATATATACCACTTTTGCATCCGCATCCGCTAAAATGCTATTTGCGTGGGATGCATATTCCTTTTCAATAAGAATCAATGCCGTACCGTGATAATTGATTTCCTCAATTGCCTCTGTGATTTCACCGGGACTTGGCTCGCTATTCTCATCTAAAGAAAACGCCATTAACACGTCCATTCCAAGGCTCTCTGCCAAATAAGCAAATGCCTCATGGAAAATAACCACGTAAATTCCTTCGGTATGTTCCTTTAAATCCTTCACGCCCTCCGCCAACACCTGCAGCTTATTATCATAGGCTGCTGCCGCCTGCGAAATTGCATCCGCATGTTTTGGCATCAAGTCCCGAAGTTCCTTTGTTACCGCAGCAAGCTGGACACGATACCGTTCCACATCCATCCAGACATGTCCGTTTGCTGCGTGGGAATGTTCTTCATGACCATGTCCATCATGGCCGCTTTCCTGTTCCTCTTCTTCATGGTCATGTTCTTCACCTTCCAAAAGAGGAATCCCATGGGAGGCTTCGATGACCGGAAGTTTTGGAGAATTTTTCATTATTTTTTCCAAAAAAAGCTCCATGCCGGCACCATTAATTAGAAATGCATCTGCCTCATCCAAACGTCGCATATCCTGAGGGCTTACCACATAGTCGTGGAGACAACCGGTCTGGTTTTCGGTAAGGTTAGTCACCTCAATACCTTCCACCCCTGCTGTTACATTTTCTGCTAATACATACATAGGATAAAACGATGTTACCAGTAAAAAAGTTTCATCCTTATTCACTTTTTTTTCACTGCCCATAGTCAGACATACCAGATACCCTGCCAGGGACAGCAGCACCATAACTCCCAAAAGGAAGCCCAGCTTCTTTTTAAACATATAATCAACCTGTTCCTATTCGTCTCTCTGCCATCTTCCGGAAGCTCCGCAAGGCAATACCAATCCGTTGCACTTTACCGGAAGTCCGATTTCATCGGCAGCCACAACACCGCCGAATTTCTTTTGCAATTCTACCCCGAGCAGGTAGCTTAACACTGCCGGCTGTAATCCTGTAGTATAGGAGTTAATCAGGAAAAACAACGGTTCCGGCTTTAAGACTCCGGTACAAAGCTTTACAAAATCGTGAATGCTTTCTTCGATTTTCCAGATTTCTCCCTTAGGACCTCTGCCGTAAGAAGGAGGGTCCATAATTACCGCATCATAGAAGTTGCCACGGCGGATTTCCCTTTCTACAAATTTTACACAATCATCCACAATATAGCGGATTGGCGCCTCAGCAAGGCCTGAGGATGCTGCATTTTCCTTTGCCCAGGTTACCATACCCTTGGAAGCATCCACATGGGTTACCGCCGCACCTGCTTTGGCTGCTGCCACAGTGGCACCGCCGGTATAGGCAAATAAATTTAATACCTTGATTTCACGGTTCGGATTGGCCTTTTTTGCTGCCGCAATTTTAGCACCGAACCAGTCCCAGTTCACTGCCTGCTCCGGAAACAAACCGGTATGCTTAAAACTGAAGGGCTGCAGATGGAAGGTTAACTCCTTATAATGGATGTCCCACTGCTTTGGCAGGTCAAAAAATTCCCAGTCGCCGCCGCCCTTATTGCTTCTATGGTAATGTGCGTTTAATTTTCTCCACTCCGGAATCTTTTTTTCGGTATTCCAGATGACCTGTGGGTCCGGACGAAGCAGAACATAATCGCCCCACTTTTCCAGTTTTTCCCCGCCGGAGGCATCCAACACCTGATATTCTTTCCAACCGTCTGCAATCCACATATTATTCTAATCCTTCCTCTTCGTTCTTCTCTTCCAACGCTTCTTCTACCGGTTCTTCCGTCTGCTCTTCTTTGCGTTTTACCGGACAAAGCTTGTGATTGATTGCCATGCCCATACCGATTAATACATAAAAGATTGGGGTAACTACAATCAAAGAGTCATTGGCAAAACCGGATGCCATAAAGCCAACGGTACTCAAAAAGACAGCGAAGCCCATCCATTCTTCCATACTCTCATATTTTTGGAAACCGTACCGTCTGCAGCTTGCCACCACATATATCACATAAAAAACCAGGAAGGCAATCAAGGAAATGGTGCCTGTCTGCACGCCCATCTGCAGGTAGAAATTATGCGGTCTTGTAAAAATAATATTGTCAAAGCCACTCTTATAGCGGGCTACGTAATCGTTTTGCGGGAACTCAATACCAAAGGTATCCGGGCCGGAACCAACGATGAAATTGCTGAGTAAAAGCGGAATACTTCTGCCCCATACATAGCCTCGTCCGCTGGCTACCGCTTCGTAACCGTAAAACAGGTTATCGGCCATAATACATTCGTCCAAACGGCCGTATTCACTGATATATTTATAATTTCCTGCCACAATCTGGTTTGTGAAATAAAAGTTACGTCCGTTAATTACAAGACCAAAGGCATAGCGGTCTTCATAGGCTGCGGTCTGAATGGCAACTACTTCTCCGTTGTTTAATGTAAAGTATCCATAGGTTGCGTTTTCATCGTAAGTAACCTCTTTCTGCTCATCCCCTTCGAAAGCAACATAGGCAAAGCCGCTGGAAGAAACCGGCATCATTACCGTGTACTCGGTATCTTCGCAAACTACCCGGACACCGTTTCCTGTTGTATCCACGCCAAGTACCGGGTCGGAAGATTTTTCGATAGCAAACATCTGCTTTAAACGATTGGTTAACAGGTTATCACGATACGTATCTAACAGGGAGAACGCCATAACTACAAAGGTCACTCCCGGAATAATCAAATACCAATACTTCCAGATTTTACGTCCTAAGAACAGTGCCATTACCACAGCAACCGCCACCACTGCAATTAAACCGGTACGGGACTGGGAAGCAAACAGCATCACCAAAAGACCTACCAGGGTAAGTCCGCACACGATTTTTTTCCAAAGCTTTTTATTCATAACAAAACCGATAAGTACCAGCGGAACATACATAGCCACATAGGTACCCACATAGTTTGGATTAAACAATGTGCCGTAGGCCTGTCCTACCGGGAAGTTCAGCTGCAGCGGACCATAGGTATTGATAAACTTGCTGCCGGTAAACAAACGCTGAATACCTTCGTTTAACAGAGGGTCCTTACCGATGGTCTGAAGTACGCCAACCAAGGCCATTAACGTGCCTCCGATTACACCTGCTGTAGTAATCTGGTTTACATCATCCATGGAATCAATCGCTACAAAGGCATAAAAAGCCACGATGGCATATCCAAGTAAAACGCCCACCGGTTCCTTGGCATCCATAGAACCAAAAACAGAATATGTCAAATTCTCAGAGCAAATCGTTGATAAAATCACGAAAAGCATATAAACAAACATCGGAAGGAAACAAATCAAACTGCTCCGTCTTTGCTCCCTATCCATTTTAATGATTTTGTAAATTGCCAGACCCAGTGCAACAGCTGCCGCAACCGTAAAGACAATCATCTTTCCGTGTAAAAATACATCGGAATAGTAATCATCCACCGAATGCCACGGATATACACCGTATCCCGAACTTGCCGTATATAAATATAATACCAGCGGAAGCAGGCATAATACAAACTGCAACGGCAACAGCTTCCAGTTCCAGCCCTTACTCTGCTTCACCTGATTCTTTTGTTTCTTTTCCTGACTCATTTGATATATTTCCTCCATCTCTATAAAAACCATGTTGTATCAACAGGCATACTATCTCATAATATCTATATTATAATGAAACTGATAAAAAAAGTAAATCACAAAGTAGAATTTTTCTTGACAAAATATTCCTAGTTTCGTAGTATAAAGATAGTCGTATTTTTCTATTGAAGCAGAGTGCAGCAGCTCTGCTTTTATTATTTCCATTTTTTTCCGCACTTTATCCTGCAATTGTTTCCGAAAAAATATGCTTTGGTGTCAAAATTGGTGTCAGAACCGGTGTCAATTTGATGCCCATATTTCATGCTATAATCACCGCAGCAAAGCATGAAAAACAAAAAAACACAAATACTAATGACAAGCTTTGTGAAATACGATTCGTGGAAAGGAGCATTTGTTTATGGAAAATGCAACAAAAGAACAGCGTCTCCCAAAGGGAATTTCGAAGCGGGCAGACGGAAGATATCAGGGAAGATTTACTTTTCAGGGAGAGAGGTTTACACTGTATGACCGGGATATCAAAGCTCTCCAGAAAAAAATGTCGGATGCCAAATATGAAATGGAACACGGCATTTATCTCAATTCCCGCACCATGACCCTCAATACATTTTTTGAAACCTGGCTCAGTGAAATTAAAGAACACACCGTAAAAGCCAATACCATCAGCGTTTACATGGAAATCTACAAAATCCATATTGCACCGAATCTTGGCAGATTGCAGGTTTCCTCCATTAACAAGCTGATGATACAACGACTGTTAAATAACATGTCCAAAAACGGGCTCAGTCCAAATACCCTGGCTAAAACAAAGACTATCCTATACAGCATTTTCAAGGAAGCCATGGAAAACCGCATGATTTCTTACAACCCTTGTGAAAACATCACCATCCGGAGAGACCGAACCGAACGCCGGGTATTAAGTTATGAGGAACAAAAACAGTTTCTGGAAGCCATTCGCGGAAGCCGCTATGAAATGCTTTGCATTCTCGGCCTTACTACCGGTTTGCGTATCGGCGAACTGTCCGGACTGCGGTGGTCGGATATTGATTTTACCGAAAAAACACTGACGGTAGAGCGTACCTACATTTATCTTCATGACGTAAAGAACCACCAAATGAAGGATGAATTCCACTCGCCAAAAACGAAGAACAGCTGCCGGACCATCCGGCTTTTAGACTCTACCTTGCAACTTTTGGAGCAGCATAAAGCCGCACAGGAAAAAGAAAAAACAGAAGCCGGACTCTCCTGGTGTCCGGTGGAAGGCGGCGAAAACCTGGTGTTTACCACAAAAACCGGAGGTCCGGTCCGCGGCTTGAACGTGGCAGAAACCCTGAATAACTACGTCAATAAAATCAACAAAAAAGAAGAACTGCAGGCAAGAAAGGAACAGCGGGAACCGGTATTTTTTGAAAGGATTACTCCCCATACCCTGCGGCACACCTTCGCCACCAGAGCATTTGAGAGTGGAATCCCGCCGAAAGTAGTGCAGCAAATTTTGGGCCACAGCAGTCTGGAAATGACCATGGACTTATACACCCATGTAACAGAAGATGTTCAGGCCAGGGAAATCGAAAAGCTTGCCGTGTTTTTCTGATTTTGGTGTCAAAGTGGTGTCAGAGGCCTTTTTGCAAGGCCTTGGGAAGGCCTGACTCTTTCCTCGCAAACCTGCATTTTTATTCACTTTTTGCTTTTTTGCTCCTTGTTATTTAAGGAGGAAATATAATGAAACCAACTCTCAGAAAAGGCGCCGTACTGTTGGCGTCTGCTATGGTGATTTCTTCCGCTGCACCGGCCACCGGCTATGTTTATGCGGCAAAGAACTTCACCTATGCTTATCAGACCGGTGGTGAAGTAAGCAAGCTCTCCCTTGAGAAGGGGGATGTGGTTGACTTAAGATTCCTTGGTGTCAGCGACTACAGAAATTACTCTCTCACCTGGACAAGTTCCAATCCACAGGTTGCAACCGTTGATAAAAGCGGCGTGGTTACCGCAAAGGAAAACGGTACTGCTGTCATCACTCTTTTAGTAGGTGACGGTAATGCATACACCTCTGAAGGTGTTGTTGTAACCGTCGGCGAAATTCCAACCATGGAGGTAGCCCTTGGTACATCTAAGGACAATACCTTCAACAAGTACACACTGGAACTTGACAAAACCGTGGACTTAAACTTCTACGGCGTTGTTAACTGGTCCACCTCCCTGTACTCCACCCGTTGGAGCACCTCTGATGCGAAGGTAGCTACCGTAAATAACTCCGGTGTGGTAACCCCTGTAGCACCGGGTACTGCCACTGTAACCATCGCAATCACAAACAGAACAACAGGCAAAGAGCTTAACGTTATCCCTGTGGAAATTACCGTTCCGGCTGCTGAGGTTTCCCAGGAATTTGTTGCACAGCAGATTAGTGACACCCAGGTTACCCTTACCTTTGCAAACAAGGACATCACTGCAGCGGAACTGGAAAAGGGTCTTTCCTTCCACTACTATGTGGGCGATGTAAAGATTGCATATCCAATCAAGGTTGCTTCCGTAAAGAACGGCGTGGCAACTCTGTCTGCTTACGTACCATTTACTGATGGCACCAGATACGGCTTTACTTACGGCGAATCTTCCGCAGAATTTGTGGCAAGCATCGGCGAAGTAGCAGGCATCCAGTACTCCTGGAGCTGTGACGGAGATGATTTCAAGGCCTATGCCGGCACTGACACTACCATCTCCTACAAGCTGTTAAATGCCCAGGGCGTAGATATTACCGCAAGTGCTATGGCACAGTCCGGCGCTTCCGTAATGTTCAGCCTTGTGAAGGATTCCGAAAACGGTGACTTCTGGATTTCCGACTCTACTGCAGGCAAGATTTTCTTTAACTCCGAAAACGCAGTTGCCCAGGTAGAAATCGAATTCCTCACCGGAAAGTACGATCCGGAAACCTATGAACCGGTACCGGGTCCAAAGGCAGTTGCTACCATCATCAGCTCTAAGGCTCCTGCTTACGGCATTAACGTAGCAGAAGGCGGCGTAGCAACTATTGTTAAGGATTCCGCTGCTGCAGGCGCAGGCATCGACTGGAGCAAGGCTTCTTCCGTAATTGCCCTGGGCGATGACGAAAAGGCTTCCTTCCGTCTTGTAGCAAAGCTTACCGACACCAAGGGTGATTCCGTTTACACCGATACTATGGATGCAGAGAAGGGCTCTTTCTCCTTCGCTACTACCAATAACGCTATCCTGTATATCGCTGATGACGGAACTTTAATGACAAACAACACCGGTACTGTTAACGTACTTGTATACTTTACTCCGGCAGGCTCTAACGCTTCTACTGTAGTTGCTGTACTTCCTGTAACCGTAAGAGCAGCAAGAGCAGTCAACAGCCTGACCTTAGACAAGTCCTCCGATGTGATTTCCACAGAATCCGGCAACGGCTTCAACCAGACTACCTTCAAGGTAACCTTAAAGGACCAGTTAGGTGATTTAATCGCAGGCGACATTGAAATTACAAGTAACTTAAAGACCCTTCCAAACGGCGCAACCGCAGCTCCTGTAGTGAGTGCTGTAGAAGGTGCTGACGGCGAATATACCTTCACCGTAACAGGCAGCGCAGAGAACCTTCCATCCGGTGCAACCGGCTACGCTTACACCTTTACCGTAAAGGCAGGTAATCTTACCAAGACCTTTAACGTTACCGTAAAGAAGCCGGCAGTGGATAAGAGCGGCAACCTGGTAATCTCCGGCTACAAGATTGAGTTCTCCGGCGATGACGACTTAAAGACATCCGATGCCAACGAAAAGATGGCAACAGCAACTCTTTACCTGTTAAGTAACGGCGTAAAGGCTCAGATTGCAGAGCTTTCTGTAAAGGATGCCTCCATCTCCAACATGAAGGCTGGTAACTACTACTACACCGTAACCAAGGGCAGCACTGCAATTAACGCAGAAGCAGCAAGCGGTTCCGCAATTCAGATTCCGTTAACCGACATTAAGGAAATCGAAGTTGGCGGCTCCACAATCAATGTGGTAGATAAGACAAAGAACGGTTCCGGCGTTTACACCGTAACCATCTATAAGGGTATCGGTACAACAGCAGGTGCTACCGCATCCGCATTGACCCAGGTATCCAGAAGCACCTTAACCGTTAAGGACAGCCAGGCAGCCCTTTCCTACGCAGGCAAGAGCGCAAATACCTTCGCTTCCGTAGACGGCGGTGTGGAAGAGCTTGTAAAGTCCAGCTTCAAGTTTAAGCTCGGTGACACTGTCTTAGATGACATTAGCGATTACAGCAACATCAAGTTAGTAGTAAATGCTAACAAGTTAGACGACAGCGGCATGTTAAAGCCGGGCAGCGTATGCTACGTGAAGTCCGTTGACTTCTATGTAGAAACCGCAGAAGGCAGCAACACCTACGTGAAGTACACCGTAGCAGTTAATGATTACGTGGAAGTAAAGTAAGGATAAAAGGATAAGAGAAAAAAGAAAGCACAAAAGACAATAGAGAATACGATGAAATGATGAAAGAATCCCCGGGAGGTTTAAAACTCCCGGGGATTTTACTTACTTTATAAATTTACTTTTTATGCTTACTCAACTACACCTGTTTTGATTGCTTTGTTAACTTCACAGGTCTTGATATAAGACATACCGTAAGGGTTGGTTCCGTCAACAGGAACTGCAAATTCAACCTTGCGGATTACTACGGTGTTACCGTTCATAATGTATTCCACATTTGTAATCATATTAGATGTCAGAGTAGTCCATGCTTCGCCGTCAAGATTAAAGGTAAGGCAATTTGCAGCTACTTCCTTAACACCTGCCTGGTCGTTGCTGCCGGAAACAGTAAGAGGTGTGGATACGCTCTTAACTGCGCGGAAAGTAACATCCTTTGTATTATCAACTACAGTGAAAGAAGTATTTAAAACGTTCTTCTGTACTACTGTACCCACATTAACAATTCTTGTTGCAGTAACGGTGTAAGTACCTGCTGCCAAAGTATCCTGAACTAAGCTGCCGGAAGACTTCGGTGCTGCAACATTAACCTTTACGCAATTATTTGCAGAATCAACATATACACCAAGAGAATCACTATTTGCTGCCATTGGTACAACCTTGTTGTCCGGTCCCTTAACCAGAACATATACCTGGCCGGCAGAACAATTGGAGGTTGTAAATGTATGGTTGCTTGTGGTCAGAATGTGTAAGTCATCATAAAGACCAACCTTAATACCGTTGCTGCTGGTCTTATATGCTTCTACAGCTGCATACTGTACCCATTCATTGTCTTCAGGCTCACCTAAACTGATGGTAGAGTTCTGAAGTCCTAAATTCCATCCGGTCACATTGATGGATCCGTTTGCTGTTGTCGGATTCTGAAGGGTTACGTTAATTGTTACTCTCTTATTGGTAAGAGTATCTGTTACTGTTAACGGTACAGACATTACATTTGTAACGGAACGGATATTCTTTGCATCAATATGAAGTGTTGTTCCGTCTAAACGTGCAGGAGCGAGGCTGGAGCCATCTAATGCATTGTTTACAGCTGCCACTGTGGAGCTAACCTCAAGTGCAGTTGTGCCGGACCACTTGTTGCCATACTGATCCTTGAAGAGAATCTTTACATCTGCTTCACAGAATCTGTTTTCGTAGCCAGGCATAGCAGAAGTTGCTAAAGTAACTCTTGTAGTATCTGCTGTCATGGAACTGAGCTTACTTTCATCTAAAACTCTTACCTGACACGCGCCGATGGTTCTGCTATAGTTGTTGGAGCCACTTAAGCCGTTGTTAGTTAAAGTAACAAGAATAACTGTACCGGATGTTGCCTTAAACGGATAGATAGAACCGTCCGGAGCTACAATAATCTGATTCTGGTCAGCTGCGCTAAATTCAACGCCATAACCATATTTACTGAATAACTGCTCTACATCGTTGATGTAGTAAATGTTATTTGCCTTATCTACACCACGCTCATCGGTAACATAAAAATTGCCATATGTATCAGCGAGCATTGCAACCAGCTTTGCATTATCCTTATTTGCTACAATCTGGGATGTTGTATTGTTCCAGTCAATCTTACCGAAATTAGCAGCGCTTCCATCAATAATTGTGGAATTAACTACACCAATGATTCCGTAAGCAGGAAGCTTTGTGGAACGAATAGCAACTGTGCCTGTAAGATCCTTGGAAATACCCTGGTCATTATAATAGGTATATGTACCGGTTAATGCTACAGATACGTTTGGTGCATAGAAATGAAGGGTATTGTCGCCAATAACAACATTATCATAATACTTATTTGCTGCGAAACCATAGCTCATATAACCTCTGTCTGCATAGGTTTCTGTAACGTCGATATTACCAAAATATAAGCGATAGGATAACTCTACAGGTACGTCAATAGTGGAAGCGTCGTCATATGCATATGCCACACCTTCTGTACCAAGACACTTATAGGTAATTTCAATACGGTTTGGCTCACCGATAATTACGTTAATAGCAGAACCATTAACATCTGCGGAACCGGCCTTTACCATGTACTTATCACCGTTAGAGAACGGAATAACAGGTACTACGCTGAGCTGTCTGCCTGTGCTGTCGGTTGTTACGTTGGCAACTTCCCACTTTACAGGGATAACAGTGCTGCCTGCAGTAATTAACTGATATAACTGAATATCTGTTGTTGTATAGTCTACCTTCTGGTCAAAGGTTAACAGTAATTCCTTATCAGACTTTAAGGTTACGCTGTATCCAACGTATTCATCGGATGGAACCGGAGTCACGGTTGGGATTGGTGTTGCTGTAGGAGTCGGGGTTGCTGTTGCATCCGGCTTCTTAGTAGGAGCCGGTGTTGCTGTTGCACTTGGCTTCTTGGTTGGTGCCGGTGTTGCTGTTGCAGCAGGTGCCTCGCCTTCTCCTTTTACTAAAAGTGCAATAGGAGTTGCCTCAAACTCTTCGCCGCTGAAAACCTTCTTAACGGTAAGCTGGATTACGGAAAGACCAGGTGCAACCGGGGTGATGATACCCTTTTCGTTAATGGTAGCTACCGATGTGTCTGTGGAAGACCAGCTAAATTCATATCTGCCACCTACATTATCTTTGATACCGTTTGCCTTTAAAGCAATTTTCTGGTTCATCTCCATAGTGTAGGACTTGATTTCGTCCTTGGAAGATGTACCGATGGTTACTTCCTGCTCAATGGAGTCAACATAAACTGTTACGCCGGTGGAGGTGTACTTTGTGCCGTCGCCACCGCTAACGGTTAACTTAATGGTTGCCACACCTTCACTGAGGGCGGTAATCATACCAGCAGAGTCAACCACTGCTACCTTTGTGTTGGAGCTAACCCACTTATACTTGTAGGTTTTCCAGTTGGAAACTCCGTTAAACTTTAAGTCTACTTTTTCTCCCTTGTTCATTACCAGGGTAGTGACTGTGTCCCCTGTCTTCTGCTCTGCATAGGTAAATGTTTTTGTTGTTGCCGCCTCAGCAACCTGAGCTGCCGGAGTAATCAACGACACTGCCATTGCAAAAATTACAGCCAGGGAAAGCTTTTTTAAATTCTTTTTCATACTTCTTCTCCTTTCGGTTTTATATATGGTCCTATTTTTCCCTTATACGTTTCTTATTATAGCCTATTTTGGTAAATATTCCAAGGGTAGTTTTATGTTATTTATGTGTCCTTTTTGTGTCAAAGCAGGAAGAAAGTACCAGATGGAGTAGAATACCATATGTTTTACATTCTGTCCCTTGCATATTCTTTCATTCATACTAAATATTTATTCATCAGATAATTATTGCCAAAAATGGTTAATAATGGCAGGGTATACTACTTAAGGAGGAAATTATGATGAAGAGTTTCTTTAAGAAGCTTTCCCTCGTTATGGCTCTTGCTATGGTTGTATCCATGATGGCTCCAGCCGCTTCTGCTTTCGCAGCAGCATCCGGTATTGCTCTTCAGGGTACAAAGACCGTTGTTACAGAGTATGACGTGGAAATCGGAGAAGAAGTAGTAGATTTCTGCTTCCTTGGTGCTCCGGCAGATTGGAAGACAACATTTAAGTGGACTTCCGATAATGAAGAAGTTGCTACAGTTGATCAGACTGGTTTAGTAACTACACTCAAGGATGGTGTTGCAACCATCACAATCACAGCAGGCGCAGATGCTTCCTATAAGCAGTCTGTAAAGCTTACCGTTGGTAAGGGTGAAGTTGACCTTACTGCTTTTGAAGCTGAACAGGTTTCTGATTCCAAGCTTACATTAACATTTGCTGACACAACAATTACAAAAGATCAGTTAACTGCTGGTTTAACAACATACTTCTATGTTGGTGACGTAAAGGTTAACTATCCTGTATTTAAGGTTAACGATGTTAAGAATGGTGTTGCGGAAGTTGAATCCTACGTTCTCTTCACAGACGGCACAACTTACGGCTTCACATTCGGTGAAAAAGCCGCTGAATTTACTGCGGTTATCGGTGAAGTTGCTTATGTAACAGCTAAGTACGCTTGTGAAGGTACAGATTACAAGGCATACGTTGGTAAGAATACTAAGGTTACTGCTACTCTTTACAATGCACAGGGTTATGATATCACTAAGTCTGCACAGGGTTATGTTACTTATGCTCTTGTAACAGAATCTACAAATGGTGATTATTGGCCAGCAGGTGCTACAGGTGAATTTTATTTCAACACTGCAGGTGTTGCTGCACAGGTAAAGGCAACTTACATGACAGGCAAGTACGATGAAATGTACAATCCAATCGCTGGTCCTGATACAACAGTTTCCTTGTATTCCGAGAATATGCCTAAGTACGACATCGATCCGTCCCAGGCTCCTGTTGCTACAATCACAACAGGTACTCCTGATTGGAACAAGGCTTCCACAGTTATCGCACTCAACGACGATCGTAACTCCAATGGTGTTGAAAAGCTCGTTGTTAAGTTAAAAGATAACAGAGGTAACAAGAATGTTGTTACAAATGTAGCTAATGCCAATGGTACATTCACATTTAAGTCCACCAATGACTCCATTCTTTACGTAGCGGCTGATGGTACAATCATGACCAACAAAGCTGGCGATGTAAGCGTATTAGTTTACTTCACATTAAATGAAACCAATGCACAGCCTAAGGTTGTTGCAGTAGTTCCTGTATACGTTAAGGATGCCAGAGATGGTGTTACACTTGATCCAAACACATCTGCAGCAGTCGTTTCTACAGCAGCTGGTTACAACACAGCAACATTTAAGTTTACTGTTAAGGATCAGCTTGGCGAAAAGATTGATGCTAGAAACTTCGAATTATGGTGCAACAATGCAAACAGCCTTCCAACAGGTGCAAAGTATGCTCCAACAGCAACATGGACGAAGACAGGTACCGGTGAATATACTATAACCGTTACTGGTTCTGTTGACAACCTTCCAACCGATGCTAACGGTTATACTTACACTTATACTGTAAGACTTAACTGGTGGCTCACAAAGACTTTCTCCGTAACTGTAAGAAAGCCTATCGATAATACAATTTCCGGTTACAAGCTTGAGTTCTCTGGCGCAACAGACATTAAGACACTTGGTAACACAACATCTGCAACAGTATCTGCTCTTAGCACAACAGCTACACTGTACCTGTTAAGCAACAATGTTAAGTTTACAACAGCTGATCTTGCTGCTAAGCCTGCTTCCATCGACCAGATGAAGGTTGGTCAGTACTACTACACTATTGCTAAGGACGGCACTCTTCAGGATGTTGCAACCAATGATTGCATCGATACTGTAGACGGTAAGGTAGTTATCGATTTAACTAAGTTTAAGGATACTGGCGTAGTAGATAAGAGCAAGCTTGGTGCAGGCACTTATACTATCGTAGTTTACAAGGGTGAAGGTACAACTGTTGGTGCAACAGCTTCTACTTTCTATCAGGTAACAAGCGGTTCCGTAACTGTTAAGGATACCCAGGATACATTATCTTACATTGGTAGAAATGGTAGCAACTATGTTGCAGCTGGTACTGATATTGATACAATTATCAAGACTAAGTTTAAGTTCCAGATTGGTAATGTGACTCTTGACAGTGTAAATAAGTATGCAGACAACAACATCTCTGTTTGGGTAAGCTACAATAGCGTATCCAACGGTACTGTATACTACATCAACGGCGTAAGCTTCAAGAAGCAGGTTGGTGTTGATAGCACAGGTGCTCCAGTTTATGTTGAATACTGGGCAAATGTAGGCGACTACGTAAATCTTCAGTAATTGAATAGTTCCGACATAATTAAAACCGGGTTCCGAAAGGAGCCCGGTTTTTTTATGTTACATATACCAAACAAGCAGATATGTTTGTTTTCGTGATAGATTCAGTAAATTTCGTTGCAAAAATCTCGTTTTCGTGACATTCTAACTCAAATAGGGAATTATGCAACGAAAAATATATGAAAAACTACTGCATTGGAAACAAGAGTCCTGCGGAAGGACTGCATTACTGATTGATGGTGCCCGCCGTGTCGGAAAAAGCTATATTGCAGAAGAATTTGCAAAACAAGAGTATATCTCATATATTATTATTGATTTCAACAATATTAGTAAAGATGTAACCGATTTATTTGAACACTATTTGACTGACCTGGATACTTTTTTTACGTATCTATCCGGGTATTTTAACGTAAAATTGGTAGAGCGTAAGTCTGTTATTATTTTCGACGAAATTCAGTTATTTCCTCAAGCTCGTGCTGCCATAAAATATTTAGTGGCAGATGGTAGGTTTGATTATATAGAGACCGGTTCTCTCATTTCTATTAAACGAAATATAAAAGATGTTGTTATTCCTTCTGAAGAACGTCACATTCAAATGAACCCTATGGATTTCGAAGAGTTCTTATGGGCTCTTGAGAACGAGACACTCATGGAGATTATCAAGGATAGCTTTGAAAAAAGAAGACCGATGGGGCAAATGATGCATCGAAAGGCAATGGATTATTTCCGCCAGTACTTGATTGTAGGAGGCATGCCTCAGGAAGTTCAAGAATATGTTAACACCAAAAAATTTGACAAGGTTGATGCTATCAAACGCGATATTCTTCATTTATACAGGTCAGACATAATAAAGTATGCAGAAGGATATGAACGAAAAGTCGAAAGTATTTTTGATGAAATTCCGGCTCAGATGCAAAAACACGAAAAGAAATTCCGATTTTCTTCTCTTAGTAAAGAAGCCAGATTTCGCGAATACGAAGATGCACTGTTTTGGCTTGATGACGCAATGATTTCAAATATGTGCTTTAATTCGACCGAACCAAGCATAGGTTTAAAATTAAACATGGACCGGATGACATTAAAGTGCTATATGGCCGATACCGGTCTTTTGATTAGTCACGCTTTTGATGAAAATGGAATAGTGAGCGAGGAAATTTACAAAAAACTTCTCTTTGACAAGTTAGAATGTAACATAGGTATGATAGTCGAAAATATTGTTGCGCAAATGCTTACTGTCGGCGGACACAAGTTATACTTTTTTTCTAACCCATCACGTGATAGCAGCGAAGACAGAATGGAAATAGATTTCCTTATCGCAAAATCCAAAATAAGCAGCCGCCATAACATTTCTCCAATAGAAGTGAAGTCAAGTAAAAATTATACATTATCGTCTATTCGCAAATTTATGGAAAAGTACAAAGAGCAGCTTTTCACCCCGTATGTTTTGCATACATCGGATTACAAAGAGGAAGAGGGGATTGTATTCTTGCCATTATATATGACCCCGTTATTATAATATGTATTTTTGAACCGAATTCTTTATTGAAGAGCCCGGTTTTTTTGCCTTGAAAATAACATAAATCAAGGTTATAATAGAATTAAGAAACATATACTAACCGAAAGGAGGACTATACATGTGCAGATTGGTAAATTTAACAACAAATGATGGCAGTATTATTCGTGTTGCAGACATCAAGAAAGATTCTATTTCTAATATAATTAACGCTGCTGAAAAATGTGCTAATATTAGTGAAGTAATTCTCTTTGGTTCCTCCTTAAAGGAAAAATGTAGAGACAATTCTGATATTGACATTGCTATTGTAAGCAATGTACCTCGCTCCAAATTATTTAACAGTAAATCCTATAAACAATTTACCAGTCAGGTTTATCTTTATAAAATAGGACAGGATTATGATATCTTGCAGTTTAATTCATTGCAGGACCTTGCAAACAGCAAAGAAATAGTATGTCATGATATCCGGAAAGACGGTAAAGTAATTTTCAGGAGGTCCAATAATGTATGAGACTTATCTAACCAAATCGTTAACCGGATTAGTAAATGCCACACAGGCATTAGAAGCTTACGAAAAAACAAATATCAAAGATTTGAAAAATAGTGCTGCATATAATGTTCAACAGGCAATAGAGTATCTTCTCAAATATTTGATTTACAATCACTCGGGATATACTCAAGAAAGCTCTGAGGAGAAAATAACTCAAATATATTCTCATAACCTGAATTTGTTAATTTTACAGCACTGCGATACTCTGGGAATTCCAGTACCTTTTGCAATTCGTGACAAAGCCATTTTATACACTTCCTGGGAAGCTGAAAGCAGATACTCCCTTGGATTTTCTGTTCGGGCAGATGCTATAAAAAATGCTATTAGAAACACCTCAAGTTGGTTAGTTGAAATTGCACCAAAATACCAAAAGAAAATCAAGCAAATTAATAAACGGTTAAATATCCAACTCTAAAAACGATTAGTGCAAAAATTGTTGTACTAGTCGTTTTTTGGTTCTGTATATTCTCTCACTTTTACGAATAATAATTCAATGTTTTTTTCCATTCCAAAACCTCCAAAAATTGGTAAAAGATACTATTTATGGTAGTTTTTAGGAGGTAAAATAAAATGAATGATTATACGAAAATTCGAAAGAATATACAAAATATCGCAGGTAAAAATTGACTTGAAAATGACATATATAATGCATATAATATAATGGCAGTTTTTAGTTAGTTATATGACAGAAAGAAACGGACAGGTGCTTATATGTCAGAGAAAAGATTAAACAATACCATTTTTCTTATGTACCTGGTTACAGAAAATTTCCGCAAAAGACATAACATGTCAATCGACGACTTTTTAGCGTTGGATAGTAAATGTGCTATATTAAATTATGTGGCGGAGTGTCCCGGCATTTTTGATAGCATGACCAATGACGAAATGATAGAAGAAATTGAAGCATATATTTGCTCTGAATAAACAAAACGATTAGCGACTATGTATCACAACGCTAATCGTTTTGTTTTATATACTATTTATTCTTAGAGATTGCAACCTGCTTGCCATCAAATGCAATACCGTATTTCCAAATATGTTTTATACCGGAATTTATCATCTGCGTATCGTATTTGTTATCTTCAATTTGCTGCAATGCTTGATTGGAAAGCTTGTTTAATGCTTCCGGAGTTAAATTTTTTCCTGCCTTAAGTTCTAATAAAATACCCGGCAGATTTTTATCTTTAGGCATTAACTGAATATCATATCTTCCTTTTCCTGACTCACGGTTTGATGTAATGTAGTATCTCTTGTCAAGAATTGCACACAAACCAAGCACAAGGCCGTGATAGAAGCTTTCTCCTACGGTATCATGGAAACTTGTCGATTGAAATAACAACTTTTCGAGTTGCAATTTAAACTCATCGATATTACCCGAGTAGAGAGCCTGCTGAAGATAAAGGGCAGTAGAAGGTAAGATCATTTCATTGAAACGTTCCAATACCTCTTTGTTATATACAAAGGAAATTTCTTTGTTCGGAATTGATACCTCGCACATAAAGTCTTCACCAAAGGCGGCACTTGACTTCACCGCTTTTAAATATCCTGCCACAAGCAAAAAACTATATACAGAAGATGGATTATTCTTAATTTGCGGGTAAATTACACCGGTGTCAATAAATGTTAATACGGTTTTCCCTTGAATTAAATCCCGCAGTTGTTCATAAATATCTTCTGTGGCATTTTCTAAAACTTCTGCAATAATATCATTGTTTCCGGTTGATTGCCAGAAGGCTCTTGGCTCACACTCATTATTGAAATAATTGATAACGGACCATGGATTAAAAATTTCGCTTTTCCCAAAACGGTATCCATCATACCAGTTGCAAATTTCTTCGTATTTGTCCGTAGCGTTGTAATATGCAGCCATTTCCTTTACTTCATCCGGAGTGAATCCGAAATAGGAACTGTAGCGGTTATCTAAGATAGAATTGACTTTTATGTTATTTAAACCACTAAATATACTTTCTTTAGCCACGCGTAGTATACCGGTCATAAATCCGTAAGACAGGTGCTTATTGTCCTTAAAACCGCCGGAAAAGAAATTTCGCATGAAAAGAACAACCTTGTCATAAAAGCCGCTCATATGACCTTGCTGTATTGGTGTATCGTATTCATCGATGATAATAATTGGAGCGATACCATGATATTTATCCAACATTTCAGAAAGTACTTGTAGAGAACGTACCAAATCACCTTCTCCAGCATTTCCATCCATCACTAACCTGAAATATTCTTTTTCATAACCGGAACAGTTATCATTACATAGCAATTCTTTATGGCGGCCAAATTCAGCTTGGAGAACCTTTGCGATATTATCTAATGTTTGTTCCCAGGTTTCAAATTTGACATCTTTGAAGCTCAAAAAAATTACCGGATATTTTCCTTGATAGTTTTGGTACCATTCACCGCACTGCCAAATTTTCTTGTCTTTAAAATAACCGGAGGTGTCTTCTTCTGTTTTTTCAAAGAAGGTGCGTAACATATCCATGGTCAATGTTTTACCAAATCGCCGAGGACGTGTAAATAATGAAACCATAGGACGTTCATCGAGAAAGTCTTTGATTAACAAGGTTTTATCAATGTAATAATATTCTGAGGATGCCAGCCGATAATCTGAAATCCCAATCGGAAGGGGAAGCTTTTTTGTTGCTGCAGAAACATTATTTTTTGCTTGCGAAATTCTTGTGTCCGCAGGTTTTTGTGCTGTTGCGGGAATCATCCAGCTTTTTCCGCATTTTACGGCGCCAATAATTCTGCCTTTATTACAAAATTCAGTTATTCTGCGTTCTGAAATATTCCATAATTTCGCAAACTCTTTAACTGTTTTCATATTGCTCATTATTATACACCTCCATTCTGGAGTATAGTATAACTCATTTTCGGAACAATATCAATACTTTTACGGAAGGATATGTTGCTTTTTCGGAAGGATATAGCGTTGGTTCGGAAGTTTATAATCGAGTAGGAGGGAAAATTTGAAATAAATTTTCCCGACCTCTCACACCACCGTACGTACGGTTCTCGTATACGGCGGTTCTTTAGTTTTCACGAACTATTAGGTAATAGTCAAGCATGGATGTATATCCCAGCTTGGC
>JAGBCB010000072.1 GCA_017938145.1 Lachnospiraceae bacterium
ATTGCCAAAACAAAAATAATCGCATATAATACAAGATGTCTCACAAGTGTCTCGGAAAAAGGCCGTGAGACCCGAGTTTATCAGGTGTGGCACCCTGACTTTTAATCAAGGTGTCGCGGGTTCGAGTCCCGCGTGACTCATCAAAAGAAAAAGAGATATCCGGTTGGATATCTCTTTTTTTATGCGGATGACAGGACTTGAACCTGCACGCTCGCGCACCAGAACCTAAATCTGGCGTGTCTGCCAATTCCACCACATCCGCAGTTGTTTTAACAACGTTTGTATTATATTCGATTTGCTCGGGATTTGCAACTGTTTTATATCAAATTTACGCAATATCTACATGATTCGTACACAAAATCATCACATTTTTTTTCTATACTGACCATCAGAAGATAATTCCAAATTTTAGATAGGGAGAATATAGTAATGCGTAAGTGTAGAGTAATTGCAGTTTTTTTGATGATAATGCTTATGATTTCCGGATGCGGAGAGAAAGTGGCAGATAATCCGGTGGACAACCAGGGAGGAAATCCGGCGGAAAGCAAGGTAGACAGACCGGCGGATAAGCCTGCAGGCAATCCAATGGAGAATGTGGTTCCTGATATTTCTTCAGACCTTGGAGATGCGGAGGAAACCTATGGCGAAGATATACAGGATGAATTATACAAAGGATATTCCGAAACAACGTCCTCAGATCTTTCCAATGTGACTATCACTTGCTTTTCCGGGAGTGACGGTTGCTATACAAAAGAAGGAAGCACCATTACATTTACCGGGCTGTCTGCAGACAGCATTTATACCATTGCTGGTGAGTTCAAAGGAAATATTGTTATCGATGTGGGTGATGAGTATAAGTTTGAACTGGAACTTTTAGGACTTTCTGTAAGCAGTGATGCTACAAACCCTATTATGATTAAGAGCGGTGACAAGGTCACCCTGACCGCAAAAAAAGACTATAGTAATTATGTATATGATTTGCGTGCAGCGGTTGATGAGAACAGCGAGACGGAAAAAGCGGGAGCAATTTATTCCGAGGTAGATTTACGTATCGGGGGCAAGGGAGAATTAACCGTTGTTTCCGAAAATAATAACGGCATTCATTCGAAAAAGGATTTGGAAGTTAAAAATGTTAATTTGACCGTGCATTGTCGAGACAATGCTTTAAAGGGGAATGACAGCGTGACCTTGGAAGGTGCTGCGGCAACCTTGATTTCTACTATGGGCGATGGTATAAAAACTTCGAACAGCGATATTTCCTCAAAGGGAAATCAAAGAGGAACCATTTGCGTTTTTGGCGGAACATATAATGTTTATGCGGCCTGCGACGGTTTGGATGCGGCCTATGATGTTGTGGTGGAGGATACGGCTGATAATGCTACGGTATTAAATATTTTTACAGATAAATATTCCAATTATTCCGAAGAAGTTACGGTGGTAGCAGAGGATGTATTTTACATCCGGTCTTTCAGCGACGAGTGGAAGTATTCCGTAAAATACTATAATTCTGATGAGGATTATGTGTGGGTAACACCGGAAAAGCATTCTGACGTTTCCGGCGGAAGAACAAGCTATTTTTATTACTCCTATCCGAAGATGCAGGAATACAGCAAGGTTCAATTCTTTATTTATTCCGGCGACATGGAACAAGGTCAGGAGACAGAATATCTGGCAATGACAGACTATCTTACCGTCAATACGGAATATGATACGTTTGCATTATCTTCCCAAGGCAACAGCTTGTCCTACAGCTGGACCAATTACACAACGCAGATTGTAGAAAGCTTTGGCGGCGGACGCGGTGGTCATGGTGGCTTTGGCGGCGGACCGGGCGGCTTTGGCGGCATGGGTGGTTTTGGTGAAGGAAATACCGATAAGGGAGAGTACTCCACCAAGGGCATAAAAGCAGCCAATGAAATTGTGATTAATTCCGGCACGGTTAACATCAAGGCTTATGACGATGCAATCCATGCCAATAACGATTCTACATTGGAAAACGGTGAGACGCCAAAGGGAAATGTAATTATTAACGACGGTGTTATTACTGTATACAGTAATGATGACGGTTTGCACGCAGACGGAACAGTAACGGTGAACAACGGTGTGGTAACAGTGACTAACAGTTATGAAGGCGTAGAGGGTTCCTATGTGGAAATCCTTGGCGGCAAAGTGTCTGTAAATGCCAAGGATGATGGTATTAATGCAACTACTACCACGGGAACAGCGGTTACTATCGCCGGTGGAGATGTATATATTTATTGCAGTGGCGACGGTGTTGATTCCAACAGCAGAACATCCTATGAGGGCATCATATTTTCCGGCGGAAATACGGTAACTATTTCTACCTCCGGCGGTAATTCGGCGATTGATTCGGAGCAGGGATATAAATACGAAGGAGGTCAGGTTGTGGCTATTATGCCATCCGGCGGTATGTCACAGGAAGCGGTACATTGTAAAAATTTCTCTGAAATCGGTTCCAAACGTACAACTGCTATGATTGCCGGAAGATATGTTAACGTGGCGGTGGATGATGATACTGTGGCAACCATTCAGATGCCTTCCGGCATTTCCGGTATGGTAATATACCTGGGAAGTAACGGAGCTTCGGTTTCTGTAGAAGAGACAACATCTGCAGAATTGGATGCGAACGGAGTTTGCTGGTATAAGTAATAAGAATTTTATTTGTGTTTATATGTAAATTATGATACAATGAAATGCGGATGTCCGATGCGGATATCCGCATTATCTGTTTTGAAAGAGGAGAATACATATGTCTAATTTTATACTTCGTGTATTACAGGGTACTTTAATCGGCTTAGGTGCAGTACTTCCCGGAATATCCGGCGGTGTCCTGTGCGTAATTTTTGGTGTGTACACCATTATTATGGAGTTTCTGGCAGATCCGTTCCGTAAGTTAAAAAGTCATTTTCCGAGACTGTTTCCGATTGGTATCGGTGTTATTATTGGTTTTATCGGTGTAGCAAAACTGCTGGGCTTTTTCCTGGAGCGTTATGAAAATCCTTCGGTGTGTCTGTTTATCGGTCTGATTGCCGGTATGCTTCCGTCTCTTTACAGAGAAGCGGGAGAACAGGGCAGAAATAAAAAGTCTTATATTTCTTTGGTAATTGCTATGGTAGTTGTTTTTGCCATGCTGATTGGTCTTAAGGTACTGCAGGTAGAAATTGTACCGAATTTTGGATGGTATATGTTCTGCGGTGCTTGTCTTGCGTTAAGTATTATTGCACCGGGCATGAGCTTTTCCACGACGTTAATGCCGTTAGGTTTGTATGAGCCGTTCGTTGCAGGTATCGGTGACTTTGATTTTGGAGTGCTGATTCCGGGTGGTATCGGCGCACTGGCAACCGTAATTTTATTTGCCAAGGCCGTGGATATGTTGTTTAAAAAACATTATTCCGTTGCGTTTCATGCCATTGTGGGTGTGGTGATTGCGGCGACGGTAATGATTATTCCGGTGCAGAGCTTTGCGGCTTCCGTAAGCAACTGTATTATTAATGTGATATGTCTGGCAGTTGGTGTTGTGGCTGCTTTGTTATTGGATAAATTCAATCAAAAATACGCAGTAAAATAAATTGTTCGAAAGGTAAAACAAAAGGAGGCATGTACCTATGTTATATGCGGCAGATTTTAGGGCAAAAGCCAGAGAGGCTTTAAGCGGAAATTGGGGAAAGGCGGTAGGTGTAGGTTTTGTTGCTTCCCTGCTTGGTGCGGCTACTACAGCAATGGGAACCGGCGGTGGAGGAAGAAGCAGCGAAAGTACCGGTACCGTTCCGGGAACCGAAGTAGGAATTGTTGAGAATGAGCCTTATGCAGGCATGATGGGGCTTGATCTGTCGAATATTGACAGCATTGCGGATTTAAACGGCATTATTCCTACAGAGTATCAGGTGGGTTTTATGGTTTTTCTGTCAGTGTTAAGTTTTCTTGGAATTGTATTTGCGATTCTGCATTTTGTAATCGGTGGCGCTGTTACTCTCGGTTATGTCAAATTTAATTTAAGTCTGGTAGATCGGAAACCGGCTACGTTTGCCCAGTTGTTTTCTGAATTTCATCGTCTTGGTGCGGGTATTGCAATGCAGTTGTTACGTGCAATTTATACGTTTTTGTGGATGTTATTGTTTGTTTTTCCCGGTATTTATGCGGCATACGGATACGCCATGACACCGTATATTCTGGCAGAAAATCCGGAAATGTCAGCAAATGAGGCAATCACAAAATCCAAGGAACTGATGAACGGGAACCGTTGGAGACTGTTTTGTCTGGAAATCAGCTTTATCGGTTGGAGTCTGCTTTGCGTGCTGCTTACTCTCGGCATTGGCGTTTTCTGGCTGAAACCGTATATGGAAGCAAGCTTCGCAGCGTTTTACCGGGAGATTTCAGCAGAAAAGTACGGCAGAGAAGAACAGAAGGAAGATTTTTATGAAGGATACTATAACGGCCGTATTGTTTGATATGGACGGTCTGGTGTTGGACACCGAAAAACTGTATACACGGTTTTGGCAGGAGGCTGCATGTGCCTGCGGATACCCTATGACAAAGGAGCAGGCCCTTGGTATGCGAAGCTTAAACCGTGGTGCCGGTCTTTCCAAGATGCAGTCTTATTTTGGACCGGATGTGGATTATGATTTTATTCGTCAAAAACGCATTGAACTTATGGACGCCTTTGTGGAAAAAGAGGGTGTCACCTTAAAACCGGGAATCCATGAGTTGCTTGCTTTCTTAAAGGAACGTGGCATTAAAACCGCTATTGCTACCTCATCTCCGATGGAACGGACTGTTTTGTATTTAACTTCCGTGGGACTTCAAAACAGTTTTGATGAACTGGTCAGTGGCTACATGGTAGAAAGGGGAAAGCCGGAGCCGGACATTTATTTGTATGCGGCAGAAAAGCTGGGAGTAAAACCTGAGGAGTGCATGGTGTTGGAGGATTCTCCGGCAGGTATTTTAGCGGCACATCGTGCCGGTTGTATGCCGGTAATGATTCCGGATCAGGATGAAACGGATGAGGAAACCAGGAAGCTTCTGCACGCAAAGGCAGATAGTCTGGCAGCGGTTATTGCGTTGTTAAACGAATAGTATATAAGTTAAAAAGTTATTTCAGAAGCGGAGAGTGAAAATTGTGGAAAAACCACAGCTTTCGCTCTTTTTTTGGTTGACCGTAACTGTGTTTAGTGCTATAATGGTTTAATGGACGAAAGCGTTAAAGCGAAAAAGAAAAAACAATTAGAAATGGGAGAGTATATAAAATGCCTATTACAGAGTTTTTAGAGAGAAATGCCAGAGAGTTTCCAAACGACATTTGTCTGGTAGAAATTAATCCTGAAATTAAAGAAAACAGAAGAGTAACCTGGAAGGAATATGAGCTGATTGAGCCTACTCCGCAAACCAGTTACCGCAGAGAAATTACCTGGAGCGTTTTTGATGAAAAAGCTAACCGTTTTGCTAATTTGTTAATTAAGCGCGGTATTAAAAAGGGCGATAAAGTAGCTATCCTTATGATGAACTGCTTAGAGTGGCTGCCGATTTATTTCGGTGTGTTAAAGACCGGTGCTTTGG
Organism: Lachnospiraceae bacterium; assembly: GCA_017938145.1. GTDB lineage: Bacteria > Bacillota > Clostridia > Lachnospirales > Lachnospiraceae > SIG299. The sequence goes on from JAGBCB010000072.1 coordinate 5,575, forward strand.
CAGTGCCGCTTAATTTCCGTTATTCTTCTGATGAAATCGAGTACTGTGTAAATCTGGCAGAAGCCGATGTGTTAGTATTCGGCGATGCATTTATCGGACGTGTGGAGGAAATTGCAGAACGTATCAGCAAGGGTCGTTTGTTAATTTATGTGGGTGAAGGCTGTCCAAGTTTTGCAGATGATTATAATTCTTTATCTGCCAACTGTTCCAGTATGCCTCCTCGCATTGTTTTGAGCGATGATGATGACGCAGCTATTTACTTTTCTTCCGGAACCACCGGTTTTCCAAAGGCAATTTTACATAAGCACAGAAGCTTAGTGCATTCCTGTAAGGTAGAGCAGTATCACCATGGTCAGCAGAAGGACGATGTGTTCCTCTGCATTCCTCCGCTTTACCACACCGGTGCTAAGATGCACTGGTTCGGAAGCTTGTTCTCCGGCAGTAAGGCAGTTATTTTAAAGGGTACCAAGCCGGAATTTATTTTAGAGGCTGCTTCCAAAGAGAAATGTACCATCGTATGGTTATTAGTACCGTGGGCGCAGGATATTTTAGAGGCTATCGAAAGTGGCAGGGTAAATCTTGCGGATTACGAGCTTTCCCAGTGGAGACTAATGCATATCGGTGCACAGCCGGTTCCACAGAGCTTAATTAAGAAGTGGAAGAGTATCTTCCCGAACCATGAATACGATACAAACTACGGTCTGTCTGAGTCCATCGGACCAGGCTGCGTGCACCTTGGTGTAGAAAATATCCATAAGGTTGGTGCCATCGGTAAGGCAGGCTACGGTTGGGAAACTAAGATTGTAGACGAAAAGAGAAACATTGTACCTAGAGGCGAGGTTGGCGAGCTTGCAGTTAAGGGTCCGGGTGTTATGACCTGTTACTACCATGACGAAAAGGCCACCAAGGAAGTATTGGAGGATGGCTGGTTATTTACCGGAGATATGGCCCAGGAAGACGAAGACGGTTTCATTTTCCTTGTAGACCGTAAGAAGGACGTTATCATCAGTGGTGGTGAAAACCTGTATCCGGTTCAGATTGAAGACTTTATCCGCACCAATGACAAGGTGCATGACGTTGCGGTTATCGGTTTGCCGGATAAGCGTCTCGGTGAAATTGCAGCGGCAATTATTGAAGTTAAGGAAGAAATGGCAATGACCGAAGAAGAAGTCAACGACTTCTGCTTAAAGCTTCCTAGATATAAGCGTCCGCATAAGGTTATTTTTGCGGATATCCCAAGAAATCCTACCGGAAAGATTGAGAAGCCAAAGCTTCGTGAGATTTACGGTGCAAATAAGTTAATCGCAGACCAGAACCTTGGTTAATAGAAAGGAAAGAGAGCAATGAGTGAAACAAAAATCATGTTAGGCAACGAGGCGATTGCCCGTGGTGCCTTTGAGGCAGGTGTAAAGGTTTCCGCTGCATATCCGGGAACCCCAAGTACCGAAATAAGTGAAAACGTAGTAAAGTATCCGGAAATTTACTGTGAGTGGTCTCCAAACGAAAAGGTAGCAATGGAAGTTGCCATCGGTGCTTCTATCAGCGGCGTGCGTTCCATGGCATCTATGAAACACGTTGGTGTTAACGTGGCATCTGACCCTCTGTATACCATCTCCTACGGCGGTGTTAACGGCGGTTTGGTATTAGTGGCAGCAGATGACCCGGGCCTTTATTCTTCCCAGAATGAGCAGGATACCCGCTGTGTGGCAAGAGCGGCTATGGTTCCGGTATTAGAGCCATCCGACTCCCAGGAAGCCAAGGATTTTGTAAAGGCAGCCTTTGAGTTATCCGAAAAGTATGATACTCCGATTATTGTGAGAACAACAACCCGTCTGGCACATTCCCAGGGTCCTGTAACACTGGAAGACAGAGTGGTTCCGGAAGATAAGGTATATGAAAGAAATCCGGCCAAATTTGTAATGATGCCGGGTAATGCCAAGGGTCGTCATGTATTCGTAGAAAAGCGTTTAAAGGATATGGCAGAAGATGCCTGCACGATGCCTATCAACCGTGTAGAAATGAACGATACCAAGGTTGGTTTCATCACCAGCGGTATTGCATATCAGTACGTAAAGGAAGCATGCCCAACTGCCAGTGTACTTAAGCTTGGTCTGGTTCATCCGCTTCCAAGAAAGTTAATTGAAGACTTTGCAAGTAAGGTAGACACCCTTTACATATTCGAAGAATTAGAGCCTGTATTTGAAGAACAGATTAAATCCTGGGGCATCAAGTGTATCGGTAAGGAAATCTTCACCGTACAGGGTGAGTACAGTGCCAATATGATCCGTAAGGCAATCCTTAAGGAAGAAGTGGATACTAAGGCAGCGGCTCAGGTTCCTGCCCGTCCTCCGATTCTTTGCCCGGGATGTCCTCACAGAAGCGTATTCTCTGTATTAAATAAGTTAAAAATTCACGCAGCCGGTGATATCGGTTGTTATACCCTTGGTGCCGTAGCACCTCTTTCCGTGGTAGATACCACTGTTTGTATGGGTGCCAGCATTTCTACCCTTCACGGTATGGAAAAGGCAAAGGGCAAGGAATACGTTAAGAATTGGGTAGCGGTTATCGGCGATTCCACATTCATGCACACCGGTGTAAACTCCCTGATGAACATGGTTTATAACCAGGGTACCGGCACGGTAATGATTTTAGATAACTCCACCACAGGTATGACCGGTCATCAGGACCATGCGGCAACCGGCAAGACTTTGATGGGTGAAGTGGTTCCTGCCATTGATATTCCAAATTTATGCCGTGCTATGGGAATAAAAAATGTGGTAGAAGTAAATGCTTTTGATATTGTAACTTTAGAAAAGGTAATCAAGGAAGAAGTAGCAAAGGATGAAGTATCCGTTATTATTACTAAGTCTCCTTGTGTACTGTTAAAGGGCAACAAGTTTACTACAAAGTGCGTACCGGTAGAAGATAAGTGTAAGAAGTGCGGTGCATGCTTAAGACCTGGCTGCCCTGCCCTCACTAAGAAGGCAGACGGTACCATTGCCATTGATGCAACTATGTGTAACGGCTGTGGTTTATGTAAGCAGCTTTGTAAGTTTGGCGCAATTGAGACGGTAGAAGCATAGGAGGTACGGCAATGAAAGAAACAAAAAATATTATGATTGTTGGTGTCGGTGGACAGGGAACCCTGCTTACCAGCCGTATCCTTGGCGGAATTACAGTGGCAGCAGGCTACGATGTAAAATTGTCTGAGGTGCACGGTATGGCACAGAGAGGCGGAAGCGTAGTAACTTTCGTAAGATACGGTGAAAAGGTGGCAGAACCTATCGTGGAAGAGGGTCAGGCAGATGTGCTGATTGCTTTCGAACGTTTGGAGGCACTGCGTTATGCCCACTTCTTAAAGAAGGACGGCGTTATTGTTGTTAACGACCACAGAATTGACCCGATTACCGTAGTAACCGGTATTGCACAGTATCCGGATAACATCATTGAAAATCTGGAGAAAGAGCACAAGGTACTTAAAGTAAAGGCTATGGATGAGGCATTAAAGCTTGGAAATTCCAAAGTGTTTAATATTATTGTACTTGGTGTGGCTGCAAAGCACATGGACTTTTCCAAGGAGGCATGGTTAGAAGTTATTGAAAAGACTGTTCCGCCTAAGACAGTAGAAATTAACAAAAAGGCGTTCCTGCTTGGATTTGAAGGCTAACTATTTTCTTTTTGACAGTAAGTTATGACAGAATGGAGAGGTTAATATGGTCATTGATTTTCACACTCACATCTTTCCGGATAAAATCGCCGCAAGGACGATAGAGCACTTAGAAATAGTAGGTGGTATCACAGCGGCAGCGGACGGTACCCTGAACGGGTTACTTTCTTCCATGGAGCGGTGTGGTGTGGATATGTCCGTAATTTTACCTGTGGCTACCAAACCAAGTCAATTTGATAGTATCCAGAACTTTGCAAAGAGCGTGAATGAGCAGTATCAGGGGAAACTGATTTCCTTTGGCGGAATTCACCCGGATTGTGAAGATTATAAAAAAGAACTGGATACGATTAAAGCAATGGGTTTTAAAGGTATCAAAATTCATCCGGATTATCAGGGTGTAATGATTGATGACCTCCGGTTTATGCGGATTATTGAGTATGCCAGCGAACTGGGGCTGATTATTTTAACTCATGCCGGTATTGACATTGGCCTTCCGGAACCGGTACACTGTCCGCCAAAAAAAATGCGGAAAGTTCTCGATGAAATAAAGCCGGCAAAAATGGTGCTGGCCCACTTTGGTGGCTGGTCCCAGTGGGATGAGGTATACGAATACCTTGCCGGAGAGAATATCTGGCTGGATACTGCATTTATTTATGACTATATTGACAAAGAAGCGTTTTTAAAGATTTTAGAAAAACATGGTTCTGATAAAATTTTGTTTGCCACTGATTCCCCGTGGAGTGATATGGCAAAGGGAATCGATTGGATCCGACAGCTTAGTTTGCCGCAGAACGTGACCGAAGACATTTTGTCAGGGAATGCAAAGCGGTTGCTGGGAATTTGACCGGATCTCGGAGCATAAAATGTGCATGTGTAAAAAATGTCCCTGTACGAACTGTTAGTGATATGTACCCAGAATTCTGGACACATTGATTTATGAATTAGGCACAGCAATACATGGATGCTTCCCTGTATTTTACAGGAGGCATCCATTTTGTTTTTGCCTGAATTCTTTCGTTATTGTAATAGTTTATATATTCGTC
>JAGBCB010000013.1 GCA_017938145.1 Lachnospiraceae bacterium
AAAACTGTGGCAATACACTCCTTTAAATAGTCGAAGCTATAAGATAAAAATAAAAAGTCCACAGTGTTACTATTGATTATATCAGAGTTGAGAAGAAAGGAGCGTATTGATGTATTTCAGTGTAAATACATCATACAAGTGTTAAAATGGAAAGTTCAATTTTTTCAATCCGATTAAACGAATTATTACAGCAAAAAAAGATAAAACAGGTTGATCTGGTCCGTCTGGCGGAAGAAAAAGGTATTAAGCTCGGAAAGAGCCACATCAGCCAGTATGTATCCGGAAAAACCGTTCCCCGCAAGGAAATACTCCAGTTTTTGGCCGGTGTCCTTGAAGTAGAGCCGGACTGGTTATTGGGTAAAACAGAAGACTCACCAAAGGAGAATATTCCAAAGGATGTTCCCGAAGAAAAGTTCAATTTCAGCAAGAAAGAAGGCAGCAGTATGAGAGAATTTAAGAAATCCAGCAAATTAGAAAATGTATTATATGACGTAAGAGGTCCGGTTGTAGAAGAAGCAGCACGTATGGAGCATGAAGGCACCCAGGTATTAAAACTTAACATCGGCAATCCGGCTCCGTTTGGTTTCCGCACCCCGGACGAAGTTATCTACGATATGCGCCGTCAGTTAACCGACTGTGAAGGCTACTCCGATTCCAAGGGCCTGTTTGCTGCAAGAAAAGCAATCATGCAGTATGCCCAGATAAAGAACATTCCAAACGTAAGCATGGACGATATTTACACCGGTAACGGCGTCAGCGAGCTCATCAACTTAAGTATGTCCGCTCTTCTTGACGACGGCGACGAAGTTTTAATTCCATCTCCGGACTATCCTCTTTGGACCGCCTGCGTAACACTTGCCGGCGGTAAAGCGGTTCACTATATCTGCGATGAGCAGTCCGAGTGGAATCCGGATATTAACGACATTAAGAAGAAAGTAACCAACCGCACCAAGGCGATTGTTATTATCAATCCGAACAATCCAACCGGTGCCCTGTATCCAAAGGAAATTCTGGAACAGATTGTTGCCATTGCAAGAGAGCACCAGTTAATGATTTTCTCCGACGAAATTTATGACCGTCTGGTAATGGATGACTTAGAGCACATCTCCATTGCTTCCCTGGCTCCGGATTTATTCTGCGTTACCTTCAGCGGACTTTCCAAGTCCCATATGATTGCAGGTTTTAGAATCGGCTGGATGATTTTAAGCGGCAACAAGAATCTGGGCAGAGATTATATCCAGGGACTTAACATGCTCTCCAACATGCGTCTTTGTTCCAACGTTCCTGCCCAGTCCATCGTACAGACTGCCCTGTGGGGTTATCAGAGCGTTAAGAACTACATTGTTCCGGGCGGACGTGTTTACGAACAGCGCGAATATGTTTATAAGGCATTAAATGATATCCCGGGCATTTCCGCAGTAAAGCCAAAGGCTGCTTTTTACATCTTCCCAAAGATTGATGTGAAAAAGTTCAATATGACCAACGATGAAAAGTTTGCCCTGGATTTACTCCGCGATAAAAAGCTCCTTCTCATTAACGGCCGCGGCTTTAACTGGTCCGAACCTGACCACTTCCGTGTGGTTTACCTCCCAAGAGTAGAAGTTCTGGAAGATGCCATGGGCAAGTTGAAGGATTTCTTAAGTTATTACAGACAGGCATAAAACGACAACAAGGAGACAAATTTTTATGGCTTGGTATGACGAGGCAATATTTTATCACATTTACCCACTGGGACTTACGGGAGCTCCAAAGCAAAACCCTTACGAAGTTCCCGATTACCGCTTGCAAAGCATTCTTCCATGGATTTCCCATATCAAATCCATCGGTTGTAATGCACTCTATATCGGACCGCTGTTTGAATCTGTGGGACACGGTTATGAAACTACCGATTACAAAAAACTGGATAGCCGTCTTGGCGACAACAAAGACCTGAAAAACTTTGTGGCAGAGTGCCACGCACAGGGCATCCGGGTTATTTTCGACGGTGTATTCAACCACACCGGCAGAGACTTCTTTGCATTTAAGGATATTCAGAAGAACCGGGAGAACTCCCGCTATAAAGACTGGTATTGCAACGTAAACTTCTGGGGCAATACCGAATACAACGATGGATTTTCCTACGAAAACTGGGGCGGTTACAACCTCCTGGTTAAACTCAACCAGCATAATCCGGAGGTTCAAAATTACATCTGCGATGTCATCCGTTTCTGGGTTTCCGAATTTGACATTGACGGCATCCGCTTAGACGCCGCCGACGTGCTGGATTTCAATTACATGCAGTGCATGCGCCGGGTGGCTAACGAAGTAAAGCCGGACTTTTGGCTCATGGGTGAGGTTATTCACGGCGATTACAACCGCTGGGCAAACGAAAACACCCTTCACTCCGTCACCAACTATCACCTGCACAAAGCACTGTACTCCGGTCACAACGACCACAACTACTTCGAAATTGCCCACACCGTCAAGCGTTTAAACGATATGGGCAACTTAAAGCTTTACAACTTCGTGGATAACCACGACGTAGAACGTATTCACACAAAGCTTACCAACAAAAACCACTTCACACCGGTGCATATTTTACTGTATACCCTTCCGGGCATTCCGTCCGTTTACTACGGTTCGGAATTCGGCATCGAAGGCAAAAAGGAACGTTACTCCGACGACTCCCTGCGACCTGCCCTTAATCTGGCAGATTATGCAGATGCGGCAGAGTGGCATCCATATACCAAGCTGATTGCAGCTCTCGGTAAAATCCGCCGGAACACACCGGCTCTTTCCTACGGCGATTATAAAGAGCTCCGCCTTACCAACTGCCAGTATGCTTTTGCCAGAAATTATAACGGCCAGTCCGTTATTGTTACCGTAAATAATGCCGATAACGACGAAACCATGACTCTGCCTGCAGGTAACTGTGCAGAATATGTTGGCGCTTTATCCGGCACTAAAGCGGCGGTTACTAATGGTTCTATTACCGTTACCGTGAAAGCAAATTCCGGCGATATCTGGATTCCGGCAGAAAGTGCCAAGGAAACCTATGATGTTGTGATGGAACCGGTGGTAACAGAGAAAGTGGAGTATGTAGCGAAGGAAGAACCTATCGTAACTGAAGCTGTGCAGGAAGTTGTGGAAGAAACTGTAGTTAAAGCTGTTATGGAACCTGAAATTCCTGTAGCAGAACCACAGCCGGAAGCAGTTGCAGAACCAATTCCGGAACCTGCAAAAGCTCCTGTTACAATTCCAAATAAACCTTACGAAGAAATGACCGTAGAAGAACTTCAAGCTGCTATCTTAGAACGCATGGCGAAGAACGGTCCGGTTACCGACCAGATGAAGAAAGACGTCACCGAAAATGTTTGGCATAATTCTCTTGTGACTTGGATTAAGAGTTTCAACTAAACTACGGAATATAAAAAATACCACCTGCACTAAATTTGCAGGTGGTATTTTCAATTATACTAGCACAAAACAAGTCCGCACAACATTACAAGACAGGCCACTACACTACATAAAAGTGAAACAGCAAGCTGGATTTCTTCGGATTTCCTATCAAACTTTTCCTTGAGTTCTACCCGTTCCTTTGAGTCTTTGGTATGAATTTCTTCCTCCATACGCCCGGGTATAAAACCGAACAGTGGTATCAGCACTAATAAAAGAGCACCCAACTTTGAACCGGTTTTCCCGTTGCCCACATGAAATAAAGCATTGTTATTAATAACATCCGGGAGACACAGCCAAATAACAAAGCAGATAAGCATTCCGATAATTATTGTAAAAATCCGGATGGTCCTTAATTGCTGTGAACTAAGTTTTTTCATTTGTTTGCCTCCCTTATTTTACTCATCTCAGAACCAATCGTTTTATATTTTTTGGCCTTTTCTTGTACACATATTCGTAGTATTACAATGAGGGCACTTAAGCAGATGTTCATCAAACACATGATATACTAAAATCGCGTTCGTCCATTTGGGTTGAAACTTTGCTCCGCAGTTTCCACACGCAAAATAGTATTTACTATCTGCTAATGCGCCGGCAATGATTCCACCCGCCATTACAACAACAGTCAAGATTGCAATAATTACAAGTGTTTTACCCATAAGCTGCACCTCCATAATATCTAACTTTCTAAAATAATACTATCGCTTACAGGTTCTTCTGTCAATCAATATTTAATCTATTTTAGTTGAAACATAAAACCGTACTCCCGCCTGTTCCGGGGCATATAAAAAGGCTGTAACAACGTCTTATTTTTAGCCCACCGGTAACCAAGTGTCCGACCTCTCAAACGACGGCTGTTCGGATATGGCGAACAAGCGAAATATTATTTCGGTTGCTTCGACATAGACGAATAGCTGTCGGAGGAGGCAGGCGAACACGGTTACCGGCGGGACTAAAAATATATACCTGTTACAGCCTTTGGCTTTTGAATCCCCGGAACACCGGGAGTATGTTTTATTTACCTGCGATTGTCATTTCCTTAATGAGCACGGACGGAGAACCGCATCTACTGGAACCAAGTGCAAACGGATTGAACTTTAAGTCCTCGCCAACACTTGCGATTTCCTTAAGCAAGGTAAAGAAGTTACCGGACACGGTAATGCTCTTTACCGGCTTGCCCTTCTTGCCGTCGGTAATACAGAAACCGGACGCAGCCAGGGAAAAGTCACCGGTGATTGGATTTGCACCGGCATGCATGCCTTCCACGGAAGTTACATAAATACCATTGCCGGCTTCTGCCATTAAGTCATCTAACGTACCCTTTACCGGATTGATGTAGAAGCTGTATGGACGGATGCCTACGTTGGACGCGTAAGAAGCCTTGTGTCCGTTACCGGTGGTCTTTACGCCTGCTACCGCTGCTGTCTTTAAGTTGTGAAGCAGTGTCACAAACTGACCGCCTTCAATAACGTTCTTCTTATAAGTTGCAACACCTTCGTCGTCGAAGGTTGCCTTAACGAGGGCATCTGCTCTCATTGGGTCGTCGGTTAAGGTTACGATATCCGCCGCAATCTTTTCGCCTTCCTTGCCCTTTAAGAGGGAAAGGCCCTTCTGGGCAGCCTCTGCGGAGAATACGGAGGAGTAGGTGGACAGCATGCTCGCCATCACCTTGTTGGAGAAAACAACCGGATACTTTCCGCTTGGCACGGACTCTGCACCGATGGTATCTACTGCATCCTTTACTGCTTCCTTGGCAATCTTTTCGATATCGAAGGACTCGAACTTGCCGGAGGAAACTTCCATGCCGTCATACATTTCTTCCCCTTCGGCAACAACTGCCATACCATAGGTAAAGGAGAATGCGGCGCTGTCTTCTAAATCAAGACCGTTGGAATTATACAGGGCGGTCTTACTTTCCACAAAGCCCGCATAAGCCTGGGTGCCGTCTACCACACGGTTGTCGGTGGCATAAATCTGCTTCTGTAAATCCAGAGCAAAATCAATTACTTCTGCAGCGGTCGGAAGCTTTACCTCTTCCTTTTCAATCACAGCATAGGTATCCCCCTTCGTATGAATAAATGCCTGCTCGTCGCTTTCGATGGACTTTGCATTTTCAAGTGCACGTTCCACTAAGGAAACTGCTTCTTCTTCGGATAAATGCTCGGTGGATGCGTAACCCATCTTACCATTTACCAGACACTTTAAACAAACGCCCAAATTAGAGCCGGTGGCAAATCCTTTTACCTCAGTCTTAAAAATTTCGGTCTGGGTTTCTGCAGACTCACTATAATAAAGCTCGTAATCTTTTACTTCTTTTTCTGCGGCAGCCGCAATCACTGCCTGCTTAAATTCCTGATAGTTCATATTAGCGACCTCCTACTGTAATGGATGATACACGGATGAGCGGCTGACCAACGTCGGTTGGGATACTGCCGGAGGATGCTCCGCACATACCCTGTCCGCGTTCTAAGTTTTTGCCTACCATGTCGATGTTCATCAAAATGTCGGAGCCCTTGCCGATTAAGCTGGCACCACGAACTGCTTCTTTAATTTCACCGTTCTTGATGATATAACCTTCTGCAACGGAGAAATTGAACTGGCCGGTTAACGGATTTACGGAACCGCCGCCCATCTTCTTTGCGTACAGACCATTTTCGATGGAAGCGATGATGTCCTTATCTTCGTCATTACCCGCTGCAATGAAGGTATTTGTCATACGGGAGGTTGGCTCGTAAGCATAGCTCTGACGACGGGAGTTTCCGGTAGGAGCCATGCCCATACGTCTGCCGTTTAATTTATCTACCATGTAGGACTTTAAAATACCGTTTTCAATCAGCACATTCTTGCGGCCCGGAGTACCTTCATCATCGATATTAATGGAGCCCCAAGCATTCGGAATAGAACCGTCATCAATCGCGTTAACCTTTTCATTCGCAATCTGCTGACCAAGCTTGCCTGCAAATACTGACTGGCCCAGAGCCACACAGGAAGCCTCTAAGGCATGTCCGCAGGCTTCGTGGAAAATAACGCCGCCGAAGGCATTTTCGATAGCCACCGGCATAACGCCTGCATCGATATAGCCAGCGTTAATCATCGTGATGGCCTGTCTTGCCGCCTCTAAACCAACTTCCTTTGGTGGGAATAATTCAAATAATTCCATACCAACCCTTGCACCTGGAGAACAGCTGCCGGTCTGGTTTTCACCGTTCTTGCTGGCGATGGCACTGACTGCGATTCTGGTACGAATCTGGCGGTCTTCTGCAAATAAGCCTTCGCTGTTGGCAACTAAAATATTGTGGTCTACATCTAAGAAAGAACCTGTCACCTGGGAAATGTCCTGATGATAGTCCTTTGCCGTCTGGCATGCTTCTTTTAAGAAATCTACCTTATACGCATTTTCTACGGATACCGGTACAATCTTTACCGGATGGATGTCGCCAAAACGGCGTTCTCTGAGCACTACGTTGGCAATTGCCGCACTGCCTGTTCCAAGAGCATCTGCTACACGTCTTGCGCAGGCAAGGATAGCACCTCTTTCTAAAGAAGAAGTGGAACCGGAAACACAACGGGTTCCCTGAAATACACGGATGCCTACACCGGCAATTACCGCATCCTCAATTTTATCAACCTTCGTAGAAACCATCTGAATGGCCTTCTGGTTGGTGTGTTCTGCGAACACTTCTGCATAGTCTGCACCGGTGGATAAGGCAATTCCCAGTGCTTCTTTTACCAAACTTTGTGGTAACATATAAACCCTCCTTACATAATTCAACGGCAGAAAGCAAGCCTTCTGCCGTTGTTATTTTCATATTCTATTTTCCTGCATCCGCAGTAGAATTTGAAGTTACATTACGCCTCGACACGGGCGGTTAAGTTTCCGTTTTCCACGTCAAGCACAATGGTCTGTCCCGGTGCCACTGCATCTGAAAGAATCAGGCGGGCACTCATGGTTTCCACCGTCTTTTGCAGATAACGCTTTAACGGTCTTGCACCGTACGCTGCATCGTAGCTCTGGGCAATGGCAAATTCCTTTGCTTCTTCCGTCATGCGGATGGAAATTTCCCTGTCTGCCAGACGTTTGTTCAAATCGGAAATCAACAATTCCATGATACCACAAACATTGGATTTTGTTAATGGGCTAAAGGTAATTATTTCATCCAAACGGTTTAAAAATTCCGGACGGAAATGAGCACGAAGCTCATTCATTACCATCTGCACATTTGCTTCGTCGATGCTACCATCTTCCCTGGCACCGTCAAGCAGATAGTGGGAACCGATGTTGGAGGTCATGATGAGAATGGTATTCTTAAAATCCACGGTTCTGCCCTGGGAATCGGTAACACGGCCGTCATCCAGAATCTGCAGCATCACGTTGAACACATCCGGATGGGCCTTTTCGATTTCATCAAAGAGCACCACGGAGTAAGGCTTTCTACGCACCGCTTCGGTAAGCTGGCCGCCTTCTTCGTAGCCAACGTATCCCGGAGGCGCTCCGATGAGTCTGGATACGGAGTATTTCTCCATGTATTCGCTCATGTCGATGCGGACCATGTTCTGCTCGTTGTCAAACAGTGCTTCCGCCAAGGATTTGGCAAGTTCTGTTTTACCAACGCCGGTAGGACCCAGGAATAAGAAGGAACCGATTGGTTTGGTCGGGTCCTTAATGCCCGCCTTGGAACGAAGAATGGCATCTGCCACCTTTTCCACCGCCTCATCCTGACCGATGACTCTCTTATGAAGTTCTGCATCCAGATGCAGGGTTTTGTTTCTTTCACTTTCGGTAAGCTTTGCAATCGGGATGCCGGTCCAACGGGACACAATCTTTGCGATTTCTTCCTCATCCACATTTTCGTGCACCAGGGTATGACCCTCTGCCGCCACCTTCGCCTCTTCATCCTCTAACTGCTTCTTTACTTCCGGCAGCTTGCCGTATTTTAACTCAGCGGCCTTATTTAAGTCATAATTGCGCTCCGCCATAGCAATTTCCGCGTTGATGTCTTCTAACTGCTCTCTGAGGCGCTGAACGCGTTCTACGGATGCTTTTTCATTGTCCCACTTGGCTTTCTGGCCTGCGAACTCCTCCCGAAGCTCTGCCAGCTCCTTCTGAAGATTCACCAGACGCTCTTTGCTTAAGCGGTCGTCTTCTTTCTTTAAAGCAGCCTCTTCAATTTCCATCTGCATGATACGGCGCTTTACATCGTCCAGCTCTGTCGGCATGGAATCAAGCTCGGTCTTAATTAATGCGCAGGCTTCATCTACTAAGTCGATAGCTTTATCCGGCAGGAACCGGTCGGAAATGTAACGTTTGGACAGTGTTGCCGCAGAAACCAGGGCACCGTCGTTGATTTTTACACCATGGTAAACCTCGTAGCGTTCCTTTAAACCACGCAGAATAGAGATGGTATCTTCCACGGTCGGTTCGTCTACATGCACCGGCTGGAAACGACGCTCCAGGGCCGCATCTTTTTCCACGTACATGCGATACTCATTTAAGGTAGTGGCACCGATACAATGCAGCTCGCCACGGGCAAGCATCGGCTTTAACATATTACCGGCATCCATGGAGCCCTCGGTTTTTCCGGCACCCACAATGGTATGCAGTTCATCAATGAACAGAATAATCTTTCCTTCGCTCTTCTTTACTTCTTCCAGAACCGCTTTTAAACGTTCCTCGAATTCGCCGCGGTACTTGGCACCGGCAACGAGAGCACCCATATCCAGGGCAAATAAGGTTTTATCCTTTAATCCCTCCGGCACGTCGCCTGCCACAATACGCTGGGCAAGACCTTCCACCACCGCGGTTTTACCGACACCCGGCTCACCGATTAACACCGGATTGTTCTTTGTCTTTCTGGACAAAATGCGGATGACATTTCTGATTTCGGAGTCACGGCCAATGACCGGATCTAACTTCTGTGCTCTGGCCCGCTCCACCAGATCATAACCGTACTTTTCCAGAGTATCATAGGTTGCCTCCGGATTGTCGGTGGTCACCTTCTGATTGCCACGTACCTCCGCAAGCACCTTAAGGAAGCGATCCTTATCGATGCGGAAGTTCTTAAACAACTCCTTTAATTCTCTTCCGCTGTTCTTTAAAAGGCTTAAGAAAAGATGCTCCACGGACACATAGGAATCGCCCATGTGCTTTGCTTCGTCCTCAGCGTAAATCAGCACCTTGTTTAAATCATTGCCGACATACACCTGCCCTCCGGACACCTTTGGTCTCTTATTCAATAAGCCATTTAACTGTGCCAAAAATACTTCCGGCGAAATTTCCATCTTCTCAAACAGCTTTGCAATTAAACTATCTTCTGTAGTGAGCAAGCTGTAAAGCAGATGCTCCGGCACAAGCTCCTGATGACCGTAATCATATGCCATCTTTTCACAATCCTGTACCGCCTGTAACGATTTTTGAGTGAATTTGTTAATGTTCATAATCAACTCGCTCCTTTCTCTTTCTAATCATATCCATTTATCACTGTTTGAAACACTTTTTGTTTCTATTCATGGTTATAACACCTTTTGTTAGCACTGTCAAGAGGTGAGTGCTAAAATTGTCAGACTTTAATCTTTTTCTAATCTTTTCTCACTTTGAATACATTTCACCTTGCCATTTTGCACATTTTCCTTTATTATGATATCTGTAAATTATCTAAATCTTTTTAGATATCTAGGAGAATAACAAATGAACATCAAAGCAATCTTATTCGATTTAGACGGCACCCTGCTTCCTATGGACCAGGACCTGTTTATGAAATACTATTTTGGTTCACTGGCGGCAAAGCTGGTGCCACACGGATATGACAAGGACACTTTGGTAAACAATGTTTGGGCCGGCACCAAGGCCATGGTAATGAACAATGGCAGCAAAACCAATGAAGAAGCCTTCTGGGACACTTTCTGTACTTTGGTCGGAAAAGACTGCCGTCCTGATATGCCGATATTTGATTCTTTTTACCGCAACGAATTTGCCGCTGCTAAAAATGCCTGTCAGCCAACCCCTGCTGCAAAAGAGGTCATCGACCTTATCAAAGCATCCGGTAAGCGATTGATTCTTGCCACTAACCCGCTGTTTCCGGCAGTTGCTACCGAAAACCGCATCAGCTGGGCAGGACTTGCAAAAGAAGATTTTGAACTTATAACCACCTATGAAAACAGCCGTTACTGTAAGCCAAATCCTAAGTACTATGTGGAGATTTTAGAAAAGACCGGACTTAAACCGGAAGAATGTCTGATGGTGGGAAACAACACCGAAGAAGACATGATTGCAGAAACACTGGGCATGCAGGTGTTTTTACTTACCGATTGCCTGATTAATGAGAAAAATGCGGACATAACTAAATATCCGCAGGGTGGGTTTGAGGAATTGAAAACCTTTGTTACCAAACTAATTTAATACTCTGATAACTAAAAAAGAGCAGGTTGATAGCAAACCTGCTCTTTACTTATTAGCTTACTCCGCCGTCCAGAACAATTCATCCAGCGTGCGGTTTAATGCCTTACATATATCAATACAAAGGCTAATGCTCGGATTATAGTTTCCGGACTCAATGAGACCAATGGTCTGTCTGGTGACCCCGATTTTCTCTGCCAGCTGCTCCTGGGTCAAGTCGCATTCCACCCTGGCTAACTTCATCTTCTTATTCTTCATTGCTCTCTTCCTTTTCTTTTACGGCTTTGTCTGCATTTTTTTCGGAAAGCTTAATCATTCCAAGCATTCCGAAATAGAACAGAACTCCCCACATTGCTGCCATTCCAAGAATCATAAGCCAGCCCTTTGCGTAGAAGATTCCGTTTGCAATTAATTCTGGCAGACCCATAATTAAACCGAAAAACAGGGAACCAACGATAACACGCTTACCAAATGCTTTTTTACCTGTAACCTCTCTCTTTTGACTGCCCCAGATCATCCAGCCTTTTTTCAAAGTATTCACAGTAACAATAAGGGCAGGAATAAGCCAAATCGCCAAATAAACAACCAGCCAGGTCATTTCTCTCGGCCAGCTTACTTCATCCGGTTCAATGATTCCATACCGGCCGAAATAGTCTGTCACCGCAAACATATAAAGCACTTCGCCGATAATGATTACCCAGAAAGAAATCATAAATGCCTTGGAGTGAATGGCATCACGGATGGAAAGCAATGCATCGTCTTTCTCTTTCATAACCAGAATACCGCTTTGTGCACGCTTTACGAGTGCATAGCCCCAGGCCGGTACCAGACATGCAATTTCTAAAACAAAGTTGTACCAAGGCTCCCTAAGCACCAACTTTAAAACAAGACACGCCAGTAAGCCTGCGGAAAACAGATAAAACATCGGTGTCATTAACTTGTTGGTTTCTTTTTCGATTCTCTCATCTTTTACTTGTGTTTGATTTTTCTTTTTAAATAACATGATATAATCCTCCTTGTTTTCCGAAGGAAAATGCCCGCCCGCTGACGCGGGCAGAGGATTTATCCTCCTTGTTTTCCCATGCAACAAAACTAAAGTTACCCTTCGAAGTAACTTTACTATACCATGTTATTTTGCAAAATGCAAGATATATTTTACATTTTGTTTAATTTATTTTTCTTGTTGCAATTTAGTACTTGCAATAAGCACTACGTTATCTGAATTTCTTCTTTACATTTCCGTCAAAATCTTTCCAAAGGAATTCCCCGTTCTCCAGCGTCATATAGCCATGGTGGCTGTCTTCCTTTGGAAGAGCGGCAGACCCCGGATTCATATAAACATAACCGTCATGCTCCGCACACTTCGGCACATGGGTATGGCCGCAAAGTAAAATATCGCCCTTTTGTAACGGAGGAGGATTAAACTCCCCGTATACATGTCCGTGGGTAGCGTAAAGCAATCGGTTACCCAAATCAAGTACCGCATAGTCTGCCAAAATCGGAAATTCCAACACCATCTGGTCCACCTCCGCATCACAGTTTCCCCGCACACAAAGGATGCTTTGCTTTCGCTCGTTTAACAGAGAAATTACTCTCTTCGGCGCATAATCTCTTGGCAGGTCATTTCTCGGACCATGATACAAAATATCACCCAGTAAAAGCAGGCGGTCCGCCTTCTCCCTGTCGAATGCCTTTAATACTTCCTTACAATAAAATTCCGAACCGTGAATGTCGGATGCAACTAACCACTTCATAACAAACTCTCCTCTCCGCATTTGATTTTATTATAAAGCAACCGTGGCCGAATTTCCATTGCTATTTTTCCGGATTTGATTTACACTGATAATGAACATTTTATTATATCAAAAGCAGAAGCAAGGAGAACTACATGAACTATCGTTTTGACAAATACAACAACAAAATATCCCTTTTAGGCTTTGGCTGCATGCGTTTTCAAAACACCCTTGGAAAAATCGATATGACAAAGGCTGAAGAACAGATTATGGCAGCATACCACGGTGGCGTCAACTATTACGACACCGCCTATGTATATCCCGGCAGCGAAACTGCTATCGGCGAAATATTTGAGAAAAACGGCATCCGCGACCAAATTTATATTGCTACCAAGCTTCCGCACTATTTGATTAAGAGTCTGGACGGGCTGGAAAAATTATTTCAGGAGCAATTGCGCCGTCTGCGCACCGACCACATCGACTATTATCTGATGCACATGCTCTCTGACGTTGCCACCTGGAACCGCTTAAAGGAACTTGGCATTGAACAGTGGCTGGCTGATAAAAAGGCAAGCGGTGCCATCCGCCAGATTGGTTTTTCCTACCACGGCAACTCCGATATGTTCTGTCAATTAGTCAATGCATATCCTTGGGAATTTTGCCAGATTCAATACCAACTATATGGACGAACATACCCAGGCAGGACGCAAAGGCTTACACTATGCCCACGAAAAAGGATTACCGGTTATTATTATGGAACCTTTACGTGGCGGTCGTCTGGTAAACAATTTGCCGGAGGAGGCAAAGAAGCTTTTCGCAGAATATAAAGATTCTTACACACCGGCCCAGTGGGCCTTCCGCTGGCTGTACAATCAGCCGGAGGTAACCTGTGTTCTGTCCGGTATGAACACTTTAGAAATGATTGATGATAACGTCAAGACTGCTTCCACTACCGAGATTGGTTCCCTTGGTCCTGAGGAAGAAGAAATGCTGCAACGTGTAGTATACGCCATTAACTCCCGCATGAAGGTAGGATGTACCGGCTGCGGTTATTGTATGCCGTGTCCAAAGGGCGTAGATATTCCGGGTACCTTTTCCTCTTACAACCGTCGCTACTATGACGGTAAGTTCTGGAGCGTTGTAGAGTACATCAAATGCACCGCCCTGCGTAAAACTTCCACCGCCGCTTCCAATTGCGTGGGCTGCGGTAACTGTGAAGCCCACTGTCCTCAGCATATTGCCATTCGTGAGGAATTAAAAAATGCAAGCAAAGAATTGGAAGGACCGGTTTATAAAGTGGTAAGAAAATTTGTAGAACTTTTCAAAGCATTTTAGTTTTTATTAATAATCCCTGTTATAATTTTATCCTTCAGAAACACGCTCGTTTCTTTCGAATAAAATTATAACAGGGATTGCGTAATTAATATAAAAATTACTTCAAAAGCTTCACACATTCCGTTAGCGCTTTTTCAACAGTTTCCACCACTTCATCACTACTTCAAAAAGGAAACCTGCCATAATACATCCCAGAAAAACGAGCATCCAGATGCTCCACAGGTTATCTGTTTTTCCGCCACCCGGGTCTGTACCTTCCGTATGAAACAGAACTCCCAACAGAAAGCCTAAAACATAACCGCCCGCTGTAAACCACGGAACATACTGTTTTCTTGCGAACAACGAAACCAATAGTGCTACCAGACCCGCTATAAATAAATCAACCGGCCATTCTTTCATGCCGTGCAGGTCAAAGAACACATAGCGGCAAAGCACGAAGCCAAGCAACAATATGCCAAGGCAAATTAAGTGGGCAAACAAAACTTTCTTATTTTGTTGTAATAACGCTTTGAATCCTTTACTCATTCTCCTGCGCCTCCTGTTGTTCAATCAATTCTTTGGTTATCCGGTCCTGCTCCGCATGATATGCGTTTGCAGCATCATTTGCAGCACTCACGCGCTCTATCATACCTTCTTCGTAAATGTCTGTATACAGGAACCCATCCGCTTCCACTCTGCCTTCTTTGGTAGTGCCACCCTCCGGTTTACGCGGGTATTCCAGCACAAAATCGATAGCATAAAACGGTACATTCCTGCGGTCAAATACTTCTTTTAATTCAAGCAGCACTTCTGCCGCGCGCTCCACCGTGACTATATCATCCTCTACGTAAACAATAAGATATCCGGCTTTTGCCCCCAGCTCTCTGATATCATACTTTTTGTCCAGCACAAGTTCTTCTATAATGTAATAATGCTCCGGATAATAATCTGCCGGAAGTTCCACATCTGCAGGCCGGAATCCCACGTGCAAATCTCCGTAGGCAATAAAACTGGTAAAGGGATAGTCCGGCGCCTCTAACACTTCATCCGCCAGGGCACGGTACTCCATATACAACCGATTCTGTGTATTGTTACCGGTCAGCACCCGGCTTTCATAGGTGTCCAAAAGCAGCTGTCCCCACATTCCAATCCGCAATGAAAAGCTGCTGTCTTCGCTGCTCGGGGATATAACGTGGGCGTAATAATCCGTATCCTTAAAATTAAAACCAATCTTTTCTATCACAAAATCCGTATCGCCGTACACTTCTTCCAAATGCTTTTCTGCAGTTCTGGTAGCCAACCATTTAGATACCGGATTTCCAACCAATGCATTGGCAAACACGCAAAGACCGGCAATGATAAGCAATGCAACAATCAAGGCTGCTATTTTCATCCATTTCTTTTTCATTACCATCCCCCCTTACTTATCTTTCTTAAAAGCAAAATGCAGCAAACCTGCCACCAACACACCAAGTTCCACAAAGATGGTGTAAATGCCGACCCACATGAGAATTGCCACAAACGGCATATATTCCATGCCCCGGGCAAGACCCAAAAAGTTAATCAGGCACTGCATCACCAGCAGTAAAAGCGGAATCTGATAAATTGCCTTCCACCGGAAAATCACATAGCCGAGGGCACCGATAACCGGCATAATCAGGCTGTTATAAAACATTTCCTGACTGGCGGTAAGGCTCAGGCCAAAGAATACGCCAAACATCATAAGCACCACGGAAAAAATCTGTAATTTACGCTTTAATTTGCCAAGCTCCAGTTCCAAATCCATATTGAGTTCCAAAAAATCAGTACTCTCATTTTCGTATAACTGCTTACAGGCTTCACATTCCTTCAAATGCTCTTTTACCGCAAGGCAGCTGTCCGCACTTGCAATTCCGTCTTTCACTAACGGCATCAAATCCTTACACATATCACAGGTAATTTTATTCACGGCCCAGTCCCTCCTTTTCCAAGCTTGCTTTTATTTTTTCTTTCGTCCGAAAGTAAATTACTCTGGCAGAGCTCTCGGAAATCTTTTCCGTTTTTGCTATTTCATAAAAGGAATATCCCTCCAAGCGAAGCTTTACAATATTCCGAGTCCGCTCCGGTTCTTCTTCCAAAAGCGCGTATACCCGTTCCAACAACTCTTTGTCTAAATACTGTTCTTCCGGTCCTTTTAGCTCTGTACCGCCATCAACTGCCGGAAAGTCACCAACCAATTCCGACAATACTTCTGTCTCTGCCTGTCGGTTCTTTTTCCGCAGGTTATCAATCCATTTATGTCTGGCAATGGAAAACAACCAGGTCTTTACATCCGACTCTCCCCGGAAGGCGGCAATAGATTTTACCGCTTCTAAAAACGCCTCCGAAGTCAGGTCCTCTGAAAGGGAAGCATCATGGGTAAGGCTGTAAAGATAACGATATATGTCTTTGTAATAGGTATGGAATAATTTTTCCAGTAGCCGTTGCACCCCGAAGCCTCCTTTCTGTTTCCATCTTTTCATAAGATTAGTCGATATAAATTTCGTTTTGTTACAGTATAACACATTTTTTCTTGTTTTTTCACTTTAATATCTTTTTGCAACTATTTTTAGTTGCATTTTTATTCATCATATAGTATATTACTTTTAGAAGAGGTTAGCATAAAATATGGGGCAAAAAGATAAACTGATAAAAAGACTTAAATCTCATCCGAAGGATTTCACATTCGACGAAGCTGAAACTCTATTAAAATATCTATCGTATTCACGTTCCGACAAGGGTAAAACCAGTGGTTCCCGTGTCAAATTCGTAAGTGCCACAAAAGCACCAATTTTACTGCATAAACCACATCCTCGCAAAGAGCTTTTAGAGTATCAGATTAAGCAATTAATCGAAACCTTAGAACAGGAGGGACTCATATGAGCAGTACCATGGAATATAAGGGCTATCTTGGCAGTGTTGAATTTTCCGAAGAAGATAAAGTATTTTTCGGCAAAGCCATGGGAATCCGTGCCTTGATTTCTTATGAAGGTACTACGGCCCAAGAACTCATCGATGATTTTCATAATGCTGTAGATGATTATCTAGCACTTTGTGTAGAAGAAGGAATCCAGCCGGAAATTGCATACAAAGGCAGTTTTAATGTCCGTATATCACCAGAGCTTCACCGTCAAGCAGTTGTCTTTGCAACATCGCATCAAATGTCTCTAAATAATTTCGTAGAAAACGCTATTCGAAAACAATTAGCATAACAACAAGAGCCACATATATGTCTGCCCAAACCGGCACATCATGTATGTGGCCCTATTATATTTATTCCAAATAATTATGTTACTGTAACCATTTTTACAACGGTTTAATTACCTTCTTATAAATCTTATACAGGAATAATCCGGACAATGCCACCGACATCAGTTCTGCAATCGGGAAGGACAGCCAGATTAAATTTAAGTTTCCGGTTAAGGAAAGCAAATATGCCACCGGAAGCAGCACCACCAGCTGTCTTGCAATGGAAACAATCATGCTTAACATACCGTTTCCAAGTGCCTGGAAGGTGGAACCGGCAATGATGCAAAAACCGGCAAACAAAAAGCTGATACTGATAAAACGCAGCGCAGGAACACCGATAGCAAGCATATCTGCAGATGCTTCAAACAGGCTGAACAACTGTGCCGGGAAAATCTGCATCACTAAAAATCCTACAAACATAATGGCAACTGCATAAGTAATTGCCAGCTTCATTGTTCGGAGCATACGGTCCTTATTCTTTGCACCGTAATTGTACGCAATAATCGGCACCATACCGTTATTTAAACCGAATACCGGCATGAAGATAAAGCTCTGGAGCTTAAAATACACACCGAATACCGCTGCCGCTGTAGAAGAAAATCCCATCAGGATACGGTTCATACCATAGGTCATCACAGAACCGATGGAGCCCATAATAATGGACGGGATACCTACGGAATAAATCTTTTTGATAACCGCACCGTCCGGCACCAGTTCCTTTACACTCAACTGAATTTCCGGATTTTTCTTTATATTCAGCCAGAGGCCAAAGCAGGCAGAAATAATCTGTCCGATAACAGTAGCTACAGCCGCGCCGGTAATACCCATGGCAGGCAGGCCAAACCAACCGAAAATCAAGATTGGGTCAAGAATCAGGTTGGTAACCGCACCAAGCAGCTGGGTATACATACTGAGAGTAGTACGGCCCGTTGCCTGAAGTAAACGTTCTGTAATAAACTGGCCGAAGATACCGAAGGAGCATGCCATAACAATGGTCAGATACTGTGTTCCGTACTCAATTAAAACCAAATCATCCGTCTGGGTGGTAAAAAACCAGCGGCTTCCGAAAATACCGAATAATGCACAGGCAACGGCACTAAACATCATAAGCAATATACCGTTGTGCGCCACCTTATTCGCCAGCTTCTGATTCTTTTCGCCAAGGCTCTTGGAAAGCAATGCATTGATACCCACACCGGTGCCGGTGCCAAGAGCAATCAATAGATTTTGCACCGGGAAAGCCAGGGAAACGGCAGTCAGGGCATCTTCGCTGATTTTTGCAACAAAGATACTGTCCACCACATTGTAAAGAGCCTGCACCAGCATGGAGAGCATCATTGGCACTGCCATACTGATAAGGAGTTTATTTTCGGGCATAGTGCCCATTTTATTTTCTTTTGTAGGTTCCATATTACTTCATTAATTCTTCCATTTCGTCTAATAATCTGCCAAACATCTCCAGGCCGGAATTTACAGCCGCAGGAGTTGTCATATCCACACCTGCAATCTTAAGCAGATCGATTGGAGACTTGGAGCAGCCGCCGCTTAAGAACTTTAAGTAATCATCCACAGCCGGCTGACCTTCCTTTAAAATACGGTTTGCCAGTGCCACTGCAGCAGAGAAACCGGTTGCGTACTGGTAAACATAGAAGTTGTAATAGAAGTGAGGAATTCTTGCCCATTCCATCGCAATGTCTTCATCCACAACCATGTCGTCACCAAAGTACTTCTTGTTCAAGTCATAATATACCGAACTCAGTGCATCCGGAGTAAGACTTTCGCCGCGCTCGCACATCTGGTGGGTTAATAATTCAAACTCAGCAAACATGGTCTGACGGTACACGGTACCACGGAAGCTCTCTAAAAAGTGATTGATTAAGTATGCTCTCTGAACCTTATCGGTAGTGTTCTTTAAGAGATGCTCCATCAAAAGTACTTCGTTACAAGTAGAAGCTACTTCTGCCACGAAAATCACATAGCCTGCATCTACATGAGGCTGTGTCTTATTGGACAGGTAGGAGTGCATTGCGTGACCCATTTCGTGAGCCAGTGTGAACATGTTATCCAGTGTATCGTTGTGGTTTAACAATACATACGGATGCACGCCGTAAACACCTGCGGAGTAAGCACCGCTTCTCTTACCTTCGTTCTCATAAACGTCAATCCAGCGGTTTTCAAAACCTTCTTTGATAACAGCACGGTATTCCTCACCAAGAGGTGCCAGCGCTTCGTATACGGTCTTCTTTGCCTGCTCGTAAGGAATCTTTACATCGGCTTCCTTTACAAGCGGGGTATATAAATCATACATATGAAGTTCATCCAGGCCAAGAAGCTTCTTACGGATGGATACGTAACGGTGCATCTTGTCTAAGTTCTGATGAATTGCTTCGATTAAGTTTGTGTAAACAGAAGCAGGAACATTGGTACCGTCTACGGCCGCCTCTAAGCAGCTGTTGTACTTTCTTGCCTTTGCGTAGAACCAGTGTGCCTTTAACTTACCGGAATAAGTTGCAGCTAAAGTGTTACGGTAGCTCTTGTAAGTGGAGTACATTGCCTTAAATGCTTCTTCACGTACTCTGCGGTCGCTGCTCTCCAAGAACGGAACATATCTGCCGTGGGTTAAGCGGACCTTCTCGCCGTTTTCATCAGTAATTTCAGGGAATACCAAATCTGCATTGTTAAACATGGAAAATACGTTGTCGGAGGTGCCGGTGATATCTCCTGCGGAAGCAAGTAACTGCTCCATTTCTGCAGAAAGCATGTGAGCCTTTCTGCGTAAAATATTGTCTAACATTCTGCGGTATACCTCTAACTCCGGCTTTTCAGCGTAGAACTTTTCTAAGGTTTCTTCCGGAATTGCTAAAATTTCCGGTGTCATGAATGCGGTCTTTTCGCCCAAAGTAACAAACAGGGTTCTTACCTGCATTACAAGTGCCTGGTTCTCGGTATTTGTGGTATCCACATCGGAACAACGGCTGGCATAGCTGTAAGCCTTACCTCCGATACGGCCGATTTCATCATCTAAATAAAGTGCCTGATAAAAGCTTTCTGCGGACTCGCCCATGCGGCCCTGATAAGTTACCAGTTCCTCTGCTAATTTTTTAACTACTTCTAAATCTGCTTTCCAATCGTCTACAGTAGCATACATATCTTCCACTTTCCAGGTGTCTTCTACTCTAACTTGACTTCTCTTCAATA
Source organism: Lachnospiraceae bacterium (assembly GCA_017938145.1). Taxonomy (GTDB): domain Bacteria; phylum Bacillota; class Clostridia; order Lachnospirales; family Lachnospiraceae; genus SIG299. The sequence continues at coordinate 20,341 of JAGBCB010000013.1, forward strand.
ATTCTTTTGCCATCTCTTTCTTTTCCTTTCTGTAACTATTCGACCGTATTGAAGATTTGAGCGATCGGAGAATCCTCATCCAGAATCAGTGTCTTGTTTTCGCCAACCAAAGATGCCTTTGCCGCATCTAAGGATAATACGAAGGTATAAAAATCACTTCTTTGCTGGTCTGCATATACGGAAGATAAAACCTTCATGTATTCCGCTTCACCGGCTGCCACCGTAGCTTCTGCCTCCGCTTTTGCTTCGGAAATGCTGACAGTGATTTCGTAGTCGGTCTGGGTACGGATCTTGGTTGCTTCCGCTTCACCTTCTGCGATATAGGATGCCGCGATGTTGTTACGCTCGGAAATCATACGCTCGTACACCGCATTCTTATTGTCATCCGGAAGATCCAAACGCTTAATTTCTACCGTGATAAGCTCAATACCGTACTGCTCCATGGAGTTACCGATATTGCCCATAATCATCTTGGTGAGCTCGCCGTCACGTCCGTTAATAACCTCCGTCTGATCCAGACTGGAGATAATATTTTTCATGGACATGAACACCTGCGCATTGATTCTGCTTTCTGCATTTGCCACCTGGGAATTTAAGGTCTGCACAAACAGCTGTGGGTCGTTAATTCTCCAGAGAACATAGCTGTCTGCCACCATGGTCTTTTTATCCATGGTAAATACCTCAGACGCAGCCAGGTCATAAATCAAAATCTGCTTTGGCAGGGTATCGGTACTCTGGATAAACGGAATCTTAAAGCTGAGACCCGCTTTGTCAACAATACGTTCAATCTTTCCGAACTGCTTTACTAAAGTATATTTGTTTTCGGCGGTTACAACCAGGGAATTGGCAAGCACAATCAGTGCCACAAAAGCTACTACAAGTAACACTATTTTGCCGAATCCGCCGCCGGATTTTTTCTTATTCTTTTCAGGCATTACATATTCTTCCATAACTTCGTTCCTCCCTTCCTAGTTTCCAAAGGAGTCCAGCGGTAAAATCTTTTGCACGCTGCCGTCCCCGTTGTCGATGATAACTTCTAAATCAGGAAGGATTTCCTGCATGGTTTCAAAAAACATTCTCTGCTTGGTAATCAGCGGATACTTAATGTATTCCTCGTACAGCGCATTAAAACGTGCCGCCTGACCGTTTGCTTCGTTAATGCGGGCTTCTTTTTCTGCTTCCGCCTGCTTCTTAATCTGGTCTACCTGGGCCTCTGCCTGAGGGAGCTGCTCACTGCGGTATTTCTTTGCATTATTGATGGCTGTTTCCTTGCCCTGCTTTGCGGTTTCTACCGCTTTGAACGCCTCAATGACCTGTGCTGTCGGAGGCTCTGCATCCTGAATGGACAGGTTTACCAGCTGGATACCGATGTCCTTATCCTCTAACTGCGCCATCAGCTCTTCTCTGATTTTGGACTGGATTTCGCTCTTTCCGGTGGTAATAACACTGTCTACATCGTAGGAACCGATTACGGAACGGATACAGCCCTGTGCCATATTCTTTAAAATCAACACCGGATTCTGGGAGGCATATAATGCCTTAATCGGGTCGTTTACCTTGTATTCCAGGAAGAAATCCACATTTACAAAATTATAGTCGGAAGTAATCATTAAAGATTCATCCTCCACCGACATACCGGTATTTGCATCATAACCGATAGCCAGACCCTTAATTGTTGTGTCCACTTTGGTTACCTTTTGGATAAACGGAACCTTAAAGTGCAGACCCGGTGTGCTGACTGCGTCTGCCTTACCAAAGGTTGTAACTACCGCCTGCTCCTGCTCCCCGATGGTATAATAGCAATTAAACCCGAGAATCAGAATAACCAGAACCGCTGCTACAATTTTCACCACCCGAAGGACGGTTTTTGCATCGTTCGAATTCATTTTTTATTCTCCTTTTTCCTTTTTATTTAAGCGCAAGAGGGTTACAGTAAAATACATTACGTACTTTACTGCAACCCCTCCCCTGCTTTATATCGACACGATAATCCGTGCCATATCTTCCACTGTTTCTGCAATGTAGGCTGCACCGGCTGTTTCCAACTCCTTACGGTCGCCAAAACCATACAATACACCCATACATTTTAGACCGCACTTTTGTGCACCGATGACATCAAATTTCCGGTCACCCACCATCAGAACATCTGACGCATCGGCAATTCCATGCTTCTCCAATGCATAACGGATTACTTCATCTTTTTCGTTACGGTTTGCATCGTCACAGGAACCGCATATATCGTCAAAATAGACGTCCAGATGAAAATGCGCCAAAATCTTTTTTGCCATATGTTCCGGCTTGGAGGTAGCAACAATTAACACCTTACCTGCTTCTTTTAAGCTCTGCAACGCCTGCTCCATTCCGGAATATACTTCGTTTTCGTACATGCCGACAGGAGTAAAACGTTCTCTGTATTTTGCTATTGCCTCTGTAGCCTTTGCATCATCAAAGCCAAAGCCTTCTTTGAAGCTTTGCCGGAGAGGCGGACCGATAAACTGCTCCAGCTGAGTTCTGCTTTCCACCTGAATTCCAAAATGGTTCAGTGCATATTCAAAACATTTCGTAATGCCCTCAGCAGGATTTGTTATGGTGCCATCCAAATCCATGAAAATATATTTCATTAAAAACCTCTCTTAGAACGCGTTAATCATATCATTTACGCTGTCTGCCAGTGCCTTGGACTTAGCATCTGCGTCTTCTAAGGATGTACCAACTACGCCGTAGTACAGCTTAATCTTTGGCTCTGTACCGGATGGACGAACACAAATCCAGGTGTTGTTTTCCATCTCAAAGTAAAGAACATTGGAGGAAGGCAATCCGGTAGGAGTAACTTCGCCGGTAACAAGGTTCTTGATAGTGTCCTTCTTGTAGTCGCGGATAGCAAGAATCTTGTAACCGCCAACCTCAGCAGGTGGGTTCTCACGGAGAGAAGCCATGATGCTCTGAATCTTGTCAAGACCTTCGATACCCTTCATGGTAACGGATACGATACCGTCCTTGTAGTAACCGTAACGGTCGTACAGTTCAATCATAGCATCCCATAAGGTCATGTTCTTTGTCTTATAATAAGCTGCTGCTTCGCAAAGTGCCATAGTAGCAACAATAGCATCCTTATCTCTTGCGTGGTCACCGATAAGACAGCCGTAGCTTTCTTCGAAACCGAAGAGGTAAGTACCTGTACCCTGGGTTTCGAACTCTAACATCTTCTGACCGATGAACTTAAAGCCGGTTAAGCACTCGTAAAGAGCGATGCCGTAGTACTTAGCGATTGCCTTTGCCATGTCGGTGGAAACGATAGTTTCGATTAAAGCACCGTCTGCAGGGAGACCGCGAAGTTCCTTCATCTGGCCGATTTCGTAATCTGCAAGGAGACATCCGGACATATTACCGGTTAAGGAAATGTATTCGCCGGACTTGGTATCCTTTACATAAACGCCGAGACGGTCTGCGTCAGGGTCATTTGCAAGAACTAAGTCTGCATCTACTTCCTTAGCAAGCTTTAAGCCAAGCGCAAATGCTTCTGCTGCTTCCGGATTTGGATAGCTTACGGTTGGGAAGTTGCCGTCCGGTAACTCCTGTTCCTTAACTACATAAACGTTTTCAAAGCCAAGCTCTGCTAAAACTCTTCTTACCGGAAGATTACCTGTACCGTGAAGAGGTGTGTAAACAATCTTTAATTCCTTCGCCATAGCCTTGATGCAGTCAGGACGAAGAACTAACTTCTTTAAAGTTTCGATGTACTTGTCGTCGATTTCCTTGCCAATAACATGATATAAACCTGCTGCCACAGCGTCTGCCTCAGACATGGTCTTTGCAGCAGCGAAATCGGTAATTGCCTTAACTTCCTTTAAGATTTCTACATCATGAGGAGGTGTAATCTGTGCGCCGTCTTCCCAGTATGCCTTGTAACCGTTGTATTCCGGTGGGTTATGGCTGGCAGTAATGTTAACACCGGCAACACATCCTAATTCTCTTAATGCGAAAGATAATTCAGGGGTTGGACGGAGGCTCTCAAAAATATACACAGGAATGCCGTTTGCACAAAGACAAAGCGCTGTTTCCTTAGCAAATTCAGGAGACATACGGCGGGAGTCAAATGCAATTGCAACACCCTTGTCCTGCTTACCTGCACGGATAATATAGTTTGCCAGACCCTGGGTAGCCTTACGAACAGTGTAGATGTTCATGCGGTTAATACCTGCACCGATAATGCCGCGAAGACCGCCGGTACCGAACTCTAACTCGGTATAGAAGCGTTCTTTGATTTCTTTTTCGTCATCCTTGATGCTTTCCAGTTCTTTTTTTGTTTCTGCGTCGAAGTACGGATTGCTTAACCATTCTTCATACATTTTCTTGTAGTCCATTATAAACCTCCTCATATGATAAGTTTCATTTTACACAAATTTCATAACAGGGTACTAAACCCCGATTACATACATTTTACCATTTTATGAACCAATTCGCAATAGATTTAATCAATCCAGCTGAAGTTATAATAGGAATCTTTGCCGTTGTCGGTCTCCGTGCAGTTAAAGTTCTTTACTGCACCGTCACTGCGGATGATTGTTATAATATAGGAACCAATAATTTTTTCAAAATCCATCGGTGCAGTACCCAATTCCACACCATCCAAAAGAACGGTTGCCCCGCTTGGACCCAATACATAAATAGCGCTTTCCAAATCCAGATTATACCCCATTTCCGTCACGGAAACACTGGTCATAATCCCGGACATAGGGTCCTCACCGGAAGTGTTGCCGGGGTAGTCTCCGACACCGTCACCTGTTTCTTCTCCGGGGTTATTATCCGGTTCATCCGGATTAGTGCCGGTATCATCGCCATCATCAGGCTCGTTTGGGTCGGTGGTAGTGTCGTCATCATCCGGATTAGTTTCCTCCGGTTTCTTCTCAATCAGGAATACCGACAGACTCTGCTTTGGCTGGTCAATCAGCACCGTTGCATTATAAGAAGTATATCCGCCTTCGGAAAATTCAAACCTGTAAGTGCCGTATTCCAGTTCTACACCGTCGGTATACGCGGTTTTCACGCCGTCAATATACAAATCTGCACCCAACGGGTCAATGTTAATGGTAAGCCAGCCCTTTTTTATCGGACCGCTGCCGTATTCAAACACATCGAATACCGCTGTGGCATCCCTTGCCACCGTGATATCTTCCCGGCCTGCATACTTACCGCACTCTACCGCCACGTTATAAGTACCTTCTCTCACCAGATAGGTAGCGTCTTCATACACGGAATCCACTCTGGTACTGCCGATGGTAATTACCCCGCCGATAAAATCCCCATGGTTTTTCAGGGTAATATACCCATGGCCTTTGGTCACGTCAATTTCGTAAATAACCTGTCCCACACCGCGGACCGTAACAATATCCACGGTAGGCTGAATGTCGCCGAGAGTAATCTGCTTACCGTTGCTCATTACGCAGATGCCGTCGTTATAACGGTAATTCTGACCCCGGAAGGATATTTTCCCCTGATCAATCGTCATGTAATCAACGTCCGTTTTTTCCCAGACTTTTGTGTTCTGCGGTTTTTCCCTCCGGTCTACCGCTTCATAAGCATTGGAAATCCACTCTTCTTTTACATTGATGTGAAACCGGTACATGTCGCCTTTCTTTAACTGCATTGCGGATATCTGGATACCGTAACCATCGTAGAAGGAGGTGGCGCCGGTGTACACCAGACGCTTTGTTTCCTCTGCTTCCACATCGTATACCGTTATCATTTTTACTTCCGTATCTACTTCCAACACCACCGCCAATGTTTCGGACTCCACCGGAATAGACGTAATCGCCCCGGTAGGAGTTACTGTGGCAGTAGGCACAGGATTCTTCGTTTTAGGCTTTTCCTCCGGGAGAAACAGAAGGACTGTGCTAAAGACGATTAATACAATCAAGGTTACCATTACAGCAATGGCACCGCTTTGGCTTTTTTTCTTCATTTGTACCTGTTCTCCTCTCTTACGTAATTTATGTAAACAACGCTTTCAGGCTGGCTTCTTTCTTGTCTGCCTGCTCCATGGTCTGCAAAAGCTTTTGCATATTCTTTTCCGGAATCCAGGACTTCCGGTTATTATAGTAACGGTTTGCCACCTTCCAGAATTTTTCCGGATAAATGAGCATTACCTGCAGTAACTGCCATTCTTCTTTCGGAACCGGACGGATTTTCTGATAGGTTTCTAACATGCTTTCTCCTAAAGACGCATCCCAGTCCCACTTTTCCATTATTTTGCGGAACAGCTGATAAAAGTCCTGAATCCGGATACCTGTCTCTGCCTTATCAAACCCTGTGACCGCCATGCTGCCTTCCGGAAGCAACAGTACACTATGATGGGTAAAGTTTCCGTGAAGCATACATCCCTCTTCTACTGCATGGCAATAATAGCGTTCATAGTTCTCATTATCCAGCATGGAAAATGCTTCTTCTGCCCTGGCCGCCTGTGCATCAAATTGGGACAGAAAGTTCTGTTCAAACACCGTTTTCTGCTTTTTACCACGGATATAGGTGCGGACTCTGCGAAGCTCTTTATTTCTCCGTTCCAACAGTTCCGGAACCCGTTGCTGCAAGCAAAAGCTCTGTTCCTCCGAAGAAAGTGATAATCCTTTCAGACTGTTGTGCAGCCTGGCTAAGGTTTCTACTGCCAGTAAAACATGCTCTCTGTTTTTTGCATCGCATTCGTCTCCGTAAAACCAGTCCCGCATAACAAACTGCTCATTGTACGGACCCTGCACCAAAAATCCCTGCTCTTTATTTTCCACATAAAGGTCCAGCGCTGGGAACCCGTGCTCTGCAGCATGCAGCTTTACCTTCTGTTCAAAGGCTACTTTGCCTTCACTATAGCTGCAGCCTCCGAGACTTTTTAACCCCCGGTCTGTTTCCAGAATCCAGGCTCCTTTGACACGGCCGGCTCTGTAAACCACCAAGTCGTACTGCGCCAATAAATCCGAAATTTTGTCCTCCATACCTCTTCCTCCGACCAAAATCATACTCCTTAGAGTTTATGTCATGGAAGAGGCGGTTATTCCTCTATACGATATGTTGTTTTGCTAAAGAAAGCAATATTTCTCTCTCATTCAGTTCAGGCTTGTCTAACACCTGCTGTAATAGCTGATCTAAAATATCTCCCAGCTGTCTTCCGGGAGTTGCTCCGATTCCGATAATATCCTTACCGTTTACAGCCAGCTGCTTTAGGGAAACGCAATCCCCTCTTGCTACTACTTCCCGGTAAAGCACTCTTGTTTTTGCAAGAACCGCTGATTTGTGTTCCATGATTTCCGGATTTCCGGACACAATCTGCGCCCTCTGCAGCTCCCACAAAAGTTCCATCATGTCCGGGCCAAGACGGTGCATCATATGACGCATAGCCACCGGATGTTCTTCTTTGGAACCGGACAAATCAATATATTCATCATAAGCCGTCACCAGACGGACTACCATATCCGTTGTTTCGTTATCGAATTTCAGACGGCGCATTACCGCTTTTGCTGCCACTCCCGACAAAGAATGCAGCAATGCCGCAAACTTTAACATCTGCAGTTCCTTTTTAGACCAATTGCCTTCTGTTCCTGCCTGTTCGATTACCTTTAGGGTATATACACCTAAATTAAAGGCATATTTTCCTTCCTGTAAAAAGGTTGCCACCATAGCATCATATTCCGGCAAAACAATTTCGGTTATGCCGTTTTGCTGCATCCAAAGAAGCCGGTCCGGATGCGGAGATAACAACAATTTTGTTAATTCTACACGAATTCGTTCCGCACTGATTTTCTTTAAATTTTCCGCCCGCTCGGCAGCCGCAATCCGGGTTTTTTCCTCGATAGAAAAGCCCAACTGCGCCGAAAACCGGAAGGCACGCATAATGCGCAGGGCGTCCTCGTCAAAACGGTCTCCTGCCACACCCACACAGCGGATGATTTTATCGTTTAAATCCTGTACCCCGCCAAAAATGTCCACCATACCGGTCTGCTCATTGTAAGCCATGGCATTGATAGTAAAATCCCGGCGTTTTAAATCTTCCTCCAGATTTTTGGTAAACAACACTTCCTTCGGATGACGGCCGTCCTCATATTCACCGTCGATGCGATACGTGGTAACCTCGAATCCTTCTTTATCAAGCATTACCGTAACGGTACCGTGCTGGATTCCGGTATCGATGGTGCGCCTAAACAGCGCCTTTACCTCATAAGGGCTGGCGGAGGTGGTAATGTCCCAGTCGTCTGCCTCTCTGCCAAGCAAGCCGTCTCTTACACAGCCACCCACAGCATAGGCTTCAAACCCGTGTGCCAGTAAGGTTTCGATAATCGTATTCACTTTTTCCGGCACCTGGATGTTCATGGTGGGCTCCTTTTTACTACGTTATTATTTTTTTATTGTACCATACAAGAAGCCAACCCGCAAGGTAGGGAATTTCAGATACAGCTTTTCTGCCGTGTAAAAATATGATATAATGACAAAAATTGAATTTTATTAGACGCAGGGGAGAACAACCTTATGATAAAAAAAGTAACTGACACAAAAACCGTAGAATATCTTTTTGCTACCTGGCAGGAAACCTGCATCTGGTCCGCCCTGCAGGGCATTATGGGGGATATCTACGCAGAAGATACAGAGAAGCCGGATGCTGCCATGGTAATTTTAGGAGACTTCTGTTTTCTTGCAGGAACTCCGAGCTCCGAGCTTGTGGCATATAAACCATCCACATACAAGAAAAATTACATCATCATGGTACCGGAAAACGAAGTGTGGGCTGCACTGATTGAAAAGAATTATAAAGACGGTGCGGAAAAAAACTTCCGCTATGCCATCAAAAAGAATACGGCAAACTTCGACAGAGAAAAGCTGGAGCAGGCAGTGGCAACCGTACCGGAAGGCTTAGAGCTGAAAATGATTGACGAAACGCTTTACAATGCCTGCCTCAAAGAAGACTGGAGCGAGGATTTTGTGTCCAATTATAAAGACTACGCCATGTTCGAAAAGCTTGGTCTTGGCGCCCTGATAGTAAAAAAAGACACGGTCGAAATTGTAGCCGGTGCCTCTTCCTACTCCACCTATAAAGATGGTATCGAAAGCGAAATTGTTACCAGAGAAGACTATCGCAAGCAAGGGCTGGCCTACCGTTGCGCCTCCAAACTGATATTAGAGTGTTTAAAGCGTAATCTCTACCCAAGCTGGGATGCCAGAACCAAAATTTCCGTGGCACTGGCAGAGAAGCTGGGGTATGTGTATAGTCATGAATACGTGGCGTATGAGATAAATAATTATTGATTCTTTTTTAACAGCTCATTGAGCTCTTTCGTACGCAGCTTATAACGGTAATTTAAATACATAACACCGCTTACCGAGCAAATCAGGAACAGAACGGTTGCCGCCAGGAGGTTCCCCGGTGTAAATGATATCCAGTGAAACATGTAACCAAACAACAGAAACAAAACATATCCCATAACAAATTCAGCAATGGTATAACTCAAGTCACTTTTAAAATTGATAACAGCAAGTACCCGTTCCAGAAGAGCATATAGTACCAAAAACGCAAACAGTTCAAGAAACCACTGGATTTCTATCAATGTATTTCCCAACAACAAATTGTAAATACAGCATACCAAAATAATAATTGTATAAAACGCAAAGATAAACGGCAACCGTTTCATAATTTTTTCTTTCATCCTATACCATCCTTTCTACGACTTGATTTTTTTATATAAATTATCAATATAGTTTCTGGAGATAATAATCTGCTCTCCGTTGCCCAGTTCCGCCTTTAATCGATGATTCGGATAAGTTTCCACACATCGTAAATAAAAGGTATTCAGCAGGCAGGTTTTGCTTACCCTTACAAAAGGAGTATTGCCCAGTTCTTCCTCCAATGCCTGTAAGCTCTTTTTACATAAATACGAATTAGCCTTATCATACAAATAGGTTCTTCCGTCCACGGATTCTATGTAAAAGATTTTATCCATCGGCAGTTGATACAGCTTCCCATTATTCTCTCCCTCAATAGTAAAGGTGAACTGCGTAATGTAGTCGATAATCTTCTTCAATGTTTTATCCACATAAGAACAGTTGATGATAATTTCCGGTTCGTCCTGATTGCTGTTTTGATTTATCGTTACTTTCAAAAACACACCTCCAAAGCATTTTTGATTCATGCACATGTATCATGTCTGTATGGTAACAAATGCCACCAGGAAAAACAAGTGGTGTGGGGCTAAAATACCCGGAGCACAAGGCAAGATGCCAAAAATCAGGATACGAACAATGCACAGAAAGAAAAAAAGACATATAGGACACCTCGCACAACTTGTTGTCTGCGATTGCCTATATGTCTTTTTATATATGTCCGAAGGACACTTATGTCAACTAATTAATACGCCTTTCCCCAGTAAACCAGCTTCTTAGCAGGCTTGCCACAGCATACGCAGGTGTCTGCGATTGTTTCCTGCGCAAATGGCATACAACGGGAAGTAACGCCTGCAGTTTCCTTTAAGCTGTCTTCGCAGGCTCTGTCGCCGCACCACATAGCGCGGATGAAACCAGGCTTGTTAGCAGCGATATCTGCCATTTCTTCTGCGTTGTGAGCGTCATAGGTGTGCTCATCACGATGCACTCTGGCACGCTCTAACATTTCCTTCTGGATTCTTTCTAAAAGCTTTGGAATCTCGGTTTCTAAATCTGCAATGGCAATGGCCATCTTTTCACCGGTATCACGTCTTGCTACCATAGCCTGACCTGCCTCGATGTCCTTTGGTCCGATTTCGATACGAACCGGAACACCGCGCATTTCGTGCTCTGCAAACTTCCAGCCGGGGCTCTTGTCGGAATCGTCAACCTTAACGCGGCAGCCGCCAAGCTTTTCGCGAATCTTGTCAGCGGTTTCCAGAACGCCTTCAGCCTGCTGGCGGATTGGGATAATAACAACCTGAGTTGGTGCAATAGCCGGTGGCAGAACGAGACCGTTGTTGTCACCGTGAACCATGATAACCGCACCGATGAGACGGGTGGTCATGCCCCAGGAAGTCTGGTGAACATACTGTAACTTGTTTTCCTTATCGGTGTACTGAATATCAAACGCCTTAGCGAAACCGTCACCGAAGTTGTGGCTGGTACCGGACTGAAGCGCCTTACCGTCGTGCATGAGAGCTTCGATAGTGTAAGTAGCCTTAGCGCCTGCAAACTTTTCCTTGTCGGTCTTCTGGCCGCGAACCATAGGAATTGCCAGAGTATCTTCACAGAAATCTGCATACAGATTTAACATCTGGATAGTTCTTTCCTGAGCTTCTTCTGCTGTTGCATGAGCAGTATGACCCTCCTGCCATAAGAATTCCATGGAACGGAGGAATGGTCTTGTGGTCTTCTCCCAACGCACAACGGAACACCACTGGTTATATAACTTTGGTAAGTCTCTGTGGGACTCGATGATTCTGGAGTAGAAATCACAGAACAGAGTCTCAGAGGTAGGTCTTACACACATTCTCTCCTGCAGCTTTTCACCGCCGCCGTGGGTAACCCAGGCTACTTCCGGTGCAAAACCTTCTACGTGATCCTTTTCCTTGTTTAAAAGACTTTCCGGAATGAACATTGGCATGTAAACATTCTCTACGCCGGTTGCCTTAAAACGGGCATCCAGTTCCTTCTGGATTAACTCCCAGATAGCGTAACCGGTTGGGCGGATAATCATACAACCCTTAATACCGGAATACTCCACTAATTCGGCTTTCTTCACAATGTCGGTATACCACTGTGCGAAATCCACGTCCATAGAGGTAATTGCCTCTACCTGCTTCTTTTCTTTTGCCATTTTTCTCTCTCCTTTTCTATAAAAACTTTGAATTCAGCATACAAAAAGGTCCCTCTTGTATGCCATGATACAAAAGGGACCGAAACTTCGGCGGTACCACCCTAATTAGTAAATGGATTGTTTGCACTATCTATTTACTCTCTCTCCTTGTCTTTATCGCAGACCTACGCTGCATTTTCATGCAGGGCTCCAAGGCAGGTTCCAAACCAACTGTGGGAAGCTTTCACCATCCGCTTCTTCTCTAAACACACATTGCTTTGTACTATTCCTTTTCGTCGCCACGTTACTTATGTTTCTTTATTTTATGATGGTTCCCCTGATTTGTCAAGCATCTTCCGGGAATTCCCCGGCAAAAAGAATAGTAAAATTAATCGGTATAACCAAAGCAAAGAATGGTAAAGGACTTATCCTCCTGACCTTCCTTCATGCGGATTTCTACCGTATGCTCTGCTGCTTCCTTTTCATCGATGATGAGAATCACATTGTTGTTATTCCAACCACCGGCACTAAAGCAGTTCAGACTCATTTTGTACTCGCCGTCCACATAAATGTCTGCTTCGCCGAATTTCTGGTTGTTGGCTGTCTTGTAATTGAGCATCAGGTTCTTACAGGTTAAGGTCATGGTAAAGCTTTCGTTGCCTGCAGAAACATCTCTCATCCAGTTCTTCGGGAAGGATGGCTTACGGTCCAGACCAAAGTGCTGGATTTCGGTATCCTTTGCGGTAAAGCTGCCCGGATTGATGGTGATTCCTTCGTAGGTTACATCACTTTCTAACATTACCACATGCTTAAACTCTAAGCCCTTCTTTCCGGTTTCAGGTAAAGAATTCATTTCTTCTGCTTCTTCCGCATCCACCACAGCAAGCAGGTTCATCAAATAGTCGCACATCATACGGTGACCGTAGTTTGCCGGATGGTAATCATCGGTATAGAATAACTTCTTATCCAGCTTTTTCACGGTCATCGGCTCTTTGATGGCATTTGCCACGCTGACCATCGGAAGGTCGTAATGCTTGCCTACCGGAATATAGTTATCCTGAACATTCCAGAAATCACTTCTGGAAGCAAACAGTAAAATAACCGCCGCGTTGTTTTCCTGGGACAGCACATCGTGCACCAGGCTCTCATAAGCTCTGGTATTGGTAGTTTCACCCCAGTCGTTTACCGCAAATTCAATAATGAATAAATCCGGTTCAGTGCCAAGGACATCCAGAACATCCTTCTTAAAGCGGATAGCACCAAGACAGGATGGGGTGCCGGAAAGACCTGCATTTACAAAGTTGATATTATCCCCGTTTCCGTAGGTTTCTTTAAATGCTTCCGCAAACAAATAAGCATAACCTTTAGAATTCTGGGACGCACCACCGCCTTCGGTAACGGAACCGCCAAGAATTGCGATGTTCACCTGCTCTCCGCTTCTTGCCTTTTCTAATACCTTCTTAAGTCTTGCATTATTACCTGTGGAAACTATGGAATCTTTCATCATTTCTTCCTTCCAATCTATCTCCGGTTTTGGAGTTGCTGTCGGCTTTGGTGTTGCGGTAGGCTTTGGAGTAGCCGTAGGTTCCGGTGTTGGTGTGGCAGTTGGCGGAACCGTTACTTCAACCGCTTCGGTTGGAGTCGCCTCCGGTGCATCATTTTGCTGCTCTACTCCACAGCCTGCCAGCATAAGCACTGCTGCCAGCAAAAACATATACTTTATATTTTTCATGATTATTCCCTCTTCCTATTACTCTTCCGGTCCTAAGTAAGACTGTGGAAGCTCGCCGCGGTAAACCACGATTTTCTGTAAAACAACGCCTGCATCGATGCCGTAGAAACGGAGCTTGTGTGTACCTGCTGCAAGCTTACACTTGCTCTCGTTAATGTGGGCATTGATAATTACCGCACGGCACCACTGCGGTTCCCAGTAATCGCCGGCAATATATCCCTTTGGCAGGGCGTTCACCACGATAGGCTCTGCCTCATCTGCCTGCAGCGCATAACGGAGTTCTACCTTATCGCCGTCTAAGTTATTGCTTGGCGCCAGATAGGTGCGGATGGTGTATTCCGTATCCTCGGATACCTCGAATTCGTATTCCAGATACGGAAGATTTGCTACGCTGCCGGTGGCATCAAACTGCTTTCCGGTTTCCATGGTAATCGGGAATACCTTCGCCGCCGCATCGGAACGTCCGTAGTTTGGAATCACCCTGAACTGGGCAGCAAAAATCCTTTCCTGCTCTCCTACGGTTTCTCTCATTGCAACCGGAACATTTTCCTTAAAGGAATCTGCCTGTAAGACTACATAACCATCCGGACGGACAAATTCTGCTTCCATTAATTCTTCAATCAAAGTATCCTTACCAAACGGACAATTTACACCTTCTAAAACAACAGGAGTAGGAGGTGCTGCATTTTCTGCATTCCATGCCACGTAACCGATATGAGTCTGGCTCATCATCTTGTTCCACTTGCCACCGGACATTTCTTCGTTATAATGGCGCATCAGTTCTTTATCTTTTGCAATGGCTTCTTCCACAAGGGCTGCAAAACCATTGGTTCTTACATCTTTCTTTTCCGCATAGTAGCGGTTGTATGCAGAATAAATGTACAGTGCCACTACGTTGGCGGATGCGGTTACCGGATAATATACCAGCTGTTCATAGGCATCCTGCAGGTCTGCAGGAATTTCTGTTTTACAAAGTTCTGCGCCTTCCATGAGGAACAGGGCAAAGTCCAGCATGCTCTTTGCTTCGCAGAAGTTTTCCAGACTGTAAATATTCTCTCTCATGTATTCCGGCTTGCAGATACCGTTTAACTTGGAATAGCCTGCAAGTAATCCTGCCATCTGTGCCTGGATTACTTCGGAAACACCATGGGAAAACTGCTGTTTTACAAACTGCAGATAATAGTCGCCCGGTGTCACGCTGCCGTTGGTACCGTACTTCTCGAAATCGTAAGCTAAGTCCATGTAGTAGGAAATCTGCATTTCCATCGGCTTTAAGTCACCTACGTTTACAATCCAGATATCTCTTACGCCGCAGTCATAGGTTTCGGACAACTGCTCCCAGGTCTTTTCCAACTGCATAACGTTAAGCCACATGTAACCTCTTGGAGCACCGTTATAATCGAAATGGTAATACATACCCCAGCCGCCCTTACGGTTCTTTAACTTATCGGTTACCGGCAGGGAACGCACATTACCGAAGTTATCCTCACAAAGCATAATAACCACGTCATCCAGCGGGGAATTGCCGTTTTCATCCTTCCAGTTCTTTAAGCCTTCGCACTCCTCGTTGCCGTTCCAGTATTTTTCAACTTCCTTATAAACCACCAGCATCTTTGGCGCATGTTCAAGACCTTCTGCTTTAAGCTGGCTCTTCTGGGTTAAAATAATATCCTTTAACAGGTCAATGTTATACTGCATGCTGCCTGCCAGCTCAGAGTCTGCCTCGCCACGCATACCAACGGTAATAACGCTCTCGTATGGCTTGTTACGCTTGATGCCGTCTTCCCAGAACTTAGAGATGCCTTCTCTGTTTACGGCAAAATCCCAGTTGTATTTATCGGTATACTGCTGCCAGAGATGACGCCATTCCTCACCGGCACGGCACATCGGTTCGTGGTGGGAAGTTCCCATTACCACGCCGTATTCATCCGCCACACGGATGTTATCGTGAGGGTGCTCACTTCCCTCCTCGGAAAAGATGTTGCCCCACATGGCTGGCCATAAGTAGTTACCCTTTAAACGTAAAATCAATTCAAATACATGGCTGTACATCTTGTCATTCAGACCACCGAACTTTCCGTAAACCCAGCCGGTAAAGGACGGGGATTCATCGTTGATGAAAATACCACGGTATTTTACGGAAGGCTCCTTGGATACACAATCCAGTTCTTCTGCGGTAAATTTAAGTTCTTCCTTCTTTTCCGGTGCCACATCAGCAAACCATACCCACGGGCTGACACCAATCCGTTCGGAGAGGCGGTAAATACCGTAAATACAACCACGTTTGTCGCTGCCGGCAATATATAACACATTATCTGCAAGCTTGGTAATATAGCACTCCCACTTGCCGTCAATTTCGGAAAGATTCAGTACTCCTGCTTCCGCTGCCTTTGCAATAAGCGGATTTTGTTTCATTGTACCAACCACAATAACCGGGCCGGTTATTTTATCAGCTGCCTCTACCAGTTCCGGCTTTTTTCCGGATACCAGTTCCACATCCCCGGCAAACGCCTCTGCCGCAATGCGGATGCCCTTATAATTGGTATCTGCAGGATCAATATAAATCTGTGCCGGAACATTTCCGGCTAATATAAATTCTGCCATAACAATCCTCCTTGTTTATAGCTACAGGCAGGCAAGCCCTGTTCTCCCGAGCCGCCTGCCTGTAATATTTTTCTTAACGGAACTTCCAGGTATCTAAGCTGTATCCGTTGCCATAGAATGTAAAGTATAAATCGTGTACGCCGGTAATGGTTTCTAAAAGCTTACTGCTTTGTTCGATGTAAGTCTTTCCATCGCCATCTTTGGATACTTCCAGATAACCAACAATATCACCCATTAAGCGGTCGATACGGATCTGGATTACACCGGTTACTTCTGTACCTGCGCAAATGGATGCTACAAATTCAGTTGCTCCCTTATCGCCAAAGTCTACACCCTTTAAGCCAATCCAGGAACCGGTTTCGATACCGCATACTACCATGTTGCCGGAGCCGCATGCTACGCTTGTTTCACCGTACTGTGTGGTGCTGACACCTGCACTGTTCCAGATGGTTTCAGCTTCTACAGTTTCATAAGGATTTAAATAACCGCTCTGTTCCACACCTGCTCTGGTTCCCTTGGTTCTGCCAAGAGTTCCGTCTTCGTTGATTGCCAGCTTGTCAATGTGGGTGGAACGGTAGCCGGAACCCGGACGGTAACCGAGTCTGTCAACTACAGACTGCGCATGATAGGTAATATACCAATCGCCGCGGAAGTTAAATACGCAGTGATGGTTGTTGCCGCCTGTACCAAAGAATTCACCCGGATTCGGTAAAATTACACCCTGGTAAGTGAATGGGCCCATTGGGCTGTCACTGGTCATGTAACAGATTTCGCCGTTCTTTAAGCCATACTCTTTTGTACCTGCACTGTCTACGCTGAAGTTAGAGCTGTAGGTATAGTAATAGGTATTACCCATCTTATGAATACCGGAATCCTCGAACAAGTATGGAGGATCGATAGCAACAGGATCGCCGTCTAAGCTAATCATATCATCGCCAAGCTTTGCCACTCTGGCTGTATACGGATGTGCCGGATTATTCTGTGGAACGCCACCGCCAAAGTAGATATATGCGGAACCATCATCATCCACAAACACTGCCGGGTCAAAGAGCCAAAGCACGGATGCACAGGTTGGTGTGTTTCTGGAAATAAGCTCGGTTCCCAGTGGGTCTGTAAACGGACCGGTTGGACTGTCGGAAGTTAAGACAAAAATGCCGCTGCCGTTGTTGGCAAAATATAAGAAAAACTTTGGCTTTCCGTCAATCATCTTCCAGGCAGCAGCCGGAGCCCAGGAATTATTTGCGGTCTTTGCCGCACCATCTTTTCCTGCTGCATAAATGGAACCATGGTCAGTCCAGTTTACCATATCCTTAGTGGAAATTACGTTAATGGATCTGATAATGCCATAGGAATTATCCTTCAGTTCACCGTTGGCATCGTATTCCGGGGTATCAGCAGTCATATAAATGTACAGTGTGTCGTCATACACCAACGCATATGGGTCTGCACCGAAACGCTGTGTCATCAGTGGGTTGTTGTCTAACATACCCTTGGCATTCTTTGCCTTTTCAATGCCCTTAAAAAGAGCAGCCATCTCATCTACCGGAGTAGGTGTAGGTGTGTTTGTCGGCGCAACTGTTGCGGTTGCTTCCGGCGCCTTTGTTACTTCTTCACTCATTGTTTCATTCTCCCTGTTATTATTCTCCTTATTTTCCGGGGCACAGCCGGTAATTGTCAACAGTGCCGCCAAAATTATACATATCCCTATTGTTTTTACGTTCTTCATCCTATCTCCTTACTACCGACGAACCGGAATTCTGGTCAAATCAATCAAAGTCTGATTCATTTTATTACGGATAAATTCTCTGTGCTCGTCTTTTGCAAGAAAGTATGCGTAGGAGTCCATCAAAAACTCCGGAGACAATCCTCGTCCTACAATTTTAAAGTTCACATAGCCTCTGTCGATGTAACTTCCGATTTCTTCGTTGGATATAAAGGCCGGACGCTTCATGCTCTCGTTAAAGCCCCGCTTTGCATTCTGATGAGGACATTTAAAATCCGTAGCCTGGTCAAACTCTAACTGGGATAAGGATTCTGCCCTGTAATGCTCCGCACGCTTCGGACAGTTCGGGGAACAGATTTCATTGACCAGAATTTCGATTCTATCTGCCACCGGCTCCAGTTCTTTTAATACTTCCTCGTTATGATTTAAATCATAGTCCAGAACCACAAGATAATAGTCCTTTTCCAATTCCTCTTTAATTGCTGCCGGGTCTGTTAACCGCTTAGTTGTAGAGGAAATCACTGCAAAGTCCGGATACTCCTTGCGGATATACTCTTCCAGACTAGGCGCATTTACAAGAACCTGGTTCTTTTTATGGTCTGCAAGCTTCATGACCAGATTGCAGTAGGTATCTAAATTGTGCTTTTCCTCCAGCAAGGTGTTTGTCCAGGTAAAACGTACCGGAACCCCTCTGGAGTTGTAGATTTTAATTATTCTGTCGATGTCGCCCTTATATGCAGTGCCAAACACCGCACGGCCGCCGTTCCAGATGGCACCCGGGAAAGTTCCGTACACGGAACCAATTTTGTATCCTTCCCGGAACTTACTTGGGTAGTCTTTCATTAAATTCAGTAAAATCTGATTAATTACCCGGAAATTACAAAGTCCCGGCAAATGCCAGTATACTTCTTTTGCCATAAGATTTCTCCTCCTTTACGGCCATACACCCGGTCTTGGCTTCATAATATTTATAATACGGCTGTTGGATAAATTATTTAACAACTGGATGCGCACAAAGCCCTGATATTCCGGCTTAATGAGATAGTGGGTATAAGTTTCTACCAAGGAGAAAAGATTTGCGGTTCTGCCCTCAATCTTAAAGTTATTAAAGCCCATTGGTAAGTACTTTTCGTAAATATCCTCCGGAGATACGTAAGTAGGATAATTCTGAATGGTGTGAATACAGTTCATATCACCGTACTCGCACTTCCACGGAATAATCGGAATCTTTTTATCCTCCGGCAGCTTTCTGTTTTCTAACTCAATGCGGTGGTTTTGTGCTACGTTTTTATAATGGGCACCACGGCGAGGACAATTTGGCACGCACAGGGCATTTACCAGCACCTCACACTTTTCAGGCTTTTTCACCTTCTTTAAGATGTCCCATTGGTTGTTCATATTGTAATCCAGTACAACCAGATAATAGTCACGTTCAAGTTCTGCGTTTAACGCATCAATGTCCCTGATTTCCTTGCAGGTGGAACTATTGATTTTAAACCTCGGATAGGTCTTACGGATATATTCTTCTAAGATAGGAGATACCACCAGTACCTCGTTCATTCCGTTGTCTGCTTCCTGCATGCAGAAATTACAATAAAAGTCGTCTAAATCTTCTTTTTCAATGATTGGATTGGTAAAGGTGTAACGAATCGGAACACCCTTACTATTAATGGATTTAATTACATTTCTAACATACGGTGTATCGCACTGATCTCCAACAATCAGTCTTCCGCCTGCCCAAAGGGAGGTTGGAAACTCTCCAAAAAAAGAAGCAATTTTTATCCCCTCTCTGAAAAAATCCGGTCTCTGCTCCAAAAGACTTAATAAAAGCATATTCAGCGGATAATTTCCTCTAAGACCTGGTAAATGAAATTTAACTTCCATATCTATACTCTCCTTCTTTTTTATATAGAACAAGGAATGGTACCCGGAAATACCATTCCTTGCCTGTTGTGAATCAGTTTTCGAACCGAGTCAATTTACTAAAATACCGTTATGCAATTAGTTGTTGTTTGCGTTCTCAATCTTTGCATTCCAGGAATCACGTAATCTTTCAGCAGCTTCTGCAGGAGTTTCGATAACGCCGTCTGCATTTGCATTACCTAAGCCCCAAAGAAGGTCTTCACCCATGTTGATATCGGTGATGAATGTGTGATGAAGAACTTCACCTCTGTTTAATAAGTAGGTCATAGTTTCATCAACGGATTCAGTATCACAGAAGTTTGGATACTGACCATTCTGCCAAGCACTATAATCTTCGTAGCCTGGGATTGGCTGTGTGTAAAGGTCATAAGCGAAAGCAACCTTCCAAGCCTTTTCTTCGTCGTAGCAAGCTGGGATACAGTAAATGTTATCTTCGTAGAAGGAAACGTACTCATCAAATCTTGTGTTGTTTTCGTTCTTAGGGAATACGATACAACCAAAGTCATCAAGTCTAGCTTCGTCATTGATCATCTGACCAGCTCTGTAAACCTGATCTGCGAAGAAGCAAGCCTTACCTTCCTTGAACGCTGCGATGAAGTAGTCCCAAGAACCTTCGCCCTGTGGCATTAAGTACTTGTTCTGCATCTGAACGGACCAGTTAAGAGCTTCTAATGTTTCCTTAGCTTCAAGGTTATTGAAGAACTTACCATTTGCATCCTTACCAATGAAGGAACCGCCGTTTGCGATAACTGCTGCCTTATGGAATTCGGACTGCTGCTGAACCATACCGTAGATATCGATGATACCGTCAGCGTCTACGTCTCTCTGAACCTTACTACAAAGTTCATCGAACTTAGCCCATGTCCATTCGCCGTTTCTCTGAAGCTCGTACAGGTAGTTAGGGTCGATACCAGCTTCCTGTAAAAGTCTCTTGTTAAAGTACATACATCCTCTTGGTTCTGGGTCAATACCTCTGAAGCCGTAGATAGCGCCGTTCTTAGATAAGAGATTATGAACACCGCTGCTCCACTTATCCTTAGAGAAGTCTAAGCAGTCTAAACCGGAAACATCATACATAAGACCACTGTTCATAGCGGAAATCATTTCGCCGCCCTGACGGAGACAGAATACATAGTATTCGTCGCCACCTGTTGTAGCGTAGTCGATGAAATCCTGTGGGTTGGAGCCCCAGTCACCGATAGCCATTTCCTTAATTGTGAAGTTATATGTATCCATTGCCCAAAGTAAGTATTCCTTACGAGCTTCATCAAAGTCATCCTTTGGAACTAAATCAGCGATGTTATCGCCTGCGGACCACCAGTCACGGATGATAACTTCGATACCGCCAAGGTCTACTGTGTTACCGTTAGCATCTGTTCTGATAACATATGCTTCTGGGATTGGGGTAGGTGTTGCTGTTGCTTCAGGCTCTTCTGTCTTGCCTGGATCTACAGTACCCTCATCAGTCTTACCTGTGTCAGGTGCCTTTGTTGGGTCAGTTGTAGTACCTGGATCCTTAGAACCACAACCAGCCATTGCTCCCACCGCTGTGATAGCTGCTAAGGAAACTGCTAACATTTTTCTTACTGTCTTACTAATCATTGTTTTTGTCCTCCTCTTTTTTATTTCTCGCCCATCCTTCTCCTGCAACCGGAGGTTTCCGGGTCCTCCGGTTACGGACGGGAAAAATACTATGTAAGTTAACCCTTAATACCGGTGTTTGCCAAGCTCTCAACGAAGCCCTTCTGTGCAAACAGATACAGTACTAATAACGGGATAATTACCATTAAGGTACCGGTAGAAATAATACAACTTGTGTAACCCGGGGAAGCACCCGCGGAGTTCTTAAGAATAGTTGTAATATATGCTCCCAGCTGTGTAGCAATTCTGCTCAGCTGTACGGATAATAATCTTGTATTACCCAGGAACATCTTGGAATAGAAGCCGTCTGTCCACTGCCATACAAAAGAGAACAGGAAACAGGAAACTAAAATCGGCTTTGCATCCGGAAGCATGATCTTTAAGAAGGTTCTTAAAGTACCGCATCCGTCTACGTAAGCTGCTTCCTCCAGCTCGATTGGCTGGTTACGGAAGTACTGACGTAATAAGTAAATGTATAATCCGTTCTTTAAGCCCATACAGCCCGCACTCATTAAGTAGTACGGAAGAACGGAACCACGCAGGTTCAATGCTTCTCCGTTGATTGCCTTGAAGATTCCGAAGATATCGAAGAATCTGAAGTGCAAATGTAACGGTGTTGCAAGAATCTGTGGTGGAATTACAATAAGTAAAATTACACAGGCAAACCAGAAATTCTTAAGCGGGAACTTAAATCTGGCAAAACCGTATCCTACTAAGGTACACATGGATACCTGCAGGATGGCAATGGTAAGGGAAATAATAAACGTATTTCTTAATGCCTCGCCATATCCCATGAACTGTGCTGCCAGTTCATAGTTTGCTGTAGTAAAGTTTGCAGGAATGTTAACAACCATGGTGTTGTATAAGTCCTGCTCATCCATGAAACTTACCGAAATTTTATTTAAAATCGGCTGAAGAATCAGGAAACATAAACCAAACATCATAAACAACCGGCAGATGCGGTAGGAATAATCCATCGCAACCTTTTTTAACAGGTAGCCTTCACTTTTTTTATTTCTAATCCAGAATTTTTGCCATTTATTCAATTTTGCTTCTCTTTTAGTCATAGTAGTACACCACCTTTGACAGAATAAGTGAGGTCAAACCGATAATGGCCATTACAATGCCGAAGTATATCCAAGCCATTGCAGATGCAGGACCGTAGCTTAACTTAGCAAGCATGATATCCTGGATTTTCTTAATAACCTGATTATCTGTTCTCATACAGAAGTCTACGATTGTGTAAACCAGATTTACTAAGAGAAGAGGGCTGATCATCGGGAAAGTAATTTTCCATAAGCTTTCCCAGGAAGTACAGCCCTCAATGGAGGCTGCCTCATACATACTCTTGGAAATGGTCTGCAAACCGGATAAGAAGATAATAATCTGGATACCGGATGCCAATACTACATCGTAAATTCTGTCGATAATATCAAATACTACCTTAAATACACTGTTACCTACACCGGATACATTTAAAACCTCTTTAATAGTATCGGTGATGGAAACTCCGGTAGCACCTTCCATCTCAATAACGTCTCGCATCTGAGCCATGATTGGGTTATCATATTCTACACCGAGAATAACACCGGAGGATAAGATAACCGGCAGGAAGAATACGCCTCGTACAAATGCACGGCCCTTAAATTCCTGGTTTAACAACAGGGCTGCGAAAAAGCTGAATACGATGATGGCAGGTACGTTAATAGCCATTCTGGTTAATTCTTCTGTTAATAATCTGGTAAAGGTTAAGTCTACCGTAAATGCTTCTACAAAGTTCTTTAATCCCCAAAATACATTGGTAAAGCCACCAGGACCTACCTGCACGTCACAGAAGCTCATGTACAGGGACTGGAAAAACGGTTTCACCATAAAGGCAAGAAAGCCAATTATGAAAGGGAGGATAAACAGATAGCCGGCAATTGCCTTTCTCTTCTGAAGACCCTCATATTTTGATCTTCTCTTCATATTATATCTCCTCTCTGTCCTTTCTGATGATTACCGTGTCACGGTGTAGTCTCTTGCAGGTACCACCGTTCCCTCAGGTGTTGTATAGTCAGTGTAGTCGTAGTTTACATAAACCTTAGTACCGTCTTCATATGTGGTACAGGTTACTAATCCTGAGTCTGTAAGGAATTCATGATTTGTCATTTCCTGACTGAATACGTGACCCAACTCGCTGTTATAGCGGTTGTAGGTTTCGTACATTTCATCCTTACAAGCTGTATATTCGGAACCGAAGTACTGGGTGTACAACGTATTCTGCAGAGTAAACGGATTTTCCTGCATTATAGTATATGCAAGGCCTGCACCGTATTCTGCGGACTTTAACAGCTCATCTTCCGGATTTGCTGTTAAGTTTAATGGTTCACCGGTGTAATCCACAAATCCGTGGATTGCCATCTGATAGAATGGAACCTGCTTATCAATAATGGTATATTCAGGACCACCTAAAGGCATGTTCGTAACGATATCTGCGTAAGCTATGGCATATTCGTTACCTGCATTCAGCATAACCTTGGTTCCTTCGGAAACCTTTGCAAGGTAGTTAGACTGGTTTTCTCTTTCCTTTTCGCGGCTGACCGGTGTCTTTCTGGTGAAGTCGGAGGAAAGATCCCGACCCATATCCTGGAAGGAAGCTCCTGCTCCAAGAGAATTTACCTTATCAACAAAGTTGTCTGCCAGTTCATAAATCAAACTGTTCTTCACAAGATAGTAAGCAGCCAAATCTTCACGCTCGCCAAAGGTAATGTTATTGTATGTATAAATTTCTGCTTTTTCTTTACTTACCTGACGTGCAGCGTCGGTAAATACGAAGAAGCCTTCCTTTAATCCACTGTCAATAGCATAGTTTGTAATACCATCTAAGTAAACGTCAACATTCTGATCCTTAGCTGTAGATACCAGACTTGTAAGTGCCTTATTACCACCCAGTTCCTTAACCGCTTTTACCTTGTTGAATATGGTCTGACGGACACCGTCATTTGCCCAACCGGTAACCTTAACGGAAAGATTATTCATGCCGGAACTCTTCATTTCTGTAATAAGGTCTGCTGCTTCGTTAAAGGTAGTAAGTGCTAACGGTTTGGAAACCGGAATACCTAATACCTGTTTAATCTTATCAACTGCTCCTACAATTTCTACAACTGCAGGTGCTTCTTTGGTATCGTTCTTATCCATGGAATACATGGAAGTCAGATAATCTTTATAAGCCATGGCCATGTCTACATAATTGCCGGAATTTACAAGAATGTATTTCTGTCTGTAAAGTTCTCCTTCCGGAAGCTGTGGTTCATAAACGTAAACATCGCCGTTGGTCTTATTGGAAACCTCGTATTTTTCACGCTTGGTAACAATATAAGTGGAGTTTACATAATTGTACATGTTGTATCTTCCACTGATATCTGCGGTAATAGAGGAATACGGTGCACCGTTCTCAATTACACAGAGATAAGATGCATTGCCCTTGGATAAACCGTATACATTGAAGTTAGTTCTTGTTTCATGTACCAAAGCGGTTCTTACCTTGGACATATCCCAACCATATACATCTGCGTAATAGCTGTTCTGTGCAAGCTTACCGTTATTGAAGTTGATTAAAGCACCGCCGCCGGCAGGAACTAATAAGAAACCTTCGTCTTCGGTTGTACCTGCACCAAAGTATGGCAGGAAGGATAAGGAGTAAACCGGAGTATCCTTTTTGCCTTCAATACTGTCTGCAGGAACCTCTACGGAGAAGCCGGTTTCATCCAGACGGTAAATTACGCTGATATTGAATGTTGGCTTATTGGTGGATTTTTCTGCAGTATCCAGTTCTTTATCAAGCTCATACTGTTCGTAAGTGTAATCGATGCTTCCGAAAATCTGCTCCAGCTTTCCTTTGATGGCGTCTGTTGCACTGTCACGGATAACGTAGATAATGCCGTCTGCCATGGATGGATAACGCTCTAAGAGAGCATCCTTTTCTTTTTCATCACTCTTACTTAAGTTGTTGATATCAATCTTTTTGTAGTACTGGGAAAGTAAGTTTTTATTACCGCCGGTTAAGATGCCCTTGTACTCTTCGTACTTTTCCAGTGTCATAACAGGTGGAATAATGTACTCTCTCTGTACATCACCGATGGTGTAATCAACTTTGATGTAATCTTCGCCCTGCTCAATTTCGTACAGCTTATTGGTAACACTGAATTCGTAATTGTTATAAAGAGCATTTACACCGCTTCGGTTACTATAGGTTAACATTACTGTGGAACGTAATTCGTTCTTTTTGTTAGGTGTGGATGCCTTGGCATCTGCAGTAATTCCTGTTTCATCCGGATTGGAATACCAAACCTCACCGGTTTCTTTTACAGTAATGTTAAACTGTGTTGTTTCTGAATCCATGGAGAAGAGGAATTTGTCGTTCTCCATAACGAACTCCTGCTTATCTCCGTCGTAGCCTCTCATTTGAATTATTTCTTCTTCCACAACCTTATCCGGCCATAAGATAATTACTGCTATGGCTGCAACAATGATTGCGAGGATAACCAGAGGGCCAATCAGACTTTTTAATTCTTTGATGATTGCAGCTTTGATTTCTGCTTTTCTTTCTTGTCTCATATTTTCCCTCCGAGTTAAATTCTAAAGAGAATTTCCCTTACAATAGATACAAAGTATGCAATACCCTGGCTGATCATACTGAAGAACAGCAGGAGAATGAATACGATAACCAGCATTGCAAAAATGGAGAATGCTGTGAATAAAATTGTTTTACTCATGGTGTATTCGTGAATCTGCATCATGGCAACCACAATGTAAATTCCACAGAATATTAATACGATTGTATTAATCAGGGTGTAAAACTCTGCTTCGTTTACCGTTACCACATTACTGAAAATAATCAGCGGGAACTGGAATAACGGATAAGGAAGCATTGCATAACAGGTTGCCATGTAAATCTGAGGAAGTCTTGCCTTACCATCAAACAATGTGGTAAGTGCCCAGTTACCGACTACCCACAGAGCCAGCGGAAATACGATACTTCCAAGATAAAGGAAGATATTTACTTCCGGCCAGTAAACCCGGTTAAAAATAAAACTGGTAAACTGCAGACTGGCAATTCTGGCAACTAAAGTCAAAATCAATATGGTATTCGCTACTGCCAGGGAACCACGCTTTTCGTGGGTTAAATCCCAGTAACCATCCAACGGATGTGTCATGCAGTAAAACGCGAATTTAAAGCTTTTAAAATATCGCGTATAGGTTTCTTTCTTCTTTAATGAAGCTAACATATCTGCCTCCGATTCTTGACGTTTTTACCTTCTGAAAATATCTGCAGTGTCAATTTCGTATTTAATCTTCTTAATTCTTCCAACGATAAGAGGAATAACAATTATGACTGCTAAAACAATAACTATCCAAATAATGTTTTCTTCTACCCATTCTTTACGATAGTACTGGAATGCCTTGGAATAGTTTTCTGCATCCCACTTTAATTCAAAGTAATCCATTGCTTCACGGTAACGCTGCTGACGAAGTAATGCACGGCCGATACCGATGTAAGCCAAATCATAGTTTCCGTTTAAAGCGATTACCTTTCTCCAAGCCGCTTCAGAACCTGCATAGTCACCGGACTTGAATAAGTCCATAGCCTCGTAAATCAGGTTGCCGTACTCGGTTGGTGTGAATAAGGTAAGACTGCAGTCTACCGCATCAAGTACTAACAAATCGTAACCCATATGCTCAATAGCAGATGGTGTACGGAAGTATCCGTCTACGTTACCGCTGCCACCGAAGGCAAATAACATATTGCCCTGGTCATCGTAACCAAATAAACGACCTCTGTTTCTGTCCAGTACAACGTAGGATTCATTTTCAAATGCTGTAACATCGGTTAACAGGGATGGACCGGAATAACCACCGGCATTGCCAATCCAAACGTCACCGCAGATTACCCAGTTACCGTTACGGATTAAGATGTCGCTGCCCATCATGTTTAAACGACGGACCGGATCAACACTTCCGTTATCGATTTCAACCTCTGTTACATTAGTTGTTGTTGTGTAAATGAAGCCTTCGTGGTCGATATAGATGTTATCGTATTCGGTTGGAACGAAGTTTTCCATCTGGGCACGCTGTGCCTTGGTAGCAATCTTCTTCCAAATATAGTCCATAAAGTTGTAAGTAGCCGGTGTAGCACCTACGAAACCAACGAAGGTTCCGTCCGGCTCATACTTAATTAAACCTTTGTTAACGTTTGTTGCGATGCAGTATACACGGCCCGCAGTGTCGATAACAATTTTATGCGGAAGGAATTCCATTGCCTGGTCAAAGGTTGCGTCAGTAGGCTTTGTAAAGGACATTACATACTCTAAATCCTTTGTCAGTTTTAAAACTCTTCCGTTACTCTTGTCTGCGATGTAAAAATAATCTTCATCTACCGCAATGTCGTGCGGTGCATTAAATGTGGTTACTTCTACGTCGCCGGTAAACTCGGTAATTTCACGAACCAATTCGATTTTTGTATCACCGGTTCTCTGAAGCTCTAAAATTCTGTTGTTATTTGTATCAACAATGTAAATATAATCTTTGTAAACGAACAATCCTTGTGGGGATGTCAATTTGTTTTCCAGACCGAAATCTACAGCAGTAAATGTTCCTGCAACTTCGTAAGCGTCCGGTGAATATTGTACATCTCCCCAGTAGTCATATGTATAGGTATAACCCTTTTCTGCTGCCTGTGCCTGTATCGGCATACTTACGAGAATCATAAGACAAGCCGCCGCAAAGGCTCCTATTCTTTTTGCTAATCTTTTCATAAGAATTCTCCCTGTATACGATGTACAATCAATCTTTCAAACCGGAACTTGCCATTGTCTCCAGAATCTGGCTCTGGGACAAAATGAAAGTTATAATCGGTACTATCATTAAAACTACGCTTACTGCGGCCTGCTGACCGGTTCTGGCAATACTGCCGGCTGCTACCTGATTAAGGGCAAATGCCAGCATTTTCTTTTCTTCGGAATAAATAAAGGTGGTGCCACCGTTATTCCATAAATTCTGTACGGAGAAAATAATCAGTGTCAACCATGCCGGTTTTACGTTTGGCATTACAATGCCGGTGAAAACTTTCCATTCGTTGGCACCGTCGATTTTTGCTGCTTCGATAAGCGCCATCGGAAGACCTTCCATAAACTGTTTCATTAAGAAGAAGCCCATGGTTCCTCCGAATGCCGGAATAATAATTGACCAGTAGCTGTCAATTAAATGAAGCTTATTCATAATGATGTAGGTTGGAAGTCCTAAAACCGTGCCGTTAAACAGCATCGCGGTAGTTACAACCTTGAAGAAGAACTTTCCGCCCGGGAAATCGTACTTAGCAAGTACGAAAGCACCCATGGATGCAATAATTAAATGACCTGCGGTACCAAGCGCTGTAACAAATACGGTGTTAAACACGTATCTCGGGAAGGTTACCCAGCTCTTACCCATGGATACGAATAAGTCTGCGAAGTTGTCAAGCGTCGGGTTCTGTGCAAAAAACTTTGGTGGGAACCGGTATAATTCATCCAAAGGCTTTAACGCATTGCTTATCGAGAATACTAACGGTACCGCCATGAGTATTGCAGTCAGCGCTAAAAACAGATAGAGGAAAATGTCGCCCCAGATGGAACGGTTGGGTTTTCTTCTCTTTATTAACTTTTTCTTGTATGGTTTTGGTTGTTTTGGTGTTTTTTGCTTTTTGCTCATATCATGTTCCTACTCTTCTCAACAGACTTTGAATTGCTTTGTTACATAAAATCATCATTAAGAATAAAATGGTTGCAATAGCAGATGCATAACCCATTTCGAATCTTTGGAAACCGTAGTCCTGAATATGGCTTACGATTGTTCTTGCGGCGTAGTCCGTACTTGGGAAACCGCACAATGTCTGCATGACATAACCAACACCAAAGGAACCTGTGATGGTCATAATAGCACCGAACAGAAGCATCGGCTTCATGCCCGGTAAGGTAATGTACCAAAGCTCCTGCCAACGGTTTTTCACACCGTCCATATAACCTGCTTCATACTGGGACTGGTCTACGCCCTGTAAGCCCGCTACGAAGGAAAGGAATCCGGTACCTAAACTCATCCAGAGAGTAACCAGCATACAAATCCAAAGCATATATGCCGGATTGGTCAGCCAGAGGATTGGTGCATCGATGATACCCCACTCAATTAAGTAGGAGTTGATGTAACCGTAAGCGTCACCACGGAATAACTGTGAGAAAATAACAACACAGGAATTCGCAAGGGATGGTGCGTAGAAAATGATTACCGCAATGGTTCTGATCCAACGCGGAAGCTCATTGATGAGCCATGCGAACAGGAAGGAGGCAATGTAGCCAAGCGGTCCTGTAATAATCGCAACCATCAGGGTATTCTTTAAACCCGTAATAAATACGTCATCGTCCAGAATCAAACTGATGTAATTGTCTAATCCGGCCCATTTTGCCGGTTCAAAAACATTGTAATAAGTAAAGCTGTAATAAATGGATGTGATTACCGGCAAAATTGTAAAGGTAAAGAAAAGAATTGCGTACGGTGCCAGGAATAAATAACACATCTTTCTCTGCTTTGCTTTTTTCACGGCAACCTGCATATTGTGCTTACGCAGCGCCACGTATTTTTGTAAATACTCTTTCAAAGTGTGTCACTCCTTTCTTAGTCTTCGTACATCGGCATGCCGAATTCTTTACGTTTCTTTTCTATTTCTTCGTTAATCTGAAGCACGTAGTCGATAATGGTTTCTCGCGGATCTTCCTTTGCCGAGGTTACCTTACGAAGTGCGTTGGTAACATGACGGCCGGTATAGTAACCACCTGCGATTTCCTTAATACCCTTTGCCCAATCCCACTGTTCCTGTAATACTTCGATATCGTGTGCGCTCCAGGACAGCTGTACGAAGGCGTCTCTGTTTGCAGTTGCATATCTTGCAGAGGAACCAAGAAGTGCTTCCAATTCACGTCCGTAACGAACCTGTGTATCTGCATCTGCCCACCACTTCATGAATTCCCAGGCATTCTGCTTTAAGGTTTCGTCTTCAGTCTTAATCATCATGGTTGCGCCACCGGCGATGAATACGGAACGGTCGATGTAGGTGTTACCGTTTTCATCTACGCGTTCAGTACCAGGTACCAGTGTGAAGTCCCAAAGACCTCTGATTTCCGGTGCGGAAACCATTAAGGTGTTGTAGGTACCGTAGGATGCAATACCGATTGGCATTTCACCGGAACGGAAACGGCTTACGAAGTCATAAACTTCCGGAAGACCGTAGTCAGTAAAGTATCTTGCGTATTCTTCGAAAGCCTCTACGCCTTCTTCGGAATCGATGATTGTTTTTGTATCGGTTTCATTATATAAGTCTCCGCCCTTCTGGAAAAGAAGACTAAAGTACATATTTAAGTCTGCGGAAGTACTTTGCACTGCAAGTGCATTAGCAGCAGTGGTGCTACCGGAAGCACTAGGAATCGCTACAGTCAAGCTCTTACCCTGAATGGTTGGGAGCATTTCGATTAACTCTGTCCATGTGTTCGGAAGTCCTAATCCGAGTTCTTCCATAACATCCTTACGATAGAACATTACGCAGAAGCCCTGGGTTTCCGGTACAGCGTAAATTTCATCACCTAAGCGGAACTGGCGGTAGGAACTTTCGGTATAAGGTGCAAGCACTTCTTTGTAATCTGCGAACTGTGTGATTGGCTCTGCCGCACCACGGAGCGCGTAGTCAACCGGCTGGTTCGTCTGGGCAGAAATCAGTATGTTTGGACCTCTGCCTGCCATAACCGCATTGAGAACTGCGTCTGCACCAACGATTTCAAGGTTAACCTTAACTCCTGTTTCCGGAGTAAAGCTGTCGTCAATCATGGTCTTTAAAATAGTACCCTGGTCACGGCCGGTGGTAACCCATACGGTGATTACATCTTCCTTGTCGTCATAAATATCACCGACTGCATTATAGTCAACCAAGAAGGAAGCAACGAATGCTTTTACTTCATGTACTGCATTATCAAAGAAATTACTTTCGTCTTTTTCTACTGTTGCACCGGTACCGCTTACTACTAAGTAGTCAACATCCAGTTTGATTTCGGACATACTGAGAATAGAAGTACCGATAGCGGTAATGTTATCCTTCCAGGTTGTAAACTCTACCGTGATTTTTTCAGGACGTTCTACGAATTTTTCCATCTGGTTTGCTACCGTCTGTGCGGTGGTGATGTATTCGTTCTTCTGTCCTGTATAAGCTACCGTATCATCAACAATCTTGAAGAGACGCTTAGCTTCAATATCCATAGCCTCAATAACTTCCGGATAAACGGACTCAATGTGGTAGTCACGGTATTTATCAGGAGATGCTCCGGTATAAACCAGAATCTTACGGTACATCTGATTTAAACGGTAGGAGGAATCGGATAACTCGGAAAGAATATGACCGAGTCCGCCGAGAGTTGCCTCTAAACGGATGGTATGTGTACCTTCTGTAAGGTAAAACTCGTAAGGAGTTCCTTCTTCATCAGCAAGTGTCATGCTGTTCCAGTCATTTCCGAAACCAAAGAACACTTCCTGCATTTCAGCAAAAGGAATTTCTCCGTCGATGTATAAGCTACGGCAGGAAACGTTACCTCTTGCATAGTTCTGACGGGCCTTTACCATAATGTTGTAGTAGCCGTCTTCCGGAACTGTGAATTCCCATTCAATCCACTGGCCTGCTGTCTTCCAGGTATCACCACCAACGTAGTTAAGAATGGTATGCATTACGTCGTATGGAGATGTGTTAGCAGATGCCTTATCGTATTTTGCATAAAGGGAGGATTCGGAACGTCTTACGGAATCTTCACCTTCGAGCTTTGCTACATAATTAACACCCTCACCGGTAGCAGCTGCGCCGCCCTGTGCACGGTACTCTTCGTAAGAAGCTGTTGTTTCTACTGCCGCCACCTTAAAGGTACGGATAATCATTGGCTCATTTACACCTTCTAAGGTAATGGTGTTTTTGCCTTTTTCAAAATAGAAACGGTATGGTTCGATTTCGTAACCCATATCATCTCTGAAATATGTATTCTGCCAATCATAAATTTCAACCTGCATTGGTCGGATCTGATTGCCCTGGTTATCAACCACCGGCTCGCCCTTATCTGTCCAGATGCGGCCGAAGGTAATGTTTTCTGCGTCATCAAACGGAAGCTCTCCGTTAATCTTAAGGGTTCTTTCTGCAGGAACACCTCTGGATGCTACGGTTAAATATTCTGCATAGAGATTATAAAAACCTGCCTCCGGAACATCTACTTCCCAGGTAACCTTGGAACCGATTTCGGTATAAAGAGCGTTGCCCTCGTAAACTTCCACGCCAGTTCCTTCTTTATAAGAAAGAACATCTACATCCACAGTGTGCTGAGGCATTGCCGCATCCTTATGATTCTTCTGATATCCGGTGTATGTTCCCTCCAGCATCATACCGTCTGCATCGGCAGTCAAGTCTGCTCCTGCATACTTTTCACTGAAGTTTTCCACCTCCCTGAAGTTCGACAGCCAGATTGCCACACCGGCAACTGCTATGACTCCGATGAAAATCAATAGTTTTTTAATCGCGCCTTTCATACATGCCTCCCTGTTTGATTATTCTTCCTCTATAAAAGTTCACTAATGATATATATGCTATAGGTAATATAGCATAAGAAGCAGACTAGTCTGCTTGCGCTTTTTAATCATTTTATACAAATAGTATACTCTATCATAGTGAAGTGTGCTTATTAGATTTTGCTATCATTCTTTCACACATTGCTCAAAATTAGCTAAATTTAAATATAAATTTCAGTGAATTATTTACTTTTTGAACAAATAATGATATACTGCTTTTAGTAAAATTGTTCAAAAACATTGAAAACGCTTTCACTTTTGCCAAAAACCAAAAGCAATTTTTGATAAGTTACTAGCAAGATATGGAGGGAACACATGGCCAAACATGAAAAATTGAATCAGTTTGACGATTTAAACAGAATCAACAGTGACTGGTCCGGTGCCAAGTATATTAACAGCACCCATGAACTGGTTGCCTATCACAACGACACCATCATCCGCATATGGCGTAATGTAGAAAAAGTCGGCTTCAAAGCTCACTGGCACTCTTCCATCGAGATTGTCATGCCGGTAGAAAATTATTATGATGTTGTTCTTGACAACACCGTACACCGCATCAATCCGGGAGAAATTTTCATCATCCCGCCAAGAGCGCTGCACGAACTGGCTGCTCCGCCAAGCGGTGTCCGTTTTATCTTCTTGTTTAATATTAATGTTCTGGCACAATTAAAGGGTTTTGCTTCCATCCAGACCCTGTTGTCCAAGCCGCAGCACATTACAAAGGATACACATCCTCTTGTCTATAATGAAGTATACCAGACTTTGCTTGATATGTGTAAGGAATATATTTCCGGTAACCCATACAGCGAGCTGTCCATCTTCTCCTTATTAATAAGAATGTTGATTTCCCTGTACGAAAATCACATCCAGACTACAGACCTGTTCCAGAACGTCAACGTTAACAAGCATCAGGAATACGTGGCTAAATTCGGTAATCTTTTGGAATACATCGACAGCCACTATACCGAAGACTTAACATTGGAAGAAATGGCAGATATCATCGGCTTTTCCAAATACCATTTTTCCAGATTGTTTAAGCAGTATACCAACTTTACATTCTGCGATTACTTAAAACACCGCCGTATCCAGGCGGCAGAAATGCTTTTAGACCAGCCGGAGTATTCCATTACAGAGGTTGCGCTTCAGGCCGGTTTCCCAAGTATTTCTACCTTTAACCGTATTTTTAAAGAATACAAAAACTGTACCCCGACCGAATTCCGCAACATGCGTCAGAAGCGTCGGCACCAGTAAAACAAAAGAGAGAGCATGGAGGAAGTTATGAACGAAAACAAAGTACTTGCCCTGCATATGGGCAAAGCAAAATGTGCCGTAGATTTAGGAGATGGGTCCGAACGCGGCGAATACGTGAATCAGGACTATATTTTACACACCCTCGGCAGACCCCACAGAAGTATTTCTTTAATGTACTGCTACTATCCGTTAGATGAAGGCTGGCCGGGCAGAGCCAGCGTGGTTCATGCCAGTCCGGACGTATCCTTCGCCTGGGATTATCCTTACGACGATTACTTCACCTACAAGGGCGGCTTAAACGGCACTACCGACGACGAGCCTTTCACCTGCATGAGAGACATCCGCAGACACGGTCAGGACGTCACCCTTACCCTTACTATCGACCCACACATTTCCGACGAGCACTTAATCGCCATTGCAAAAGACTTAAGACCCTTCGGACGCATGATGCTTCGTATCAACCACGAATGTACCGGCGACTGGTTCAGCTTTACCAAGCGCAGTACCTATAAAGAAATCGGCGACTTTTTCTGCCGTGCCCACCGCATTATCAAGGAATACGCACCTAACGTGCAGACCATTCTTTGTACCGGCGGTGTAGAAGGCGGCAAAAACGTTATCGAAATGGAAGACTGTTTTGCCGACGCAGTGCGCTGCACCGACATGTGGTCCATCGACAAATACTTTGCCCTCCATTGGGGCTGGCCTTACGATGTAGCAGAGCGTGGCGGAAATTCCCACGGCCGCAGCAACATCCGTGAAATTTACGAGTATACAAAAAAATCTTATAATCGTTTCTCCGAGCTTTGTGGCGGTGCCAAAAAGCCAATGATGATGAGTGAATTAAACGCCGACGGTGACGTTACCGGTCCTTACGAGCAGGCCGACATGGTAAAGGAATTCTGTGACATTCTCAAAGAAGAAAATGCCACCTGGTTCACCAACTTCTCCATGTACCAGTTCCGCGACAGAGGTCGTCTCGGTCTCGAAATCGAAGACCCAAACAATCCGGAAGTGGGCATTGCACAGCCGCTTCTTGAAACCTACAAAGAAATCATCCACGATGACTACTTCAAACCGGAAATGACTATCGGTTCCGAAGTTCAGCTTCCGCTCACCCTCCGCTGGGGCGGTGCAGAAGATGCGGAAGGCATTGCCATTCCTCTTCACTTCGATGGCAACCCACACTTCTGCGAAGCAGTCTTCGAAGACGATTCCAACCTGATGATGGAAATTAACGGCACCTGGTTCTACAAATCTCCAAAGGCAAAGACCATCGACTTCATGAGCGCTTTCTTCAAGAAGCCGCTCACCGGTCCATGTGACTTAACCTTAAAGATTTTTGCACCACCTGCCTCCGGTGAAAACGACATTTCCACCGAAGACGGTTTATACAACAGCTACACCACCATTGAAAAGCTGCCAAAGATCCGACTGAGATTCGAGCCGGTGGAGTTGGCTAAGTAAATTTCAAAAAGGACATCTCCTGCGAACCCACTAACGCTGACGGTTCGTGCAGAGATGTCCTTTTTTCTGCCCCGGAATGTACCGACGGAATATTTGCCGCAGTTTTCCTCCTTTGACTCAGCCACTTTTTACGGTTGCTTACCAAGGCCGGTGTTTCTTTTCCTAACGTAATGCCGGTTCTTACTCCGGGTTCCCATAACTCGGTGCCGGAGAAAATTTCTCTAATGCGGCA
Source organism: Lachnospiraceae bacterium (assembly GCA_017938145.1). Taxonomy (GTDB): domain Bacteria; phylum Bacillota; class Clostridia; order Lachnospirales; family Lachnospiraceae; genus SIG299. Next base: position 56,366 of record JAGBCB010000013.1, read on the forward strand.
TGTTTTTGAATTCTGATTTGAAGTGTGCAAAACGTCCGATGGACGTACTTTTTAAGAACGGTCCGGCTTTTGTCGGACACATAAAGTGTCCACAGAAAGCCAAACCATTCTTAAAAGCGCTACCGTGCTTTTTGCACAACTTCAAATCGCTTTACGTCATCCGCTTCAAATCATCCTTTTTCTCCGGCACCTCAAACAAATGGCTAACCCGCCGCGAACCGTCATCAGGGAAAGCTCCACCGCCCTTGGAGCCTGCCGAAAAAGTGCTGAACGTCAAAGTACGAAAAAGCTGCGGCAAGAAAACATTCTCCGTCGGTACATTCCCGCTAAGGCAACCACCGTATTCACGACGCATTAGCACAAACTATAGTGTATGTGGCAATCTCCTTTCTCACACATATTCCAATTTACGCCATTTCACACCCGTTTCGATGAACCACGTTCAGGGCTTTTCCGGTGGCTCCGGGTTTTCTTGCAGGAAGGATATGCCTGTCCTTTGGGTTTCAGCAATCTGTTTGAGGAGGAGGGCAATAACTTGTAGTGCAGGAATTTGAGGTGTTTCAAAAAGTGCGGAGCACTTTTTAAGGGAGGTGCATAGGGTACCTCTGAACAACTTGTTGTTCAAGAGTACCCTTGTACCTCCCTTTAAAGTTACATCCACCGGATGTTTTGAAACATCTCAAATTCAAGCCAACATTACCACCCCGACGACGAGTTATTGTGAAACCCAAAAGGGACAGGCATACGCTCTCCTCCCGGAGAGGAAACCCGGCAAGCCCCCGTGGAAAGCAGCTGAGTGGTTAGAGAAACGGGCGTGAAATGAATACAAAAAAAGAGGGTGCGAAGCACCCTCTCAAAAAATCACCACATACGATAGTTTCCGCTTAATGCGAGATATGCAAAGAAGTACAGGCAGTTGTCGTAGTATCTTCTCTTGCCTTCGCGAAGCGGCATCTTAAAGAAGCTTTCTACCCATTCGCGGCTTGCTTCGGTAGTTGCGGCCAGAACGCTCTGTGCAACCGTAACCTGAAGGCCCACCGGATGGAGGCAAAGTTCCTTTACGGCAATTGTGCCGTCAATTTCGTAAATATAAAATTCACCGGTGCGGAGTGCCGGAAGCAGGAACTTCTGGATGTTTGCTGCTGCATCACACTGACCGATATCAATACCGAACCATTCGTAGTCCAGACCGATGTTTGCCGCGGTACGGTAGGAGTCACTGAAGAACCAGTCATGACGGTCACGGCTCCAAGGAAGCGGACGGCTCATAGGGGAACCATCGAACTCTGCATATTCTGCAGAGAATCCGGTTTCCGGATGACATGCCTTAATTAAATATTCACGGCTTGCTTTGGCTGCTTCCTTCCAGAACGGTCTGTCTTCTTCATAAGCCCAAAGAGCAAACAATTCATAGAAATGAGGCAGATGATAGGATGGATCAGTAAAATCAATGCCCGGAACAAACAAAATCTGCTTGTTTTCTAAGTTCCACATCGGAACACCCACTCTGCCGTTCTGACCCTTATGCAGGCAGGCACGCAAAATCTCTTTTGCTTCTGCTTCGTAGTTAAAGATGCCTTCGCCGTTGCCCCAACGGTGAGCCGCAAAGAACAGGGACATAGCAAAGAATTCTTCACCGTCCGGCGCCGGACCGTCTGCATTTTTGGTTCCGTCGGTAGCACAGGACCATGCAAAGTAACCTTCATTATAGCCGGTTTCCATCCACATGTAGGTCTTCGCCCACTTCCATAAACGGTCAAATTCATCTTTCATATTTAACTGTACACAAATCATCATACCATAGGACATACCTTCGGTACGGGCGTCGTTATTGCCGGTATCCATGATGTATGCCATGTCATCCCCTACAGGGAAATAAACACGTTCGTCTTCTTTGCCGTAAAACCATGTCTGACGGATTTCCTCCAAACGCTTTGCAACCTCCGCTTCGGAAAAACCGACTTCTGTAAACACATTACGGTACTCTTTTTTCTGTAGCATAAGTAATTCTCCCTCCTCAAAATGATTAGTAGATTATTCTTCCCTTCTCATCCGGAATTCCGCTCTTCCGGTAAAAATATGAATTCACCTGATCTCGCCAGTCTTTTGCGTTTGTAAGCTGACGTCCAAACCGTTCTGTTACATTAGCAAAATATTCTGCAGGAACCTTTTCCTCTAAGGTCTGCCAACAGGAAATCATTGCTTCCACCTCTTCCACACCTTGGAAATGGGTGTCGTATATGTGCTGAATCAATGTTTTTCCGGTGGAAAGAACCCTGGTGTACGGCACATGATGGAAGAACAGCAAAAGTTCTTCCGGACAAGTGTCAATATCGTTGTACATGGAAGCATTCGGTTCGTTGTACTGGAACGCATAACCGGTACCCTTATCGGTACGGTCCACTCCAATACCCAGATGGTCTGCCCTGTGATATGTACCCCAGCGGGAATACTCATAACCATCTACACTGCAGCCGTAATGTACATGAGGAGTTACCATCCAGCCGATACCAAGCGGGCTGGTGTAACGCTCATACACTTCTCTGGATGGAAGCAGAATGGAAAGCACTTTTTCCACCACTTCGTCTTCATTGGATAAGGTCTGGCGGATCCATTCTTCTGCAATTTCCTTTGCAGAAAGAGAATTTTCAAAAGCCAGACGACCAAAACCGTACAGGTTTGCCGCCGCCAGTACGTTGCCGGTCCAGTATATGTCGTTACCGGTGTTAATCACTGCCGCAATACCGGTATTTAAATTTCTATGTTCGGTTAATCCGCCGCCGATAATATCAGCCACGGTGTCGTTTTCTTTTCTGATATAGGTCTTGAACTCCAGAATTTCTTTGAACATCGGAATCAGATAGCATACATCAATCTGATGACCGGTGTATTCCTGGGCAATCTGCACTTCCATCATCTGGTTGGTTTTCTTTAACCCGCCAAGAAGCGGTGCCACAGGTTCTCTTACCTGGAAGTCCATCGGACCGTTTTTAATTTGCAGGATAACGTTATCGTGATAATCGCCATCCATCTGAATAAAGTTGTCGTACTGTGCGCGGGCTCTGTCGGTTTTGTAATCTCTCCAGTCCTGGGTACAGTTGTATACGAAGCAACGCCAGATAATCAAGGCTCCGTAAGGCTTTACGATGTCAGCCAGCATATTGGCTCCGTCTGCCTGGGTTCTGCCGTAGGTAAACGGTCCCGGGCGTCCTTCGGAATCGGCTTTTACGAGGAAGCCTCCAAGCTTTGGAACTCTGGTAAATACCTCTGCCATTTTTTCTTTCCACCAGGCAATTACTTCTTCATTTAACGGGTCTGCACTCTTTGGACCGCCAAGCTCCAACGGCGACGCAAAGTTTAAACTTAAGTAAAGCTTTATGCCGTATTCCGCAAATAACCCGGAAAGCTCGGCAACCTTGTCGAAGTAACGCTCGGTAATCAGATACGTTGCTGCATCCTTTACGTTTACATTGTTGATAACAATGCCGTTGATGCCGATGCTTGCCATGAATCTTGCAAAGTCTCTGGTACGCTCATCAATGAAAAACTCATTGTTTCTGAAATAAAAGGACCGGCCGGAGTAGCCTCTCTCGATGCTGCCGTCCATGTTATCCCAGTGATTCATCATTCGCAGAGGCTGGGACGGGGATTTTTTCTCATCCGCACCCTGCAGGGATTTTTCCGTGGCAATGATACGGAGCACATGAAACACTCCGTATAATACGCCGCTTTCTTCTCCTGCGAGAAGAGTAAGCTTCCCGGACTTCTCTGCCAGACGGTAGGCTCCCTCTAAGTCCGGGGAAGTTGTCTCTTTTTTAATCACAAGTCCCTGTTCCAAAGGACCTGTTTTTACGGAAATTTCCTGACCGAGCATTTCTTTTACACCAAGGGCCAGTTCCGCAAGTGCATTTTTAATGATAGGATGTTCTGCCTCAAAGCCTTCCAGGCTTACGTTGCTTACGTACCCTTCATTGCCCTTACTGTTTACTTTTTTATAATCCAGCCAAAGCTGTGTCCAAGGTGTTTTGCTCATGTCAATTCTCCATTTTTATGCTAATACTTTGTTTTCTGCAATCTGAATCTTGAATTCGGTATTTGTTGTACCGGTAAGCTTATTACTTCTTGCATCCGGTGCATGACCGCCTACATAAACGGTTGCATCGCCTGCGGTTAAACGAAGAATTCCTTCTTCATCAAACAAAGCGAAGCTTTCTACCGGAAGCTTTACGGAAACAGTCTTGCTTTCGCCGGCCTTAAGAGCAATCTTCTTAATACCCTTTAACTGTGCGTTAGGAGTGTTCTCCTGATTTACCTTTACGTAAACCTGCAGGGTTTCTGCGCCGTCCATCTTGCCTGTATTGGTTACGGTTGCAGTTACGGTTACGCCCTCTGCATCCAATGTATTCTTATCTACCTTTACGTCACTGTAAGTAAAGGTTGTATAGGAAAGACCGAAACCAAACGGATATAACGGCTCGCTCTTCATGTAACGATAGGTTCTGCCCTTCATGCTGTAGTCGGTGAACTCAGGAAGTTCATCGGTGGAGCGGTAGAAGGTTACAGGAAGTTTACCTTCCGGACTCTTTTCACCAAAGAGGATGTCGGCAATTGCCTTACCACCCTGGGCACCCGGATACCAGCCCTGAATAATTGCAGGAACATGTTCATCTGCCCAGTTCACTGCCAGTGCGGAACCGGATAACAGAACAAGCACTACCGGTTTGCCGCAGGCATAGATTTCTTCGAGAATATGCTGCTGTAAACCAGGAAGGTTAAGGTTTGGCTTGTCGCCGCTGGCAAATTCGTTACCGGTATCGCCTTCTTCACCTTCTAAGGTTGCATCCAGACCTAAGCATGCAATCACTACGTCGCTTTCTGCACACACGCCGCGCACTTCGGAGAGACGGTCATCCACCTCACCGAGGCCCTGTGCCTTCTGGTGGCTTAAGTGACAGCCTTCGGAAGTCATAACGCGTACGTCATCGCCAAGGTAATCCTGGAGACCTTCCAGTACGGTTACGTAACGGGATGCGGTACCTTCGTAGTTACCAACCAAAGCCGCACGGCTGTTAGCGTTTGGTCCGATAACACCTACGGTCTTAATCTTGGACTTATCCAGTGGCAGGAAGTTATCTTCGTTCTTTAACAGAACGATACACTTTTCTGCCGCCTTGCGGTTTAACTCACGCATCGGCTTAGAGTCAACCACGGAGTAAGGAATTTCGTTAAACTTGTTGTCTTCTAACTTATCAAATACACCCAGCTTCATTCTGGTGGTGAATAAATTTACTAACGCTTCGTCAAGACGGGACTCTTTTACTCTGCCCTCTTCCACTGCCTGCTTTAAGTAGTGGAATAAGTTACCGCAGTTTAAGTCACAACCGTTGTTCATAGCCATGGAAACAGACTCAACCGGAGTCTTGGTTACCATATGGCCTTCGTGGAAGTCCTTGATTGCCCAGCAGTCGCTGACTACATGACCTTCAAAGCCCCATTCCTCTCTTAAGATGTCCTGTAATAATTCTTTATGACCGCAGCAAGGCTGGCCGTTGGTACGGTTATAAGCACCCATAACTGCCTCTACCTTTGCTTCCTGTACACAGGCCTTAAATGCGGGCAGATAAGTTTCTCTCATGTCCTGCTTGGATGCTACTGCATCAAAGCTGTGGCGGACACCTTCCGGACCGCTATGTACCGCAAAGTGCTTTGCACAAGCCGCTGCCTTTAAGTAGTTTTCATCATGCCCCTGTAAGCCTTGGATAAAACGCACACCCAAACGGGAGGTGAGATACGGGTCTTCACCGAAGGTTTCATGACCGCGGCCCCAACGTGGGTCACGGAAAATGTTAACGTTTGGAGACCAGAAGGTTAAGCCCTTGTAAATGTCGCCATCATCGGAAGCCTGCTGCATATTGAACTTTGCACGGCCCTCTGTGGAAATGGCATCTGCCACTTCTTCTAAAAAGTCTTCATCGAAGGTTGCCGCAAGACCGATAGCCTGAGGAAATACGGTAGCTACACCGGCACGGGCAACGCCGTGAAGCGCCTCGTTCCACCAGTTATACTTTTTGATGCCGAGGCGATCGATGCCCGGTGCCCAGTTTAATGTCTGGCCAACCTTTTCTTCCAGTGTCATCTGTGCCACCAGCTCTGCGGCACGCTTTCTGAATTCTGCAATTTTCTCTTTGTTCTTTACGATGTCCATATGAAAATTCCTCGTTCAAATTTTATTATAATTAAATCATTAGTTCCAAAGATTGTTCCAAAAATCTTTAATAGACTGCCAGATTCTTCCGAAAAATCCAAGCTCTTCCGGTTCGTCAACTACCGGTGCCTCTGTAGGAACAGGTGTTGCACTTGGAGCAATGGTTGGTTCTGTCGTTGGTTCCGGAGTAGGGGTTGGTGCCTCCGTTGGCTTGATGGTTGGTGTAGGTGTCGGGTTTACCATCTTCTGGAATCTGGATTCATCCGCAAATGCCCAGAATGCCGGCTTTGCCTGATAACCACCGTCAAATAATAACGGATGCTGGATGGAAAGACCGTCTGCGCCGCCACCTACTGTACTTTTATCCTGTAACCAGGAACGGGTATCAATAACGCCCCAGAAAGTCATACCGGAAATATTAATGCCTTCTGCACGAAGCTTCTGAATCACTTCATAGAAGGAATGATAATAGTCCGCCTGCTTTAAATATTCGTTTTCCAGACCCTTGTCGGTTGGAATAAAGGACTGGCTGTTCTTTACATCCCACTCGGTAATCTGAATCTGGTCTACGATTTCCGCATAAGTACGTACTGCCTTTTCGAAGTCATTCGCCATCGGGCTGGACATGGTCTTGTTATGCTCCTGCATACCCATACCGTCAATACGGGTGCCTTCCGCTGCCTTTACGTCACGGAGCAGCTGGGCAATACCTGCGCTCTTCTTTACGCTGCATTCGTTATAATCGTTGTAATATAAATCAACATCTGCAGGCATATACTTATTGGCAAAACGGAATGCCTGAAGAATAAATTCATTGCTCTGGTATACCTTCCACCACATGGAATTTTCGTTATCGGAACGGTAGGTGCCGGAGCTGTCGCTGACTGCTTCGTTTACTACGTCCCATGCATAGAACATGCCGGCGTACTTACTGTCAGGACCGGTAAAATGCTCTGCCATGGTAGCAATGTACCACTCCAGACGCTTGGACATGGTTTCTGCACTTACCAGTGGCTTTGCCAGACTGTAATTTTCGTGGAAGAACCACTCCGGTGTCTGGGAGTGCCATACTAACACGTGACCGCGCACCTTAATGATATCCTTCGGATTCTGACTGTTCCACTTTAAAATATAATTGAGACAACGCTCTGCACGGGAGTAATCCAGTACAGGCACCAGTAATTCTTCACCGTTAAAGGTTACGGTTTCGGTTCTTGGATTTGCGGATGCATACCCAAACATAGCATCCGGCTTTAATTCATTACCGATGGTAACTGCATTGAAATGCTTTGTAATTAAGCCAAGTTCTTCAATGTCGGACAAGGTATCCTGGGTAAGACCGGTACCAACAATAAACTCACCGTTTCCGTTAAGCTTTTTATTAACCGCATTCTTTAAGTCTACAATGTTTGTCTGGACAAGCTTTGGCTTCTGGTCAGGAAGATATAATTCCACGCCGGTAAGGTAATAAGTACCTTTTACGCCGGGACCGCTGCCGTAGCTTTCGCCCTGCTCTAAGAAACGAAGCGCAAGAACTTCTAGGTTGCCACCGTTCCAGGATGGACTGAAGGTACCGGTAAACTGTGTCCATACACCCGGCTCCAATACCTGACGGGTAGTTCCGCCTACGCCCTGGCTGTAGCTGTCAGTACCGTTAACTCTCATGTGCGGGGAAATCTCCACCGTACGCTGTGCTTCCGGTGCATCTTTATAATCTTCCGGGTCCAACATTACCCAGAAGGAATACTTATACACCGCTCCGTCTTCCACTAAACCTGCCACGTCAAACGCGAAACCGTTATAGTTGGAAGTTCTGTTTGTAATTTTACCGTAGGTCATGATTTTATCAGGACCGATTGGGGTATCGGAAACCTCGCATGTAACTGTGGCGCCGCCATTGTGGTTGCCGCCGTTCCACACCTCCAAATTGTTCGGATCATCAAAGTTTCCGTTAACAATTATATTTTCTGCCGCCTGGGTTTCTACCGGTTTACCCGGAACAAATCCGAGGCAGAGTGCAACTGCTAAAACTGCCGCTGCAAGCTTTCTAAAAGTTCTTTTCATTTTGCTACCTCTCTCTCTGCAAGATACTATTGCAGTACTGTAACATAATAATACCTTAAACCGACAAAAAACTCTCTCCGACTATTGTGATTCATTTCTCTTTTTTTGCTATTTTGTTCATAACCCTTTATTTTGTAAATTGAAACCACTCAAAATCGAAGGCGCTGCCAGGTAAAAACACAAAAGAAATCTTAGTTTTCCCACTTTTCGGAGCAAGCTCAAATGTCATTTCTTTTGTTTCTTCCGAATAGGTAAACCCTAAAGCTTCCTGCTCTTTTCTTCCGTCTTCCCATTCGGTAAGCAGACGGATATCATTTACTTCATGGGATGTTTTTCCGCAGATAACCAGCTTCGTCACCGGAGTATCTCCAAAATCCATACCCTCAAATACCAAAGTAACGTTATTACCGATACCGCAGACAGCTGTACCTTTGCGTTCAAAGGAGTCTCCGTATACCGCATCCGCTTCTCCTGCACAAAGCCTTGCATAAGCCTTTTCCTGCTTTGTAAACCGGAAACCCTTCATATGGATTTTGCGGTCCAGTTCCACCGCAAAGGTAGTAATACCTTTCAACCGTTTATTTAACTTAAAGGTATCCGGAATATAGGTGTTCCAGACACTCGGCAAAGTATAATCCTTGGTACCGATAATTTTACTGCCCTCTGCATGCGGGATACCTTCCCAGAAGGTAAACGGCGTATCTCCGCCAAAGGAAAATACCGGAATCTCCACTTCATCGGAGCCGAATTCGCCAAAGTCCAGATTATCATAGGCCACCCAGCTGAGACCGTCTCTCTGGGTAGAAATACCACGTTCGTTACCGTTACCGATAAGCCCTCCGGTGGCAGAAAACAGAGAGGCAGATAAAAAGTCGTACGGATTTAAATTCCGCACGCCGAGACCCTCTGCCTTGTATTCCAAAACGGAAATCAGGGCATACCCCCTTTGCTTTCCGTTTTTGCACATACAACGGACACGGAAGGCGCCGTCGCCCTTTACTTCTATAGTTGCCTCTGTGGAGTTGTCCTTGTCCCATCGGATAGTTGCAAAGGTAGAATCCACACCGGCATCGTCGGTAACTCTCCAGGTAAGTTCCTGCAAATCCGCATTTTCCGGATAAACCACCGCTTTTACTTTTGTTACGGTACAATCTTCCGTAAGCGTAGTCGGTCCCTGCGGAACCAGTTCCAGTTTACGGATCGGAACCGTAACAGCCGTCGGTGGATTTTCCCGCAAGCGGTATATATTTTCAAGCGTCGGTACCGTCTGCCCACTGCCGTTTCCTGTTGTTTCCGGATTCTTTGCTTCTATTACCAATTCTTCTGCAGAAAGTCCTTCCGAGGTTACGGTTACCTTGATTTTTCCTACTGCACCATTGCTTCGGATTACCGCCAAAAGCTTGCCGCTAAACAGGCACTTGGACTGTGTCTGATACTGGTCGGTATCGGTACTGTCGCCGTTATCAAGACCTGCCAGCATACCGCTACCGGTTACGTCTACATACACCCGGTTGTTGGCATTTTCCACCGGATTTCCTGCCTCATCCTTCATGGAAATTGTGACAAAAACCAGATCCTCATCATCTGCCTCTATCACGGTTTTATTCGCAGAAAGACAGATTTTGGCCGCATCTTCGAAGGAATCCTTTGTATCTTCCGCAATGACTCTGCCGTTTTCATCATATGCCACCGCATACAATTCTCCCGGCGCATACGGAATCTGCCATTCCCCGGTAAATCTGTCCCCATGCACCGCATCAATCTTCACACGCCCCATGGAGGTGCCGTTTACAAACAATTCAATTTCCGGTGCATTGCTGACTACCCTTACATCAATCAGCTGCCCCGGATTAAAGTCCCAATACGGCATAATATGAATTACCGGCTTTTTACGGTAATCATTCCAGGCTGCCTGGTAGAAATAAAAGGCGTCCTTTTTAAATCCGGCGGTATCCACCATACCGAAGTAAGAATTTCTGCCATGATACGGGGTCGGTTCTCCCAAATAATCAATTCCGGACCACAAAAACTGTCCCAGGGAATACTCTGTATCCCTGTCTTTGGTAATACAAAACTCTATGCTCGGAGCTCCCCAGCTGGTAATACTGTTGCCAAGGCTGGAACACTGCTCATCATCATCGGCCAGAATTTCCTTCTTCATCGGGAAATGATAGATACCCCGGCTCTGCACAATAGACGAAGTCTCACTGCCGTAAATCATCCAGTCCGGATGGGCAGCATGGTGCTCCTCATACAATTTTTCCGCATAGTTATAGCCCATCAGCTTAATAATATCCGCACATTTCTGGGTATTCGGCCAAGGCATAAAATTACTGCCGAGAGTTGCCGGGGCATTGCCCTTCGGGTCATGCTTTGCCACCAAATCCATAAGCATCCGCAATGTTTCCTGCCCCCGCTCGTCCGCATGGGTATCGAAAATTTCATTGCCGATGGACCACATAATCACGCTTGGATGGTTGCGGTCCCTGCGAATCCAGTTTGCCACATCACGGGTTGCCCACTCCTCGAAGAACCGGGCATAATCATACGGGTTTTTTGGCTTTTTCCAGCAGTCAAAGCTTTCGGACAAAATAAGAATTCCCATTTCGTCAGCCAGTTCCATCAGCTCCACCGCAGGCATATTATGGGCGGTACGGATGGCATTTGCACCCATGTCCTGCATAATCTCCAATTGACGGCGCAGGGCATTTTTATTCATGGCGCTGCCAAGGCACCCTAAGTCATGATGCAGGCAGACACCGTTTAACTTTACCTGTTCTCCGTTTAAGAAAAATCCTTTATCACAAGTATACTTCAGGGTACGGAAGCCGAAGGAAATATTTTCCGTATCCTGCACCTCATCCCATTTATCGTTTGTTTTTCTGCTTTCAACATGCAGAAGTTCTGCCTGAAGCTCATATAAATACGGATGACAAAGAGACCATTCCTTCGCGTTTTCCACCACTAAATCCGTGGCGGCATTTTCCGCAGAAATCACAGCCTCCGCAACCACATTCTTTTCTTTATCAAATATCTGGTAGCTCACCAAATAATCCTTTGCCGATACGCCTTCCGGAAGCACTACCTCTGCGGATATTTCCGCCCGGTATCCACCGTCTGTCTTCTCTGTATGGATATAAATCCCGTCTGCCGCAAAGTAGGCTGCTTCCTTTTCTATCAGCCATACCGGGCGGTAAATACCTGCACCGGTATACCAGCGGGAATTCGGGCACTGGTGTACCACCTTTACCAAAATTTCGTTTTCTCCCGGTTTTATGTACGAAGTGATATCCACCTCAAAGGTAGTATAACCGTACTTCCACTCCCCGGCCTGCTGTCCGTTCACGAAAATAGTACAATCCATGTAAACGCCCTCAAAGCGCAGGAAATAATTTCGCTGCGCTTCAGGGTTTAACTCTATTCTTTTCCGGTACCATCCCACCGAATCCTCATACAGATTCTCCGCCTGGCCAATCAGCCAGTCATGAGGAACCACCACGTTATAAAACGCATTCTCCTCAAACCGGTCCGGGATAACACCATCTTTTACCGGTAGCTTTTGAAACTCCCAATCATACTTTAATCTTTGCTTCAAATTTCCACCTTCTTTTTTCAGTTTTAGTATTTAATTCCCATGTCATAAAGGGAAGCGATATCATCGCAGCGTGCAAAGCCACGCAGGGCAATCTTTGCCTCCAGGTTCTTATCAAACAGCAGGCAGCGGCCGTCAAATCCGTTATCATTTGCTCTCCAGGAATGGGCATCGGTAAAGCCCCATAAAGTTACGGATGTAATTTTTCCGCCCTTAGCCTGGATATCCAGCAGACCATCCATGATGTAACGGTACTTCTTTGCCTGTCTGAGCAGCAATTCCTTGGTTGGTTCTTCCCCTACCTTGTTATCGGAAATACCAAGATCCAGCTCGGTGAGCTGTAATTCGAAGCCGGCATCCACAAACTTCTGTGCCGCATTCAGGAAATTCTGCATATAATCATTTGTGCTTAAATGGCTCTGCATACCAATGGCATCCACATAGTCATGAACATCCTTGCCGTGGTCTGCAAACATGGCAGGCAGGTTAGTAAGAACCCGGTCTACCTTGCCGGTCATGCCATAATCGTTGTATACCAGGGTTACGTCCTTCATAGTTTCCGATGCTTCCACAGCCTCTCTGGTATAAAGGAATGCGTAGTAAATATACTCATGACCCATGGTCTGATACCAGCCGTTGTCAGCATAGTCCGTGGTATTATACTTACCGTTTCCGTTGAACGCTTCGTTTACAACGTCGATAGCATAAATCAAGCCCGGATGATTCGTGTCGTAATACTCGATTACCTGGAAAATGAAGTTTCTCATACGCATCTTCATGGTTTCCATGTCAACATAATCCTTGCTGCTGTTATAATCCACACGGAAAAACCAGTCCGGAGTCTGGGCATGCCATACCAGGGTATGATATCTCATCTGCATGTTGTTATCCTTGCAGTACTTGATGATGCTCTGGCTGCGTCCGAAATTTGTTGCCACAAAAGCAGGGTCATCCTTTACACCAGCTTTGGATTTTGCCTGATCCAGAACTGCATCGGTCTTCATCTCGTTTTCACAGGTAACACTGTTGAAATTTGTAGTAACAATATCCTTATATTTTTTTCCGATGGTTACGGTATTTAAGCATGCGCCGATCTTGAAGTTTTCTGCATAAATGTCCTTTAACGGCGCCACTGTAGGCAGTGGGGTTGGTGTCGGCTTTTCTGTTGGAGTCGGTTTTACCGTCGGCGTTGGTGTAGCCGTTGGCTCCGGTGTGGCAGTAGGTGCTGTGGTTGCTGTCGGTGCAGCAGTTTCTGTTGGCGTCACCGTTGGCGTCTCGGTACTCTGCTTACTGCCGCAGGCAGCAAACAGCATCATTCCTGCCAGTAAAATTGTTATTCCCCATTTTTTCATCACAAAATAATCCTCCCAAAATTTAGTTTAATGTATAGCCGAAGCCTAAAATAGTAAATTTCTTTGCCGCGTCGGTCATACGCACTTCTACCCGGTGCTCTTTTACTTCTTCGCCGGTGTACACAATAACCGCATTACAGTGGTTCCAGCCCACCTCCAGCGGATTAATGGTGCGGGTTACCTCACCGTCCACCAGTACCTCAGCCGTGCCAAAGGAAGGGTCGCCGCTGTCCTTATAAACAAGCAGTAAATCCTTGCAATTAATGCTCATGGTGAAGTTTTCCGGCTGAGCCGCATCACCGTTGTACATCCAGTGGTCCGGAAATTCCGGTGTGGTATGGGCATTGGCATCCTGTTCCACGCACTGAAGCATATTGTCAACCGCAGTAAAGGAGCCTGCATTTAATTCTTTCACATGCTTACCGGCATCATCCTTACCGAATGCTGTGAGGGCACGGTACCGGTTACCGATAATGCCGTCCTTGGTTAAATCCACATCCTCCGAAGGAGCATCGCCTTCTTCTGCCAGCTGCCAGAAATAATCCAGACAGTCTGCCATAATCTGATGACCGTCGTTGGACGGATGATATAAATCATAGAAAAACTGACGCTTGGTAATGACCGGTGTTTCCTCATAGAAATTCGGAGTTACCGCATTTTTGATACTCACCATCGGAAGATCATAATGGAAACCTACCCTGGACAAATTGTCCTGCAGATTATAATCATCCATAAATACGGAAAACAGCAGTACCACCGCCGGATTTCCCGGGCCTTCCATTGCCATCAGGGCAAGACTTTCGTAGCAGACACCGCCTGTTTCATCTCCTGCATCATTTACCGCAAACTCAATGACTACCACACCCGGTTTCACAGTACCCTGACGAAGTACATCATCTTCATAACGGGTTAAGCCAAGCTCGGACGGAGTTCCGCCCACGCCTGCCTTAATAAAATGCACATTGCTGCCGTCACCTTTTCCGAAACGCTGTTTAAACATCTCATAGGAACGGTATGCATAGCTGTTGGTACCAATCGGCTTTGCACCGGCACCCTGGGTAATAGAACCACCGATATAAGCAACGGTTACATCCTCCCCGGCTTTTGCCTTGGCAATGGCACGCTTCATACGGAACAGATTACCGGTGTTCATGCAGGAACGGGCAATCATGGTTTTATATTCTTCGGAATCAAACCTTACCGGTGGGTCCGGAATCAGTTCCGGCACCTCGTAACCATCATTTAAGTAATACGCAATTGTAACTTTTCCGGTAAAATAGGACGGAAATTCAAAGAAGAACGCCGACAATACAGATTCTCCGTCTACCGCAGGAACATCCTCTACAAAAATTTTGGTTTCTCTGCCGTCACATACAATTTCTGCAGGGAATGCAGAACCCGGTCCTGCCGTTCCTTTGCTCTGCTGGGCAAAACGGATAGTTTTGGTTCTGTCTTCCTCTTTATCAGCCTTAATGGAAACCCCGATATTATGTACCAGTTTACGGAAGCCGGCGCAGGTCTGCAGTTCTCTTGCAATTTCCTTATCCAGCTCCGGCAGCAGGTTGGTTACCTTTGCCGCCACTCTGCCTTCCAGATAATTCACGTCGGAAAAACCGCCGTAACCGTTAGGTCTTCCCTCGATTGCATCATCCAGCATAATATAAATGACCGAGCGTTTCTTGGTAGGGTCCTTTGGAGCCTTCGGGCCCCTTGCCACATTGTTTTCCATCCTTACCTTCCTCCAATTTTACTGTTTCTTATTCTAAAAACATGTTAAGGTCGATACTGTCCGCCATAGCGCTGTATCCTTCATATGGATGTAAGCCATCCGCCTTTGTATATTCATATAACAGATTTACCGGATTTGCCGGGTCTGCCAGAACGGTTTCAAAATCAATAATTCCGTCAAAACCGGATTCTTCGGAACGCATCCAGTCGTTTAACTTGGTTCTTACTTCTTCTGCCTGGGCAGTGTAATAGTCACTTGTACCAAACGGAGTGATTGGTGCTGCATATACCTTAATACCGTTGGCATGACACAAATCAACCATCTTCTTATATTCCGGAACAAGCTGGTCGTACTTGGAAGTATCCTTAATCTTACCAATATCGTTTACGCCAAAGTAAATAACAACATACTTTACTTTATCATGCTCCAGAACGTCTCTGGAAAATCTCTGCTTACCGGATACGGTCGGATAAGCACCCAGTACGGAGTTGGAACCAAGGCCTTCGTTTAATACAGAAATATGCTTAGTTTCTTCGTTTGCCTGGATTCTCTTAGCCAGATAGTCAATGTATCTGATATAGCTGTCAGGCTTCTTACCTAAGTAGCTTGCATCGGTACCGTAACCGTCGGTAATGGAGTCACCGAAAAATACAACCGCAGTACCTTCCGGACAAATAACAGCACAGTCTGCAACAAAATACCATGCGGTAGTTTCTCTTGCGCCGATAAAGGTTTCTCTGGAAGTCTGGTCACCCTTCATCTGGTATGTAGTTGCTCTTGCACCTCTGTGACCGGTAATATTTGTAGTCGGAGCCTTGCCAAAGTACATGGAAATTGCAAGATTCTCCAGACCTTCTACTGCTAAATCAATCGGGTCGGTAAAGATAACCTGACCTCTCGGAATAACAAAGGAAGTTTCTCCGTTTACGGTAACTGCCATATCAGTTTCAGGAAGTATGGTAGACATATCCACCTTGGAATTACCATGGCCCTTACCATCAGCCAAAGCGTCTTTGGACTGCTTAGCCACGTGCATGGATGTTACTTCCACATCACACTCACCATACTGGTTGGAAAGACGTAATCTGATTTGCGGACCACCTGCTGTCACACGGATAATCTGACGGATGGTAGTACCTTCTAAGGCTAATTTCGGCATAGCACTATCCGTTGCGCCGGATAAATTACACTTTTCTTCTGTGGTTGCCCATACAGACAGCCAGTCGCCGGAGTCCTGCTTGTCTGCGGTTTTTCTGCTGATTTCCACAATTTCAATGGAGCACAGGGTAACATCCTGCAGCTGTACGTCGTAGCTTGCAGCTGCAAACATAATTGCAGTTGCTGTCTGCACTGCCTTCAGGGTAATTGTCGTTTCTACTTCTGCACCGGTATTTGGTACAGTGATAATTTCTTCGGTACAATTATTAATAGAATCGTCGGTCAGATAAAAACGTACTGCCGCATCATCCGGAGAATTAAACAAAACTTTTACCTTAATGGTAATGGTCTCGCCGGAATTTACATAGGCAGGAATAGGGAATGCACACTTATCCACAATACCGTACTGATAGCTGATGCTTCCGTCATCATTTTCCATACCGATGTCCTGACCCCATACAGAAATTCTGTTGGCTAAATCGAGAAAACCTTCTGCCGGAACAGGAGTCGGAGTCGCTGTTGGCTTTGGTGTTGCTGTCGGCTTTGGTGTTGCTGTGGCCGTTGGCTCAGGAGTTGCTGTTGGTGCCTCCGTTGCTGTCGGCTCAGGTGTTGCTGTAGCTGTCGGCTCTGCAGTCGGAGCAGTTGTCTGGGTCGGAGCCTGGGTCGGTTCCGGTGTTTTTTCTGTAGTGCCGCAGGCTGTCATGCACAAAGAAACAGCAAGCAGTAAACCAAGTAACATGGATTTAACTTTTTTATTGTTCATACGTTGTTTCCATTCCCTTCCTGATATATTTAGTCGAAATAGTCTATCAATGACTTGAAACACCCGTATTATATCATGCAATTTTTGATTTCACTAATCTATGTTTGCTCTATTATCTGTTATCTATTGCTTTTTTGAGCAAAAAAATACCCGGAGCTCTTTACTCCGGGTAAAATTCAATTGCTTCTGTTTCACTTAAAATAATGTCATCTGCACCCTGTTGTGCAACCTTAATATAGTATACTCCTGTTTTGCTTTCCGGAAGATTTCTTGCCGCAAGAAGCCGGTCGGTCAGGAAAATGGTTTCCGCTTCCTCCATATTGATGTAGACTTTACTCCATTCCGTAAAATTTTGTCCCGCCACGTAAAGCAGCTGTTCCCCTTCCGTAAGCAGGGACTCCCTCACATAAACCTCACTAATATGGATTTCTTCCAGTCCCATCTGCATGTCTGCAGGTTCATATGGATTTTCTCCTTCAAAAACCTCCCTGTCCCCATACAGCATATCATACATTAAGAGCTGCATGTTTTCCAGGTAATCCTCTTCATCCCTGCGGTAAATATGATACTGCGGCATAATTCCTTCCTCAATGCCAAGCAGATGCAGAATCCTGGCCGGAAGCTGATAGGACTGTACATCCATATCTTCCGCTATGAGCCCGAAATTACTCCACACGACATATTCTGTCTGGAAAGCATTTTGGTTGGTTAAAAGTTCGTCTGACAAACCAAGACTCGGTAAATGGTCACCGTACAGTACAAGCACAATCTTTTCCTGACAGGAGCTTAAGTTTAACACCAGCTCCTTCAAAAAATCGTCCATTTCTTTCAACTGGTGCACATAATACAGATACTGGTAATAATATTCTCCCAATTCCTCCGGAAGATGAATTTCCAGCGTAGTTTCCGGAAGTATCGGCTCCTCCGGATATGCCCCATGGCCCTGCACGGAGATGGCATAAATATAGTCCCGTTCCTTTGTCTTTGCCAGAGTTTTCATAATCTGGCCCACCAGTACCCTGTCCCTTGCCCAGTTCAGTTCATTTACTTCCGCTTTTGCCATATATTCTATAGATACATACCGGTCGAAGCCCAGATTTGCAAATACATTATTACGGTTATAAAAGGTACCATCATTATTGTGCATGGCGGCAGCTGAATATCCCAGATGCTTTAAAATATACGCCATACTTTCACAGGTGTTATTTTTTAACAGTGTTTTATAAGGATATTCTCCCGGTCCGAAAAAGTCCAGATTCATACCGGTAATGCATTCAAACTCTGTGTTGGCAGTGCCGGCACCAATGGAAGGCACTTCTAAAAAACCACTGGGATATGTTTCTTTTAAGAATGTGAAAAAAGGTATAGGATCCTCCGATGCGGAAAAATTCTCAATATTCTTTACATCAAAGAAAGACTCCAGCTGCAGGAAAATAATATTTGGCGTATCCTCTGCAGACACCGGTATATCTGTTACCTCCGGCATCGGTGTCTGTACCGGTGCCTGCGTTTCCGTTGGTACCGGCTCTTTTGTTATCTGCGGCACTTCTGTCACTGCCGGTGACGGAGGTACTGTTACAGGAACAACAGACGGTGACGGTGAAATTGTTACCAGTTCCCTGCCCTCTTCCTCTTCATATTTATTAAGAAAATTGCCCACCGTTTCCTGCGAATATCCATCCGGTTTTTCAATTCCCGTATTCAATACACTGTTCATAAAGCAATACGGAAGACCGTTCTCATGAAAGGCCCGGGCAAGATTGCCAAAATTCCGGTCCAAAAGCCCTACACTCATACCGAACTCGGTTAACGCAAGGCAGAGAAGAATTAACAAACCGCAAAAAGGAATTCCTATTTTGTAGCCGACACTATCCATCTTTTTTGCTTTGCGGAACAAAAGAACGCAAAGAATCAGGACAGCAAACACACCTAAAATAATCAAAACAACACCTATCCAGGATAAATACCGGTTGGCAATTGCCAGGGCGTCTTTTATGAGAGCAAGGTCCACCGCCGTAAACGGGGTTGTCCGGAAGTTCAACAGAACAAAGTCTGTTACACCGATGGCCGTCCATAAAAGCAGTACTACCGACAACACAAAAATTCTCCGTTTAAATAACAGGCAAACCGATGCCGTTGCCGCAATAATTAAAACATTATAAAAGAACACCAACGGTTCTCTGATTAAAAACAAAAATAAATCCACCACCGACTTTCTGGAACAAAGCTCCACAAAGCAAAAGCAAACCAGTGACGGTATATAGCAATAGAAAAAGAAGGTCTTCCACAGAAATTTCCATTTTGTACGGAATACTTCTAAAAACTCCTTCATATACTGTATCCTTTCTGAACACACTAAAATGTACACAAGAAAATATAGCATATTTTCCTGCATAATACAAATAAAATAATCTGAAGATTTCCTTAAGAAGCACCTTGACAATTACTTTTCTTCATGCTATACTCGGTTTAACAATTAAGCAATCATTTAATCGTTTAATCATAAGCCGAAAACAAGGAGGATTATTATGAAAAAGACATATCTCATCGAAGACCTTTGCTGCGCTAACTGCGCCAACAAAATTGAAGCCCAGATTAAAGAACTGGACGGCGTCACCTCCGCCAGCTTAAACTTTATTGCCCAGAAGCTTTTTGTGGAATTTGAAAACCGCATTGCAGACACCATCACCGCATCCGTAGTAAAAATTGCCACTAAGGTAGAGCCGGATGTTACGGTAGAAGAGGCATAGTATTATGACAAAAAAACAGAAAAAAATGTTGAAGAAAATTCTTACGGCAGCGGCGGTTTTCGCCGTTGCCTGTATCTTTTCTTACCTGCTGCCAAAGTTTCCGTTTCAGCAGTGGATTTCCCTGGTAATTTTCCTTATTGCTTATATCATTGCCAGCGGTGACGTTATCCGCAAGGCAATTCTCGGCATCAAAAACGGTCAGGTGTTTGACGAAAACTTTTTAATGTCTCTTGCCACTATCGGCGCTTTCTTTGTGGGCGAATATCCGGAGGGCGTTCTGGTTATGGTATTATACCAAATCGGCGAATTGTTCCAGGCTTACGCCGTAGGCAAATCCCGCAAATCCATTTCGTCCCTCATGCAAATCCGTCCGGACAGCGCTAATTTATTAAAAGACGGCGACATTACCGAAGTATCCCCGGAAAAGGTTGCCGTGGGAGAATACATTTTAGTAAAACCGGGGGAAAAGATTCCGCTTGACGGTATCATTACCGACGGAACTTCTTCCTTAGACACTGCTGCCCTCACCGGTGAATCCCTTCCAAGAGAAGTTACGTCCGGCGACTTTGCCATCAGCGGATGTATCAATTTACGGGGCACCCTGACCATTCAGGTCACCAAAGCCTTTGGTGAATCCACCGTATCCAAAATTCTGGATATGGTAGAAAACGCCTCCGCCCGCAAAGCAAAGGCAGAAAACTTTATTTCTAAATTTGCAAGATATTATACCCCGGTGGTGGTTATTCTGGCCGTATTGCTTGCCTTTGTTCCTCCACTCATTTTAGACGGCGGTTTTTCCGATTGGATTTACCGGTCCCTCAATTTCCTGGTTGTTTCCTGTCCGTGCGCCCTTGTTATTTCCATCCCGTTAGGATTCTTCGGTGGTATCGGCGGTGCAGCAAAGCAGGGCATTTTGATGAAGGGCAGCAACTATTTAGAAACCCTGTCAGACACCGATGCCTTTGTGTTTGATAAAACCGGTACCCTGACTAAGGGAAATTTCAAAGTAACCAAGCTGGTTCCTATGGAAATTTCCGAAACAGAACTGCTCCAAGTTACTGCCCTGGCAGAAAGCCATTCCTCCCACCCGATTGCAGTTTCCATTGTGGAGGAATACAAAAACGTCTGCTCCTTCTTAAACGATGCTTCTTCCACTACACTTGTTTCCGACGTGGAAGAACTGGCAGGTTTCGGTGTCCGTGCTGTTGTTGAAGAAAAGGAAGTTTTTGCAGGAAACCTGCGCTTAATGAAAGAAAAGAACATTACTGTTCCTGAAAACTATACCGAGCTTACTGTCGGCACCGCTGTATATGTGGCAGTGAACGGCAAATTTGCCGGCACCGTCTGTGTAGAAGACGAGCTTAAACCGGACAGTGCATCTGCCATTGCAGAACTGAAGAAATCCGGTATCCAAAAACTGGTTATGCTTACCGGTGATAAAAAAGCAGCCGGTGAAGCAATTGCAAACACCCTCGGTTTAAGCGACGTTCATACCGAACTGCTTCCGGCGGACAAAGTAACCCATCTGGAAGCATTATTGGAACAGCAGTCCGCAGGCCATTCCTTAGCCTACGTTGGTGACGGCATCAACGATGCACCGGTGCTTGCCCGCGCCGACATCGGTATTGCCATGGGCGGTCTTGGCTCCGACGCTGCCATCGAAGCAGCCGACATCGTCATCATGACCGACGAACCATCCAAACTGCCTGCTGCCATCCGCATCGCTAAAGGCACCATGCGGATTGTGCGTCAGAACATTGTATTTGCCCTTGGCATAAAAGTACTGGTACTGATTTTAAGCGCCCTGGGCTACTCCAACATGTGGTGGGCAATTTTTGCCGATGTTGGCGTATGCGTACTGGCTGTATTGAATTCCATGCGGGCACTGCGGTTAAAATAACAAAGGAGGATAAATAAAATGAGTGAGCATCTTCACAATCACGGCGGCAACCTGGCAGACCTCATGGCCTCCATCCCGTCAGAGCAGCAGTTTTTCATGGCAGCGGATGTATTTTCCATGCTTTGTGACAGTACCCGCCTTCGCATTCTCTGGCTCCTGTGTCATACCGAGGAATGCGTCAGCGATATTGCCGCTGCGGTAAATATGAGTTCTCCTGCCGTTTCACATCATCTACGGAACTTAAAGCAATCCGGGTTAATTACCAGCAGGCGCGAAGGTAAAGAGGTTCTTTATACTTTAGCGAAAACGAAGGAAGCAACCTTGGTGCATCATATGATTGATGACATTTTTGAGATTAACTGTCCTAGGTAAATTATAAGCGGGGTATATGCAGAAAAATCTGTGTCATACACCCCGCTTCTTGCTTTATTCAATGAACTATTTCTATTCTCCTGGGTATATACATTAAAATTTAAGCTATATACCCTGCATAAAGAGAAATTTCATAGAAAATCTGGATAACCCGGGGTATATGCGCTCGCTTTTTTTGTATATACCCATTCTTGAGCCACATTTCATAAAATCTACGTATCTAAAGGGTATTAGGAGCAAGTTTTCCTCTATATACCCAAACACATCCAAAAGTAAATAAAATCCGGTTTTATCCTACTGACTCCATATCAAAATCCAGTGCTCCCCACACTTCTTCGTTTACCTCAATGTGGGTCATGCTACGCCACTCCTGATATCTGGTCCGGAATTCTTCTTCCTGACGGGTAGCGATGATTTCTTCCTTCTTTTCATGGGTTGCGTCAATATCAAAATCTCTTACGCAATAGAAAATATAATAGTAGTCGGTTGTTTTGATTACCTCCGACACCTCTCCTGTTTTCAGGGAAAGTACGGTTTTCTCGTACTCTTCTGGGAAATCCCCTTTGCCGCCGGTTATTTCCAGCATCGTGGAATCTTCCGTATTGGCAGCGGCAAGCTTATAAAAGTCGTCCGTTTCCAGCGCCTTGGTACGTAGGCCTTCCACTCTGGCGGTCAATTCTTCCAGTTCCTTACCCTCGTAGGAAACCCGGTTGCCGGAAGCGTCGATTTTAAAATTACGGATGGCAATGGTCTGAAAACGGTGCTGTGCCGCCTCCTCATCCGGAATGTCCGTATCCACATTTAACGTAGTTACTTCAAAGGTTTTTCTTGCCAGCAAATTATCGGAATAAATCCGGCGCACAATGTCCGCATTCACACCATGCAACAATAGGTCGGATTCCTTCAGTGTTTCCATATAAGCGTCCGTCTGGGCATCCACCGTCTGCAGTTCTTCCTCTGAAAGCACAATGCCAAGCTCTGAGGCTCTCTGGCAAACCACCTTAATGTAAATAATCTGCTCCAGAGTCTGTTCTTTCAGCACATCACCCATGGTGTTTCCTAAAGCGTCCACCGCATACTTCCAGATATCACTGCCGTAATACTTCTCGTAATCCTGCTGGACAGCATTTAAATACACCATACCTTCCCGATAATCCACCTGGGTATCACCGATGCGCAGCATGCTGCCCTCTGTCCAAACGGTTTCCTCTTCTTTTTCTTCGCCCCTGCGGCCGAATATTACTGCTGCCAGCACTAAAATCACCACAAAAATAATGATTTTCGGCCAGACAGAACTCTTTTTATTTTTTCTGCGACTCATAATTCTTCCTTTTACTCCTGACTAATTCTTTTCTTCCAACAGCTGAAGCATATCGGTTAAAAATTCTTTGAGCAGACCAAACATCCAATCCGCCTCTGCCTTTGGGGTCATTGGTTTCTGCTTTCTCGGCAGGCTGTACACGAAGTACGGATTTGCCTCCAGCACAAACTTCAGATTATTTTTCCGTTGCTCCAAAAATCCCTGCAACAGCTCAGTTTTTAACCGCGCCTTCGGATACAGCGTCAGCTTGATATCATTTCCCATCTGCTTACATTCGCTGATATATACAGTATGGCACATTGCCTTTAAAAGCGCAATCTGTAAAAGGCTGTCAAATGCGGTTGGAATATCGCCGTAGCGGTCCACCAGTTCTTCCGACAAATCGTTAAACTCTTCCTCGGAGTAAATACCTGCCACCCGCTTATACATATCGAGCTTGTGCACCTCGTTTCGGATATAGGTAGCCGGAATATAGGCATCCACTTCAAAGTCCATAACGGTTTCAAAGGAGTCCTCTTCCTTCCGCTCGCCCTTTACATCCAGCACTGCTTCATTTAACATCTTGCAGTACAAATCATAGCCCACTGCTTCCATGTGGCCGCTCTGCTCCGCACCCAGTAAATTTCCGGCGCCGCGGATTTCCAGGTCACGCATGGCAATTTTAAAGCCGGAGCCCAGCTCCGTGAACTGGCGGATCGCCTGCAGACGCTTTTCTGCCACTTCCTTCAACATTTTGTCCCGTTTATACATTAAAAATGCATAGGAGGTACGGTTGGAACGGCCCACACGGCCTCTTAACTGATATAACTGGCTAAGACCCATACGGTCCGCATCATCAATAATCATGGTGTTGGCATTGGAAATATCCAGGCCCGTTTCAATAATGGTAGTGGAAATGAGCACATCAATTTCGCCGTTGATAAACTCATACATGATTTTTTCCAGCTGCCGCTCACTCATCTGGCCATGGGCATAGGCAATTTCCGCCTCCGGCACCAGACGTGCCACCTGGTTCGCCACTTCTTCAATACCATTTACCCGGTTATACACATAGTAAACCTGACCGCCACGCACCAGCTCACGGTGGATGGCCTCTTTGATGATTTCATCATTATGTTCCATGACAAAGGTCTGGATCGGCAGACGGTCCACCGGCGGCTCCTCCAGTACCGACATGTCACGGATGCCTGCAAGACTCATATGCAGAGTCCGGGGAATCGGTGTGGCAGTCAGGGTAAGTACATCGATGTTTTCTCTCATCTGCTTGATTTTTTCTTTGTGGGCAACTCCGAAACGCTGCTCCTCATCCACAATCAACAAGCCAAGATTTTTAAACTGTACGTCCTTGGAAAGCACCCGGTGGGTACCGATAACAATATCCACCTCGCCCTTGGAAAGCCCCTCCAGCACTGCCTTTTGCTGGGCAGGCGTACGGAATCTGGACAGCATTCCGATGTTGATTGGGAAATTAAGCATGCGGCTTTTAAAGGTATTATAATGCTGCTGCGCCAAAATGGTGGTCGGCACAAGCACCACCACCTGCTTGCCGTTTTCCACTGCCTTAAAGGCAGCACGGATGGCAATCTCGGTTTTTCCGTAACCGACATCGCCGCAAATTAAGCGGTCCATAATTTTTTTGCTCTGCATATCCCGCTTGGTATCTTCAATGGCCCGTAGCTGGTCTTCTGTTTCCTCGTACGGGAACAATTCCTCAAATTCTCTCTGCCATACCGAGTCTTCGTCAAAGGCAAATCCGTTTTGTTCCTGACGGTGGGCATATAACTGCACCAGTTCCTCTGCCATATCCTTTACCGCAGATTTTACCCTGGTTTTGGTCCGCTTCCACTCAGTGGAATTCATTTTACTCAGCTTCGGCTTCTTTGCCGCATCTGCACTGGCATACTTCTGGATACGGTCAAGACCTGTGGTAGGAACATATAACACCCCGCCGTCGCCATATTCGATTTTAATAAAATCTTTGGTAACCTTTTCTACTTCTATCTGTTCAATACCGCGGTAGATTCCAACACCCTGGTCTTCATGAACCACGTAATCACCAAAGGAAAGCTCGTTAAAGCTTTGGATTTTCTGACCGCTGTATTCCCTTTTGTGACGCTTTTTCTTCTTTTCTCCGCCAAAAATATCACTTTCGGAAATCATGACAAACTTAAGGAACGGATACTCAAAGCCACGGCGTAAGTTTCCCTGGATAACCATAATCTCACCGCCGTTTACGGTACGTTCCTTGTCATCACTGAAAAACGCCGGAAGCTCATATTCTCTTAAATCTTCCGCAAGACGGGCAGCCCTTGTGCCGGAAGCGGTAACCACAATGGTGCGGTAACCCTTCTTTTTCCAGGCAGCGAGATCCTTTACCAAAAGCTCAAAATTGGAATTGTACGGACTGACACTCTTTGCCGGAATATCAAAACGCACCTTTGCCTTACATAAATCAAAGGTATAATCCAGGGTAGACAGCAGCAGGGTTCTGCGCTTTTCCATTCCGCCGAGCAATTCTTTATAATTAAAAATAACCTCCGCCTGGCTTGGCAAAATATAGCCCTTTTCCAGTCGTCCGGTCATACTTTCCCTAAATTCCAATGCGGTGGTTTCACCTTTTTCTGCAATGTGGGCAGGTTCATCCAACACAAATAAGGCATCCTCATCAAAATAGTCGAAAAAGGATACCGTATTATCACAAAAAGAAGTTACATAAGAGTCGATGGCCGCATGTCCCGGGCAGTATTCCAGATTTTCCAGAAAGTCCTCCGTGGTTCTGCGGATGCGCATAGCCTCTTCGTTTTTCATTTGGCCGCGCAATGTTTCTTCGGTTTTCTTTGCCTCCGCAAGAATATTTTCCCGTCCCTTTTGTAAATCAGCCGCAGAAAAAATATACTCTGCCGCCGGAAAAATCACAATCTCCCGGATACGCTCCACGGTACGCTGGCTTTCCGCATCAAACACACGGATGGTGTCGATTTCATCACCAAACAGTTCGATTCGGACCGGTGCTTCCTCTGTTAAAGGAAACACATCTATAATACCGCCGCGGACCGCAAATTCCCCGGGTACTTCCACCTGGGTCTGCCGCTCGTAGCCAAGAGTAACCAAACGCTTAATCAGCGCCTCCTCTTCCACCATGTCCGCTTCGGACAAATGAAGCATTTTCTTTTTAATTTCATCAAGCGGAAGTAAGCGGTCAATGCCACCGTCAATGCTTGTAATGATGGTTACCGGTTCCCCGGAAATCAGCTTTTTGAGCGCAAGAAGCCGCTCCTTTACAATGGCATTGCCGTGAATGTCTGCATTGTAAAAGATGATATCTTTGGATGGATAGCATACGACACCGGCATCGTACAGCCGATATTCTTCACATAGTTCTCTTGCTTTTAAATCACTGTAGGTGATGATAACACGTACCGGAAAATGTTCCGATAATCCTGCAATCAGATGGCACTTCTGGGAATCGATACAGCCGGTTACATGCGCCGGTTTACCTCCCTTTAACAGTACCTTTTCCACCTCTTGGTATTCACTTATCTCCCGTAATGGTTCCAGATACGCTTTCATTCTTTTCCTGCTTCTTTTTCTTGTTAAACAAGTTCATGGCAGCGGACAATTCGTCCATAACAAACATTTCACAGGCTCTGGCTGCATCTGCCAAGGCTTCCCGCATTAACGGTTCTTCCTCTGCAGAGAAACGGCCAAGCACATAGTCTGCCAAGTCCCAGCCGGCCGGCTTTTCGCCCACACCAATACGGACTCTGGCAAACTGCTCCGTACCAAGGTGGGCAATAATATTTTTAATGCCGTTATGACCGCCTGCGCTGCCCTTTTCCCGGACTCTTAGCTGTCCCGGTGCCAGACTGACATCATCATAACAGACAATAATGTCCTCCGGCCCCGCCTTGTAAAAGTCCAGCACATCACGGACACTTTCTCCGCTTAAATTCATATATGTCTGAGGCTTCAATAAAATAACCTTTTCGCCTCCGATAATTCCTTTTCCACATAACGCTTTGTGCTTTTTTTCCGTTACACTGATGCGGTGGTCGTCCGCCAGACGGGTAATAACATCAAAACCGATGTTATGTCTGGTTCCCACATACTGTGCGGTAGGATTACCTAAACCGATAATAAACTTCATATAATTTCACCCTTTTGGATACTCTTTACTTCTTCTTGGAAATTCTTCCGTTACCGTCCTGGTAAACCGCACCGAATTCCGGTGTAACGCCCTTGTAATAGAACAGTTCAGATAAGGTTACCAATTCATATCCCTCATTCACCAGATATTCCACGAATTTTTCCACAGCGTCAAAACTGTTCTGATAAATGGAATGCATCAGTACGATGCCGCCCTTCTCTGCATTGGCCATGGAATTAACCAGCCGGTCATAAATGACTTCTGCACCGTCCGACTGCTTCTTATACTTGTAGTCCAGGCTGTCCATATTCCAGTTTACAATAATCATCGGAACCTCTAAAGCACGCTTTCCTGCGCTTCCGCCCGGGAATCTTACATAATCCGGAGCATAACCGGTGGATTTTGCAATTGCTAGATTGGTTGCATTAATTTCGGACCAGATTTCCTTATTGCTTGCACTGCCAAAATCCAGGTCGTGGGAATAGGTATGGCTACCCACCTCATGACCGGCTGCAAATGCAGTTCCCGGCATATCCGGATACCAGTCATTAATCCGCTGTCCCAGGAAGAAGAACGTGGTTCTTCCGTTATACTTCTTAAATAATTCAATAATCTGTTTCTCTACCTTTGGATACGGGCCGTCATCAAAGGTGATGGCAATCATCTTTGCATTCGGATCCAGTTCGCGGATGCCCGGGCCATTCGGGGTTCCGTCCAGATTGTTTTTAAAGAAGGCTTTTGCTTCCTCTAAATCACAGGCATACGTAAATGCCGGATGATTTGCGGATAAGGTACCCTCGTCAAAGCAGAATACCAGCTGGTCCTTTGTCAGATAAAACTTCTGATAGTCCTCCGCCTGATAGATCTGGTTATAGGATATAAAATCGTCCCCTGCCTCTTCCGGGAAATTATCCTTTACATATTTCTGCAGACGTTCCTTCACCACCGCGAAGTAGGTATCTTTAATCAAATTGCTTCCGGTTACCTGCTCTGCCGTATCTAAATTGTATACTACCGGATAAATATCACTTTCCTTCTGGAACACCACGGAGAAATAGATACCGTTGGCAAAGCTTGCATAGCAAACTTCATCCTCTATACCGAAGATTTCCTCGGCCTGCCAGCGAAGCTGTGCATCTACCACTGCATTACCGGAGAATTCCATAGTTCGCACCGGCGGCAATGTAGGCGTCGGTGACGGCGTTGGAGTCGGTGTTCCGGTTGGTGTTGGAGTTGCCGTAGGCGTTGGAGAAAGCATTGGTGTAGGCGACAGTGTTGGTGTCGGTGTATTAGATGGAACCGGAGTGTTGGTTGGCACCACAATCTCCGTTGGTGACGGAGTCACAATACCCGGCTTTAAAACCTCCTGCACATTGTTTCTGTTCTTCCACTCCATGAAGTTGTTATACCCCTTCATACGCAGCATATAAATAGCCGCTAAAAGCACTAATAGGATAATCCAGGTAATCAATAATATATAAATAGCAACTTTCATTGCTGATTTTCCGCGTTTTTTTGTTCTTCCCATATCTCTTTCCTTTACATTTGCATGACCACACATGGCTATACTAAACCCATTTTTGATTTACTATGTAATGATATACCAAACTCAAATTTTTCTCAAGTGGAAAATCTGTATAAAACTGATAATATTTAGATACCCTGCTTTAGTAAAAAGTTTCAAATCAATTAAAAAAAGAAAGGACTGCCGCATTTATGATTCTTACATCATAAACGGGCAGTCCGTTACTTTAGTTGTTTAGTTTAACCGTGAATTACGGTTATTCGGCACTTTCTAAAGTACCCTCTTCCAGTGCCTTTTCATAGTGGTCCAGAATAGTTTTCTGAATCATGTCTCTGGTTCCGGAATTGATTGGATGAGCAATATCTCTGTATTCTCCTTCACCTGTCTTGCGACTTGGCATTGCAATGAAAAGTCCCTTATCACCGTCAATCACTTTAATGTCGTGGACTACAAATTCATTATCCAGAGTAATGGAAACGACTGCTTTCATCTTTCCTTCTTTTGCTACCTGACGAATTCTGACATCTGTAATCTGCACTTGCGTAAACCCCTTTCTCTCCTATGTGACCCCTACTGTCACATGCTCCTCCTACATTTCGTATCTAGCTTCTTTCTCCAGTACAATCTTCACCTTACCAGGCTCACCGATATACTGGGAGTTTGGTTTGATGGAGTCGCGGCTTTCTACCACGCAGTTTTCGATTACTACGTTGTCGCCGATATGCACATCATTTAAAATGATACTGTTCTTGATGGTAACGTTGTTGCCAACATAAACCTTCTTAAACAGGATGGAGTTCTCTACGGTTCCGTTTAAAATACATCCACTGGAAATTAAGCTGTTCTTTACACAAGAACCAGGATTGTACTTTGCCGGAGGACAGTCATCGATTCTGGAATAAACATCCGGATACTCTTTAAAGAAGTATGTTCTGATATCTTTGTCCAGGAAATCCATGTTGGTGCTGTAGTAAGCATCTACTGTGGAGATGTTGCTCCAGTACTCGTCCATTTCATATGCATAAATCTTCTTGTTATCTTTATAGCGGATTAAAATATCCTTTACGAAGTCGTAACGGTCTTCTCTTTCTGCTTCTTCGATGAGTTCGATGAGAAGTCTTCTACGGATAACGTAAATACCTGTAGAAATGGTGTTAGACTTGGATACTAAAGGCTTTTCTTCGAATTCTGTAATTCTGCCCTCGGAGTCTACATTTACTACACCGAAACGGGTAGCATCTTCTTCCGGATCAAGCACTGTGGTAACTACAGTAATATCTGCCTTCTTTTCTACATGCTGCTCCAACACTTTGTTGTAGTCCAGCTTATATACACAGTCACCGTTTGCAATTACTACATATGGCTCATGACTGTTCTTTAAGAAGGTTAAGTTCTGTGCAATGGCATCTGCGGTACCGCGGTACCAGAAACCGTTGTCCTTGGTTACGGTTGGTGTAAATACAAACAGACCTCCCTGCTTTCTACCGAAGTCCCACCACTTAGAGGAGCTTAAATGCTCATTTAAGGAACGGGAATTGAACTGGGTCAGCACTGCCACCTTCTGTACGTGGGAATTGGACATGCTGCTCAGTGCAAAGTCAATGGCACGATAGCTTCCTGCCACCGGCATAGCCGCGATGGCACGCTTATTGGAAAGCTCCTGCATCTTTAAATTATTACCACCTGCTAAAATAATACCGATTGCTCTCATCTGCCATCACCTACCTTAATAATATTCTGACCGGATTCTAACAGTCCGTGTGGATAATCATCAATTGTTGTTCCGCCGGAAATGGCAACGTTCTTACCAACGCGTACTCTGTTTGGAATAATGGAGTTTTCACCGATAGTAACTAAGCCGCCGTCATAAATGTCAGGCTTCCACTCGTTTGGAACTTCTTCTCCGATGCCCAGCTCACACTCCCAACCGATGACGCAGTTTTCTGCGATAATTGCCTTATTAACCTTGGTATCATGACCGATTTCAGTACCCTTCATGATGATGGAATCACGGATAACCGCACCTTCGGAAATAACAACACCAGGACCGATAATGGAATTGTGAACCTCACCGTAAATTTCTGCACCTTCACCGATGATAGAACGTTCTACAACGGCATCTGCAGCAATATACTGTGGTGGGATTACATCTGCTTTTGTATAAACCTTCCAGAACTCTTCGTATAAATTGAATTCCGGAATGAGGTCGATAAGTTCCATATTGGATTCCCAATAGGAAGATAAGGTACCAACGTCCTTCCAATAGCCGTTGAACTCATAAGCGAATACTCTGTCGCCTCTCTTGTGGCAATATGGAATGATATGCTTACCAAAGTCACAGCCCGGCTGGTCGGAAAGAGCAAGCAGAGCTTCGCGCAGTACCTTCCAGGTAAAGATATAAATACCCATGGAAGCTAAGTTGCTGCGAGGATTCTTTGGCTTTTCTTCAAAGTCTACGATTCTTCTTGTATCGTCGGTAATTACGATACCGAAACGGTGAGCCTCTTCCATAGGAACCGGAATGGTAGCCATGGTGATGTCGGCCTTGTTAGCCTTGTGGAAGTCTAACATAACTTCGTAGTCCATTTTATAAATGTGGTCGCCACCGAGAATCAGAACATACTCTGGATTGAACTGCTCCATATACTTTAAGTTCTGATAAATAGCATTTGCAGTACCGGTGTACCACTCACTGTTAGTACTCTTCTCATATGGAGGAAGAACGGAAACACCACCTACATTTCTATCAAGATCCCACGGGATACCGATACCGATATGGGTGTTTAATCTGAGTGGCTGATACTGAGTCAGTACGCCCACGGTGTCTACACCGGAGTTGATACAGTTGCTGAGCGGGAAGTCGATGATACGATATTTACCGCCAAAGGTTACTGCAGGCTTCGCGATGGAAGATGTTAAAACACCAAGTCGGGAGCCCTGTCCGCCTGCTAAGAGCATGGCAATCATTTCTTTTCTAATCACAATTATCCTCCATTCTTCAAAGCGTAAAACGCTGTATTCTTGTGTTATAAAACGATTATAGCACTAATTTTCGAAAATGTGAATATTTTTTACAAAAATCTTTTTCATTTTTTCTTTTTTTTATTAATATTTACCAAAGTTTGTCGTTTTGTCGAAAAACTGGTAATTATATATCAGGCATATGTCCTATATTTTCAAAAGAATCTTTTCATTTTCAAAAAAATGTTCTATACTTAATAGTAAATATTACATAAAATAATAAGGAAGTGACTCCTATGTATCAGATTGATTTCAATAAACCCGTACGCATTCATTTCATCGGCATCGGCGGCATCAGTATGAGCGGTCTGGCAAGACTTCTGGCAAGCCGCGGCTTTACCGTTTCCGGCTCCGACTGGCATGAAAGCGACTTGACAAAAGAACTGGAGGCCCTGGGTATCCGCGTAGCCATCGGACAACGTGCCGAAAATATTACAAAAGACATTGATTTAGTGGTCTACACCGCTGCGGTCCACAGTGACAACGAAGAATTCTGCGCCGCACAGGAAGCAAACATTCCGCTTATGCCGCGTTCCGTACTGCTGGGCCAGATTATGAAGCAGTATCCGCACTCTGTGGGCATTGCCGGCACCCATGGCAAAACCACCACCACATCCATTCTTTCCGTACTTTTACTGGCGGGAGAACTGGACCCTACCATCACCGTAGGCGGTGTGCTTGATGTCATCGGCGGTAACCTGCGCATCGGCTCCTCTGACTATTTTGTGGCAGAGGCATGTGAATACACTAATACATTCTTATCGTTATATCCGACCGACGTTATCGTATTAAACGTAGAGGAAGACCATCTGGACTTCTTTAAGGACATAAATGACATCCGTGCTTCCTTTGCAAAATATGTGGAACTGGTACCTGCCCACGGTACTGCCTATGTTAACAGTGAAATCGAAGAATATGCCTCCCTGTTTGCAGGTGCTTCCTGTCAGGTGGCAAGCTACGGAATCTTAGAGGGAGAACTTTCTTCGGAAAACCTGTCCTCCCCATATACCTATGCGGCTGCCAACGTAGTTTATGACAACCATGGCTGCGGCTCCTTTGATTTTATTGCGGAGGGCAAATTCCTCGGAAGAGTACAAATGGGTCTCATTGGACGCCACAATGTGAGCAACGCCCTGCCGGCCATTGCCCTGGCATTAAAGTACGGCGTTTCCATGGAAACCATCATCGGGGCACTGCCGTCCTTCACCGGCACCAGACGCCGTTTCGAATACAAGGGAACCTTAGGCGGCATCACCATTTACGATGACTACGCCCACCACCCAACCGAAATCAAGGCTACCCTTTCTTCCGCAAAGTGCGGCCAGAAGCGTACCGTTACCGTATTCCAGCCTCATACCTACACCAGAACCAAGGCCCTGCTTTCCGAATTTGCAGAAGCTCTGGCTTTATCCGATGTGGTTGTGCTGGCAAAAATCTATGCTGCAAGAGAATTGGATACCCTTGGTGTATCCTCCCAAACCCTGGCAGATGTAATCTCAAAAAAAGGTAAAGAAGTTTACTGTTTTGATACTTTCGACGAAATTGAAAACTTTTTATTACAATTTTGCGAAGACGGCGATTTGTTAATAACTATGGGCGCCGGAGATATCGTAAAAGTGGGCGAAAATCTCTTGGGCCTCTAACTTATCCACATTATCCACAGCTTGTTTTTCATTTTGTTGAAAACCGGGCTGTGGATTACTTTTTGGAAAGTTAGACATTGGTAGAACCGATAAAATATCAGTTTTGCCAAAAAACGACATGGTTTGTTTCAACATTTCCACAAAGTTATCCACATTATCCACAAAAACATTCTACCAAATAGGTACGATTTTCCACCTATTTTCGTTTTTCTAAAAATGTGTTATACTCAGTCTCGCGTCAGTTCAATTTGACGCTCTTTGTGTCTTACCGGGCACAAATCACAGAATGGGAGTTAGAGTTATGAACACAATTTCACTTAATACCGAACGTAAATACAGTGCTACCGTGGTGCCGAATTTATTTATCGACCGCTATATGCCGTCCGCCAACGGTTCTTACGTTAAGGTTTATTTATATTTACTGCGTTGCCTTTCCGGCGCATCCCGGCCATTTACCCTGTCCACAGCGGCAGACGCCTTAGACGAAACCGAAAAGGACATTATCCGCGCCCTTTCCTACTGGGAAAAGAACAACGTCCTTTCCCTTACAAAAGAAGCGGACAGCCTTACCGGCATTACTTTACTGGATTTAAATGTAGACCAGAGTTTTCCGCAAAACGACAGCTTTTCCGGCACCGTTATTTCCATTGAGAAATACCGCCGCGAAAACCGTCCGGAAGCCGAAGACCCGTACAAGCGTCCGCTCTATACCGAAGAGCGCTTAGAAGAAATCCGCAAGGGTAACGACGTTTCTATGGTTTTAAACGTTATCGAAGTATATTTAGAACGTTTACTTACCCCACAGGACGTAAATCTGGTGGCTTATCTGTTTGACAAGCTCCACTTCTCCGCCGACTTAATTCTTCATTTATATGAATATTGCATCGGCAAAAACAAAAAGAAGTGGGAGTACATAGAAAAAGTAGCCATCTCCTGGCACCAGGAGGGCATCGATACTGTAGAAAAAGCAAGGGAATACAGCATTCTTTACGACACCTGCTTTAATGCCGTAAATAAGGTATTTTCCCTCGGCCGCATGCCAATCGGTCCGGAGCGTGACTTCATCCGCAAATGGAGCTCCTGGAAGATGTCTCCGGAGCTTATTGAAGAAGCATGCAACCGCACCATCATGAACATCAGCAAACCGGACTTTAAATATGCCGACCGCATTTTAGAAAGCTGGCACACCGCCGGAGCCTCTACCCTGGCAGAGGTTAAGGCAATTGATGCCACCCACGCTCTGATGAATCCGCGCCCTGCAGGCGAAGGCAACCGTCCTGCTGCACCTATGACAAAATCCGCTGTCAGCTATAACAGCTATCCGCAGCGCCAGTATTCCAGCCAGGAATTATCCAATTTAGAAGAAAAATTATTAAAGCAGATGTAAGACGGAGGTACTCATGTCTTTAAAAAATTACCAATATAATGCCATCATGCGGGGCTACGACGAACGTCAGTCTGCCTCCCGGGCAGTTCTTTCCGCCCGTCAAAAAGAAATCGAGCAAAACCTCCCGGCCTATGCCGCCCTGCAGCAGCAAATCATCGAAAACTCCATGGCGTATGCCAGAGCAGCCCTGCTTGGTGCAGATTCCGCAGATGCAGAAAAGCTTCGTAAGCAAAACGAAGAATTATCCCAAAAGAAAGAAGCCCTTTTACTGGCACACGGTTATCCGGCGGACTACCTTGCCCCTGTATACACCTGCCCCGACTGTAAAGACACCGGCATGATCGGAGAAGAACGCTGCCACTGCTTCAAGCAGGCAGTTGTGGATTTACTCTACGCCCAGTCCGGTCTGGCTTCTGTATTGGAAGAAGAAAATTTCAACACCTTCTCCTTCGACTACTACAACGACACCGTTACCGACCCAAAAACAAAGCTGACACCACGCCAAAACATCCAGCGCATCTATGACACCTGCCAGTCCTTTGTTAAAAATTTCGATACACAGTTTAACAACCTGTTGTTTTACGGCAACTCAGGATTAGGAAAAACCTTCCTGTCCCACTGCATTGCGGGGGAACTTCTGGGCACCGCCCATACCGTGTTGTATTTAACCGCTTACGAGCTCTTTGATATTTTAGGCAAAGCCATGTACCACGACGACGAAGAATTTGCCGCTTCCGGCGAGCACATTTTAGACTGCGACCTGCTGATTATCGACGATTTGGGTACCGAACTTGCCAACGCCTTTACCCTGTCCAGACTCAGCCTTTGCATCAACGAGCGGTTCATCAACCGCCGCTCCACCATCATTTCCACCAACTTCGGTGTACAGGAGCTGGCAGACCACTACGGCGAGCGCAATTTCTCCCGTATTTTCAGCAGTTATACACCGCTGCGCTTTTTCGGGGAAGATATCCGCATTAAGAAGAAGGTAGAATCTGCCTAAATTCAACTGTTTTATTTTACCATTTCGGTCAAAGTGCCGAAACTGAATTTGCCGCCTTGACAAACCTCAGTTTCAAAGATATGATAAACACGGTTAGAACGCCGTTTTTATACACAAACTACAATTAAGAAAAGTATAATGGAGGATAACACCATGCCACAGCAGGAAGACTACTTAGGAACCATTCCGGTAGGAAAGCTCGGAATCATTGCTCTGGAAAGCTCGAAAGGAATTGCTAAGAAGGTAGACGACTACATCGTTGACTGGAGAGAAGCCCGCAACCACGAGCATACAGAAACCATTCATTTTAACGAGTACAAAAAAGATTCTTACCTGATTAATTCCACCTGTCCACGTTTCGGTACCGGCGAAGCTAAGGGCGTAATCCGTCAGTCCGTTCGCGGTGACGACCTGTACATTCTGGTAGACGTTACCAACTACAGCTTAACCTACACCGTTTGCGGTCATGAAAACCACATGTCTCCGGACGACCACTTCGCAGACTTAAAGAGAGTTATCGGCGCAGTAAACGGCAAAGCACGCCGTATCACTGTTATCATGCCATTCTTATACGAAAGCAGACAGCACAAGAGAAGCGCAAGAGAATCCTTAGACTGTGCATTTGCTTTGCAGGAACTGGTAAACATGGGCGTAGACAGCATCATCACTTTTGATGCCCATGACCCACGTGTACAAAACGCTATTCCTCTTAAAACATTCGAAAACGTCCTGCCAACCTATCAGTTCATTAAAGCTTTACTCCGCAATGTGCCTGACCTCATTATGGACAACCAGCACATGATGGTTATCAGCCCGGACGAAGGTGCTATGGGCCGTGCCGTATACTTCGGTAACATTATGGGTGCCGATGTAGGTATGTTCTACAAGAGACGTGACTACACCACCATCGTAAACGGCCGTAACCCAATCGTTGCCCACGAGTTCCTCGGCAGCGACGTAGAAGGCAAGGATGTTATCATTATCGACGATATGATTTCTTCCGGTGAAAGCATGCTGGATACCGCAAAGGAATTAAAGAAGCGCAAAGCTAAGAGAATTTTCATCTGCTCCACCTTTGGTTTATTCACCAACGGTTTTGCAAAGTTTGACGCCGCTTACGAAGAAGGCCTCATCGACAAGGTAATCACCACCAACTTAATTTACCAGTCCGAAGAATTATTATCCAGACCTTACTATGTAAGCGCAGATATGAGCAAGTACATTGCACTTCTTATCGATACTTTAAACCACGATGGTTCCATCAGCAATCTGTTAAATCCATCCGACAGAATCCGCCAGTGTATCGAGAAGTACAATAACAAACAGACCATTTAAATCAAAAAAACATATCTCTACACAAACCGTTAGCGATAGCGGGTTTGTAAGAGATATGTTTTTTTATGCTTTACTCCGGGTCCTCGGTCGGGTCGTATTCGTCGTCACGGGGAATGGATGGCGGCGGAGTTACACGGAAGTCATCCGCGGAGCTGCCGGTGCTGCCAGTAGGAGCGGGAGTCAGGTCTGTGCCAGGAGTAATTGTCGGCTCAGCTCCCGGCATCGGTGTCACATGCGCCTCCGGAATTTCCTCGCCCTGCAAGTCATCGCCTTCCGGCGTTGGTGCCGGACTTGGCGTTATTGTAATATCCGGCGCAACATAAGTGCCCTGCACCGGTTCATAAGCTTCAAAATCAACCATCGGAAGCCCTGCGTGAATAGTATCCATGTAGGATTTCCAGATAGAGAGAGGATAAGTGCTGCCGGACAAATCCTCGATTTCCTTCGGGAGGTCGCAGCCTACCCAGACCGCGGTGGTGTAGTAGGCAGTGTAACCGACAAACCAGCCGTCCTTGCGGTCGTCGGCAGTGCCGGTTTTTCCGGCGGCAATGGCATTCTCTAAGTTGTTTTTTCTGGCGGTTCCCACCGTCATAACGCCCTTTAACACATCCGTGGTCATGCGGGCTGCATTCTGCTCATAAATTCTTGTTTTCTTTATGGTATCGCCCACCACCTCATGGCCGTCAATGTCCGTAATGCGGAGGATACAGGTTGGATTTCGGAACACGCCGTCATTTTCCAGGGCGGCATAAGCGCCTGCCATTTCCAGGGCACTAACACCGTAGGTCAGGCCGCCCAGGGATGCGGCAGGAACATAGTCCATGTCCACAATGCGGCGGAATTTCATGCGAAGCAAATAGTCTAAGCCGGTCTCCGGCGTAAGCTCCGTAAACAGTTTCCATGCCACGGTATTTTTCGACTGCTCCAGTGCCGTCCGCACCGTGATTTCTCCCAGGTAGGAGCCGGAGTTTTTCGGACCGCCTTCAAATTTGGCATCCAGTACCATGGTGTCCGGAGTAATGCCCCGTTCAAACCAAGGGGCGTAAATAATCAGCGGCTTAATGGAGCTGCCCGGCTGGCGGAAGCTCTGGTAAGCACGGTTTAAGGTATAGCCCACATACTCCTGCTCTCTGCCGCCCACAATGGCAACCACGTAGCCGGTTTCGTTATCAATACATGCCGCAGATGCCTGCAGCTTGTAGGTACCTTCCTCGTTCACTTCCGTAAAGGAAGAAGTGCCCTCATTAACTGCTTCCTGCAAAATGGCCTGCTTATCCAAATCGATGGAAGTGTAAATGCGGTAACCGCCGGTAAACAGCTTTTGCTGCCAGTAAGAATAAGCAGCATTATAGCGTTCCTCATAAGCTTCCCGGTCCACCTCACCGGTAAATTCCGTCCGGAAAATAAAGCCGTCTTTTTCCATCAGTGCCCGGATGGCACAATAATATACATAGGTTTCTACATAGTTGTGGCGGGTTACGCTTGTCTTGCCGAGGACGATTTCCTCAGCCACTGCTGCGTCATGCTCTGCCCGGGTGATTTTGCCGTCCTCCAGCATCTGCCGAAGCATTCGGTCCCGGCGCTCCAGAGTCTTATTCATGCGCACCAGCGGGTCGTAAAGGCTCGGGTTATTCGGAATGGCACAGAGGAATATAAGCTCCGACAAAGACAAGTCCTTGACACTGCGGCCAAAATAACCGTAAGCCGCCGCCTGGATACCGTAATATCCGTTGCCAAAATAAATGTTGTTCAAATAGTATTCCAGGATCTCGTTTTTAGAGTACTTATTCTCCAGCTCCCAGGCAAGAAATACCTCCACCAGCTTTCGCTCGTAGGAAACCTCGTTGGTAAGGTAAATGTTTCTGGCAAGCTGCTGGGTAATGGTGCTGCCGCCCTGGGTAATCTCACCCCTGTTTTTTACGAGATAGTAAAACGCACGGACGTTGGCCAGCAAATCCACGCCCTGATGGGCATAAAACTTCTTATCCTCCGTCACCAGCATCACATCCACAGCCGCCTTCGGAAGCTCCTCGTAGGATAAATAATAGCTGGCCTTTTCCGACCGCAGGGTCGAAATTTTCTCCCCGTCTGCATCGTACACCAC
Source organism: Lachnospiraceae bacterium (assembly GCA_017938145.1). Classification (GTDB taxonomy): domain Bacteria; phylum Bacillota; class Clostridia; order Lachnospirales; family Lachnospiraceae; genus SIG299. Next base: position 95,737 of record JAGBCB010000013.1, read on the forward strand.
GCTGGTTAAGGCGGATTTAAAATCCTCCTCTGTGGAGGTTGCCGCAATAGCCTGTGCTTTTGCCCGCAGGGCAAGAACCGGGTCCGCATACTTTTGATATGCCCAGATTCCCGCCACTAAGGCCGCTAAAAGCACCAGAATGATAAGCACCTTAATGCTGTTCCATATGAACTTTCCAATTGCACTAAAAAACCGCCTCATAGGTAATTCCCATCCGCTTTGCCGCTGCTTCTTCCCGGCCCGTGGAGCTAAGCACCAGCACCTGTCTTCCGCATTTTTGCAGAGCCAGGATTGCCGACTCCAGACGCTGGTCATCGAAAGCCGCAAAGCTGTCATCTAAAATCATTGTATTTTTCTTTTCCGGATCAAACACATCTGCCGCCGCAAACCGGAGCGCCAGATAAAACTGCTCTCCCGTGCCGAAGCTCACATCGGAAATCTCCAGACTTCGTTCTTTGGTAACTGCCCTTAATTTTAAGTCCTCATCTGCCGTCAGGGTGTCGTAGGAATGGTCCGTAAAGGCCGTTGCATAGCCGGACAAAGCCGCCGCAAACCGGGCCCCAAACTCCTCGTACAGCTCGTCGGACAGTTGTTCCAGGGTATCTGCCGCAAGGCTCACCGCCTCTGCCTCCAGCAAAAGATTCTGCTTTTGCAAATTCAGTTCCTCATAACGCTCCGCAGCAAGCTCGCACTGCTTCAGGCGCTCCTCCAACTGTTCCGCCCGGAACTTCTCCTGTTCCATGGCAGGAAGCAAACTTGTCATTTCTTCATAGCAGGCCTCCAGCTGCTCATTCTTTAACAGAAGTTCTTCCTCCAGCTCGCTTTTGTATCTGCCTGCTTCTTTTCCTTTTTTAATCAACGGTAACCCAATACTGAGCCCACAAACCGCTGCTGCCAGGCCAAGACCGCCAGCCGCCAAAGGCAGCCAAATCCCCGGAAGAAAAAAAGCCATTCCCACCAGACCTGCACCCAGAGTGCAGAGCAGGGTTAAAAGCCATTCTCCCATATATTTCTTGCGTTCTAAACGCTCGGTTTTTATCCTCTCTTCCGTTGCCTGGGACAATATACCTTTTTTTACTTTAATGGAACCGTCCAGCTCCCGCTGACGCCGCAAACCGGTTTCCATACTGCGCCGGCAAGCTGCAAGCTGCGATTGCAAAGCCTCCCGGTCTAACATAAGTTCCAGGCACTGTGCCAGTTCCTGCTCCGGCACCTGACGAAGAAGCTCCTTTTTTCTTGCCGCCAGCCAGTCCAGGCTCTTTTGCAGGTTCAGTCCGCCGCCTCCGCCGTAGGCCAGGTTTGCCAGAAAATCCTTCAGCTCCGTACCAAGAAGCTCCTCTGTGGCACATTCATTGCCCACAAAAAAGGTATTTGTGTACACTGCCCGGGACTTTAATCCGCACTCCCGAAGGAAGCCAGACACATCCTCTATCTGCCGCCCGCTTTCCAAATCGGTTAGCACCGCTTCCTTTTCCGTGGTGAGAAAGTTGCGGAACAGGCGGAATTTTTTACCCTCTGCTTCGAATTCCATAACTCCCTGGAAACGCCCGTACTCCCAAGGCTTTAAGCGGGTGTAATCGTCCTTGCGGGCCTTGATGCCCCGCTCTCTTTCCAGACCGTAAAACATGCTGCGGATAAACATCCGAAGGGTTGTTTTACCGCTTTCGTTGGCCCCGGTGGCAATGTTCAGTCCCGGGGATAATTTAACTTCTTCCTGATGAAATTTTCCAAAGTCCGAAAGGACCAGCTTGGTAATTTTCATTCCATTCTCCTTATGTCAATCAACAGGTAACTACCGTTTATCATCCCTTGCAAGTAATGCCTGCAGACCGTACTGCAGTGCCCGATTTTTGAGTGTTTCGTCTTCCACGCTATCCATGCGGTTAATAAAACGTCCCACCAGATTGTCCTGCTCCTGTTCCCGCCAAAGCTCGACCGGAAAATCCGGCACGGTTTTGTCTGCCAGTTCCAGTACGTTGGCACCGTACTTGGCAAGCACCGCCGTTATGGATTCCAGGTTCCACACCACCTCTCTCGCTCTGGTGCCGGTCAGGGTAATCAGGTACATATGCTGCAAGCCTCTTTCACGCAGCACCCCAAACAGCTCACTGCAAAGGGAAAACTCCGTGGTCTCTGCCGTTACCGGAAAGTCCAGGGGAACATATTCTCTTTTGGCGTGGGGAACAAACTCCCAATGTATCTTAGAAGGACCACTGCCCTCCTTCTGTATTTCTCCTAAAATGTAGCCCTTTGCACCGGTTTCCCCCCGGTTGAGAGGCTCCAAACTTCCGCTGTAGGCAACACGCGGGCTAACCTCAATGCGGTTGTGGATATGACCCAGGGCCACATAATCGAAGCCTGCTCCCTCCAGCACACCCCGGTGCAGCGGAATACTTTTATCGTTGCATAAAATATTACCGTGGGCCACCAAAATGTTGATGCGGCCCGCATCGGTACTGTGCAAGGCATCGTAACGTGCCTCCTCTATCTGCCTGGCATCGTAGCTGAGCCCGAACACCTCCGTGTTCAGCTCCGGCAGATACACACTGTCGGTCTGTGGGTCCATAAGAAAGGTCACCTGGTCCGGAAAGGTCACGTCATAATAATGGGACGTCGGCAGAAGGCAGTCATGATTGCCCGCACACATCACCACACGGGTGTGGGTAAGGGTACCAAACAGATAGTCCACCTCTTTTACCTCCCGAAGCAGCGGCTGGCTATGAAATAAGTCACCGGGAAGTAATAATAAGTCTATATTTTCTTTATTGCACCGCTCTATGATATCCCGGAACGCATCCCAAAGCTCGCCCTTACGGACTGCTCCCAGAGAAGTACCGCTTTCCGGCTCCGCTCCCAGATGTACATCTCCCGCATGTAAAAATTTCATACAACCCCTCCGGTCTGAAAAACTGACAACCACAGTATCTTGTTATCTTTATCTTAATTCATTCCCGGAATAAAGTAAACAGATTTTCGAAAAAAACAACGGAATTCCCTTGCCAAAAGACAAAATATGATATATGATGAAAAGTAGGAAAAAAGTCACAGATTTTAGTTCAGAATACCCTTATAGGAGGAACATTATGCTTCCGGTAAATATATCCTTACAACAGGTCAAACAGGGAATGATTACAGCCGACGACGTATTAAGTCCGTCCGGCCAGCTTATCATTCCCAAAAACACAGCTCTGAATCCGCGTTTAATCTCCAGACTGAAGCTTTATAACGTAAAAATGGTCTGTGTCATTATTACAGAGGATGTTGCCCAGGAACTCAACGCCAAGGCAGAAAAGAACAAGCCTCTTAATCCTGAAAAAACCACCCAGGAATTTAAAAACTTCAACCGTACCTATCAGGACATGGCCAATGACTTAGAGGCCTTCTGCAAGGCAGTCATTGAACGTCCTTATGAAAGCCACGACCCGGCACCGATTATCGACCAGATTCTCGACCTGGCCAAAACCGTTAAAAACACCCTGCACTTAATGAATACACTGCAGCTTTTGCGCGAATACGACGACACCATGTACATCCACTCCATCAGCGTAGCGTTAATTGCCCACACCATTGCTTCCCAGCAGGGTATTTCTGAAGAAGACATGCGCAGCCTCATCTTTGCCTGTGCTTTCCACGACATCGGCAAGGTGCAGATTCCGCCGGAAATTTTATATAAACCGGGGCGTTTAACCGACGAAGAATTCGCCACCGTAAAAGAGCACGCACAAAAGGGCTACGAAATTTTAAACAAGGCCCGCTTCCCACAGGAAATCCAGTTGGCAGCCCTTATGCACCACGAACGTTGCGACGGCTCCGGCTATCCATCCGCTCTCACCATGGATAAAATCCCGTTTTTTGCCAGGGTAATTGCCATTGCCGACGTTTACGACGCCATGACGGCCCGCCGTTCCTACCGCAAAGAAATCTGCTCCTTCGACGTTATCGAAGAGTTCGAAAACAGCGGTTATCAAAAGTATGACGTAACATTGCTGCTAGAGTTCTTAACCAGCATTGCACAGTCCCACTTAAACAACAAAGTGCGTCTGTCCAACTCCCTCATCGGCACCATCGTAATGATAAACAAGCACAAGCTGTCCAAGCCGGTAGTAAATATCGACGGAACATTTTTTGACCTCTCTAAACAAAAGGATATTTCGATAATTGAGTTATTGTAAATCATGCATAAATAAAAGGCTGGTACCTTCCAGACCCGCTCAGCGCTAACGGTCTTTGAAGGTACCAGCCTTTTATTTATGCATAGCTTGTTTATACACACAATAATGGGGATGTCTGGTTGTCATCCTCCGGCAGGTTGTCCCGGTTCATTAAGTCGTCCAAAATTTCAAGCAGATGTACCGGATACACCTGATATTTTGCTAAGATATTGGTTATCTGGCGTACCAGATTAAAATTTGGGGAAACGCACTGAATATCCTCTTCGTCCATCAGTCCGCCACGCTTGTCACATAATGCGCATCTGATTCCGTATTCATAGAGCTCCGCATCTTCGTAGGCTGTATTTAAGTGCTTGGATACGGTGTAGTATAAAATGTGATGTTCATTCACAGCGTGAATCATTAGTGCAGCGTCGTTTTTCATAAATTTTCCCCCTGAATTAATTTGGTAATTATTGACATGTAAGTTGCTTACATGATATTATGTAAGGGTAGCCCGCTTACGAACGGCTGATTTTAAAGGAACCGCCGTCCATAAGCTCCACCCCTGCCTTAAGTAATAAGGACAGTGTAATAATAACACTTCCCCAATAAGGAGAAAAGATTTTGAAAAACCAAAATCCAAAAATTTTCGAAAAAAACATGGTGGAAAAATCCACCAAGTATATTGATGTTTTCCGTAAGAATATCGATATGTTGATGGCTGAATACGATTACACCATTAAGGAAACCGCAGAAATCGCGGATATTTCCTACGACACCCTGAAAACCTTCCTTTACGACAAGGAAGCAAAGGACTGCCGTCTTTCCACTGCGGTTAAGCTTGCCAAGGCCTTTCACATCAGCATTGACGAGCTGGTGGGCGCCGGCACCTTCAAACCGGAGGGCTTGGAAGGCATCAAGGCTTACCGTTCCCTGCCGGAAGGCTCCAAGCGCTTTCTGGACTGGCAGGTACGCAACCAGAAATTCATTCACGAACAGCAAAACAATACCAAATTTGTTAACGTTATGCTGCCTCTTTGCGCCGGCAACGGCAACATGAAGCAGACCAACGACTACGAGGTACTGGACATCACCCGCCTGGGCGACGAACTGACCTACAAGATTTTCCTTGGCATCAAGATTCCGTGCCTGCACTATCTGCCTCACTACACCGAAGGAGATGTGCTCCTTATTGCCAACGACCGCAACGCCTTAAAGGGCGAAAACACCATCGTTATGTTTAACGATAACATAGCCATCACCAACCGCCTGGTAGAACACGGCGAAGAACACTATTACGGCCTCATGGACGGACGGCTCCGCTCCCTGGATCCAAAGCAGTTCCAGGTTGTAGGGTATGTGGCAAAGATACTCAGAGCATAATAAAAAGCCTTGAAAACCCGCTCAGCGCTGACGGTTTTCAAGGCTTTTATTATGCTTAGTTACGTATGGTTTGTGGGGTGGGGTTATGCGGTACGAGTTATGCTAATTGCTTTAATTTTTCTATAAATTCAGCTTCACTGATTCCGGAACGCTCTATGCCAACGGACAAATCTAATAAGCCGTCACGGACCAATTGAAGCAGGGTAAGAAGGATTCCTTCCTCGCGACCTTCTTCGCGACCTTTTTCCAATCCTGCTAGCCTGCCTTCTTCTAAGCCTTGTTTTTCTGCCTCAGCTCTTACCATTTCCCAAAATTCTTCAAGTCCTTTGCACACGTTACCAACTCCTTTCTCTAAGTCCTTCTCAATTTCCAGTTTGGCATCTAAGCAAATATTTAGTAAATCGATTGCCTCATTGCTTAAACTTTCCCATCTTGTTCTTTTTGTTTCAAAAGCATTTGTAAATTTTTTGCCACTGGCTGCAGAATTAATGAACTCTAACAGCGGCCCCAACTCCGTTTCAAACTTATTAAAATCCTCAATTTCTTCCGGCACAATCAGATTAAGTTTGTAGTCAGAAACATAATTTAATATGTTCCTGTCACTGACATCCAGCAGTTCATGCAGACTTCTTGCACCATCCCAACTACCTGTATTCCAGTAAATGGTTAACGTAATTACCGGAACCAACTTGTCTTCTTTTGCAAACCCGGATAGGAACTCTGCTCCGGTTACATCTTTTTTCTTCCGATGTTGTTTTGCAACCGCCCCCACCTGGGACGAATAATTTAGTGCATCATAGAGCATATTGCGGACTACCATGGCGTAGTGGGTGTCATTTTGATTTTCGATACCAATGATAAGATATGTGACACCGTTTGCCGTTTTTACACAACATCCCTTTAATATATCGCGGATTTTTTCCACTGCCTCTGCGCTTTCGTGTCCTTTAGGCAATGCCAGCTCTGTGACATCCCGCTCTACCAGGTCATCCGGCTTGATTATCTGCTGTCCGTTATACAGAAAAAAGTTGCAAATATCAGCAAAACGTGCACTGTCCTGCATATACCGCTTAGTAATAATATTTGGTTTCCCCATTCAGTTCCTCCTTTGCTTGTTGTTTGCAGGAGGCTTGAAAACCCCTGCTTTTTTCTTGGAATAAAAGCATGAATTTTCAGAATGATCTAAAGATTTTTAGAATGGTGGCCACCGGTTTCTACAGAAATTATGCTTTGAATGTATTATACCATAATAATTGTAACCGGGCAATAAGACGTTTTTTACCTGCGACTTTTCAAAATCCTTTATTTATGCGGGTTGGCAGGTATTTTAAAGCGATTTTTCAGCCAAAATTTCGGCGTTATGCACAAAAATCAGGGCAAAAAAAGTCAAATGAGCACTACCAAAATGAAAAGTCTTCCGGAACGCCCGTCATTGACGGCCCTGCTACACCAGCCCTGCGGTTGCTATATCATCCACCAGCTAGTCCAGAATGGTCTTTGGACCAACCGTAAGCAGTGGCTTTGGAAAATTTTCGGTTAACGGATATAAACGGATAGCATAGCCTACCGCTAAAATTAAATAGAGCTGCGTCCGGACTTGAAAATCTGCTTACCAATAAGAAATGTTGCCCAATGATTACGCAATAAAACCGCACCATGTTTTTCAGTATCATTGATACCAAATTCCTGTTGACTTTTTCTTTAAATAGAGTATAATAAAATTAGTATCAATGATACCATCTGCGAGTACAAAAGAAAGGAGTTCATAATATGAGATGCTTTGAATGTGGAACAAAAAATGAATATGAATTAAAAGAAGTAACTAGAAAATATGAAGGAGATGGATACTGCTTTGATTTAACTGTTTGTGTGCCATTTTGTAAAGTATGTGGGGCTCCTTTAGTAGATGAAGAAATTGAAGCAACAATCGCAAAACAAGCAAACGAAAAAATACGCGAACAACGCAATATCATTACAGTAGAAGAAATCCAAGAACTATTTAGAAAGTATAATGTAAGTCAAAAATATTTAAGTAAATTACTAGGTTGGGGAGAAATAACTCTCACCCGTTACATTAGCGGAGGATACACTCCAAACCAACAAAATAGTGAAAAACTAAAATCACTGCAAGACCCTTATGTTGTAAAAAAAATGATGTTGGATAAAATCGAAGAAACAAATGGTGATATTGAAAAAGAACATGCTTTCCAAAAGTTAAATCAAAGTGTAAACGAACAAATTGTCAAAATAGAAAATAGTAAAGGTAAAATTTATCAAATTGTTAATTGGTTTCTATCACAAGCCGAAGAAGATAATTGCATAACACATCTTGCTTTACAAAAGCTATTATACTTTTCTCAAGGCTGGAATTACGTTTTTAATAATACTTGTTTATTTAATGATGATTGTGAAGCTTGGGTACATGGTGCCGTATATCGAATTATATTTGACGAATTTAAAAAGTTTAAATTTAATCCTCTACCACAAATGAATAACCGGATTACTCTTTCCCAAGAAGAAATTACAGTTCTGGAGTTTGTTAAAAAATATTATTTTAATGTATATACCGCTAAAACACTTGAAAAAATATGCCATCTGGAAAAACCATTTATTTTGGCAAGAGAAGGAGTAGCTCCTGACAAGAATTCCGAAGAACTAATACAAAAAGCCCATATCCAAGCCTATTATCTGGAGATTGCAAAGCAATACAACATATCCTTGCAAAATCAAGACAATGTTAAACTATATTTAAATGAGTTATTATATTCCTAACCGGAACATGCAATAAGTATCGCCCCTATGCTGCGGCATAGGGGCGATTTATTTTGTACACTACCTCCGAAACGCTCCAGAAAGTCCAAATTTGCATTTTTACACATACACAGGTTTTTTTATGGTGTGCACCAGTGTTTGCGTGGCAATCCAAACGATGTAGCTTATAAATGCCGACCTATTTCCATCAAATGTGCATACTCTTCATCTGACACCTCTAAACCTCTCACGAATATATCTAATCTGCAAACATATTCCGGCCGGTTTATTACGTGCTTCTGTACCCATTCTGTGGAGCGTCTCTGCATAGGATGATAGGTTGAAAAAAATACCATCTGTGCAGACTCCGAATCTTCCGAAACTTCATTGTAGTACAGTATTACATATCATCTCTTTGATATTTTGTAAGCGCTCAATAGCCGAGTACCTACAAAAAGGGGATGGCATTCTCAGCTGCATTGTTAGAAAGAGTACACCTGCCATCCGGCAGATAATGCTCCATGTATGCCTTGCTTTGCATTACTTTTCCTGCATATCCTGCAACGCCTGCATATATCCTAACAACCTGTCGCGAGTGCTCTTATTAAACCCACGCATAAGTTCTAAAAATTCATAATCTGCAGATTTTTTGTCCACAATCACGTAATCCAACTGTGTATATTTTTCTTTTTCCACGCCGGATAGAAGTTCGTAAGGAGTGATATCTAATACATCACAAATAAGCATAATTTTATCTGACGAAGGATTGATTCCTTTTCTCTTCCAGTCGCTGATAGTACTTTGAGAAATTCCTGTACGTTCAGAAAATTCTTTTTGGGAAATGCCTTTTTCATTTAGCATTGAAAAAATACGTTCACTGATAAGCATATACTATATATGACTCCTTTAGCTTTGTCTGCAATACCTATTCTACGGGGCAACACAAAAAAAGTCAATGCTGTTGCATTTTACCAAATCACTAGGCTATTACTATATCATCTACACATTTGTATAACTTGTGACAATTAAACTCACTCTCTTGAACCACCGTATTCATATCATCTTCAAAATCTTCATAACCATTTCTTACATGATATAAATGATATCCCTCATTAGTTGAACAAACTGTCACAAATGAAATTCCGGTTTGATTTCTCAAATTTGCAATTCTATCCTCACAGTCATGCAATAACAAGTCACCCAAATATATTTTATTACTACCATTTTGGGCTACCAATTTTCGTTGAAATGCATTATGTATAGCTAAATAGTTAATACTAATCGATCCACCCATTAACTCATAGATATCTTTACCACCAATAGTGTCAATACGATCAACCCTGCCATTTTCTATATTGTAATAGCCAATGATAAAATCTTCCTCATCTGAAAGCATAACATAAGTAATGCCTCGGTTTATATCCAAGGCACTACCATCATGTAAAAAGTTATCAATTATCGCATTCCCGCAAGAAAAACTATTTGCCAGATTTTCGTATTCTTTAGTATATCGTTTTATATTCATATTTTACTTTTTTTCCACCTTGCACTGCAACGAACCTGTTTCTTTATCTACACTAAAGGAGAAATTATGAGCATTCATAAAATCAACTCTTTGTTTGTTTTCTGCTGAAGCAGGCGTTCTTTCAAGCTTTTTTCTGGTAACAAAAGGTAATGTAGGTTTTACTGCAGACGCATTCATAACATTCTCTCCTTCCTCTTCTAATTCACATATTTATTATACCCTTAACACGCATTTTTGAGTACGCAACAACAATCGAACAAACTTTCTGTAATATAGTTTACTACACACTCAACATAATGTCAACACACCTAGCGTTTAATCAGTTGCTTTGCCAGAATGATATTCATACAATGCCTTACGTCCCAAATACAAATTCTCTGCATGTTCCTTTATAGGCAAGAAATTAATTATATTTTTTTCGGATATGTCATTTGTATTTTCTTGTTGCACAAAGGACATGCCATGTACAATAACATCAAAGGGATACAGATATGTTTCCAAAACTTCATGTACTCTTTCTATAACATTACAAACCAGCAATTTTTCTGCTTCTTTCTTAGTTAAAAATTTCTTTGGTTCCTCTATTGCAACATCGTACATTATATTCTCCAAATTGAGGATATGACAAATTTCTCTGAGTTGTTTTACCTCTTCCAGACTTATGCCGGACCATTTGGAAATTGACTCATTATCTGTTGTAGAAAAGCCGATACGATTTATTCTGTCGATTTCACTCTTGAGAATATTTAATGTCATAATAATTTTTCCGTTTAATCGTTCTCTTTCGATTTGTTGCAAGGTTAACTGATTCATATGTTCTCCATTAGATATATTCGTGTATTCGGTCTGTTTCGTATTTTCGTATTTAGTATACCATAGTGGAGCGAAAAGTCAAGTGAAAATATAATGCTTCTAAGACAATCTATAACCACTTTGTCTTTTTACAAATATCTAATATCGACTTTCTTTGTTATTTTTTAACTTTCCTAAAAATATGTCTTTTTCTTCATGGATTAAGTCGCCTGCCTATGTTACGTTTGATATATCAAGCGAAAGGTGTTTGTGCTAATCTAAATTTAGGTCACTTGGCTCATTGAAAATTAGGTCACTCCAAGATCTTTGTGGTATCCTTTATCTATCAAAAGATAAAGGAGGTCAGGAAAGGAGTGATCAATCTGGTCATAAAACAACGTATTATCCTTGCACACATCGATGGAATGAGTAACCGAGCCATTGCAAACATGCTCCATCTCAGTAAGGATACAGTTAACAAGTATGTTAACGAATACGATGAAAAACGTGATGAATTACTGCGTACTCATCCGGATATGGATGTATCAGAAATCATCCAGGCTTTTATTGAAAAGCCCACGTATGATACCAGTAATCGTGTTCCATCGAAGGTGACACCGGAACTTCTGGATGCCATCGAGAAATGTTTCCAGCTCAACCGTGACAAGCGGCTCATGGGAATGCAGAAGCAAACCATGAAAAAGATTGATATCCATGCATATCTGCAAAAGCAAGGATTTGATGTCAGCTATTCAACGGTAAAACGTGCCACACAGTATCTGGAAACCAGACATCAGGAAGCATTTATCCGTCAGGAATATATGCCCGGTGAACTGTGTGAGTTTGACTGGGGTACAGTAAAACTTGACATTGGAAACACCGGTTATCAAAAGTATCAGATGGCTGTCTTTACATCAGCTTACGGAAACTTCCGTTTTGCAAAACTGTATCTGACACAGGATACCGCCGCTTTTCAGGAATCCCATGCAGATTTCTTTGCATACAGTCATGGTGCATTTCAAACGATGGTATACGATAACATGAAGGTTGCTGTGCGTCGTTTTGTAGGTCTTACGGAAAAAGAACCTACAGTTGCACTTACGGAACTATCCATTTATTACGGCTTCAAGTACCGCTTTTGTAACATTTGCAGCGGTAACGAAAAAGGTCACGTGGAACGGAGCGTAGAATTCGTACGCCGAAAAGCGTTCTCAGGTCCGGAGTGTGATAAATTCAGCACCCTTGCCGAGGCGAATAAATATCTGTTCCGGGAATGCATGAAACTTAATGCTCAGCCAATCTATGATGGTTCCATTCCGCTGGAAACATTTGAAACAGAGAAACAGTTTCTGTTTCCGGCAATGCCTAAGTTTGAAAGCTGCATAAAAAACACCGCCAAGGTGGACAAGTACTCCACCATCCTCGTTGCACGTAATCATTATTCAGTTCCGGATATGCTCTGGTAGGGAAAGTGGTTGATGTGCGGCTGTACACCGATAAGGTTGTCATATATCACGACGGAACCATCGTGGCACAACACGACAGAGAATACGGGGTGCAGGAATGGCGGATTGATATTTACCATTATCTTAGAACCCTAAAAAGAAAACCAGGTGCCCTACGTCAAAGCACTGCATTGCTTCAGTCGGACACCATGGTTAAAAACATTTACGAAAAGTATTATAGCAGAGATACTAAAACTTTTCTAGAGGTTTTAGATGTCATATATGAATACGGGGTATCCACCGTTACTGAAGCCCTGTGTAAACTTGAAAAGATTTCTCCGCTGGACATGAGTGCGGATAAGGTGGCACTTCTTTGTGCAAAGCGAGAGGAATCGTTGAAACAATCAAATATAAAAACTGACCGCTTAAGCGAAAAATCAAAAAACACGCTTTCGCAGTACGACCGCCTTCGCATGATACAAAACAGTTCAGAGAGGAAGGTGGTTTAAATGAAGGCAAAAATACAACACGAAATCCAAGAATACTGCAGTCTGCTTAAACTAAATGCAATCTGTGAACACTTTGAAGAAGCAATCAAAAGTGCTACAGACTATGAAGGATTTCTGCACCAGTTACTCCGTATGGAAGTGGATGCTGAAGAAGAACGTGCTAAAGAGCGCAAAATCAAAGCGGCAAAATTTCCATACAGAAAATATATCGAAGACCTGGAACTGGATCTTCTACCGGAAGCTATGAGAAAACGGCTGCCGGAGTTGTGTTCCCTTGACTTTATCAGGGAAAGTAAAAACATCATTATGACCGGGAATCCAGGAACAGGAAAGACACATACTGCTATCGGACTTGGAATCAAAGCCTGTGAGCAGGGATACCGTGTTCTTTACACAACAATTCCTTACCTGGTAACCGAACTGAAAGAAAGCAACAGCCAGCAAAAACTTCGTTCCTATCAGAAACGGTTTGAGAAATACGACCTGATTATCGCTGACGAATTAGGCTACATTTCCTTTGACCGTGAAGCCGCTGATTTGCTGTTTACCGTTCTTTCGCTAAGAGCATCCCAGAAATCTACCATCATTACATCAAACCTTACATTTGAACGATGGGACGAAATCTTTGGCGATGCTGCCATTACAAGTGCAATCGTTGATAGGCTTACATACAAAGCGTATCTGATTGATATGGAAGGTGATTCCTACCGGCTTCGTGAAACGCTCCGGAGCAACGGAACCGACTTCGAAACAGTAACTAAATAACTTCTGCACCTGTGGCAGCAAAGCTGCAGGTGCAAAGCTTGGTCCAAAGTGACCTAGTTTTCAATGAGCGTTTGACCTAATTTTCGATTGACAAATACAGATGATATACAGGCAACCAATCTGTTATGATAATTGTCAGATTTCTTCTATATTCTTTCGTTACACCAAGTTACATTTCTCTTAACAATTTGAGCAGGCACACCTGCAATAACTACGTTACTCTCTTCAATACTCTTTGTACATACTGCACCTGTCCCAACTACACTATTTGAAGAAATATGAGTGCCTTTCGTTATACAGACTCTTTGCCCTACCCACACATGATTATCAATATTAACATCCTGCGCATGATTAATTCTATGCCCTTCTAGATTCAATACCGAATGTGAATCTCCTGTTCTAATTACAATCTCCGAAGAAAATAAACAAGACTCACCTATTTTAATACAAGTTCCTTCCGTGCATGCTAAATGTATTTTTCCACAAAGCGAACTTCTAGCACCTACTTCTATTCTGTTTCCATCTTCCTCAATCCAAAACTCTCCGTCTTTAATTGATACAGAATCTCCTATTTCAATTACATTGTTATTACCCTTAATCTTAAACTTGCAATTACGTAATATTGCACCTTCACTAACAACAATGGAATTATTTTTTCCCGCACAATGAAATCTACACTTATATAAAGCTGCACCATTACATATAATCTTTGTCCCATGCACTCTAAACACATTAATAAACGGTACATATGTTATAATGGGTAAAAGCTTACGCCACCCCCCCCCATTTTTCCAATCATTTCCATTCCTCCTAAAATATTTATTAAACCATTTCCCATGTAAGAACTGTATCTTCTGGTAAATCCATTTTAACAGTTCTTCCTACTACAATTTCTGTAAACTTTGGAGAAATACCTGTTCCAGGTCTCTTTGGCATCAAATCTGTTAGTTCCAATTTTTCTCCCGCCTTTACATCTCTAGTTAAAACCAAAGACCTTCTTGCCTCACGTCTTGGAATTATTTCACAAGGCAACACAGTTTTTTCATCAGAGCCCAAAACATTATCAATCCATCTGAAATTTGCAATGGCTTTTCTAAAGTCATCTGGATCTCCTGCATGATAATGATCGTTACCCGGTAATGATTTGTCTAATGTAAAATGTTTTTCTATAACTTCAGCTCCTAATAAATATGCCGTTGCTAATGTCATCATTGTATCATCTGGTGCAACGTGATCACTAAATCCCACCCTTACATCTGGAAAGTCTTTTATTAATGTCTGAATAATTCTAAGGTTAGCATCTGCCGGGTCCGTCGGATAAGATAATACACAATGAAATAAAACAATATCCTTCACACCCGCATTTTTTAGAATTCGAACCGCTTCATCTACTTCAGCTAAATATGAAGCTCCTACCGAAATATAAACTGGTTTACCCTTTCTTCCAATGTATTCAACAAATGGAAGATTAGACAAATCAGAAGAAGATATTTTGTAAAAATCTACCATTTTTTCTAAATAATCTGCAGATGCATAATCAAAAGGGGTCGAGGTAAAATCCATACCTTTAGCATGTGTATAATCACATAATTCTTGATATTCTTTTTCTCCAAACCCATCATGCTTTAAAAATAATTCGTACTGTGTTTTTGTAGGTTCTTTTGTTGTATCCCAATACGCAGGGGAATTTTTAGATACAATTGTTCCTGCTTTATATGATTGAAACTTCGCACAATCAATTCCCGCTTTTGCCGCTTCGTCAATATACATTTTTGCCGCTTCAAGAGGTGTAATACTTAACGATTTTGCTGTATCATAAAAATTTACACCCATCTCTGCAATTATATATGGCTTACTCTTCATAATGCAACCTCCAAATTAACTATTAATCAAACCCATAACTCGTTTACGTCCACCTCGAAGATCATGTTCTAAAAGCATCTCCTGAAAATGTTGGCGATTCTTTTTTGATAGGTTCAAATACATCTTTAAATTGCTTTCAATAATTTCATCATCCGGATTAAGCCCAATATAAGTGAAACCATTTTCATTGCACACAAATCCATGTTTTTCTTCACGCTTATTTTGAGCCATGGCAATAGCCGGAATACCTAAAACTGCTAACTCATATCCCGTACGCCCCCTAGAAGTAATTCCAATATCACAACTAGACATCAATTCCGGCATATTAGCAACATCATAAAACACGTCGATATGCTCATACTTATTATACTGCAAAAGTTCCTCAACGTTATGTTTTGCTCTTCCTAATACGACTACAAAATGATACTTTTGATATTCTGGCTTAGCTATCATATTTAAAAGTCTATCAGAATAGTTTTGAGGGTCCGCACCGCCAAAGGAAATGAAAACCCGTTCCACTTGTTCTCTTATTTCTATTGATTCATAAAACATAAAGGTTTTGCTTGCTATGTAATACTTTTCTCCTGCATGTACCTGAGGAAACTCTGTATCATGATATAACGCATTAAAAACCAAGTCCGCTTTAATAATTCCTTCACCATCATCTTCAAAATTAATTATTTTGGCTTCTGGTAATACCGAACGCAACCCTATCATATAATCAATAGAAGTTGTTAAAATGTCATTAATGAATATTGTATATTGTTTTTCTTTACATACTTTAAAAAGTTCCGCAATACCATTTACCGGAATAAGATTATGCTTTGTATTACCAAACACTTTTACATCTGTCTGATTAGTGTCATAATATATATCCGGCTTCACAAAAAATTCATCCGCCAATTCCAAAGCTCTATATATATGTCCGATACCTCTTTTATTATTTCCATTTACATAAATTGCAACTTTCTGTTCACTCAATGTATCTGCCACACTTCGCAAATCTTCAAAAGTATCTACATCCTGCGCCTCATTTTCTGGCAATTCATATACATCTACTACACTACCAATCCGTGTATTTTTTGTAACAATTGATGCACGTGACACGACAAATGCCCCTGTTTCCATGTAACAAGGTGGAAGATATTGACGATTTAAACGTTCTACATAATTTGGCACCTTTTTTCCATTTTCCTCTCTCCAAGAAAGATGCGGCGCATTTATTGCAGAAATCAATGTGTCAATATTATTCTCAATTGCATATTCTATCCCCGCATCTAAGGTCTGTACCTTTAATGTAGGAGATGTAGGCTGCATGGTCACAATATAATCCCACTCAACCTCTTGTGGTATGGCATCATATATAACAGCATCTAAGGTAACATCATCACCACATAGACTTTAACAACTGCAATTTGTGATATATTTCTTCATCATCAATTCCGTCAATGGTTCTCCATGTAAGCGCTCCGCCTTCGGCGGTTGTAAAATTCTTTACAGCGTGAAAGCTAAAAGAACTAAAGTCAGCCAAGGAGCCTGCCATTACGCCTCCTCTTTCTGCACCAAGAGAATGTGCACAGTCAGCATTAATCGATATACGCCCCATCGCCTTCTGTATTTCATTATTAGGTTTGAATAAATTTCTTTTCCTATTTACAATTTCATATAATCTGGCATAGTCACATGGTTTGCCTCCCAAATCAATAGGAATAATTACTTTCGTCCTTTCTGTAATTGCCTGCTCAACCTGATCATAATTTATTTCAAAAGACTCTGGCATACAATCCACGAGAACAATCTTGGCTCCCACATGTGCAATAACGGAGGCAGAGGCAGTATACGTATAGGCGCACGTAATAACTTCATCTCCCGGTCCAATACCAAGTACCCTAAGTGCCATCTCAGCACACGCTGTTTGAGAGTTAAGACAAACGCACTTATTAACACCAATCCATTGAGCAAGGTCTTTTTCTAATTTCTTAGTTCGCGGACCAGTTGTTATCCAACCAGAGCGAAGCGCATCAGCAACTTCTGAAACTTCTAAATCTGTTATATCAGGAGGCGAAAAACCTATGTTTCTCTTTGTCAAAATACTATTTTTTCTCATCACATATTCCCTCTTATCATTATTTTTCTTAACCTAAGTCTTATCTTATTTACTACTTTTAGCTTTTAATTGTTCATATGTAATTACTTGAACAGTTTCCCCGCACATATCTGTTTCTTTATCAGCACATATTAATTCCGTCTGAAAATATCCAATAGGTTGATCAGCAGAGATATCACAGCATGTAACAAGATACTTCTCATCCTGATAAACAACATAGTCAGATAACTTGAAATTGTACTCTATATAAAAAGGTGAATAAAAAATAGTTCTTAACGGAAACACTTTGCATGACGCAGATGTTTGTTCAACTGACAAAGTACTTTTTTCTGTATCAAAAAAATAATACACCTTTGAATTGTAAACATATGCCCACACACCAGATTGCGAGTATTGGCATAGTGCACCCTGATTGATAATTTCGCGTAATTCTCCATCTAATATATCTGGTTCATTAAATGTCAGTGGATTATATGTATATATTTCTTTGTCATACAAATATAACCCTGTATCGTATTTGTTTTTGTACATTGTATACTGACTTATATTCCCGATATAATAAAGATAAATTTTATAGCACACTTCCTCTTGTAATTTTGACAACTTCACTTCGGCCGTAAAATTTCCTATCTCACCCGAATAATTATTAGCTTCTTTAATTTCTATTTCTTCTGTATCTCCAAGTTCAACATTTGTGTAATAAACAGAAGTCCCATCCAAAGGCTGAAAAGCCATTTTGATATCAATTTCGCTCAAATCCGATTTAAATAAGTTCCCTTCAAGTTGTAAATTCTTTTGCAGATTAGTCTTGTCTAAAAAGAGATATAGTGATGTATCTTCTTTCACAATTTCGTTTTCAATCTTTTTATTCGTAATATCCCTTTTCGCAACAGAATATGCAGCAAACATTATTACCAACGATAAACTTGTTAAAAACAATCGTTTTAAAAATTTCTTTACCTTCAAAATATTCTCCTTTTCAATTATAAGCTTATTACAATAACTTATCTAATTCATTCCACATCAAATATGGGACTATCATACTACCCCCATTATGTTATACTATATCACTTTTTCTTGCATTTGCAAGGGAAACTTTTGGGATTTCGACAAAAATACACAAAAAGGCGCCTATGCATCTTCACAGGCGCCAAACAGCTTATTTAAAGGATTTATTATGCCGGAAGCATAATTCTATTCCTCAAGTTTATTATTTATATCCTCAATCCAAGAATCCTTGCTGCTCTCCAACATCTGCATATACTTTTTGAAATTACTGTTGCCTAAAACACTGTCTGACTCCCCCAATTTATCTACACGCTGTCTCATATCCTCATAGTTATCTTTTGTGATATGTTTCATCACTTCTTTTATCTGGTCGGCCCTTGCTTTATAATTATCCACTCCTGTATGTTCTTTTATAAGAGGGGCATTTACCGGTTTTGCCGGAGACTTAATTATTTCATCTGTCCAGTGCTTTGAAATTACCTGCATCGTACAGGGATTGCTGAAAATGATTACCACATCTGCAGCAGAATCTAATCCGTGAAACTCATTTATTTTGCGCTTAATATCCTCATACTGTTCGTGAGGCTTCTTTTCGGTATCACAAAAAACAAGCACCAATTCATGTGTACTATTTTGGTAACGGTTCTGGTATCTGGCCGGTATATTTCCATTGCCACCGGCATTCTCCAGTTCCACCTCGTACAATTCATTCCAAACCTTCAGAGATTTTAGTTTTTCAAGGTATTCGTATTCTTCATTTCCTTCGCATATAATGCAAATTTTATGCTTATTTGAAATGTTAGGCAGTCTATTCGTCATCCGCATCCACTCCCTTCACATTGCCTTTTATACTCAAAAGAGAGTGAATCAATTCCGGATCCGGTAGTGCACCAAGAGCCCCTTTTCTATACTTTTCAATAATATCCGTTGTGTCCCGTACTCCTTGTTGCGCTGTAAAATCTGCTAAAGAATAAACATATACTCCTTCTTCATCCTTGTGCACAAACCAAATCTGTTCTTTTCTAAACATCTTCTTACAATCCATAAGATTGATATCATGTACCGTAAAAATCATTTGTGCATTTGTATTCAACTCGTTATTAAACATTGCCACAATAGCTCTTGTCAGCTTAAAATGAATGCTACTATCTAACTCATCAATTACAAGAATTCTTCCCTGCTCCAGTGCCTCTATTACATAACTGGCAAGAGCGGCAATCTTTTTAGTTCCGGTAGAATCAAACAACATACTCGGCACCTGCACTCCCCGATAGGTGGATGCCAAACGGATGTGGTCCATAATGTTATCCGGGATATTTAACACCTGTTCTTCCGTTCTTAACTGTCCATCTGTTCCCAGAAAGGTGAGTTTGTCCATGTCCACATATTCAAAGTTGTCCATATACAAATCTGCATTCTTAATAAACTCTACGACCTTATGCTGCCGTTGGTTTTTGTTTTTCATAAGGTCAATAGTATGTTGCAGCGGAATATTGTTCATGTTAATAACGTCAATTTTCTCTGCTGTTTCACTAAGTATCTGCTTCATTTTTCCCAGATACTCAAACTTGGTTGTGTCAACCAAGTAGCACAACAGATTATTTTTTGACATAACCGGAATCATCATCTGCACACTATCATCGATGCAGAAATATTCCTGATTTACTGTGTCTTTCTTCAGCCAGCAAACTATTTTTTCATTGCCGTATTGGTCCTTTGTAATCTCGGAAAACTCTTCATAAATAAATTCATGGCTTCCGCAGCTGTATTTTAAATCAAAGGCATATTTTTTACCGTGAAGCAAAAACGTAATGCCTAGTTCGCTCACATCGCTTCCGGTAAAAATATTAAACATCAACTCATTTTTTTTATTTGATAAAATCAATTTAATAGTTCTAATACATTTTACAAGACAAGTTTTTCCTGCGTTATTCGCTCCATAAACTCCTGCTGTTTTCAATACATTAAAATTATTTTCCTGATGCACGTTTGATGCAAACTTTTTATTTCTCATATCTGCTTTCATCGAAAAAGCGATTTGTTCATCAAATGCAAAACAATTTTTTGCCCTAATTTCTATAATCATAATTCACCCCTCCGGATATCAATAACCTTTTGTAATTATATATTATAATATATAATTATTTTTTATGCAATATTTTTTCATAAAAAATAATTTCTTTTTTATACACAAAAGCCCCGGATTTCTCCGAGGCTTTCTGTAAAGGGCATTACCCCTCATATTTAATTTTATCTGCCACACTAATTTCCTGTCCCAACTGAACCTCAATAATCTTCAGTTCCATTCTGGCCTGCACCATGTGTTTACTGCCTCTTGGCATTTTCAGCACATCACCGGCCTTAACCGGAATCTCTTCACCGTCAATGGTGGCAACGCCGTCGCCGGAAGCTACGGTCCAGATTTCGTCACGGTACATATGGCTGTGATAGTTCATCTTGCTGCCCGGATTCAGGGTTACCATGATGGTCATACTTTCGTCCTGCACGTCCATAACACGGTAGCTTCCCCAGGATTTTTCTGCAAACATAATCTGCTGGTCTATGGAATCCACATATGGTTTGATGTAGCTGGACTGGTTTTTATCGGATACCAAAATTCCTTCCGGACTGGCAGAAATCACCACATCCTTTAAGCCCATGCAAAGCACCGGAACATCCAGTTCGTTTAACACATGGACGTTTTCGCAGGTCTCGTTAAAAATAGCCTTTCCGATGTTTGGTTCTTCCATGGATTCGGTTAAGGTATTCCAGGTTCCAAGATCCTTCCACTGGCCGTTAAAACGCATTACCTGAATGTTATCTTCGTGTTCTACTACGGCATAGTCAAAGCTGATTTTTCTCTGCTCTGCATAGCGCTTATACAAGTCCTGATAGTCTTCAAATTCAATCAATTCATGGGCCTTGTTTAACACATAACCAAGCTTGTAAGCAAACACACCACCGTTCCAAAGAGCGCCCTGTTCAATATACTTGGCTGCCACTTCTTCTGTTGGCTTTTCTTTAAACTCTTTTACGGTGCTTACCTTGTTCTTATCATTTGGAATGATGTAGCCGTACTTTGCACTTGGATAGGTTGGTTCCATGCCCATCAGTACCAGGTTAGCGTCGCCCTGTTCTGCTAAAGCCCCCAGCTCTTTTACTGCTTCGAAATAGTCTTCTTCCACATACGGGTCTACCGGACAAACCACCACGGCTTCGTCCTCGGAAACTCCCATCACATCATGCAGGTATGCAGTTGCCAGGACAATAGCCGGGAAGGTATCTCTTCTGCATGGTTCCACGCACACACCCACGTCCTTGCCAAGCTGGTTATGAATGGCAGACACCTGGGAACGGGAGGTAGCAATCGTTACCTTGGCATCGGCATCTACGCTTTTAATCTGGCGGTATACCCGTTGCACCATGGACTCGTAATTACCGTCTTCCTGCTTAAAAATCTTTATAAACTGCTTCGAGCGGATATCGTTGGAAAGTGGCCAAAGCCGCTTTCCGGAACCGCCGGATAATAATACAATATTCATTTTATGATTCCCTGCTTTCTAGCGCTCTGCTCTCATCGGATTGTTTAAGAAATCCTCATAAGATAAGCGGATACCGTCTTCCAGTTCGGTCTTGTAGGTCCAGCCAAGGGCTGCGCTCTTAGACACATCCAGAAGCTTTCTTGGGGTACCGTTTGGCTTTGTGGTATCCCAACGGATTTCGCCGTCGTAACCAACTACCTTTGCTACCAGCTCGGTTAATTCCTTGATGGTAAGCTCCTTGCCGGTACCGGCGTTTACGGTTTCATCACCGCTGTAGTTATTCATGAGGAATACGCACAGATTTGCCAGGTCATCTACATATAAGAACTCACGAAGCGGACTGCCGTCACCCCAGCAGGTAACATATGGCAGGTTCTGCTCCTTTGCCTCGTGGAAGCGGCGGATTAAGGCCGGAAGCACGTGGCTGTGGGTTGGATGGTAGTTATCATTTGGTCCGTAAAGGTTGGTTGGCATTACGGAAATATAGTCGGTACCGTACTGCTTGTTTAAGAACTCACAGTACTTTAAGCCGGAAATCTTAGCCAAGGCATATGCCTCGTTGGTCTTTTCCAGTTCGGAAGTAAGCAGGCAGCTTTCCTTCATTGGCTGCGGAGCCATTCTTGGGTAAATACAGGAAGAGCCTAAGAATTCTAACTTCTTACAGCCGTTCTTCCATGCGGAGTGAATTACGTTCATCTCTAAAATCATGTTTTCGTACATGAAGTCAGCCAGGGCGCTGGAGTTAGCAACAATACCGCCTACCTTTGCTGCTGCCAGGAAAACATATTCCGGTTTTTCCTGTTCAAAGAAAGCCTCTACCTGATCCTGTCTGCACAGGTCAAGCTCTGCGTGGGTGCGGGTAATAATGTTGGTATAACCCTGTCTTTCTAATTCTCTTACAATGGCAGAGCCTACCATACCGCGGTGACCTGCCACATAAATTTTTGCGTTCTTTTCCATCATTGTTTTGTCCTCTTACTGCAGTGCCTTCTGTACAGCAGCTTCTCTCTTTGCAAGTTCTCTGTCGTGTGTCGCCATGATGTTTACTAACTCTTCATAGCTTGTCTTCTGTGGATTCCAGCCAAGTACGGTCTTTGCCTTGGTTGGGTCACCCCAAAGGTTATCTACGTCGGTTGGACGGAACCAAGCAGGATTTACACAAACAAGCATCTTGCCTGTTGCCACGTCGTAACCCTTTTCATCTATTCCCTGGCCCTCCCAACGAAGGGTAATGCCGTTTGCCTTGAAGGCTCTTTCTGTGAAGTCTCTTACGGTGTGCTGTTCGCCGGTAGCAATAACAAAATCTTCCGGAACGTCATGCTGCAGAATCATCCACATACATTCTACGTAGTCCTTGGCATAACCCCAGTCACGTAAGGAGTCCATGTTACCAAGCTCTAAGTGGTCCTGAAGACCTTCTGCAATACGGCCTGCTGCCAGAGTAATCTTTCTTGTTACGAAGTTTTCACCACGTCTCTCAGATTCATGATTGAACAGAATTCCGTTTACAGCAAACATGCCGTAAGCTTCTCTGTATTCCTTTGTAATCCAGAAACCATACTGCTTTGCTACTGCATATGGGCTGTATGGGTGGAATGGTGTGGTTTCTCTCTGTGGAACTTCTTCTACCTTTCCGTAAAGTTCGGAAGTAGATGCCTGATAAATCTTTGTCTTCTTAGTAAGACCAAGGATACGTACTGCTTCCAGAACACGTAATACGCCGATAGCGTCTACATCGCCGGAGTACTCCGGAACGTCGAAGGAAACCTGTACGTGGGACTGTGCAGCCAGGTTATAAATTTCATCCGGCTGAACAAGGCTGATAATACGGATTAAAGAAGAAGAATCGGACAAATCGCCATCGTGTAAGGTAATTGTATTCTTTGCAATTAAGTGGTCGATTCTTGCTGTGTTGGAAATGGATGCTCTTCTTGTAATACCGTGCACCTCATAACCCTTTTCTAATAAAAACTCTGCTAAGTAGGAACCATCCTGTCCTGTAATACCTGTAATTAATGCTTTTTTCATGTTTTTTCATCCTTTTCTTGTATAAAATGACACAATATTTTGAAACAGCTTGTATTTTAATAACCAATCTAAAAAAATAACATGGGCAAACTTGCAAAGTACTAGCATTATATTGGTTTTTCTGTTATACTGAATGTGATTATTCTTTTTGGAAGGAGGCGCTGTTTTGAATTCATCGGTTTATCGCGGAAGTACGGTATCATCCAACCGTATTCTCTATACCCCTTCCATCTTTGCCAGAACCAATCTTTTGCATCTGCAGGAAACCGGCACGGTAAAGGCAAAGGAGCCCCATGTCATGCAGCGTGAGCACCTGGCTTCCTATCTGTTTTTCATTGTAAAAGAAGGGGGCGGCACCCTGGAATACGACGGTATCACTTATTCCCTAAATCAAAACGATTGTGTGTTTATCGACTGTCAGAAAAAGCATTCTCATTGCGCTGATTTAGATAAGTTATGGATATTAAACTGGATACACTTTTACGGGCCAAACATGGGCGGTATTTACGACAAATTCAAAGAGCGCAGCGGCAAGCCGGTGTTTCATACCGACCAGCCGGAGCAGTATTTTTCCCTGCTGTCTGAGGTATTTTTCATTGCCTCTTCAGATAATTACATAAGGGATATGCAGCTCTACGAAAAAATCACGTCCCTTCTGACTCTTCTTATGGAAGACAGCTGGAATCCGGAAGGGCAGGCAAACATCTCCCGCCAAAAACAAAATGTGCAGGAAGTCAAAGACTATATTGACTCCCATTTTACAGAAAAACTCGCTTTGGATGATTTGGCGGAACGCTTTTTCATTAACAAGTTTTATTTAAGTAAAATTTTTAAAGAGCAGTTTGGCACCTCCATCAACTCTTATCTCTTACAGGTAAGGGTTACCCATGCCAAGCGCCTGCTTCGTTTCTCAGAGCTCTCCATCGAGCAAATCGGTTACGAATGCGGCGTGGGCGACGCCAACTATTTTTCCAGAATGTTTAAGAAAATTGAAGGCATTTCCCCGGGTGAATACCGGAAGAAATGGTAACATACAAAGGAGCAAAATTATGAATATCAAGAAACTGAGAAACCTGTTTTTGAGCCAGAGTTACCTGGATACCATCCGGGATTACGAAGAACTTCTGGACAAAGAAAAAAAGACCTGGGACTATGTGGTACTGACCGCTTCCAACGAAGCCCAGGCCCGCACCTACCGCAACGAAATTGATGTGCGTCTTGCAGAGGGCACCATTCCTTCCAATTGTAAGTATGTGGTTCTGGCAGACCCTGAGGGCAAACGTGTAGGTTCCGGCGGTGCCACCCTCAACGTGTTAAAGCACATCGCACTGGATGATTCCGCTTCTGCAGAACCGTTCAAAGACAAGAAAATCCTGGTTATTCACTCCGGCGGCGACAGCAAACGTGTGCCACAGTACAGCGTCTGTGGCAAGCTGTTTTCCCCGGTTCCGAGAGAAATGGCAAACGGTAAAGCATCCACTTTATTTGATGAGTTTCTAATTGTCATGGCTTCCGTTTCCCGCCGTATTTCTGAAGGTATGTTAATTCTCTCCGGCGATGTTTTACTGTTATTTAATCCATTACAGCTGGATTTACAGTTTAAGGGTGCCGCTGCCATCTCCATAAAAGAAGGTGTAGATGTCGGCAAAGACCACGGCGTATTCTTACGTGGTGAAAACAATTATGTGCAAAAGTTCCTGCACAAGCAGACCGAAGAAACCCTGCGTGACCTCGGTGCGGTAAATGATGCCGGAAACGTGGATTTAGATACCGGTGCCGTGCTGTTAGACACCAATGTTATGAATGACTTATACTCCTTAATTTCCAAGAACGGTGTATATAACGAAGCCGGTTTCCAAACCTTCGTCAACGACCGTGCCCGCATCAGTTTTTACGGCGATTTTCTGTATCCTTTAGCCGTAGATGCCACCTTAGAGGATTACTATACCCAGGCCCCGGAAGGTGATATGTGTGATGAACTGCTCACCTGCCGTAAAGCTATCTGGGACAAATTAAGCAAGTACCAGATGAAGGTATTCAGCCTGTCTCCGGCGGAATTTATCCACTTTGGAACCACTACAGAATTATTGCAGCTGGTGTCCTCCGATGTAGCCAATTACTCCTTTTTAGGATGGACCTCCCACGTTGCTTCCAACATCGAAACCGAAACCGATTATGCTACCAACAGCAGTGTTGTTTTGGCTTCTGAAATCGGCAAAGGAAGCTATGTTGAAAATTCTTTTGTAACAGATTCCTCTGTTGGTTCCGGCAGCATTGTTTCCGACCTGACCGTGGTTGGAAAAACCATTCCTTCCGATATTGTTTTACATGGCGTTACTTTGGAAGATGACCGGTTTGTTGTGCGCATTTACGGTGTAAAAGACAACCCGAAAGCAAGACTTTGCAAGCAGGCAGAATTTCTTGGAAGCTCCGTTAAAGAAGTGTTGGAGCATTATCATATGGACGCTTCTGCCCTTTGGCCGGATAGCGAAGATTACATGTGGTTTGCAAACCTTTTTATCCCAGCTGCCGATGAGGCTTCTGCCTTGGAACATGCCCTGTTGACCTATCGTATTTTCCGCTTGGAGGCTTCTGCAGAAGAAGTGGAATTCTGGCTGAATTCCGAGCGTGTCAGCCTCTATTCCAGCTTTAACCACGCAGACCCGGATGCTGTTTGCCAAAAGAAATCCGAGCTGGCAAAAGCTATTGTGCAGGCACGTTTCCTTGGACGTATCAATGCGGGTAGAAATTATAAGGATGCACTCTCTGTATTTGATGCAGGAGGCATAGACGAAGAAATGATTACTTCCCTTGTTGATATTGCAGAGAACTCTAATCTTGCCCTGGAAATCCGCATTTATTATGCTCTTGCAAGATGTCGTCAGATTGATAAAGAACGTCGCGAATGCTTCATGCAAAAGAGTTTTTCTTCTGTCAGCGATGCCATTTATGACACCACCATGAAGAACATGGGCGACGCTTTTAGTTATCGCATTCAGACGGATTATGTAAAGGTAGAACTGCCTGTACGCGTGAACTGGGGCGGCGGTTGGACCGATACTCCTCCGCATTGTTTAGAAAAAGGCGGCGTTGTTTTAAATGCAGCTCTTAAATTAAACGGACTTGCTCCGATTTGGGTAGAAATCAAGAGAATAGACGAAAAGAGAATCAAAGTATCCAGTAGCGATATCGGTGTAGAAGGCTACATTGATTCCGTGGAAGACTTATTAGATTGCAGTAACCCATATGATTACTTCGCATTACATAAGGCTGCTCTTATTGCCTGCGGACTAGTTTCCCTGCGCGGAAGCAATCCAACACTGGACGAGTTGTTAACTAATCTTGGTGGCGGTTTTGAACTGTCCACCCAGGTTATCGGAATTCCTAAGGGTTCCGGCCTTGGCACCAGCAGTATTCTTTCCGCAGCCTGTGTAAAAGCAATTTTCGAGTTCTTTGGCAGAACCGCTTCCGACTCCGAGGTTTACCGTACCGTCTCCTGCATCGAACAGTTGATGAGTACCGGTGGCGGATGGCAGGATCAGGTTGGCGGCGTTACCAACGGTATTAAATTCATTACCACCAAGCCGGGCATCGACCAAAATATTCAGGTGGAATATGTAAATATTTCCGAAGAAACCAAGAAAGAATTGAACGAACGCTTTGCCGTAATCTATACCGGTCAGCGGAGGCTTGCCCGTAACCTCCTCAGAGACGTTGTAGGCAATTATATCGGCGCAAGACAGGAATCTGTCCATGCATTATCAGAAATGAAGCGTATGGCCGTTCTGATGCGTTTTGAACTGGAACAGGGCAACGTGGATGGTTTTGCAGAACTGCTGAACAAGCATTGGGAACTTTCCCTGCAGTTGGATGCTGGGGCAACCAACACCTGTATCGACCACATCTTCCTTGCCTGTGAAGATTACATCGACGGTAAGTTCATCGCCGGTGCCGGCGGTGGCGGTTTCCTGCAGGTTGTGCTTAAGAAGGGCATAACTAAAGATATGTTGAGAGAACGACTGAACTTCGTATTCCAAGGAACCGGAATTGATGTTTGGGATTGTGAGTTGGTGTAAAATATAGTGCAAAAAAACCGGAAGGTCTCCCTTCCGGTTTTACTTTTCTTTATTAACTTCTATATCTCCTTCTTATCCACCTTCGGCATCCTATACGTCGGCACAATATCCTTTACCATCTCACGTACGCTTCCTGTTTCCTCATACACCGCATCCTTCAGCTCCATCAAAGCATCAAAGAATGCCAGGTCGTCCATCTCAATTGGTCTTGCAACAGAAATCCGGTTATTCTCTGTCGTCTTTAAGCCTTCCTCTTCCATCAGGCGCTCTTCGTAAAGCTTTTCACCCGGGCGGAGGCCTGTGTACTCAATCATAATGTCCTCGTTTGGCACATAACCGGAAAGGCGGATTAAGTTCTTGGCAAGGTCTACAATCTTGACCGGTTCGCCCATGTCAAGCACGAAGATTTCGCCGCCTTCGGCAAAGGCACCGGCCTCCAGAACCAGGGATACTGCTTCCGGAATGGTCATGAAGTAGCGGATAATGTCAGGGTGGGTTACGGTAACCGGGCCGCCTTCTTTAATCTGCTTTTTAAAGAGCGGAATAACGGAACCGTTACTGCCCAGTACATTACCAAAGCGCACTGCCACAAACTGGGTCTTGGAGCGGCGGCTGTAGGCCTGCACAATCATTTCGCAGATACGCTTGCTGGCACCCATGATATTGGTTGGGTTTACCGCCTTATCGGTGGAGATAAGTACAAAGCGCTCTACGCCGTACTTGTCTGCTGCCTGCACGGTTTTTAACGTACCGAATACGTTGTTCTTGATGGCCTCATTTGGACTGTCTTCCATTAACGGCACATGCTTATGGGCCGCTGCGTGGAACACCACGTTTGGCAGATAGGTTTCAAAAATTTTGTTGATACGGTTGGTATTTCGAACCGATGCAATTAACACAATCAGGTTCAGCTTTGGATACTTTCTTAACAGTTCCTGCTGAATCTCATATGCGTTGTTTTCATAAATATCTACAATAATGAGCTTCTTTGGGCCTGCTGCCGCAATCTGACGGCAAAGCTCGGAACCGATGCTGCCGCCACCGCCGGTAACTAAAACAGTCTGGTCTTTTACAAACTCCGTTACCTTTTTCATGTCTACCTTCACCGGTTCTCTGCCCAGTAAGTCTTCAATTTCTACATGGCGAAGCTTACTCACTCTCAGCTCGTTATTTACAAACTGGTACATGCCCGGCACCATCCTGATTTCGCAGCCGGTCTGGTTGCAGATGGTGGCAATATCCGCTGTTTCTTTGCGGGAAACAGACGGCATGGCAATCATAATTTCATCAATTTTGTAGCGGCTTACTGCCTCCGGAATAAAGTGACGGTCGCCCACAATAGGGTATCCACTGATACTCTTGCCCTTTAAGTCCGGGTTATCATCAATAATACAGCCGATTTCTTTATGTAAGTACTGGCTTGTTTTAATTTCGCGGATTAACATGTCTGCCGCAGAGCCGGCGCCCACAATCATGACGCGGGAAAGCTTGCCCCGCTTTTTGTCGTCAAACTTACTCTTTACACGGCGGAGAATACGGTAAGAGAATCGGGTACAAACCGTTGCTCCCATCAGTAAGCCAGCATATAAGAACCAGTAGCTGCGTGGCATTTTAATTTCTGCCACCCAGAGTCCCAACAGCTGAATTAAGGTTACGGTAACGCCCGCTGTAATAATGCGCTGCAGTTCAAACCAGCTTGCATACTTCCAAATGCTGCGGTACAGGCCAAACAGCCAGTACACCACCAGCACCATGGCAATGTTTGGCAGCATGGTCTGCCATACATGTTCCAGGTAAATATTATCAATTTTTTGAATGGAAAAGTCAAAGCGGATCCACAATGCCATAGTGGATGCTGCCATGACGGAAATAACATCTAATAATACAAAGAAAATTTGACGGAACATCATTTCTTTGTCCCGAAACCATTTAATCATCGCTTTTCTCCTGTTCCTTTCTGGTACTTTTATCCTATAAAATCACATGCTTTTCGGATTTATCCAATTTATAAATATAGCACAACGATTTCCATAAAGCAAGTGCCGGGAGCATAAATCGTCATTTTTTTCGAAACTGCACAAAAGGGGACGCAGATTTGCTTCCCCTTTTGTATACCATTCTTATTTCCTCTCCAAATACCTATCCAACACTCTTAAAAAATTACTACATTTATTTCGTATTTCTTTCACAGTAAGCTTTTCTTCACGCACTCTTTCAATCCCCCTGCTGCTACGGAACGCTCCTGCTTCTTTTACCTTATGTGAGCTTTCTACCTGCTTTCCAAGAAACACTTCTTCCACATCATGGCAGAACCAGATTAAGTCGTAACCGTTCTTTTCACAAAAGCTTTTAATGTCATCCAGCTCTTTCTTTTGTTCATAGTTGGTTTCATACGCATCGGTGTCTATGCAGTAAATTACTCTGGTTTGGCAATTCATATCTATATCGTACTGCCTCCATAATATAAACCCAATCCGTATCCGCCTGCTTGTTCGTTTCTACACAGAATATCAGTTGTACCCCCATAAGCACCTACTCCCCAAAAATGCCGATAAAATCAGTTGCATCCACATTAAACGGTGTATTTTCAATCATTCCGTTTCTATAGCAATTTTCCGGTGTAGCATTGCCTCTTGCGGTCCAGGATGTCAGATAATTATCACTGGATAAAAAGTCAATGGAATTCTTGTTGTCTCGCAAAACTGACATAGGGCTCACATTATGTGTAGTGAAACACAACTGGCCTTTTCCGTAATACTTAAAGTATTCCAGCAATTTGCAAAGATACACATCATTCAAGTTGGAATCCATTTCATCAATGAAGACAATACCGCTTTGGTCAGCTGCAGCAAAGCAATCGAACAAGCGGATGAGCTTCTTGATTCCGGTACTCTCAAACTCTCTGTTAATGGAATACTCACCATAATTTAAGTTCAACTCACATTCGTAAACATCGCCGTTTTCCTTTTTATCAATATCAATGGACACCAAATTGGATTTAAATACTTTAAGAAATTCTGTCAGCTGAACTACTCTTTTTTCATATTCTTTAAACCGGCTCTTTCTAATAATTCTTTCACTAATACCAAAATGAGCTTTTAGCATATCCAATGGCATTTTATCAATTTGTTTTCTGAATATATATTCCTTGTGCTGATCCTCTTCTCCAAGATAAATTTCCAAATGCAGTGGCAGCGACAAAAAAACCAATGTTTGAAGCGAAACATCATTAAACACATACAGATTATTTGTTTCGGCATACAGCATAACTACAATATGGCAAAAAGAGCGCGCAGATAATAAGTTCAGTGATTTCTTTTCAGCCAGCTGTTTTTCCTTCTCGTCACATGCAATAGTAACCAATTCACCTTCCTTGGTTTCAAATAATATTTTGTACTTGCTATTTGCATAATCTCCGTTTTTTACTTTTAAAGTTTCATACAGGATTTCATAATTGCCGCGGTTATTTAAACCCAGCTTAACCTCATAATAATAGACTTCCGTTTTTGTTTTTAAGCCCACTAAATACTCGCAGTGAAACCGGAATTCTTGTGCGGATTTATTAATCATTTCTTTCAAAAAGTCCTGATTCTTTGTTTCTGTTAAATAGCTTTCCTGCAGACACAACTCCTGAAAAATCTTGACTGCAGTAATTAGTGCTGATTTTCCGGAACCGTTTTCTCCGTAAATTGCTTTGATTCTATACTTTTCCGGATTAAACTTTTTATCTACTGTTTTTTTATAAAAGTCCAGTTTTACTTCATTTTTTATTCCTTTGATGCCCGACACGCCGATATTAAGCAAATAAAACATATTGTCCATTTTTATTCACTCCTCCTAATCTAACCTTATCATTTGTTATTATTTTATTACATTTTGTAAGTTTTTATTCTTTTTATTGTATTATAAAACAACTTATTCTGATATGCAAGTGTTTCTTTGGAGTATCCCTGCTTTCCAAAAAGAAAACCCACTCCGTTTCACAGAGTGGGTTTCGTTTATTTGTTGATTTATTTTAGTCTTCTTTTCCGTAATAGTGGCCGTAGTACTTGCCGTAATACTTACCGTAGTATTTGCCGTTGCCCTTTAACTTAACCTTATTTAAAACGGCACCAAGAATCTTACAGCCTGCATTGTCTAACTGGTCTTTTACCTTTAAAGCGAACTTGTAGCTGACTTCGTCTGCTGCAATTACCATGATAACGCCGTCGCACTGGCGGGAAACAATGGCACTGTCGATAACGGAGCCAAGAGGTGGTGTATCGATAATGATAACATCGTACTTATCTCTCTGAGTAGTTAACAGTTCTTTAAAGTACTTGCCGCCCAGTAACTCAGATGGGTTTGGCGGAACCGGACCGGTTAAAATAACGTGCAGGTTTTCAATATTGGTTTTGCACAGCACTTCTTCTAATTTGTTCTGGCCGGATAAGTAATGGGTAAGACCCTTAATGTTTTTAGCTACAATTTTGTGACGGCCGATTAACACGGACTTACGGATATCGGCATCTACAAACAGTACCTTTTTGCCGTCTTCTGCCATAGACAGGGCCAACTGGAAGGATACACTGGACTTTCCTTCTGACGGGGTACAGCTGGTAAGGGCAATTACTTTAATATCTTCACCGCAAAACTGTACGTTGGTTCTAAGACTCTTATAAGCTTCGTTACTATGATAATCAAGCTGGTTTAACTTGCTGATTTCTATCTGCTGCATGATAATTTTCCTCCTGAGACTGTTTCTTACTTGTTCTTTTTACTCTTTTTTCCCTTTTTGCCCTGAGGCTCGTCGCCAAGGCTTTCTACATCGTAAGGAATGGAGCCAAGAGTACTGAGTTTCAGATACTTTTCTACATCGTCCGGAGTCTTGATTCTGTCATTTAACAGGAATAAAACTGCAATAATACCGGCTGCCAGGAATACGCCCAGTGCACCGCCAAGTACGGTATACTTTGCTACACTTGGTGCTGCCTTTTCGGTTGGAAGGTTAGCGTAGTCAACTACGTTCATTGCCTCTACCTTCATAACCTCTACCGCACGCTTTGCCACAACCTCGCGGATTTCGTCTGCAATTTTTTGTGCCGTTGCAGGCTCGGTGTGGGTTACGGTAATAGAAAGGAAACGGGTGTCGGAACCTGCTGCGGTTTCAATCATCTTGCCGAAATTTTTAAGCTTTACGTTAAGATTTAAATTTTTGATAACCTCTTCTGCTACAGAACGGCTCTTTACCAATGCCACGGTATCCTTCATAATCTGGGTACCCAGTGTCATATCGCTGGAGGTTGTTTTGTCTTCGTTTTGTCTGCTGATTACGTAAACCGTGGTTGTGGACTCGAAGGTTGGTTCAATGGCAAACTTTGCGTAGCAAAGAGCTATTACCGCAGTAAGCAAACCTGCCAGACCGATGATCCACCACTTGTAAAGCAGCGCCATAATAAGTTCCCCTAAATCAATTTCCATTTCTTCTGTTCTGTTTGGTTCCATGGTTCTCTCCTAATGTTTTTATATAATGCTGTTATTAACAACTGCCTGAGGATTTTTGAAAAAGCAGGCGTCTGCCACCTCTTCTCCGAACTTTTTTTCCACATAAGCTGCTGCTTCTGACAAAATTTGTTTGCGGCGCTCGGTGTCGTGAGCGTCGGTAGCCACAAAGGAAATGTTGCCCTTAGCAAACATTTTTTTGATGAGGCTTTTTTCTTTTCTGCCGTAGTTGCCCAAAACTCCGCCGGCATTTACCTGAAGATAAATACCCATGTCGGCAAGCTCTGCCGCCAGTGCCGGTTTTTTTACCAGGCAGAAGTACCGCTCGATATGGGCCAGAATCGGCCACACACCCTGGGTTTGTATGTTGATAAGCGCATTGCGCATTTCTGCGTATTCCGTATCCGGCGAAAACTCGATAAGTACATACTGCGAGCCCGCCATAGTGCAGACTTTTTCTTCTGCAATAATATCCGGAAGACTGCTGCTGTAATAGAGCTCGTTACCGGCATATAGTTTTAAGTCGGGACAGGTTTCCCGGATTGCCTCCTGCACCTGCTGCACCTTTTCCAGAATGACCTCTTTTGCTGCGTGGCCTCTGCGGTGATGAAAATGGGGCGTGGCAATCACTGTACGGATGCCGTCGGCATAGGCCTGCTGTAGCATTTGCAGACTTTCCTCCATGCTCCTTGCACCGTCGTCAATGCCCGGAAGGCAGTGGCAATGCATGTCCATGAAATATTTCATAACTGCCCTTTCTGTATTTTTTACATAGCTGTCACATTATAACCAAATTACATTTTACCATGAATCATCGTTTAATGCAAGCCGTAAAACATTTTACGCAGAAAAAAGGCAAAAGTATGGCAGACTAGAAATTTCAGGATGGTTTTTTACTGAACCTCTAGTATAATTCCGATTCCGCTCACTTCTCCACCCGCCGGTATCGTTTTATTATAGTCCTCCGGCTTGATAAGAATATCCTTTTTCTCCATGGTAACCTTGGCGCACCAGCTCTGTACTACAGACACTTTTGCACCCGGTTTTAATTTCAGCTTTCTGCTCCAGTCGGTTTCTTCTTTTGCCCCGGTATTTTTAATTACCACGTTTAACTGGATGCCGTAGCCCTTTTCCGTTGGCCAGCTGTTGGAAATCGTCACTTCCGCTTTGTCGATTTTTTCAAAGAGTTCCGCCACGGTTGGAAGTTCCGTAGTTTGACCGGCGTTGGCACCCGGACCTGCCGGGGTGGTGTTTCCGCCCGGTGCCGGTAGTTCCGTGCCCGGATTATTTTCCGGCGTTCCTCCTGCATCCGGCAACTCCCACTCGTCGCTGCCGAGGCCGGCGTTCTTCATCATTTTTACAAACCAGGTGCCCGCCGGGCTTAAGTCGGAGGCTTCCAGATTGCTTGTTTTGTTGCAGCTGCCCTGAATCATGGCGGAGGTTTCCGACTTGTTGGACAGGTTCCACATGACGTGGCTGATGCCGTAGCGGTCCAACATATCAATCCAGGTATTTGCCTGGGACTCGTCGATAGAACCGCTGCCGGAGGCATCACAGATACCGTATTCCGATACAAAAACCGGCAGACCTTTTGCCACTGCAGTTTTGCATTTATCCCGCAGGCTGTCCTTGTGGGTGGCTGCGTAGAAATGCAGGGCGTACATGATGTTGTCGTACTCCGTAATCGGGTCCTTGGCCGCCACGTCCACATCCTGGGACCAGGTCGGCGTGCCCACAATAATGATGGCTTCCGGCGCGTGCTTGCGGATCACCGGAATCACCTCCAGGGCATACTTTTTGATATCCGCCCAGCTGGTTCCGCCGTTTGGCTCATTGCAAATTTCGTAAATGACGTTTGGAACGTCCTTATATTTTTTTGCCGTTTCCTCGAAGAATTTCTTGGCTTCTTCTTTATAGGTATTCGGGTTGTTGTCATTTAAAATATGCCAGTCGATGATGACGTACATGTCCTGCTCCACCGCTGCCTTGACGCCGGTGTCAATCAAGTCCTTCAAAGCCTTTTTCTGCTTGGCATCGCTGGTGCAGTAGCCGTTATAATCCGCCGTGTACATGGCCAGGCGGAACACGTTACAGCCCCACTCCTGCCGTGCCTGGGCAATCATGTTTTTATTCACATATCCCGGAAACCAGCCAAGCCCATGGGTGCTGATGCCCCGAAGCTGCACCAGGGTTCCGTCCTCCGCCGCCAGATGGGTTTCCTTCACATGAAGCTGGCCGTAAAAGCCGGTGGATTCTTCTGTGGATTCACTGCCCGCCGGGGTTGGGGTTGGGGTGCTTGTTGCCGTCGGTACCGGAGTAGCCGTAGGCTTCTTGGTTGGTTTTGGTATTGGGGTATTGGTTGGCTGCGGCGTAACTGTGGCTGTCGGGGTTGGGGTGTTGGTTGGTTGTGGCGTAGCTGTTGCTGTTGGTACCGGACTCGGCGTCGGCGTGCTCGTTGCTATTGGCACCGGACTCGGGGTCGGGGTGCTCGTTGCCGTTGGCACCGGACTCGGGGTCGGCGTGCTCGTTGCCATTGGTACCGGGGTCGGGGTCTTAGTCGGAAGCAGGGTTGGCGGAGCATCCGTTGGGGTCGGCTTTGCTGTAGGAATCGGCGTTGCCGTCGGTGTTGGCGTCTTGGTTGGCCGCGGAGTCTGGGTTGCCACCGTTTCCACAGGCGCAGCAGGTTCCCCGGCGAAAAACACTCCCGCCAGTACTCCCACACCGATTCCTATTAACATGCCCAGTAGCAGCGCTGCATAAAAAATGACTTTTTTTCTCATAAGTTACTCCGCTTGTTTTTTCAGTTCCGTTTTTTTCTGATACATTGCCTCATCTGCTCTGGCACAAAGGCTGTTAAAACTTTCTCCCTGACGGTATTCCGCCATGCCGATGGCGCAGCGGTACGGCGTCTGTTTCATTTCAGCATATACCTTTTCCATCATAGTCTGCAGTTGCTCCATGCTCGCCGCATGCTTTGGGCAGAGCACCATAAATTCGTCGCCGCCGGTGCGGTACAAAAAACATCCTTTGAGGAGATTTTTGCGGATGCATTCCGCTGTGGTGAAGATGGCCACGTCTCCCGCCGCATGTCCTTCAGAATCGTTGATACGCTTCAAATTATTTAAATCTACGGACAGCACCGCAATCATTTTGTCTTTATATTTTTCCGCATCCCGGTAGAAGCAGTGACGGTTCAGCACCTTGGTCAGGGCATCCCGCTTGAAGCTCTGGGCGCAGAAATACAGGTAGAAAAATGTGATGGAAAGGGAGCTTGCCGCCCGCAGCAAGCCCTGATGATGCCACACCGATTCCAGACCGGTAGCCACACCGCAGGTCACCACGATGGCAAAAATAATGCCCGCCTCCATATAGTTGCGCTCTTTGAAAAACTGCGCCGACAAAATCAGAATCAACAGCAGGTAAATTCCGCTGCAAATATGTGGGGTGAATCCAAGCGGTCCACGCACAAATTCATTGGCCTCATCGTAGGAAAAGGAAATATCGGAGAACAGCGCCGTACAAGCCACCACTCCGTTGATAATTGCCGGAATCGCCAGAATGGTGCGTTCCTTCCGGCTCCGGTACTTGAGAATCAAAATCAGGGTATAAATAATCAGCGGCCGCACGATGTACCCAATGATGGACATCCACACCCGCACCATGCTCGGCTCCGCCCGCAGGGACATGGCGTACTCAATATTCTCCGCCACGGTTACTATGACCAAAAGCAGGATGCTGACCGCAAACCTCCTGGTAATTTCTTTATCAAACACCGTGTTGGTGCGCAGAAACACCACCAAAAACAGAATGTTAGCCACCAGTATAAAATTGTTCTGAATAAAATCGTATATCATAGGGACGCCCCTTTCCTTTGTACTCTTATGTAAATTATAGCGCAGGATGGGTAATTATACAAATATTTTCTCTGAATACCCCGGCTGATGCCTTTGAAGACATGCTTTACAGCTTCTGCGGGGTATATACAATAATTTTGTCTCTGTATACCCCGCCAAATTCACTTTTGGCCTCAAATTTGGCCTCCTGCGGGGTATTTCTCACAAATTTTTCTCTATATACCCGCCAGACACATTTTAGGCCCCAAAATAAACCTCCGCCAGGGTATTTCCCACAAATTTTTCTCTATATACCCCGCAGGCCACCTTTTTACCCCGCAGGCCACCTTTTTACCCCGCAAGCCACATTTTCACCCCGCCAGACACCTTTTTCACCCCGCAGGCCACCTTTTTACCCCGCAAGCCACATTTTTCACTCGACGAACCATCTTTTCGCCTCCGGAACCTGCTTAAAGTTCTTCCGGGCCTGACGCACACGTGCAAATTTCATTTTGCAAATCATTCTACTCAATAGCAAATGCCACATCATGGAAATTTCCCGACGCAGGACCGTCAGCGAGAGCGGGTCCCAGTGGGAACTTTCCATGATGTGGCATTTTATTGAATCAGTATATTATTTGCAAAATGAAATTACTCTACGCGCGCGTCACCCCAGAAGAAAATTACAAAGGTGCCTGGGCCGGTATGGCTGCCGATAACTGTTCCGATAGAGCCAATCTCAATGGCGTCGATGCTAGGGAACTTAGCCTCAATCTGCTCCTTCAGGGCGTTTGCTTCTTCCGGACATGCGGAGTGGCTGATGTAGCACTTACCGCTGTAGGAAGTGCCGTTTTCTGCGTGCTGTTCCATCATCTTAATCAGCTCGTCGATGGCTTTCTTTTTGCCGCGTACCTTCTGGCCTGCCTGAAGCTTGCCGTTTACGTCTACGTGGATAATTGGGCAGATATTTAAGATACCGCCCACAACGCCTGCGGTCTTAGAAAGACGGCCGCCGCGAACCAGATATTTTAACTCTGTGGTTGCTACCCAGTGATGCATCTTCAACTTGTTTTCTTCAACCCAGGTATGTAATTCATCGATGGACTTGCCTGCGTCACGCATGTCTGCCAGGTCATCCATCATAAGACCAAAGCCGGAGGCTGCTGCCAGGGAATCCACCACATAAATCTTACGGTCCGGATAGCGTTCTGCCAACATATTTCTAGCAACACTGGCGGAATTATATGCACCGGAAATACCGGAAGATAATGTAAGGTGAAGGATGTCCTTTCCTTCTTTTAAAAAGCCTTCGAAATATTCTTCGTACTCTGCCACATTCGGCTGGGAGGTCTTGGTGCAGGCTCCGTTTTCCATTGCCTTGTAAAATTTGTCTAAGGACATGGTCTGCCCTAAATCGTCGGAATAACGGACTTCATCCAGCTCGTAGCTGAAGCAAAGATACTTAATATCTCTTTTCTCGAAATGTTCTTTAGTTAAATCTGCAGTGGAGCAGCAGCTTAAAATAAAATCACTCATAATTCTCCTTCCCAAACCCAGTTTGTCTATGGATGTCGTTTTAATTCTTGCTTCAAGACAACATAAGGGTTGCACAACGTAGTTTTCATTACTACATTATACAACCCTAGCTTTTACTTGTAAAGATGTTTTTGTTAATTTCTTGAACTGTTTTTTATTGCTGCTATGCTGCCGGCTCTTTTTCAAACAATTCCGGATGATGCTTATCCAGCTTGATACAGTAAAGCGCCGATGCCACCAGCTGAATAATACCGATGATGGTGTTGGAAGCAAACATGGCAACGCCGCAGGCACTGTAATCCATTTTTACCACATGCATCAAAAGAAGCAGTACCGGCACACGCAGGCCGAACAGACGCACCATGGAGAACACCATGGTTGCTTTGGTTTTACCGAAGCCGTTAAATAAAGCGTTTGCCGTATGTGAAAAGCCAAGGAAGGCAATATCAAAGCACTCCCAGGCAAAAATGTTGACAATCATTTCCTGATACTGCAGGCTGTTTGGTGCAAAAAAGGCTGCCACCTGACCCTTCATGGTAAACATGAGTATGGTTCCGACAATGCTGACCAGGGTGACATAGATTAAATTTACCTTGAAAAACTGACGTACCCTGGTTCCGTTTTTGTTGCCGTAGTTCTGGCTGACAATGGTTGCGCCGCAGTCGGCGGTGGTGTTGGTAATGTTGGTGAACAGGCCCGCCATGGTGTTGGAAATACCAAGGGCGCCTACACACATCTTGCCGTACTGCACCGTGGCTGCGGAGTTTACGTACACCTTACCGAAGTTAAACAGGAAATTTCCGATAAATACCGGCACTGCCAGCTTGACAATGCTGAGCACCTCCTGCCGGTGGAAGTTCCACTCTTTGATGCGGATGCGCAAAATATTGCTTGGCCGGAAACACAAAAACAGACCGCAGCTAAATAAAAACAACTGGGCAATTAAGGTAGAAACCGCCAGCCAGGTATTGGTGACATTTTCGAACGGGCCATACACAAACAAAGTGGTAAGGCTGACTTTAATGATAATAACTCCAAGGTTCAGCATCAAAAGCTGTTTTGTGTTGCCTTTGGCTTTTTCCATGGAAATCATGGCACTGTTCATGGTGGTAACCACCAGTGTCATAATCTGTACATTGTAATACCCGATGGAATTTTCAATAATGGTCGGGTCGGTGTTAAAAAGCTGTAGGAACGGCACACCGGCAGGGATTAACACGAGGGTCACAAGCGCAACAACCATTGCCATGGAGAATAACGTATTTGCACACGATCTGGCACTCGCGAGCTGTTTTGCTCCATAGCGTCTTGCAACCATAATACCACCGCCGGTGGCCAGGGCACCTCCAATTGTGGATACCATATTTTTAATCTGGTCCAGTACAACAATATCGGCTGCGTCGCCGATGCCTGCAGACTGCACCAACATCATATCGTAAATTCCGTAAAAATAATTACAAAGGTTATAGAAAACCATAGGAAGGGAAATGCTTAAAACCACCTTCCACATATTTCCGCCAAGTAAATACTCTCTTCTTTTTAACTGTTTTTCTTCTAATGATACCGAAGCCATAGTTTTCTCTCCTTCACACAGGCTTATGGTAGCACAATTTTTCTCTTGTTTCCACAACAATACTTGCTGTTTTGAATTACTTTTCTACAATTCTTGTGTTTTATTTACATTTGAGATATACTGAATCCGGAGGTGTTGTGTATGAAGAATCTATTCCCCGAAAGCTACCATAAAAATTCCCCTGCCAATTTCGAGCAGGTGCCGGATTCCCACTTTTTTATAAAGCGGGTAGTAAATCCAAATCCTACCGGTGAGTTTTCCCATCATTATCACGACTGTTATGAGCTTTATTACCTCTACTCCGGTGAGCGCTACTATTTTATCCAAGACAAAACCTACCACGTAACCGGTGGCTCCATGGTACTGATTCCGCCAAACGATATTCACCGTACCGGAAACCTGGGCTCCTTCGGTTATGACCGTATGCTGATTCATTTCAGCAAGGATTTGCTGAGCGACCTGTTAGTCGTGTGCCCTGACATCAACCCTTATAAAAACCTGGAAGAAGAAATCCATCTGATTTCACTGGACGACCGGCAGCAAAGCTTTGTGGAAACGTTGCTTCACACCATGGAAGCAGAATACCAAGGAAGCGGTCTTCGGGAAAATTCCCACATCAAGCTTACCCTGCTCCAACTGTTGCTGTTCTTAAATGACTGCAAGCCGGGCCGGCAGGATGCCGCCCTGACGGAGCTTAACAACACCCAAAAGCTCATGTTTGAAATTCTTGGTTATATCAATAATCATTACTTTGAGGAACTGACCCTGGAAACGGTTTCTGCCAAGTATTTTTTAAGCACCTACTATTTTTCCCGCACCTTCAAAGAGGTTACCGGTTTTCATTTTGTGGAATATTTAAACAATGTCCGTATGAAGGAAGCAAAAAAACTTCTTTTAAATCCGGACCTTACCGTAAACGAGGTGTCCGCCGCTGTGGGTTTTCACAGCAACACCCACTTCGGCCGTGTGTTTAAGCAAATTGTGGGATGTTCCCCATCTGCCTATAAAAAGAAAGAGCTGCCATAGCAAATGCCATGGCAGCTTCTGTTATTTCTACTTGTTTTCTTCTTTTGCTTTTTTTGCTTCTGCCAGTAAGTTGTGACGACGATGCTTCACATGGTCAGGCATTGGCTGGATTTCTCCGGCTGCGGTAAGAGCCATCTTGGTCATCATCGGTCCGAATAATTCGTAAACAAGAACCGCAAATAAGGTAATGTTACGGATTAAGGTACCCTGTGCGCCAAGCTGCATTGCGGTAGCACACATACCCAGGGCAACGCCGGCCTGTGGGAAGAGGGTAATGCCGAGATACTTACAAATCTGTGGTTCACACTTGGTAGCCTTGGCACTAACCAGTGCACCGAAGTACTTACCGAGGCAACGGAACACGATATATACAACACCCACACCTACAATGGCGATATCGGCAAATACGCCAAGTTCCAGCTCTGCACCGCTGATAACGAAGAACAGGGCTAACAGCGGAGAGGTCCACTTGTCGGAACGGGTCATCATATCCTCAGACAGCGGACAGATGTTGCAGAACACGGTTCCTAACATCATACATACCAACAGGGAGGAGAATCCCACATGGATATGACCGATTTCAAACTTTAAGCTGGATAAAGCAACTGTCATGATAACAAAAGCAATAGTCACATTCAGACGGTTGGTGTTGGAGTTAAACAGCTTTTCCAATTGGGTTAAAATCCAACCCATCAGTGCGCCAAGTGCCAGGGAACAGACAATTTCCACCAGCGGATTTACAATAATGGATACTAAGTCCACCTGACCGCTGACTAAAGTCTTTGCAATACCA
Source organism: Lachnospiraceae bacterium (assembly GCA_017938145.1). Classification (GTDB taxonomy): domain Bacteria; phylum Bacillota; class Clostridia; order Lachnospirales; family Lachnospiraceae; genus SIG299. The sequence goes on from JAGBCB010000013.1 coordinate 137,927, forward strand.
AAGGATACGGCAAATACGATTAAGCCCACCGCATCGTCTAACGCTACGATTGGAAGTAACAGCTTGGTTAAAGGTCCCTTTGCCTTAAACTGTCTTACTACCATGAGGGTTGCTGCCGGAGCAGTTGCTGTGGCAATGGCACCCAGGGTAAGAAGCTGAGGTAAGGTTAATTTATCCGGCATCATAATATGTACTACCAGTAATGCCAGGTCTACAAACAAGGTTGCTACCAGAGCCTGGAAAATACCGATAACAAATGCCTGCTTACCGATTTTCTTTAAATCCTCCAGACGGAATTCGCTGCCGATGGAGAAAGCGATAAAGCCCAGTGCCACCTGACCGATAACCGCCAGGGAACCAACCTCGTCCATGTTGGCAAAACCAACACCGTTGGCAAGCTTAAGACCACCTAAGCAGTATGGTCCGATAAGAACACCTGCAATAAGATAAGCGGTAACCGCCGGTAACTTAAACGGCTTGAATGCGCGGGTCATAAGAAGACCTGCTAATAATGCAAAAGATACAGATAATAATACGTTCATGGTTGTTTCCTTCTCTGTTTATAATTTTTTATATTTTTACTCCGGCGTTTATAATACGCCTGTTACAAAAATAATTCAAGAGGAAAAATGCACAAGAATATACTTTTTTTAGTATGTTTTATGGGCAGTTTTAAAATTAAAAACTCCCGGTGGTTTTCCGCCGGGAGTAATTTATTTTATCTTTCCCAAGGTTTCCGCGGCTTCACAGCACGGTAAATGATTGCAAAAACTGCCAAAGCGATCACACTTATCAGGGAAACTATCATATACTTAATGAATCCCGGCATTCCGGTTACTACCTGTCTGTCGCCGTCGTCTGTACTTATGATATCACCGTTTTCCGGAACTTTTGTTACCTCCGGAGCTTCGGTTGGAGCCACGGTAGGGTCTGCCATCGACTCCTCCGGCCACTCATTTTTCTCCGGAATTTCCGACGGTTCCACTGTCGGTTCCGGCGTAGGTTCTTCCACAGCTTCTGCCTTTTCCCACACAACGTCCAGCTGTGTCAGCAGAGTTGCGTTGGCACCCACAGTGCCGGTATGGGTTACGCCCACACCGCCAAAGGAATTTTCTTCAATTTCTGCGGATAAATCCACCATATGGGCAAGACCTGCTGCCGCCTGTTCGTCGTTTTGCTTCTTTGTGGTTTCCACATGGGCAGAAAGAGTTGCGCCCTCTGCCTTTAAGGTGATGGTACACAAGGTATTATAACAGGAGGCGGAAACCGGCTCGGTAATGGCTTCTGTCATGCCGTTGGTATATTTCATAAGTTTAAAATCTACTGCATTGGAGTACTTACCTGTTCGCTCGATTCTGAGGGCATAGCCGTTCAGGTTTTCCGTATCCATTTTAAGCAAGACGTCCATATACTGGGCGGTGGCACTGCCAAAGCCCTGGCCTGCGGACTTACACGGAGCTACCTGCAAGGTCACACTCATGTTGCCGTAGCTGCCCTCTGCCGGAGTATATAAAATTCTGGAGCCCCGCACGGTCTGGGTAAGACCGTATACGTTCTTGGCGCCGCCTTCGCCCACGCTGTAAGCCCAGGCTGCTCCTGTTTTTGCTTTCCAGTCGTATTCTGCGGTGTCTGCCGGTTTAAAGCCTTCTACAGTCCAGAAGCCCGGTTTTACTACGTTTTGCACTTCCGTCGGGAAGTTTTGGAAGTTGGTGCTGATTACGGCAAGCGGTAAATCCTCTGCGGTAATGACACGGTCTGTAGTTGCAGAACCCTTGGTTCCCGGCTGGGAATTTAATACCTTCGGAGTCACCTCCGCCACAATATAATATCCAACGTCGCCCGGTGTTACTACATAAGTGTATTCCGGCATGTCCATGCGGGAGGTTGCCACCTTTACTTTTTCGGTGCCGTCTGCACTGACACGATACCAGTCAATGACGGAAACATCCTGTCCGTCATTATTTAATTTATATTCCACGGTAACACATCCGGCCTGCACACCTGCAGCCTCGGTTGTTCCAATGGTTACAGCCGGTTCTTTGGCAAAGCCCGGTGCTCCCACCACATCCGGAGTAACGGTAAGATAAACGCTTGCCATATAGCCCATGGAGCTCTTTGCAAAAATGCGGCCGCTCACCTTGGACTCTTCACTTTTTAAAACAGTAAAATTACAGGAACCGTCTGCATTCGGCGTAATGGAAACATAGTCTTTGAAGGAGTCTTCCACCCACCATTCCACGGTGTCGGAGGTAATGCCGCCGGCTACATTGCGGAAGTTTCTGAGCATCACCTTGATGGTGCCGGTGTCGCCGTTCTTTACGCTCTTTACGGATGGGGCAGTGTTCATCAGGAACGGGAACAGGGTGTACTTTGCATCCACCGCTTCGATTTCTGCCTTGTTGTTTAACGGATCCCATCCGTCGTTACCCTGTAAAAGGTTGTAGGTATTATAAATGGTTTTTCCGTTATCGGTAAGCACAAAAGCCTTTGCCGCCTCGGTGCCGGTAACATCAATGGTATTTGCCGAACCGCCTGCAATCACATAAGGCTCACCGTTTACGGTTACATTGCTCTGCACGCACTTTAAGTCGGCTGCCGGCTCCGGTGTCCATTCCACCCTAAAGCCCGGATAGTCGCTGATAAAGTTACAGTCCACCAAAGTTACGGTTCCGCCGGCCTTGGTTAAATACTGGGCGCCGTCCACATCGGAGGTAATCTCACAATTTAAGAACACTGCGCCGGTGCCGCTGGTGTTATAAAACGGCTTGGAGCTGGTAAAGCGCAGGGTACAGTCTAAAAAGACCGCAGTTCCCGGCAGGGCGTCGTCGCCGCACTCGATGTGACAGTCCACAAACAGTGCTCTGGCACTGCCCACAAACGGGCAGGCGTTCAACCGGCTTAAAAAGTTACAGTTCTTTGCAATTACCTTGTCGCCGTTGGTAATCACCAGCTGGGACTGGGTAATGGTTTCCGTTCTCTTCTCCCGGGAAAGTTCCGGTTTTAACGGATATTCCAAATCCACGTTACAGTAGTTACCCATGGTAAGGTTTTCTGTATGGGTACCACGTCCGTCAATATAAAACATGGTGTAGTTGCCCTTGGCACCCTGGGTCTGCCCGCGGTTTACCGCAAGAACTACATTGTATGGGGCTTTTGTTAAACCAATCAGGTGCAGATGGTCACAATTAATGACCATTCCGTACGGGGTATCTCCGCCGGAAGCCACACGGATTTCTTCATCGTCCGGGTCATCAATCCAGTATACGTAAGGTGCCAGATACACCTGCATCGGCTCTTCTTCCGTGCCGTCCGTAAAGGCCGCTGCCGCCTCTTTGAAATTGTTATACACATAGTCATAGCGGCCGGCCACATCATCGCTTAAGGAACCGTCTATGTAAATTGCTTTTTCTCCTAACGTAATGGTTTCTCCGCCATACACAATACGGTCACCGCAAAATTCCACCGGGTCGGAAGCATCCAGTGCCGTATATCCTTCCACACTGTCTGCCACTGCGGTTGCAGCCGGTTTTCCAAATAAGCCGAATAGTCCCATTGCAGTCACCCCCATAATACTTAAAATAAATTTCTTTCCTCGTTTCACAAGATTTCTCCTTTCTCCCAAAAACATGTAATTGCTTACAACCTCCATTGTACAAAACAAACGGTTTTTATTCAATTGTTTCCCGGAAAATTTAATGAACTTTTTACTACCTTTTCTTGTGAAAAGGAAAATATTGTAGTATACTGTATGATAAGTTTCATGATTGAGTAAATCAAAGTAAAACAAAGCGATATACTTTCATAAAAAGCAGAAAGGAAACCGATATGAAAAAAACAATCACACTATTTTTACTTGGGCTTCTTGTAACAGCCCTTACCGGCTGTAATAAAACCGGTACAGACCCGACTGCCACCCCGGTACCAACCGTTTCCAGTGTCGTCACAGACGAGTCTGCCACACCAACGCCGATTCTTCCGACTCCTACTCCGGAAGGCAATTATGTAGGCTTCAGCTTAGACAGCGGCTTCTACGAAAAGACCCAGAAGGTTTCCCTTTCCTGTAACGTGGAGGGTGCCCTGATTTATTACACCTTGGACGGAAGCACACCAAACAAAACTTCCACCCTGTACAAAAATGAAATTACCGTATCCCGTAAGCTTTACACCCAAAATGTGCTGGCTGCCCAGAAAGATATCAGCGTAAGCAACAACTACATTCCTGATTTTCCGGTAGACAAGTGCACCGTCATCCGTGCCATTGCTTACCTGCCGGACGGCACCACTACTCCGGTGGCCCACGCCAGCTACTTTGTCGGTCTCGACCGCGACAAATACGGGGATGTGCCGATTATTTCCCTCATTACCGATTTTGATAACCTCTACGATTACGAAACCGGCATTTACGTGCTTGGTAAAACCCACGACGAATGGCTGTTGGAAGACCCGTCCCGTGCTTATCTTGACGGCTGGCAGCACACCGGTAACTACTCCAACCGGGGTCGCGAATGGGAACGTGAAATTTCCGTAGAACTCATTACCGCAGACGGCACTCCGGGCTTTAAGCAGAACATGGGTGTCCGCATTATGGGCGGTGCTTCCCGTAACCAGCCGCAAAAGAGCTTAAAGCTCTATGCAAGGGAAGAATACGGCGCAAAGAATTTAAAATACGAACTGATTCCGGACAACTACAACACTGCCGGCGAGCTTATTGATAAATATAAAACCTTCGTGCTCCGTGTGGGCGGTAACGATGCTGACTTTGCCAGACTCCGTGACCCGTTCCTGCAGACCATGGTAAAGGATGCCCGGTTTGAAACCCAGCAGTCCACCCCTTGCATCGCCTTCTTAAACGGCGAGTACTGGGGAATGTATACTTTAAACGAAGACTACACCGATAATCACTTTGAAAATAATTACGGTATCGATAATAACAACATTGTCCTGATTAAACGCGGCGAACTGGAAGAAGGCAACGAGGACGATATGACCCTGTACCACGACATGTTCTTATTTATTACCCAGAATGACATGTCTGACCCGGTTATGTACGAAGGTGCCTGCGATTTAATTGATATCGGTTCCTTTGCGGATTACTTTGCTTTCCAGCTTTACATTTACAACGAAGACGGTATTTTCCAGGACAACAACTGGCGTATGTGGCGTGTCCGCAACACCGACATGGCGACGGAATATTCCGACGGAAGATGGCGCTTCGCCGCTTATGACAACGACTTCTCCACCGGTATTTACAGTGGCGCAAACACCGCTTCTTTTGATAATATTTCCTCTGCGGTAACACAGTCCACTTCCAAAGAACGGGAAGACAATATTAAGCACTACCGCCCGGTTGAGCTGCTTCGTTCCCTGTTAAAGAACGACTCCTTCCGGGAAGAGTTTATTCTTTCCCTCTGCGATATGCGCAACATTTATTTTGAGCCGAAGCTGGCAACCAGAACCTTAAACACCATGGCAGAGCCGTATCTTTCCCTGATGCCGGACACCTGGAAGCGTTTTGGTCCCGACTGGGTAGCAGGCGGCGACCCTGCCGGTCATATCGACAGCAAAATTACTGACCTGCGTAACTTCATGGCAAAGCGTTATACCGCTATGCCGAATTTAATTAAGAGCGCCTTTGATTTAGGTCCGATAAAGAAGCTAAACCTTGGCATCAAAGACCAGTCCATGGGAACCATTTTGGTAAACGGCAGACAACCGGATTACTCCTTTGCTTTTTCCGGCATGTATTTTGAAGAAACTACGGTTACTTTAACCGCAGTTCCCGCAGACGGTTACAAGTTTGTCCGCTGGGAAGTAACCAACGGTTCTTTAGCAGACACCACCTCAGAAACCATCCGTTTCAACATGTCCGAAGGTATGACAATTAACGCTGTATTTGAAGCAAACTAGCATAATTTTAAAAGAGGCAGACTTCTGCCTCTTTCAGACTGTAGACAAAGTCCCGGGCTTTCGCCCGGGATTTTTCTTGTTCTGTCTATGAAAAATCCTTTAAAATAGCGACATTCTGTAGGTTTTATGGTATAATTAGAGTATCAAAAACAGGTGGTGTGATTGCTATGA